>NZ_OMOQ01000001.1:0-602650 GCF_900302475.1 Defluviimonas aquaemixtae
GGCCGCAGTTCTACTTCCGCACGACGGACGTGACGGGCACCGTGACGCTGCCCGAGGGCACCGAGATGGTGATGCCGGGCGACAACCTGAAGTTCGAGGTCGAGCTGATCGCGCCCATCGCGATGGAAGAGAAGCTCCGCTTCGCCATCCGCGAAGGCGGCCGCACCGTCGGCGCCGGCGTCGTCTCGAAAATCCTGAAGTAAGACAAGAACGGTTCGATGCAGGCCGGGCACGAGGCCCGGTCTGCCTCTCAACCGAAAGCCCGCGAGAGGCAAGACAATGACTGGTCAGAACATCCGCATCCGGCTCAAGGCCTTCGATTACCGCGTACTGGACGCCAGCACGCAGGAAATCGTGAACACGGCCAAGCGCACGGGCGCCCAGGTCCGCGGGCCGATCCCGCTGCCGAACAAGATCGAGAAGTTCACGGTTCTCCGTGGCCCGCACATCGACAAGAAGAGCCGTGACCAGTGGGAGATTCGCACCCACAAGCGGCTTCTCGACATCGTCGACCCGACGCCCCAGACGGTGGACGCGCTGATGAAGCTCGACCTCGCCGCCGGCGTCGACGTCGAAATCAAGGTCTGAGGAGGGCACTGACGATGTTGCGCTCTGGAGTGATCGCAAAGAAGCTGGGTATGACCCGGCTCTTTCTCGAGGACGGCCGGCAGGTTCCGGTGACCGTCCTGCAACTGGACAATCTGCAGGTCGTGGCGCAGCGCACGGCCGAGAAGGACGGCTACTCCGCCGTTCAGCTCGGAGCCGGCGCCGCAAAGGCCAAGCGCACGACCGCCGCGATGCGCGGCCACTTCGCTGCCGCGAAGGTGGAGCCGAAGCGAAAGGTGGCCGAGTTCCGGGTGAGCCCCGAGAACCTGATCGGCGTGGGCGAGGAAATCACGGCCGACCATTACTTCGAGGGCCAGTTCGTCGACATCGCGGGCACCTCGATCGGCAAGGGCTTTGCGGGCGCGATGAAGCGGCACAACTTCGGCGGTCTGCGTGCCTCGCACGGCGTGTCGATCTCGCACCGCTCGCACGGTTCGACCGGCCAGTGCCAGGACCCCGGCAAGGTGTTCAAGGGCAAGAAGATGGCCGGCCATCTGGGCGCCGTCCGCGTGACCACGCAGAACCTGCAGGTCGTGCGCACCGACAGCGACCGCGGGCTGATCATGGTCAAGGGCTCGGTTCCGGGTTCGAAGGGTGGCTGGGTGACGATCAAGGATGCGGTGAAGAAACCGCTTCCCGACAACGTGATCCTGCCGGCAGCTTTGCGGTCGCAGGCCGAAGCCGCGAAGAAGGCCGCTGAAGAAGCCGCCGCCGCCGCCGCCGCCGAGGAAGAAGCCGCCCGCAAGGCCGCGGCTGAAGCCGAAGCCGCCGCGCAGGAGGCCGCGCTCGCCGCGTCCGAAGCGGCCGCAGCCGCCGAGGAAGGTGAGGCCGAAGCCGGCGATGCCGGTGACGCGCCCGAAGGAGAGAAATAATGAAACTCGATGTGATCAAGCTCGACGCCAAGAAGGCTGGCTCGATCGATCTCTCCGACGAGATCTTCGGGCTCGAGCCGCGCGCCGACATCCTGCACCGCGTCGTGCGCTGGCAGCGCGCGAAGGCGCAGGCCGGAACGCACAGCGTCAAGACCCGGTCCGAGGTCAGCTACTCGACCAAGAAGATCTACCGCCAAAAGGGCACCGGTGGCGCGCGCCACGGTGATCGTGGCGCGCCGATCTTCCGTCACGGCGGCACCTACAAGGGCCCGACCCCGCGCAGCCACGCCCATGACCTTCCCAAGAAGTTCCGGGCGCTCGGCCTCAAGCATGCCCTGTCGGCCAAGGCCGGCGCCGGCCAGCTCATCATCCTCGACTCGCTAGAGATGAAGGACGCCAAGACCAAGGCGCTCGCCAAGACGGCGAAGGAACTCGGCTGGAAGAAGGTGCTCATCATCGACGGTGCCGACGTGAACGAGAACTTCGCCCGCGCCGCCCAGAACATCGAGGGCATCGATGTGCTGCCCTCGATGGGCGCCAACGTGTATGACATCCTCAAGCGTGACACGCTCGTGCTCACGAAGGCGGGTGTCGAAGCTCTGGAGGCTCGATTGAAATGAGCGTGAAAGCGGAACATTACGACGTGATCGTCAAGCCCGTGATCACCGAGAAGGCGACCATGGCCTCGGAGGCCGGCGCGGTCGTCTTCCAAGTGGCGAACGACGCGACCAAGCCGCAGATCAAGGAAGCGGTCGAAGCGGTCTTCGGCGTCAAGGTGAAGGCGGTCAACACTGTCGTCACCAAGGGCAAGACCAAGCGCTTCCGCGGCCGTCCCGGCGTGCGGAGCGACGTGAAGAAAGCCTATGTGACCCTCGAGGAAGGCAACACTATCGACGTGACCTCCGGGCTCTGATAGAAGGCGCCGAATCTCGCGGCCCCGTCCTCCGGGGCCGTGAGTTTTTGATACCACGGGGACCTACGGGGCCCTCAAACCAACGGACCGACAGGTTCAAAGCAACGGAAGACAGAAAGCATGGCACTCAAGTCGTACAAACCGACGACGCCGGGCCAGCGTGGGCTGGTTCTGATCGACCGTTCGGAGCTTTGGAAAGGTCGCCCGGTCAAGACCCTCACCGAGGGTCTGACCAAGACGGGCGGCCGGAACAACACCGGGCGCGTCACGATGTGGCACAAAGGTGGGGGCGCGAAGCGACTCTACCGTATCGTCGATTTCAAGCGTCGCAAGTTCGACGTCCCGGCGACCGTGGAACGGATCGAATACGACCCGAACCGCACCGCCTTTATCGCGCTGGTCAAGTATCAGGACGGCGAACGGGCCTATATTCTCGCGCCGCAGCGTCTTGCCGTGGGCGACACCGTCGTCGCGGGCGCGAAAACTGACGTCAAGCCTGGCAACGCGATGCCGTTTTCCGGCATGCCGATCGGCACGATCGTCCACAACGTCGAGATGAAGCCGGGCAAGGGCGGTCAGATCGCGCGGGCCGCGGGCACCTACGCCCAGTTCGTCGGCCGCGACGGCGGCTATGCCCAGATCCGCCTGTCCTCGGGCGAACTGCGCATGGTCCGCCAGGAGTGCATGGCGACCGTCGGAGCGGTCTCGAACCCCGACAATTCGAACCAGAACTTCGGCAAAGCGGGCCGCAAGCGGCATATGGGCGTGCGCCCGACTGTTCGCGGCGTCGCGATGAACCCGATCGACCACCCGCATGGCGGTGGTGAGGGCCGCACCTCCGGCGGCCGTCACCCGGTCACCCCGTGGGGCAAGGGCACCAAGGGCACCCGCACCCGGTCGAACAAGAACTCGGACAAGTACATCGTCCGTTCCCGTCACACGAAGAAAGGGCGCTAGATCCATGGCTCGTTCTGTTTGGAAAGGCCCCTTCGTCGACAGCTTCCTGCTGAAGAAGGCAGAGAAGGTTCAGGCATCGGGCAAGTCGGAAGTGATCAAGATCTGGTCGCGCCGCTCCACCATACTGCCGCAGTTCGTCGGCCTCACCTTCGGGGTCTACAACGGTCACAAGCACATCCCGGTCAACGTGACCGAGGAGATGATCGGCCAGAAGTTCGGTGAGTACTCGCCGACGCGGACCTATTACGGTCACGCGGCCGACAAGAAAGCCAAGAGGAAGTAAGCGCCATGGGTAAGGAAAAGAATCCGCGCCGCGTGGCCGAGAACGAGGCGATGGCCAAGGCCAAGATGCTTCGCACCTCGCCGCAGAAGCTGAACCTCGTTGCGGCGCTCATCCGCGGCAAGAAAGTCGACAAGGCGCTCGCCGATCTCACCTTCTCGAAGAAGCGGATCGCCGACGACGTCAAGAAGTGCCTCCAGTCGGCGATCGCCAATGCCGAAAACAACCACGGGCTTGACGTCGACGATCTCGTCGTCGCCGAGGCCTATGTCGGCAAGAACCTGACACTGAAGCGCGGCCGGCCGCGCGCCCGTGGCCGGTTCGGCCGCATCCTGAAACCGTTCAGCGAGCTGACCATCAAGGTGCGGCAAGTCGAGGAGCAAGCGTAATGGGACAGAAGGTCAACCCGATCGGCATGCGCCTCCAGGTCAATCGCACCTGGGACAGCCGCTGGTACGCCGACAACAAGGACTACGGCAACTTGCTTCTTGAGGACCTCAAGATGCGCGAGTTCATCCATGATTACGCGAAGCAGGCCGGTGTGTCGAAAGTCATCATCGAACGGCCGCACAAGAAGTGCCGCGTCACGATCCACACTGCCCGCCCCGGTGTCATCATCGGCAAGAAGGGCGCAGATATCGAGGTCCTGCGCAAGAAGCTCGCAAACTTCACCGACTCGGAACTGCACCTCAACATCGTCGAGGTCCGCAAACCCGAGCTCGACGCGCAGCTCGTGGCCGAGTCGATCACCCAGCAGCTCGAGCGCCGGGTCTCGTTTCGCCGCGCGATGAAGCGGGGCGTGCAGAACGCGATGCGCATGGGGGCGCTCGGTATCCGCGTGAACGTCGCCGGCCGCCTTGGCGGCGCGGAAATCGCGCGGACCGAATGGTACCGCGAAGGCCGCGTGCCGCTGCATACGCTCCGCGCCGACATCGACTACGCGCTCGCCGAAGCCACGACCCCCTACGGGATCATCGGCGTGAAGGTCTGGATCTTCAAAGGCGAGATCATGGAGCACGATCCGCAGGCCCGCGACCGCAAGGCTGCCGAGGCCCAGGAAGGTCCGAGCCCGCGTGGCCCAGGCCCGCGTGGTCCGAACCCGCGCGGCCCGCGCCGCGACGCCCGGTAAGGAGTAACGAAGATGCTGCAACCGAAACGGACGAAGTTCCGCAAACAGCACAAGGGCCGGATCCACGGCGAAGCCAAGGGCGGGCACGAGCTCAACTTCGGCGGCTTCGGCCTCAAGGCGACCCAGCCCGAGCGCATCACGGCGCGGCAGATCGAGGCGGCCCGCCGCGCGATCACCCGCCACATGAAGCGTCAGGGCCGGGTCTGGATCCGCGTCTTCCCGGACCTGCCGGTTTCGTCGAAGCCGACCGAGGTCCGGATGGGCAAGGGTAAGGGCTCCGTCGATTTCTGGGCGGCACGGGTCCATCCCGGCCGGATCATGTTCGAGATCGACGGCGTGAGCGATACCGTCGCCCGTGAGGCGCTCCGCCTCGGCGCGATGAAGCTGCCGGTCAAGACCCGGGTCGTGGTCCGCGAGGACTGGTAAGGCCGGCCCGAGAGAACGGTTTCGGAAAGGCGCGCCTTCGGGCGCGCCTTTTCTTTCACGCCGTTTCACGCGTGAAATCGTGGCATCTGCGTTGAAAATAAACGATAATTCGTGACGCGTTAGGGCGATTTTAACCCTTTGGCCGCGTGTGCGGGGGATCGCCGGATAGGGTGGGGTGGTCTGTCGGCATTGGCGCCCCCCACCGCATCTCTCTCCACGAAGGGGGAGGGAGCCGCGTTGTGCCCGGCCGTGACGCCTGGCGCCCCTCCCCTCGTGGGAGGGGAGGGGGGAGGGGGCCGAGACCTGCAAGATGAAGAGATGAGGGCAGCGCCCGGCCCGGGCGGGCGAGAAGCGCCCGCCTGGGGGCGGGCCGGGCGCTGCCCGGCGTTGCCGCCGGGCGGGATACGACGCCAGACGATATTATTGAAGTGGCGGGGTGAAACCCGCTCTGTTTCTATTTCCGACGCGGTAAGTAGCGAATGAGTCCTGTCACCCGGCCTGGGGTCCACATTTGTGTTGATAGGCGGAGGGGGAAAATTGAATGATCGGAATATTCACGATGCAACCGTGTCCAACATGCTTCTGTCGCCCGTTCAAAGCAGGTCTAGCGTGGCTCCAAACATGGAATACTTGAGCGCATCAACACGAAAAAAACAGACGGCTTTGCTGATCTTCTGCCTTACCTCTGTCTCGGTGTCGGTCTTTCGGCTTCGCTTAACAAAATTGGAGAACGCAGGTTTCGACATCCTTGTTCCCGAGTACCTTCTGAGTTTTGTACTTGTGCTCTCAGTGCTTTATTTGTTCATCTCGTATGCCGTCTTCTGCTTGAAAAAAAAAAATGAGTACCTGAGCACCAACCAGAAAGTGAAATCAGAAAGGGATGGCATAGCAAGGACGATAGATTAGTTCGAGCGCGTTGCCGCACTATTCTTCAGCGCGAATATGGAAGAAGAATTCAAGCGCTTTGAGAAAAACAAGCCGGACCGTCAGAACTTCGACGGCGGGCAAATCAATCGCAACTATCTTCGATTGAAGGACATGATCGAAGCGGGCGACGTCGAAGCATGTAAGGACGAAATTCGACAGTTAGCCGAGCAAACCAAGATGCTATGCGAAGCCCAAGTGAAGCAATGGTATAGGCGCAAGCTCTTTGTTGGTTTTGGTAGAACGCGCTTTCTGAGGGTTGTCACGTTTGACATAGCGATGCCTTTGATAGCATTTGGTTTCGCCGTGGGAGGCTGGCTCGGATTGTTGGACTGGGTAGCCCCTTGGCTAGAAGCGACGTTTCCGCGTTCGCACTGACCCATTGTGTGATGCAACTTATTGAAGCGAACGCAAATGTTCGGCTTTGATCGGCCCTCACTGCACTTCCCTCCAACCTTTTCCCTTGCCCTCCCGCACCCCCTCCCTTATAGGGACGCATCCTGCGATTCCGGGCCTCCGGGATTCGCATGTCCATCATTGACTCCACCGGGCCAAGGGTCACCCGTCTTGAGGGCCTTCCGGTGATGTTGCAAAGGAAAAGGCGATGAACGCCCAGGAACTGAAAGCGAAGACGCCCGACCAGCTCCGCGACGAGCTGACGGCGCTGAAGAAGGAGGCCTTCAACCTCCGCTTCCAGCAGGCCACCAGCCAGCTTGAGAACACCGCCCGCATGCGCAAGGTTCGCCGTGACGTTGCCCGCATCAAGACGGTCCTGAACCAGAAAGCCGCTGAAGCGGCGGCGAACTGAGGAACCACCCATGCCCAAACGTATCCTGCAAGGCACCGTGACCTCGGACAAGAACGACCAGACGATCACCGTCCTCGTCGAGCGCCGCTTCAAGCACCCGCTGCTGCACAAGACCGTGCGGAAGTCGAAGAAATACCGCGCCCATGACGCGGAGAACAAATTCAAGGTCGGCGATACCGTGCGTATTGAAGAATGCGCGCCGATCTCGAAGACGAAACGCTGGACTGTGGTGGCTGAAGCTTCGGCCTGATCCCCACGCCAGTTCAATCGAAACCCTGGGACCGCGGACTAAGGCAGGTTCCCAAAGGTCGGGAGAAACCAAATGATCCAGATGCAGACCAATCTGGATGTCGCTGACAACTCCGGCGCACGCCGGGTGCAGTGCATCAAGGTCCTGGGGGGTTCCCACCGCCGCTACGCCAGCGTCGGCGACATCATCGTGGTGTCGGTCAAGGAAGCCATCCCGCGCGGCCGCGTGAAGAAGGGCGACGTCCGCAAGGCCGTCGTCGTGCGCACCGCCAAGGAAGTCCGCCGCGAAGACGGCACCGCCATCCGCTTCGACCGCAACGCCGCCGTGATCCTCACGAACCAGGGCGAGCCGGTCGGCACCCGGATCTTCGGACCGGTGGTGCGTGAGTTGCGCGCCAAGAACTTCATGAAGATCATCTCGCTCGCTCCGGAGGTGCTCTGATGGCTGCGAAACTTAAGAAAGGCGACAAGGTCGTCGTTCTTGCCGGCAAGGACAAGGGCAAGGAAGGCGAGATTGCATCCATCGACCCGAAGGCCGGCAAGGCCGTGGTCGAGGGTGTCAACATCGCCATCCGCCACCAGCGCCAGACCCAGAACAGCCAGGGCGGCCGCCAGCCGAAGGCGATGCCGATCGATCTGTCGAACCTCGCGCTTCTCGACAAGAACGGCAAGGCGACCCGCGTCGGTTTCAAGATGGACGGCTACAAGAAGGTGCGCTTCGCAAAGACCACGGGGGACGTGATCTGATGCTCGATACCCAGACCTATACCCCGCGCCTCAAGGCGCATTACCAGGCCAACGTTCGCGCCGCTCTCAAGGAAGAGTTCGGCTATAAGAACGACATGCAGATCCCGAAGCTCGAGAAGATCGTGCTGAACATGGGCGTCGGCGAGGCCGTGAAGGACACCAAGAAGGTCAAGCAGGCCTCCGAGGAGCTTAGCCTGATCGCCGGCCAGAAGGCGGTGATCAACAAGGCCAAGAAGTCGATTGCCGGCTTCCGGGTACGTGAGGAGATGCCGCTCGGCACGAAAGTGACGCTGCGCGGCGACCGGATGTACGAATTCCTCGACCGGCTGATCACGATCGCGCTGCCGCGCGTCCGCGACTTCCGCGGCGTCAAGGGCTCGTCGTTCGATGGCCGTGGCAACTACGCGATGGGCCTGAAGGAACACATCGTGTTCCCCGAGATCGACTTCGACAAGGTCGACGAAGTTCTCGGCATGGACATCATCATCTGCACCACCGCGCCGACCGACGCGGAAGCGAAGGCGCTGTTGAAGCAATTCAACATGCCCTTCACCAGCTGATCGCGGAGGAACGACGATATGGCTAAGAAATCCATGGTGAACCGCGAAGTGAAGCGCGCGAAGCTGGTCAAGCAGTATGCCGCCAGGCGCGCCGCGTTGAAGGAAATCATCAACGACCAGTCGAAGCCGATGGAAGAGCGCTTCAAGGCCTCGATGAAACTGGCGAAGCTGCCCCGCAACTCTTCGGCGACGCGGATCCACAACCGCTGCCAGCTGACGGGTCGTCCGCACGCCTATTATCGCAAACTCAAGCTCAGCCGCATCATGCTGCGCGATCTCGCCTCGATGGGGCAGATCCCGGGCATGGTGAAGTCGAGCTGGTAAGGAGGACCGAGATATGTCGATGAACGATCCTCTCGGCGATATGCTGACCCGCATCCGGAACGCGCAGATGCGCAGCAAGTCGACCGTCCGCACACCGGCCTCGAAGCTCCGCGCCTGGGTGCTCGACGTCCTGAAGGACGAGGGCTACATCCGCGGCTATGAGAAGGTGACAACCGACGCCGGCCACAATGAGCTTGAAATCAGCCTGAAATACTACGAGGGCACGCCGGTCATCCGCGAACTCAAGCGCGTCTCGAAGCCCGGCCGCCGGGTCTATTCGGGTGCCAAGGACATCCCTTCGGTCCGTCAGGGCCTCGGTGTCTCCATCGTTTCCACGCCCCAGGGCGTGATGTCGGATGCAGCCGCACGGAGCGCCAATATCGGCGGCGAAGTGCTCTGCACCGTGTTCTGAGGAGGGTTTAATGTCTCGTATCGGCAAGCGACCCGTAGAAGTCCCCTCGAGCGTCACCGCGACCATATCGGGCCAGACCGTGGAAGTGAAAGGCCCGAAAGGCGTTTTGAGCTTCACGGCGACCGACGACGTCTCGATCACGCTCGACGGCAACGAAATCTCGGTGAAGCCGCGCGGCACCTCGAAGCGGGCGCGCCAGCAGTGGGGAATGTCGCGCTCCATGGTGGCGAACCTCGTCGAAGGCGTGACCAACGGCTTCAAGAAGGAACTCGAGATCAATGGCGTCGGCTACCGCGCGCAGATGCAGGGTAAGGTCCTGAAACTGTCGCTCGGATACAGCCACGAAGTGAACTTCGACGTTCCCGAGGGCGTGACCGTCACGACCCCGAAGCTGACCGAGATCGTCGTCGAAGGGATCGATCCACAACTCGTCGGCCAGGTCGCGGCCAATATCCGCGAATGGCGTAGCCCGGAGCCCTACAAGGGCAAGGGCATCAAGTACAAGGACGAGTACATCTTCCGCAAGGAAGGCAAGAAGAAGTAAGGACCAGACAGATGGCAAACAGCAAACGGGATCTGTTCCTCAAGCGCCGCCTGCGCGTCCGGAACAAGCTTCGCAAACAGGCCGACGGGCGCGCGCGCCTCTCGGTTCACCGTTCGTCGAAGAACATCAGCGTGCAGCTGATCGACGACGCAAACGGCGTGACGCTCGCGTCGGCTTCCAGCCTCGAAAAGGATCTGGGCGTCGTCGGCAAGAACAACGTCGAGGCGGCGACAAAGGTCGGCAAGGCGATCGCCGAGCGCGCCAAGAAAGCCGGGGTCGAACAGTGCTACTTCGATCGCGGTGGCTTCCTCTTTCACGGAAAGATCAAGGCCTTGGCCGATGCTGCCCGTGAAGGCGGCTTGAAGTTCTGATGAATGCGGGTGGCGTCCTATGCCACCCCGATGATCCGGGGGCCCCGCGCCCACCAGGATTGGACGTAACGGCGCGAGGCCCGCGCCACCATGCAAGGAATGCCTGATGGCAGAAAGAGAACAGCGCCGGGACCGTGGTCCCCGTAGGGACGACCGGCGCGACGAGAACCCGGAATTCGCCGATCGCCTCGTGGCGATCAACCGCGTGTCGAAGACCGTGAAGGGCGGCAAGCGCTTCGGTTTCGCCGCGCTCGTGGTGGTCGGTGACCAGCGCGGCCGTGTCGGCTTCGGCAAGGGCAAGGCCAAGGAAGTGCCGGAAGCGATCCGCAAGGCGACCGAACAGGCGAAGCGTTCGCTGGTCCGGGTGCCGCTGCGCGACGGCCGCACGCTGCACCACGACATCGAGGGGCGTCACGGCGCCGGCAGGGTCGTGATGCGGTCGGCTCCGGCTGGTACCGGGATCATCGCCGGTGGTCCGATGCGCGCCGTGTTCGAGATGCTGGGCGTTCAGGACGTCGTCGCAAAATCGCTGGGCAGCCAGAACCCCTACAACATGATCCGCGCCACGATCCACGGTCTGAAGCTGGAATCGAGCCCCCGCATGGTCGCGCAGCGCCGCGGCAAGAAGGTGGCCGACATCCTGAAGAAGCCCGACGCCGAAGCGCCGGCGGAAGCCGCCGAAGCGGCTGAAGCGTAAGGAGACCGGACCATGGCCAAGAAAACCATCGTCGTGAAGCAGATCGGCTCGCCGATCCGCCGCCCGGCAATCCAGGCGCAGACCTTGAAGGGCCTCGGCCTCGGCAAGATGAACCGCACGCGCGAGCTCGAGGATACGCCCTCGGTCCGCGGAATGGTCGCGAAGATCCCGCACCTCGTCGAGATCGTCGAAGAGCGCGGCTGAGCGACAGGCCCCGACGAGGGGCCGTGACTTGCCCACGGAACGCCCCGGTCGCCCGGGGCGTTTTGCGTTTCATGGCAGCGGGTTGCCTTGCGTCCCATGCAACCCGGCTTTTCCGGTTTGTCTGTGGTGGCGGCACGGGCTTCGGCCTATCTGTGGCGCAACTCATGAAGCCATGAAAGGCCAGCCATGTTGGAAATAACGCGTAATGCCGGGCTTATCGGCGAAACGATCCGCGTTCTGCGGGCATTCGTCACCCGGCTGACATCGGTCGGATCCGCCGATCCGGCGCCCTATTGGACCGACTATCTTCGCGACACCCGCGAGCGCCGGAACTGAGGCGCCCGGATCGCCCAAGCGAAAACGCCCCGGCCTGCCCCGGGGCGTTTTCGTGCCCTCCTCCGCGCCGAGTCATTCCACCGACGGCTACTTATGTCGGCATTTCCGCGCCCCCCTGGTCCTGTGCTAAACTCCTCCGGTTAGAAGTATCCGTGCGATTTCCAGGATTCATTGTCGCCGAATGAGCGACTGTCACAGGGGGGATACATGTCTCACAAATATGAGGGTGGCTGCGACCACGTTCACACGCATGCCGACGCCGAACCGATCGACAATCATGAGTGCCACTGCAACGTCTGCAAGTCCGTGACCGGTCAGCACACGACCCATGTCGCGTTCTTCAATCACGGCGACCTGAAGGTGGACCATCCCGAGAAGCTCGCCCGCCAGCCGTTCAACAAGGACAATCCGAACGGCCCGCTGGAGCTCTGCACCTGCAAGGACTGCGGCGCGGCGATCATGCTCGACGACAAGCAGAAGCGCATCCGCGTCGCGGTCCCGAACATCATGGGCTACGACGACGCGAAGTTCCCCAAAGCCACCTACCACGCCTTCTACGACAACACGAAGGGCTATCCCAAGCCCGATGACGGCCGCCCGGTCTACGAGGGGTTCCGGCCTGAATTCGCGATGCCTGCTGGCGCCTGAGGCGCGCGAACGGGACGGGCAAGTCGCGGCTGCGAACGGGACTACAGGTGGTGAATGACCGCAAAGCGCCTTGGCGCATGCCAAGGCGCTTTGCGCGGACGGGAAAGCTTGCATCGCGGCACCTTCGCGTCTATACGCCCCCGGTGGCCTTGAAGGGCCCGAGTCAAAAACCAAGAAATGCCGTGTCCGCCCATCTCGCTTCGGGGGCGGTTCCGGCCAAGGAGAAGCGACATGAAACTGAATGAACTCCGGGACAATCCCGGTGCGACCAAGAAGCGCCAGCGCGTCGGCCGCGGCCCGGGCTCGGGCAAGGGCAAGACGGGCGGCCGTGGCATCAAGGGTCAGAAATCGCGGTCGGGCGTGGCGCTCGGCGGCTATGAGGGCGGCCAGATGCCGCTCTACCGGCGCCTGCCGAAGCGCGGCTTCACCAAGCCGAACGCCAAGAAATTCGCGGTGATCAACCTCGGCCAGCTTCAGAAGTTCGTCGACGCCGGCACGCTCGACGCGAAGAAGGAAATTACCGAGGACCTGCTCGTTGAAGCCGGCGTCGTGCGCCGCAAGCTCGACGGCATCCGCGTGCTTGCCAAGGGCGAGATCAAGGCGAAGCTCAAGCTCGCTGTGACAGGCGCCTCCAAGGCCGCGATCGACGCGGTCGAGAAGGCGGGCGGCTCGCTTTCGGTCACGGCGGCGGCATCGGCGGCGGCTACGGCCGAATAAGGTGTTGTGGGCGGCCCTCGCGGCGCTTACATAAGCACGAGTTTTCCAAGCGCCGCCGACCGGAAAACGGTTTGGCGGCGCTCTCATGAGAGAGACCGGAATGGCATCTGCTGCAGAGCAAATGGCGGCGAATATCAGCTGGGGGGCCCTCGGCAAGGCCACCGATCTTCGCCAGCGCATCTTCTTCACCATCGGACTTCTGATTGTCTACCGCCTCGGCACCTATATCCCGGTGCCCGGCATCGACGCCCAGGCGCTGCGCGAGTTCATGCAGGAAGCCTCGCAGGGCATCGGCGGGATGCTTCAGATGTTCACCGGCGGCGCGCTCGGCCGGATGGGGATCTTCGCGCTCGGCATCATGCCCTACATCTCTGCCTCGATCATCGTGCAGCTTCTCACCGCCATGGTGCCCGCGCTCGACCAGCTGAAAAAGGAAGGCGAGCAGGGGCGCAAGAAGATCAACCAGTACACCCGCTACGGCACGGTGCTTCTGGCGACCTTCCAGGCGTATGGCCTTGCGAAGAGCCTCGAAGCGGGCGATCTCGCGCATGATCCCGGCCTTTTCTTCGAGCTGTCCTGCGTCATCACGCTCGTCGGCGGCACGATGTTCCTGATGTGGCTTGGCGAGCAGATCACCGCGCGCGGCGTCGGCAACGGCATCTCGCTCATCATCTTCGTCGGCATCATCGCCGAGGTGCCGGGCGCGCTCGCGCAATTCTTCGAGCAGGGCCGAATCGGCGCGATCTCGGCCCCCGCGATCATCGGCGTGATCGTGATGATCGTCGCGGTGATCGCCTTCGTGGTCTTCATGGAGCGTGCGCTTCGAAAGATCCACATCCAGTACCCGCGCCGCCAGGTCGGCATGAAGATCTATGACGGCTCGTCCTCGCACCTGCCGATCAAGGTCAACCCGGCGGGCGTCATCCCGGCGATCTTCGCCTCGTCGCTCCTCTTGCTGCCGACCACGATCTCGACCTTCTCGGGTGCCCAGACCGGCCCGATCATGTCGACGGTTCTCGCCTATTTCGGCCCCGGCCAGCCGCTTTACCTTCTGTTCTTCGCGTCGATGATCATCTTTTTCGCCTATTTCTACACCGCCAACGTCTCGTTCAAATCCGACGACGTGGCGGAAAACCTGAAGAACCAGGGCGGCTTCATTCCGGGCATCCGGCCAGGTGCCAAGACGGTCGATTACCTCGACTACGTCGTCGCGCGCATCCTGGTGGTCGGCTCCGGCTACCTAGCGGCCGTCTGTCTTCTGCCCGAGATCCTGCGCTCGCAGCTCGCGATTCCGTTCTATTTCGGCGGCACGTCGGTGCTGATCGTCGTTTCGGTCACGATGGATACGATCAACCAGATCCAGTCGCATCTGCTGGCCCATCAGTACGAGGGGCTGATCGAGAAGTCGCAGCTGCGCGGCAAGAAGCGCGGCAGTGCCGGCAAGGCAGGGTCCCGCAAGACGCCGGTCCGCAGGTAGGGCGTTTCGGGTTTGCCTCGGATCCGAATTCAATCAAAGTTTGCCTGAAATCGGATACTTCCCGTTCCAACCAGAACCCGAAACGCTATTGGGGGACAGTCCATGACCAATATCATCCTTCTCGGACCGCCCGGGGCGGGCAAGGGGACACAGGCCAGAATTCTCACCGAGGAACGCGGTCTGGTGCAGCTTTCGACCGGTGACATGCTGCGCGAGGCCAAGGATTCCGGCACCGAGATGGGCAAGATCGTCGCCGACGTAATGGCGCGCGGCGACCTGGTTACGGACGAAATCGTGATCGGGCTCATCGATGAGAAGCTTCGGGATACCGACGCCAAAGGCTTCATCTTCGACGGCTTCCCCCGCACGCTCGCCCAGGCCGACGCGCTGGGTGAGCTCTTGCAGCGCTCGGGCCACCGGCTCGACGCGGTGATCGAGATGCGGGTCGACGACGACGCGCTCGTCGACCGGATATCGGGCCGCTACACCTGCGGAAATTGCGGCGAGGTCTATCACGACAAGACCAAGCCCACGAAGAAGGATGGCGTCTGCGACGAATGCGGATCGTCCGACCTTCGCCGCCGCGCCGACGATAATGCCGAAAGCCTGAAGCAGCGACTGATGGAGTACTACAAGAAAACCTCGCCGCTCATTGGCTACTACTATGCGATGGGCGACCTTTTCACCGTCGACGGGCTGGCCGAGATCGACGTGGTGGCGAAATCCATCACCAATGTGCTCGATCAGGCCAAGGCGACTTGACGCGGGGTATGAAACCCTCTAGGTCACGGCGTCTCTGATGAGAATCGTCTTGATTTGCTGGGGTTTCGGCTAAAGCGAATCAGATCGGAAGAACCGGCCCGAAGGTCTTCGAACCCTCGGGCCATAGTTGTGAAAAAAGGTTCCGGCACTACGGAACCGCAACGAAAGGAAGAAACGCGTGGCACGTATCGCTGGCGTCAACATTCCGACGGGGAAACGCGTCCCCATCGCACTTCAATATATCCACGGCATCGGTGCCGAGTCGGCCCAGAAGATATGCGACGCGGTCAAGATCGAGGCGTCGCGCCGGGTGAACGAAC
The DNA here is from genome assembly GCF_900302475.1 of Defluviimonas aquaemixtae. Taxonomy (NCBI): domain Bacteria; kingdom Pseudomonadati; phylum Pseudomonadota; class Alphaproteobacteria; order Rhodobacterales; family Paracoccaceae; genus Albidovulum; species Albidovulum aquaemixtae. The sequence continues at coordinate 15,284 of NZ_OMOQ01000001.1, forward strand.
TGTCCGACGCCGAAGTGCTCGCCATCCGCGAACATATCGACGCGAATTTCACGGTCGAGGGCGACCTGCGCCGTGAAGTCCAGATGAACGTCAAGCGGCTCATGGACCTCGGCTGCTACCGCGGTCTGCGTCACCGCCGCAACCTGCCTGTCCGCGGTCAGCGGACCCACACCAACGCCCGCACCCGCAAGGGCCCGGCAAAAGCCATTGCCGGCAAGAAGAAGTAAGGGGAGGCGTTGAAAAATGGCACGTGAAAAGACCCGTACGAAGAAGAAGGAACGCAAGAACATCGCCTCCGGCGTTGCTCATGTGAATTCGTCCTTCAACAATACCAAGATCCTGATCTCCGACGTTCAGGGCAACGCCATCGCCTGGTCCTCGGCCGGCACGATGGGCTTCAAGGGCTCGCGGAAATCGACGCCCTATGCCGCCCAGATGGCCGCCGAAGACGTGGCGCGCAAGGCGCAGGAACATGGCGTCAAGACTCTGGAAGTCGAAGTGCAAGGGCCGGGCTCGGGGCGCGAAAGCGCGCTGCGCGGGCTGGCCGCCGCCGGCTTCAACATCACGTCGATCCGCGACGTCACGCCGATCGCGCATAACGGCTGCCGGCCGCCGAAGCGTCGCCGCGTGTGACAACTCTCTTGCAGCCGGGCCGCGTCGATTGCGCGGCCCGGCTCGCTTTCGTTTTTATCCTCGGGCGTTCCCGGGCTTCGGACATGGGCCGGGAACAGGTATGGAGGCAGAACGCATGATCCACAAAAATTGGGCTGAACTGATCAAGCCGCAGCAGCTTGACGTGAAACCCGGCAATGACCCGCAGCGTCAGGCGACGCTGATCGCCGAGCCGCTGGAGCGCGGCTTCGGCCTTACGCTCGGCAACGCGCTGCGCCGGGTGCTGATGTCGTCGCTGCAGGGCGCGGCCATCACCTCGGTCCAGATCGATAACGTGCTGCACGAGTTCTCCTCGATCGCGGGCGTTCGCGAGGACGTCACCGACGTCGTTTTGAACCTCAAGGGCGTTTCCCTGAAGATGGAAGTCGAGGGGCCGAAGCGGCTCTCGATCTCGGCCAAGGGGCCGGGCGTCGTCACCGCCGGCGACATATCTGAATCGAACGGCATCGAGGTTCTGAACAAGGACCACGTGATCTGCCACCTCGACGAGGGCGCGGATCTGTTCGTGGAGCTGACGGTGGATACGGGCAAAGGCTACGTCGCAGCTGACAAGAACCGGCCCGAGGATGCGCCGATCGGTCTCATCCCGATCGACGCGATCTATTCGCCGGTCAAGAAGGTTTCCTACGAAGTCCAGCCGACCCGCGAAGGCCAGGTTCTCGACTACGACAAGCTGACGATGAAGATCGAAACCGACGGCTCGCTGACCCCGGATGACGCCGTGGCCTATGCCGCGCGGATCCTTCAGGACCAGCTTGGCATCTTCGTCAACTTCGAAGAGCCGGAAGCCGCCGGCAAGGGCGAGGCCGAGGAAGGGCTGGAGTTCAACCCGCTCCTTCTCAAGAAGGTCGACGAGCTGGAGCTTTCTGTTCGCTCCGCGAACTGCCTGAAGAACGACAACATCGTCTATATCGGCGATCTGATCCAGAAGACCGAAGCCGAGATGCTGCGCACCCCGAACTTCGGCCGCAAGTCGCTGAACGAGATCAAGGAAGTGCTTTCGGGCATGGGCCTGCACCTCGGCATGGATGTCGAGGACTGGCCGCCGGAGAACATCGAGGATCTCGCGAAGCGGTTCGAGGACCAGTTCTGAGGCCGCGCCCGCGCCCGACGCGTGTCGGGACGGATGCCCGACACGTGCGGGACGGATGCGGGACAGTTGACAGACGGGCGGGCCGGTTCTAAACGGCCCCCCGAAATGCCCGCGCAAGCGGGGACGATCCGGGCATAACGCCCCAAGGTGAGCGGACCGAGGACCACGGCCGCCGGACAAAGCAAAATGAGACGTTAGGAGACTAAAATGCGTCACGCCCGCGGCTACCGCCGCCTGAACCGCACCCATGAGCACCGCAAGGCGCTCTTCGCCAACATGGCCGGGTCGCTCATCGAACACGAACAGATCAAGACGACCCTTCCCAAGGCGAAGGAACTGCGTCCGATCGTCGAAAAGCTGATCACGCTCGCCAAGCGCGGCGACCTGCACGCCCGCCGCCAGGCCGGGTCGCAGCTTTTGCAGGACAAGCATGTCGCCCGCCTCTTCGATGTGCTCGGGCCGCGCTACAAGGAGCGCCAGGGCGGCTACGTCCGCATCCTGAAGGCGGGTTTCCGCTATGGCGACATGGCGCCGATGGCGATCATCGAGCTCGTCGACCGTGATCCCGAGGCCAAGGGTGCCGCCGACAAGGCCCGCACCGAGGCCGAAGAAGCCACAGATTCCTGATCTTTCGGCAGCATGACCACAAAGAAAACACGGCCCCGCCGAGAGATTGGCGGGGTTTTTCAACTTTGTTGCTATCTTTTTGTTCTAGATACGAGAAATGTTAGTATCAGTTCGGCTCAGTACACAAGCTCCGGCGATCGGCATCGATCCTGACCGCCATGTCTTCGATCATCGCAGACAGATGCGCGTCATCGAGACGCGTCGCCCCGACGAATTCAAGCAGATCAGCACGTTCCGGCGCAGGCAAACGCATGAGGCGTGCGAAGAGAGTGGGATTAATGGTACGCACCTTGGGTCACCTGTAACATACAGACTCTGCGGCACAATTTACGGTTGACCAAATTCAAAGCAACTTGTCTAAAAGGACATGTCCGCAATGCCAACGCTCGATCCAATCCTGCACTCACTGGGGCTCATGGCGCCTGCGGGGTACTTTATCGGCCTGCACATCCGGTACGCCTCCCCGCTCATGCAGTTCTCGAACTACGATCAGGACTGGCTCGACCACTACACCGAGAAGGCTTATGCCCTGCGCGATCCCACCATCGCCTGGGGCTTCAGCAAGGAAGGGGCCTGTCGCTGGGACGAAATGGGCGTTCCCGACCCGTTCGGCCTGTTCGACGAGGCCAAGCAATTCGGCCTCGAATACGGGCTGACTGTGTCTTGTGGCCCCATGAGTTCTCGTACGATATCGAGCTTTGCGCGTTCGGACCGCGATTTTCTCGATCAGGAGATAGAGAAGATCACACATCTCGTTCGGCGGTTGCATGACATCACGGAGCCGCCCGAGAGCCTTACGCAGGCACAAATCGAGGCCCTGAGACTCATAGCGGCGGGGGATCGGCACGCGGCGGCAGCAGCCAAACTGAACATATCCGAAAGCGCGCTGAAAGCTCGACTGATGTCGGCGCGGCAGCGGCTTCTCGCCCGTACGACGGCGGAGGCTATTCAGCGCGCCAAGGACTATAGGCTGATGTAAACCAATGTCCGTTCCTACTTTGCATGCAGGGCTTAAAAAGTTCACTAGGCGGGGGTTAACGCATGCATACAACGGTACTGTCCTTCGAAAATCTCCATAATCACGGGGAGCTGTTCGCAAACCTTTTTCGGGCGCGGAAGCAGTCTTTCATTGTCGAGAAGCAATGGAACCTGCCCGAAGCGCTCGACATGGAATACGACCAGTACGACACACCGGCAAGCCGGTGGATCGCGATCCATGACGACGTGGGCCAGGTCTATGCCGGCATCCGGCTGACGCCGTCGACTGCGCGCTGCGGCATCTACAGCTACATGATCCGTGACGCCCAGCGGGGCCTTCTGGCGTCTTTGCCCACGGACCTTCTCTATGACGAGGCGCCGGTGGACCCGAATATCTGGGAATGCACGCGTGTCTTCGTGCTGCATTCCACGCCGCAATCACTTCGGCGGCGGGTTCACGGCTACATGGTCGGCGCGATGGTCAAGTCCGCGCGCGAGCTTGGGGCGACGCAGCTTATCGCGATCACGCCGGCCAACTGGCCGCGTTGGTATGGCCGCTGCGGCCTGACCGCGACCGGAATCGGGCCGGTGATGTTCATAGACGATGGCGACTATCAGTGCGTGCAGATCGACCTGTCAACGAAGATGCATTGACGTCCCACGTTCCGAGCCGGACCTGAGGTGCTCGCAAGGGCCGGGCGCCGATCGCATCTTTTTCCCCGCCGACGCGCAGAGTAAGGTTCTGCGCATGCCCGATCTGTTCGACACCGCGGTATCGTCCTCTGCGCCGGCGGCCAGCCGGCCCCTTGCTGACCGCCTGCGCCCGGCCGCGCTGTCGGAGGTCATCGGGCAGGACAAGCTTCTGGCGCCGGACGGCCCCTTGGGCGCGATGCTCGCCTCGGGCAGCCTGTCGTCGCTGATCCTCTGGGGGCCTCCCGGCGTCGGCAAGACCACGATCGCCCGGCTTCTCGCGGATGCCTCCGATCTGACCTTCGTTCAGATCTCGGCAATCTTCACCGGCGTGCCGGACCTCAGAAAGGTGTTCGATACGGCGAAACTGCGCCGCAGCCAGGGCGGCGGAACGCTTCTGTTCGTCGACGAGATTCACCGCTTCAACAAGGCCCAGCAGGACGGGTTCCTGCCACACATGGAGGACGGCACGATCGTACTCGTGGGCGCCACGACCGAGAACCCGTCGTTCGAGCTGAACGCCGCGCTTCTGAGCCGCGCGCAGGTGCTGGTGCTTGAGCGGCTCACGCCCGCCCATCTCGAACGGCTGGCGCAGCGCGCCGAGAAGGAGCTGGCGCGCGCGCTGCCGCTTCGCCCCGAGGCGCGCGAGGCCATTCTGGAGATGGCCGATGGCGACGGGCGCGCGCTTCTGAACCTGATCGAGCAGGTCGCGGCCTGGAAGGTGGACAAGCCCCTGTCGACCGAGGCTCTGGGCCAGCGTCTGATGCGGCGCGCGGCGAAGTACGACAAGTCGGGCGACGAGCACTACAACCTGACTTCCGCGCTCCACAAGTCGGTGCGCGGCTCGGACCCGGACGCGGCGCTCTATTGGTTCGCGCGCATGCTCGAGGGCGGCGAGGACCCGCGATTCCTTGCCCGGCGCATCACCCGCATGGCGGTCGAGGACATCGGCCTTGCCGATCCGCAGGCGCAGACGATCTGCCTGCATGCCTGGGAGGTCTACGAACGGCTCGGCTCCCCCGAGGGCGAGCTCGCGCTGGCCGAGGCGCTCGCCTATCTCGCGCTCGCGCCGAAGTCGAACGCGGTCTATGCCGCCTACAAGGCAGCGCGCGCGTCTGCCCGCAAGACGGGGTCCGAGCCGCCCCCAAAGCACATCCTGAACGCGCCGACGGGGCTCATGAAGGATCAGGGATACGGCGCGGGCTATGCCTACGACCACGACGCCGAGGATGGGTTCTCGGGCCAGAACTACTTCCCTGAGGGCATGAAGCGGCCGGTCTTCTATCAGCCAGTCGAACGCGGCTTCGAGCGCGAGTTGAAGAAGCGGATCGAGTGGTTTGCGAAGCTGCGCAACAAGCGGCAGAGCTGAGGCCTACACTCTGGTCCAGATTCCGTCGGATGTGTACGCCCTTGGGGAAGGAAGGGCGGAAGGCGCCCTTGCCAGGTTGACATCCGTCACGCCGTTGAAGAGGAAGGCGCCATGATGCAGACCCTCATGCAGGTCGCCCTCGGCGGTGCGCTTGGCGCCTCGGCCCGCTACATGACGAATGTGGCGGCCATGCGCCTGATCGGGCCCGGCTTTCCCTGGGGGACGATCGCGGCGAACGTCGTAGGTTCGTTCCTCATGGGCGCGCTCGTCGTCGTGCTGGCGCACAAGGATGCGACCCGGCTCGCGCCGTTCCTGATGACAGGCGTACTGGGCGGTTTCACGACCTTCTCCGCCTTCTCGCTCGACGCGCTGACGCTGTGGGAGCGGGGCCAGACAGCGGTCGCCTCGGCTTACGTTCTGGGTTCCGTCATCGTCTCGCTTGCTGCGATCGTCGCGGGCATGGCCGCCGCGCGGGGGCTTTTCGCATGAGTGGCGTGAAGCTTCTGACGGTCTCGGCCGATGAGGGCGAAAGCCGGCTCGACCGCTGGCTGAAGCGGCGGTTCCCAGAGATTACGCAAGGCCAGGTGGAAAAGCTCTGCCGGACCGGCCAGATCCGCGTCGATGGCGGTCGGGTGAAGGCCTCGACCCGGGTGGGCCCGGGCGCCGAGGTGCGGGTGCCGCCCTTGCCGAAGACGAAGCCCGTGGCGCCGCGGCCGCGCCCCGAGCACAGCGGCGCCGACGCGAAGATGATCCAGGCGGCGGTTCTCTGGAAGGACGAACATATCATCGCGCTGAACAAGCCGCCGGGTCTGCCCTCGCAGGGCGGGTCGGGGCAGGGGACCCGCCATGTCGACGGACTGACCGGGGCCTTGATGTTCGGCTACAAGGACCGCCCCAAGCTCGTCCACAGGCTCGACAAGGACACGTCCGGCGTATTGCTGCTCGCCCGGACGGACCGCGTCGCGCGCGCGCTGAGCGAGGCGTTCCGCGCCCGCACCACCCGCAAGATCTACTGGGCGACCGTCGCCGGAGTCCCCGCGCCCGCGATGGGGACGATCCACTTTGGGCTGGTGAAGGCGTCGGGCCATGGAAAGGGCGGCGAGGGCGAGAAGATGATCGCCGTCCACCCTGCCAAGATCGGAGCGACCGAAGGCGCGAAGCGGGCGACGACCGACTACGCGGTTCTGGACGCGCTTGGCACGCGGGCGGCGTGGGTCGCGCTGGTGCCGATCACCGGGCGGACGCACCAGTTGCGCGCGCACATGGCCGAGATCGGCCACCCGATCGTCGGCGACGGCAAGTATGGCGGTTCGGGGCAGGACAATCCGGGTGACGGCTGGGGCGCACAGTTGGGCGGCGAGATCAGCCGCAAGCTGCATCTACATGCCCGTTCGATCAGTTTCGACCACCCGGTCACGGGCCGTCGCGTGACGCTCACTGCGCCTCTGCCCGACCACATGAAGCGGACGTGGAAGACCGTCGGCTGGTCGGAGGCGGACGTGCCCGCGGACCCATTCGCGGAGGTGGAATGAAAGGCGGCCTGAGACTGGTGGTCTTCGATGTCGACGGAACGCTCGTTGACAGCCAGAACCATATCCTCGCGGCCATGGCGCATGCGTTCGGTGCGTTGGATATTGACCTGCCGCCGCGTGAGGCGGTGTTGTCGATCGTCGGCCTGTCGCTGCCGGAAGCCATGGCTCGGCTCGTGCCCGACCTGCCGGGGCAGAGCCATGAGGATCTGGTCGCCGCCTACAAGCAGAGCTTCGGCACGCTCCGCGCCGAGACCCTCGCGCCCTTATATCCCGGCGCGGCGGATGCGCTGTCGGCGCTTGGCAGTCAGGCCGACGTCCTGCTCGGCGTCGCGACGGGCAAGTCGCGGCGCGGGCTCGACCACGTGCTGCGCGCCCATGCGCTGGACCGGCATTTCGTCACCTGCCAGGTGGCCGACGACCACCCTTCAAAGCCGCATCCGTCGATGCTCCTCGCCGCCTGCGCCGAGACCGCGGCCGGGCCGGGCGTCATGATCGGCGATACGACCTATGACATCGAGATGGGCCGCGCGGCGGGTTTCGCGACGATCGGTGTCGCCTGGGGCTACCACCGGGCCGAGGCGCTGGCCGAGGCCGGGGCGGGGCAGGTGATCGAGGCGTTCGACGCGCTTCTTCCGGCGCTTGAACGAGTCTGGGAGATTGCATGACTGGCTGGGTCGCGAAACGGTTCTGGAAGGAGGTCGCGGTCGAAGCGGAGGGGAAGGGGTTCTGCGTCCTTCTCGATGCGCGTCCGGTCATGAGCCCGGCGAAAGCGCCGCTCATCCTGCCCACTCGCATGATGGCCGAGGCTATGGCGGATGAGTGGCGGTCGGTTGAGGGTGTCATCGATCCGACAGACATGCCTGTGACCCGCGCAGCGAATTCGGCGATCGACAAGGTCGCCCCGCAGTTTGCCGAGGTCGTCCGGATCATCGCCGAATATGGCGGAACGGACCTTCTGTGCTACCGCGCTGAGGCCCCGCAAGAGTTGTGCGACGAACAGGCCGAGGCCTGGGACCCGATGCTGGACTGGGCTGCAAGTGACCTGAACGCCCCACTCAGGGCGACACGGGGCGTCGTTCCCGTCGATCAGCCGCCGGATAGTCTTGAGCGGCTCTTCAACGAGGTCTGCCGCACGACCCCTTTCCAGCTTGCCGCGCTCCACGACCTTGTCGCGCTGACCGGGTCGCTGATCCTCGGGCTTGCGGCGACACGGCCAGAGTTCCAGCCCGAGGAACTCTGGCGGATGTCCCGAATCGACGAGGTGTGGCAGGCGCGGCTGTGGGGCGTGGACGAGGAGGCCGCGGCGGCCGCTGCCCTGAAACGCACGGGCTTCTTCGCGGCGCACAACTTCTGGCGCCTTGCATCGGCAGAATGACTTGAATTCAGGGCATTACTCGGCGTTTTGTCAGCGAAGATGCTCAATTCCGTTCGTCGCGCGACCTTGCGTCACCACATCGGAATGCAAGCTTGACGTCAGGATTTCATAAGTCAAAACTGCGCGCACTGGGGACAAAACCCGACAGTGGGAACAGAACCCGATAATCTGCGCCAGGACCACCTGGCCGTTCAAGCCGTCCCGATGGGGCGGATACTCAGGAAGAGGTAAGTATGAAAAAATCCGTATTCCTCGGGACGCTGGCGGCGAGTGCGCTGCTGGCTGGATACGCGTCGGCGGCGACGCTCGACGACGTCAAGGCCCGTGGCGAGCTGATCTGTGGCGTGAACACCGGCCTTGTCGGGTTTGCCGCTCCGGACGCGGAAGGTAACTGGCAGGGCTTCGACATCGCCATCTGCAAGGCCGTCGCGGCGGCCGTTCTGGGTGACGCGTCCAAGGTCAAATACGTTCCGACGACGGGTGAGACGCGCTTCACCGCGCTTGCATCCGGCGAAGTCGACATGTTGGCACGCAACACGACCTGGACCTTCTCTCGCGATGCCGACCTGAAGTTCACCTTCACCGGCGTCAACTACTATGACGGCCAGGGCTTCATGGTGAAGAAGGACCTCGGCGTATCGTCGGCGAAGGAACTCGACGGCGCCACGGTCTGCATCCAGACCGGCACAACGACCGAGTTGAACCTTGCTGACTTCTTCAAGGTCAACAACATGTCCTACCAGCCGGTCGCGATCCAGACCAACGCGGAAGGGGAACAGCAGTACCTCGCCGGCGCCTGCGACGCTTACACGACCGACGCTTCGGGCCTTGCCGCGACGCGCGCCGTCTTCGCGGACCCGGAAAACCACGTGATCCTTCCGGAGATCATCTCGAAGGAGCCGCTGGGGCCGCTCGTCCGTCATGGCGACGACCAGTGGGCCGACATCAACCGCTGGGTGCTGAACGCGCTCGTCGCTGCGGAAGAGTACGGCGTCACCTCCGCCAATGTCGAGGAACTCGCGAAGGGCACCGACAATCCGGAGATCAACCGGATGCTCGGGACCGAGGGTGATCTCGGCGCGATGATCGGGCTCGACAAGGACTGGGCCAAGCGCGCCGTTGCCGCTTCGGGCAATTACGGCGAGATCTTCGCTGCGACCATCGGTGAATCGACGCCGATCGGCCTGGCGCGTGGTCTGAACGCCCAGTGGACGCAAGGCGGCCTTCTCTACGCGCCGCCGTTCCGCTGATCCCGCAGATCCGGTGGGCGCGCGCCGATACGCGCGCCCACCCATCAAGAACGACGTGAAGGCCGGGGCGACCGCCCCGCGGAGACGGCAAAGCCGCGCATGCCTTCGCCAATGGGGATAAGACCATGGCAACAATCACGGAAACGCCGAAGGAGTCCTTTCGGCTCGGGATGCTCGTATACGATACGCGGTATCGTTCGATCACCATCCAGATCGTCGTGCTCATGCTCTTCATGCTCGGCCTGTGGTGGTTGCTTGACAATCTGTTCGCCAACCTCGCCGAGCGCGGCAAGGACCTGAGTTTCTCGTTCCTGTGGAACCGGGCAGGCTACGACATCAACCAGACCATCATCCCCTACACGAACGACGACACGCATTTCCGCGCGATGCTTGTCGGCCTCGTCAACACGATCCTGGTGGCAATTCTGGGTTGTCTGGCGGCCACGGTGATCGGCGTCATCGTGGGCGTCCTGCGCCTGTCGCGCAACTGGCTCGTGGCGCGGCTGATGACGATCTATGTCGAGGCGTTCCGCAACGTGCCGGTGCTATTGTGGATCCTCGTGGCCTTCGCGGTTTTCACTGAGATCACGCCGCAGCCGCGTGATTTCCGGGTCACCGACGAGATGATCGCGGCTGGCGAAAAGCCGGAAGCCTCGATGATCCTCTTCGATTCCGTTGCGGTCACCAATCGCGGCACGTTCATACCGAAGGCGGTCTACGAGCGTTCACTGGGCGAGATTCACTTGGGCTTCCTGCCGATCAGCCTGAACACGCTTGCGGTCCTTGCGGCGATCATCGGCGGGATCTTGGGCTATCGCTACCTCCAAAGGAACGCCACGGCGGTGCAGGAGGCGACGGGAGTCCGGCCCGTCACCTGGTGGAAGAGCCTGCTGTCGCTTTTCGGACCGCTGCTAGTGGTTCTCATCGCGCTCGGATTCTCGCTCCAGGTGCCGAAGCTCGGCGGCTTCAACTTCACGGGCGGGATTTTGGTGTCGAACGCTCTCATGGCGCTTTGGCTCGGGCTCACGCTTTACACCGCTGCCTTCATTGCCGAGATCGTGCGCGCCGGCATCATGGCCATCTCGACGGGCCAGACCGAAGCGGCCTACGCGCTTGGCCTGCGCCCGCGACGGACGATGAGCCTCGTGATCCTGCCGCAGGCGCTAAGGGTCATCATTCCGCCGCTCATCTCGCAATATCTGAACCTGACCAAGAACTCCTCGCTTGCGATCGCGGTCAGCTACATGGATCTGCGCGGCACGCTCGGGGGCATCACGCTCAACCAGACGGGGCGGGAGCTGGAAGCCATGCTCCTCTTGATGCTCATCTATCTGGCGCTGAGCCTTCTGATATCGGCCGGGATGAATGTCTACAACAACGCCGTGAAGCTGAAGGAGCGCTGAGATGAGCGAACTGCACGCACATTCGGCCGTCTTCGTCCGGCGGGAAATGATCGACGCGGTGCCGCCGCCCGCACTGGAGTCGGGCGCGCTCAAATGGCTGCGCGAAAACCTGTTCTCGGGCTGGATGAATACGCTTTTGACGGTGCTTGGTATCTTGTCGGTGTTCCTCCTTGTGAGGGAATTTCTGCCATGGTTCCTGCACGGCGTCTGGAACGCGAACTCGCTCAGCGAATGCCGCGAGATCATCGCGGCGACCTGGGGCGAGGAGGCGCATGGCGCCTGTTGGGCCATGATCCGCGAGCGCTGGAACCAATTCCTGTTCGGCTTCTATCCGCGCGACCTCTACTGGCGTCCAATCATGGCCTTCCTGCTGCTTGTCGTCGCGCTCGCGCCGGTCCTTTTCGCGGAAATGTCGAACAAGCTCTGGATCGCTGGCGGCGTCGTCGCGGCGCTCATCTTATGGCTGTCGGTCGCCTACGGCGACTGGATGCCGGTGGGCATCGCCGCGCTCGTCGCAGTGGTCACGGCGGTTCTGAGCATGCGCGGCGTGCGCTGGCCGATCAACCTTCTTTGGTTCTCGGGCGTCTATGCGGGCCTTACCTTTTGGCTTCTGTGGGGCGGTTCGGTCTGGCTGCCCGTAGTGGCGCTTCTGGGCTTCGTGGTCGGCTGGTTCGCCTTCCGCTTCGTCGCCCAGATGTCCGGCCCTGCGGTCGGCGCGGGGGCGGGCTTCGTCGCCGCAGTTCTCTGGTGGTACTTCGCCGCGGGCACGCTGGACCAGGCCCTGACCGGGATGACGGGCCGCAGCCAGCCGTTCTGGCTGCGCAGGGTCGATTCGGATGAGTTCGGCGGCTTCGTGCTCGCCTTCACGATCGGCGTGACGGGCATCGCCGCGTCACTGCCGATGGGTATCGTCCTCGCGCTCGGGCGGAGGTCCGACATGCCGCTCGTCAAGGGTCTTTGCGTGGGCTTCATCGAGTTCATCCGCGGCGTGCCGCTGATCACGCTGCTGTTCACGGCCTCGCTGCTTCTGAACTACTTCCTGCCGCCGGGCACGAATTTCGACATCGTCCTGCGCGTCATCATCATGGTCACGCTGTTCTCGGCCGCCTACATCGCCGAGGTGATCCGGGGCGGCCTCGCCGCCCTGCCGCGCGGCCAGTACGAGGCGGCCGATGCGCTCGGGCTCGACTACTGGAAGGCGCAGCGGTTGATCATCATGCCGCAAGCCCTGAAGATCTCGATCCCCGGGATCGTCTCATCCTTCATCGGGCTCTTCAAGGACACGACGCTCGTCGTCTTCGTCGCGCTTCTCGACCCCCTGAAGGGCATCACTGACGCCGTGCGCGCCACGATCGAATGGAAGGGCATATACTGGGAGCCCTACATCTTCGTCGGCGCGATCTTCTTCATCGTCTGCTTCAGCATGTCGCGGTACTCCATGTACCTAGAGAACAAGCTGAAGCGCGAACATCGCTAGGGAGTGTCCGCATGGAGGACCCGCACGCCATTACCCGCGAAATCGACCGTAGCCACATGCAGATTACGGACGAGGTCGCGATCCAGATCTCGGGTATGAACAAGTGGTACGGCGCGTTCCACGTTCTGCGCGACATCAACATGACCGTGAACCGGGGGGAGCGGATCGTCATCTGTGGCCCGTCCGGTTCGGGCAAGTCGACGCTGATCCGCTGCATCAACCGGCTGGAGGAACACCAGCAGGGCCGGATCGTCGTGGATGGAATCGAGCTGACGAATGACCTCAAGAACATCGACAAGGTGCGCTCTGAGGTCGGGATGGTGTTTCAGCACTTCAACCTCTTCCCGCATCTGACAGTGCTTGAAAACTGCACGCTCGCGCCGATCTGGGTGCGCAAGATTCCAAAGAAGGAAGCCGAAAAGACGGCGATGGAGTATCTTGAAAAGGTCAAGATCCCCGAGCAGGCGCTGAAATATCCCGGCCAGTTGTCGGGCGGTCAGCAGCAGCGCGTGGCCATCGCCCGGTCGCTCTGCATGCAGCCGCGCATCATGCTGTTCGACGAGCCGACCTCAGCGCTCGACCCCGAGATGATCAAGGAAGTGCTCGACACGATGATCGAGCTCGCCGAGGAAGGGATGACGATGCTTTGCGTGACCCACGAGATGGGCTTCGCTCAGGCCGTGGCGAACCGTGTCATCTTTATGGACCAGGGCCAGATCGTCGAACAGAACGAGCCGAAGGAATTCTTCAACAACCCGCAGTCGGACCGGACGAAGCTGTTCCTGAGCCAGATCCTCGGCCACTGAGGCGCGGCGCAGGCGGGATCAGCCGCTCCTCGAAGGCAGGAAGAAATCCAGAACGCTGCCGGAGCCCGGGTGGAGCTTGGCCCAGTCATCGATGTCGAAATCGATGACCAGCGTCGCGGTTGTCGGATACTTCCGAAAATCGGGTTTGCTGGGCGCGCGCGCAGGCAGCATCGCCGCGAACTCCGCAATGCCGGGATTGTGGCCAAGGATCATCACGCACTCGCCGCGCGCCTTCCTGAGCGTAGCGAGCAGGTCCTCCGGCGAGGCGTGATAGAGCGCGCGCCGATAGGAGACGTCCGGCATCATCTCGATCGGGGCGGCCACGATACGCGCCCAGGTCTCGCGCGTGCGCACGGCGCTCGAACACAGCACCTGGTCCGGCTCGTAGCCGCGCGACACCAGCCATTCACCGAGCTCCATCGCAGCGCGGCGTCCGCGCTTGTTCAGCGGGCGGTCGTGATCGTCAAGACGCGGATCGTCCCAGGACGACTTCGCGTGACGCGTCAGGATTAGTCTGCGGCGGCCCGCGGGTGTCATCTGTGAAAGAGTCCCATATGGTAGGAGGATTGCTGAGTGAGCCTGCCATAGGCCTGTGACACCGGGCAAGCGCGACGAACGGCACAACCGAAAGAAAGGCAGTCCGCGCCCGCCTTTGTATCGAGAAACGCGTGGCAGGTGGCAAGGTCGTAACCCGCACCGTCGAGCGCGCCTACAGGGCAGGCTACGAGGCAGGGGCGGTCTGCGCAACTGTCGCAGGGTGAAGCGGCCGGCGGATCGGGCAAGGCAAGGCGCGTCCGTACGGCGATCGCACCGCGATAGGACAGCATGAGCCCGGCAGCGTCGTGGACGAGGAGCGTGACCGGCGATGTCCAGGCACGCCCGGTTTTCAGCGCCCAGCGATAGAACGGGTGATAGGGCGGCCCGCCGAACGGAAAGAGGGGGGCGCCTCCCGCCCCGGACGCGATTTGGCCGATCACCCGGGCCGACCAGCGGTCCATGGGGTCGGGCGCGCCGTCGCGCCATTCGGGTTGCTGCGTGACATGGTGCCAGAAGCCGGGCTCTTCGGGGCCGAACATCACGAGCGTTCCGGTCTCGCCAAGCCCGTCCTCCGGGTCGGGGTGGAATGCCCCGAAGACCGCCAGCTTGTGCGGTCCGGCCAGCTGTTCCAGATCGGAGAGGGTCGTCACTTCGTTCGCGGCTTCACCCGCGGTTCCGTCGAGCGGATGAGAGAGCCGGCGCCGTGATCGGTGAAAAGTTCCAAAAGGCAGGCATTCGGCACCCGGCCGTCCAGGATGACGACGGCGCGGACGCCCTCTTCGATGGCCTTGAGAGCCGTCTCGGTCTTCGGGATCATGCCGCCGGCGATCACGCCCTTGTCGGTCAGTTCGCGTACCTGATCCGGCGTCAGCTGGGTCACGACCTCGCCGCTTTCGTCCTTGACCCCCGATACGTCGGTCAGCAGCAACAGCCGGTCGGCCTTCAGCGCCCCCGCGATGGCGCCAGCGGCGGTGTCGCCATTGACGTTGAAAGTCTCGTTGTCCTCCATACCCGTGGCGACCGGCGCGATCACCGGAATCATCCCAGCCGCGTAAAGGTCGCGGATCACCTGCACGTTCATTTCGACAGGCCGGCCGACGAAGCCAAGTTCCGGATCGTCGGCGACGCAGACCATCAGGTCATCGTCCTTGCCGGAGATTCCGACGGCGCGTCCGCCCTGATCGTTGATCGCCTGAACGATGCGCTTGTTGACCAGACCCGAGAGCACCATCTCCACCACCTCGACCGTTGCCTTGTCAGTCACCCTCTTGCCGCGTACGAAGTCCGTTTTGATGCCGAGCCGGTTCAGAAGGTCGTTGATCATCGGTCCGCCGCCATGGACGACGACCGGGTTCACGCCGACCTGCCGCATCAGCACGACGTCGCGCGCGAATTCCGCCATCGCCTCGTCGTCGCCCATCGCGTTGCCGCCGAACTTGATGACGACGACCGCGCCGGTATAGCGCTGCAGATAGGGAAGCGCCTCGGACAGCGTCCGGGCGGTGGCGATCCAGTCACGGTTCATGTCTTGCTTTCTCATTCGGAAAACCTTGGCGTGCGTGGTTCTTGTTAGCCGGTCGGATAACCCTCTGCCAAGATGATGCGTCACGCCATTGTCGCGATGATCGCGCGAAGGGCTGCGATGCCCTGGCCTTTTTCCGACGAAGTCACGACGATTTCGGGATAGGCCGCAGGATGCTTCTGAAGGGCGCCGCGCACCTGTGCGAGCACCCTGTCGCGGTCCGCAGCCTTGACCTTGTCCGACTTGGTCAGGACGACCTGAAATGTCACGGCGGAGCGATCAAGGAGCGTCAGGATCTCCTCGTCCACCTGCTTGATCCCGTGCCGCATGTCGATCAGCACGAAGGCGCGGCGAAGCGTTTGACGGCCCGCGAGGTAGGATTTCAGGAGCGCCTGCCACTTGGCGACGACATTGACCGGCGCCTCGGCGTAACCGTAGCCCGGCAGATCGACCAGGTAGAGATTGTCGCCGGCGCTGAAGTAGTTGATTTCCTGCGTGCGGCCCGGCGTGTTGGAGGCGCGGGCAAGCGCCTTGCGGCCGGTGAGCGCGTTGATCAGCGTCGACTTTCCGGCGTTCGAGCGGCCGGCGAAGCAGACCTCGACCCGGTCGGCCGGGGGCAGGCCGTCCATGGCGACGACGCCTTTGAGGAATTCGATCGGCCCCGCGAAAAGCAGCCGCCCCGCCTCGGCCGCCTGCGTTTCGGGTTCGGTCGCCTCTGGAAAGGCGACCGTCACGGCAGAAGCCCCACCGCGTCATTCCGCCGGACGGTTCCGCCCTCGACGACGGTCGCGTAGACGCCGAAATCCTTGTCGCCGTGGAGCGCGTTAAGCGCGCGCAGCGTTTCCACATCGCGTTCGCCGGTCGCGGGATTGGCCGTTGTAGCGAGGCACCGTTCCTTCGGCTCCACGATCTTCAGGACTGCCCCGCCGAGCCGGACTGTCCGCCCGATCCAGTCGCGTTCCTCGAACGGACGCAAGCCTTCGAGCCAGAAGTTCGCACGCCATCGAAGCGGCGACACTTCCGCGCCGACATGTTCCGACAGTGCCCGGTTCGACGCGAGCCCGATGAGCGAGACGGAAGGGTAGTCGGTGTCCGTCATGCCGCGTCCCGCGACCGAAAAGACCCGGGCCGGTTGCGCGCGGTCGGGCGGGCAGAGCGGACGCACCCAGTCGATGAATCGGCTCGCCTCCTTGGGATCATCCGGCGAGAACGTCAATTCGGGCCGGTCGGGATGGCTAAGCGTCACTCGGCCATTCGCCTCATCCAGCCGCGACGATATCGCCATGAGCCTTGGCGCTTTGGACCCGCGCGAGAAATTCGCACACGGCGCCCAGGCGCCCTCCACCAGTTTCGCGGCTTCGTGCGCGACCGCCCAGTGCCTATCCCAAGGCAGGTCCTGGCCGGTTGCAAGCGTCACCTCAGCCAGATCCTCGCGCCCGTGCGACTTAATCGGATGGCGCTGGATCCAGGCGACGCGCAGAGTCATTTCTTTTCGGGCTCGCGTGCCCGGCGTTTAAATCCTTCACGGATATTGCCGAAGAGGTCCGGCCGTTTCCCGTGCATCGACATGATCGAGTACTGCTGCACAAATGTGATGATGTTGTTCGCGATCCAGTAGAGCACGAGGCCCGAAGCAAAGCCGCCCAGCATGAACATGAATATCCACGGCATCCAGGCGAAGATCATCTGTTGCGTCGGATCGGTCGGCGCGGGGTTCAGCTTCTGTTGGAACCACATCGAGACGCCGAGCAAGATCGGCAGGATCCCGAGCGAGAAGATGAAGAACAGCGAACCCGGTTCGGGCGTGGCCCAGGGCAGGAGCCCGAAGAGGTTCAGGATCGAGGACGGATCGGGCGCCGACAGATCCCTGATCCAGCCGAACCACGGGGCGTGGTACAGCTCGATTGTGACGTAGATGACCTTGTAGAGCGAGAAGAAGATCGGGATCTGCAGGAGGATTGGAAGGCAGCCCGAGGCGGGGTTCACCTTGTTCTTCTTGTAAAGCTCCATCATCCCCTTTTGCATCTTTTGACGGTCGTCGCCGGCGGCTTCTTTCAGGGCCTCCATCTCGGGCTGCAATTCCTTCATCTTCGCCATCGAGACGTAGGACTTGCGCGCCAGCGGGAACACGATGAGCTTGATGATGACGGTCAGCGCGATGATCGCCCAGCCCATGTTGCCGATCGCGCCATGGAGCCAGTGGAGAAGCTGGAACATCGGCTTGGTCAGGAAGAAGAACCATCCCCAGTCGATCGAGTCCACGAAGCCCTGGATGCCGGTATCGTCCTGGTAGTGCTTGATCGCCTCCCATTCCTTCGCGCCGGCGAACAGCATGGTCGTGGCGTCCGCGCTGGCGCCGGGGGCGACCTCCATCACCGGAAGGCGCGCCTCGGTCTGGTAGATGTCCGCGCCGGGGACGTATTTGGCTACCGAGGTAAAGGCCTGACCCGGCGCCGGGGCGAGCGTCGTCATCCAGTATTTGTCGGTGAAGCCGATCCAGCCGTTTTCGGCGACCGCGATCGGGTCGGCGGGCGTGCGTTCGCGCGCGTCGATGTCGAGATCCGGCAGGTCGTCGTAGTCGATCTCTTGTAGTTCGCCGTCGGACTTGCGCACGACGCCTTCGTGCAGGACGTAGATGCTCTGTGTCTTCGGCAGGCCGTGGCGAGCGACGATGCCGTAAGGAGCGAGCCGGACGGCCTCGCCACCCCGGTTCTCGACAGACTGGGTGATGGTGAACAAATAATTCGCGTCGACAGCGATCCGGCGCTTGAAGACTAGGCCTGCGCCGTTGTCCCAGAACAGCGTGATGGGCTGGCCGGGGGCGAGCATCGCGCCCTCGTCGACCTGCCAGAGCGTCTTGGCATTGGGCACGAGCGCCGGGTCGAGCCCGCCGGCGGGGACCCAGCCATAGACCGCGTAATAAGGTTTGGCCGCGTTTATCTCGGAGCCGCCGACAGGGGCGAGCAGACGGACGTTGGGCGCGTCCTTGTCGAGCGTAGTCTTGTAGTCCTTCAGCAGAAGATCGTCGATCCTGCCGCCGAGGAGCGAAATGCTGCCAGACAGGCGTGGCGTGTCGATCGCGACGCGCGGGGCGGCGGCGATCTCTGCCGCTGCCGCATCGATCTCCGGCGAGGTACCGGTCTCGCCGGTAGTCGCGGGCGCCGGAGTCTCGCTCTGCGCCGTCTCGGCCGGCACCTGGGGCTCGGGCTCCGGCGTCGGCGGCGGAAACAGCGTGTACCAGATGAGGATCACGAGGAACGACAACACGGTCGCGAGAATGAGGTTCTTGTTCTGATCGTCCATAAGGACACACCTGTCCGGCTAGGATTTGGGCTGGTTCAACAGAACGGGCAGGCAAAGGTCAAGCGGTTTTCCCTTGAATCAGGGCGCCGGGCCGCAAGCCGTCGCGTGTCGCGGGCCGGAGCGCCAGCCGCTCGGCGCCGATCGATCAGATCACCGCTATGGGGGACGAGCTCCCCGCATTTCGAACTGGGACGGAGCGCGGCCAGCGCCGACTGAACACCCGTTTTCCGGTCGCCGCCTTTGGCGGTTGCGCCTGTGCAAGTCGAGAGGCGAGGACGACCGACATGAGGCGGCAGGCCGGCCTTCCCGTTTTAGCCGATCCGTCGGTTCACGCCGGGGGTCAGCGACAGCTTGGCGCGATGAGCGCGCAGCCATTCGGCCGTCGCGGCGACCGGCATCGGCCGGGCGATGGCGAAACCCTGCACATGCGTGCAGCCGAGTTGCGCCAGCAGCGCATGTTCGCCGATCGACTCGATCCCCTCGGCGAGCGTCTTGAGGCCGAGATTTTCCGCCATCGCGAGTACCGCGACGACCATGCGCTGCTGCGACTGATCCGAATCGATGTGGGTAATGTAGGAGCGATCGATCTTGATCCGGTCGATCGCGAAGCGGCGGATCGCGGCGAGCGACGCGTGCCCGGTACCGAAATCGTCGAGGTCGATCCCGCAACCGAGATCGGACAGGGCCGTGACATTGCGCACGATCACGTCGTGGTCGCTTTCGGCGATGACGGATTCGAGGATTTCGACTGTCAGCCGTTCGGGTGCGAGGTCGAATCGATCGAGCTCCCATTGCAGCTTGGCGGTGAGATCGGGGTTGCGAAGTTCCTCTTTCGAGAAGTTGACCGAGACGCCGGGCACGCCCAGCGCCGCCATGTCCCAGGCGCGCAGCGCCGACAGCGCCTGCGCGAGCATGACTTCGCCCAGCCGTTCCCCAAGACCCGCCGCGAGGATGACGGGCAGGAATTCGACCGGAGGCAGCACGCCGCGCTGGGGGTGCTGCCAACGCGCGAGCGCCTCAAAGCCGACGACATCGCCGGTATCGGTGGAGAGTTGGGGCTGGAAGTAGGCGACGATCTCGCCGTTTTCGAGCGCGGCTTCGATTCTGTCACGTAGCGCCTCCCGCTTTTCCGCCGCCTCAGCGATGTCATTGGAAAAGGCGCGGATCGCGGCTGGTCCGTTGCGCAGCGCCTCCTCGAGGGCAAGTTCCGCCGCGGCAAGAAGCGTCGCGCCCGTCCGTTCCGGCGCGCGGCCCGACAGGCAGAAACCGACCGACACGCTCACATAGATGCCGGTCGCGTCGATGCTCATCGGTTCGGACACCGCCGCCTTCAGCCGGCCCGAGATCTGAATCAGCGCCTCGAGATCGAGCCTGCGCGCCGGCGCGAGCGCGATCGCGAACCGCGTACCTTCGAGCCGGCAGACGATGTCCGTGTCTCTGAGGACGCCCCGCAGGCGTTCCCCGATCTTGCTGAGCACTGCCTTCTGCGCGGCGTGACCGAAGCTCTCGAACGGTTTCTGGTCGTCGTCGAGTTCAACAACAATGCAGGCCGAGGTCTTGCCCATCACCTCTTCCTGCAGGTAGGCGCGGTCGAGCGCGCGGATGGCGGCGTCGCGCTGGGGCAGGCCGGTCGTGGCGTCCAGTGCGATCTCCTCAAGCGCTTCCGCGCGCAGCGCGGCGTTCCGGCGCACGAGAAAGGCGAGCGGCAAGCCCCCGGCGGCCACAATCGCAGCGCCGTGCGGTCCGAACCAGGCGCCGGCAAGCACGAACGCGGGCACAAGCGCCAGAAACTCGGGCGCCAGAATGTCCCGGACGTGCCGCATCAAGCCGGAGGCGCGGAAGTGTGGCATGATTCGGGACCCCTTCGCTCGAAGGCCGTGAACCGGCCGAATTGAGGCGAGGCTAGGAACTGCGGGTCACCGGAACGTTAATCGCCCTCGGCCGATGTGTCGGGGATTTTATCTATCCCCGCGCCGGTAAGCGCGAGCCCGGCGAAGTCGAACAGGGCCGGGTCCAAGAGGTGGGACGGCCGGGCGTTCATCAGCGCGCGGAACATCACCTGCCGGCGTCCGGCGCTGCGCGCTTCCCATTCGTCAAGGATGCGCTTGACCCGCTGGCGCTGCAGCCCGTCCTGCGAACCGCAGAGGTCACAAGGAATGATCGGATAGTCCATGGCGCGGGCGAACTTATCGCAATCGGTCTCGGCCACGAAGGCAAGCGGGCGGTAGACGAAGAGGTCGCCGTCCTCGTTCATAAGCTTCGGCGGCATCGTGGCAAGCCGCCCGCCGTGAAAGAGGTTCATGAAGAACGTTTCGAGGATGTCGTCGCGGTGATGGCCGAGAACGACCGCCGAGCAGCCCTCTTCCCGGGCGATTCGGTAGAGGTTGCCGCGCCTCAGCCGCGAGCACAGACTGCAATAGGTCCGGCCTTGGGGGATCTTGTCGACGACGACCGAGTAGGTATCGGCGTACTCGATCCGGTGCGGCACCCCCATCTTCGTCAGGAACCCGGGCAGCACCGTGGCCGGAAATCCGGGCTGGCCCTGATCGAGGTTGCAGGCAAGAAGATCGACGGGCAACAGGCCGCGCCATTTCAGCTCATGCAGCACGGCGAGGAGCGTGTAGCTGTCCTTGCCGCCCGACAGGCAGACGAGCCAGCGCGCCCCGCGTTCGACCATGCCGTAGGTCTCGATCGCCTCGCGCACCTCGCGCACGAGCCGTTTGCGGAGCTTCTTGAACTCCGTCGTGGCGGGTGCGCCGTGAAACAGCGGGTGGATGTCGTCGGCCTCGTCGAACATGGTCAGGCTTTAGTGGAGATCGGTGAATCCGACAAGGCCTGCAGCCGCGTGGTTGACAGAGGCGACGGGCCTTGACGTCTTGGCAGTCTCAGGTATCGGAGCCGCATGAAGAAGACACTGATCGTGCATGCCGGGTTGCACAAGACCGGCTCGACCGCCGCTCAGATCGCGCTGATGGGACTTCGTGACGTGATTGAGGCGCGCGGCGTGCTACTGCACAGCCCCGATGGACGCCGCATCGCGCATCATCAGCATGCCAGCGCCATCGCGCATGAAAAGCGCTTCGCCCGCAAGGCCGCGATGTTCGAGCGGTTGGCCGAGGCGGCCCGAACGTTTAAGGGCCATTCGATCTTCATCTCAAGCGAGGATTTCGAAAGCGCGCTGGGCGATCCGGATGCGCTCCGCCGTCTGAGTGCCTTCTGCGAGCGGGCCGATCTGCGCCCCCTGTTCCTGATCTACCTGCGTAGCCCGATCGACTACTTCGAGTCGCTCTATCTTGAGATGCTGAGACACGGCCAGCCGCTGGCAGCCGACGAACTTGCAGAGGATGTGCTGCAAGAGGGGCAGTACAGCTGGCGCAAATGGACCTTCCATTTCGATGCTTCCGCCGTGGCGCACGCGATTGACGGCGTCGGTTTAAGCGCGAAGTTCCGCGACTATCACGCCCTGGCGAGCGGTTCGACCGTTTCGGACCTCTTGGAGACGCTGGGCTTTGCGGAACTCGCCGCCAAGGCGCCTGCGGAAGCCCGGGCAAATGTACGCAGGGCAAACAAGAACCTTCTGCGCTTTCTGCATAACCGGCACGGTGAGGCCGCCCCGAGCAAGCAATGGCTGCGGCCGGTCGAGGGCATCCTGCGCGCCACGCCGCCGCGCCTGTCGCGCGCTATGCGCGGGCGGTTCCAGTCGCGGTTCCGCGCCGCTACAGAGGGGATCGACGCGGCATATGGCCTCGGCCTGACGGAAGCGTTGCTGGCTCCGCCGCCGCGCGGGCCATCGACGCGGCTGGAGTCGGTGTTCTCTGTCGCTGCCGCGGATCGGCTGATGCGGCTCTGGAAGGATTGCCCGGGCGCGCCGCCGGAGTCCGAGGTGGCAAGGCTGGCGGAGGAATGGGGCGAGGGTCCCGGCGCTGGATGCGCCAAGGGTTAGCCTGGATCGCCTGAATCACTGCCGGGAACCGGGTCATAGCCTGACCCGCCCCAGGGATGGCAACGGGCGATCCGGCGGGCGGCGAGCCAGCTTCCCCGGATGGCGCCGTGCCGTTCGAGCGCCTCGAGCGCGTAGGCCGAGCAGGTTGGCTGGTAGCGGCAGCTATGGCCGACCCAAGGGCTGAGAACGAGCCGGTAGGCGCGCACGGGCAGGGCGACGACATGGGCGAGCGGGCTCATTTCGCGTCACCGTGGATGCGCCCGAGCGCGCACACGAGATCGCCACGCATCGCGGCGAAGTCTCGGGTCGCCGTGGCGCCGGGCCTGCCGACCAGCACATAGTCCCATCCCGGCCGTCCGTGCGTGGGCAGGATCTGCCGCGCGATCTCGCGCAGCCTGCGCTTGGCGCGGTTGCGCGCCACGGCGGGGCCGAGCTTTCTGGAACAGGTGAAGCCGACGCGGATCGCCGCAGGATCCGCTTCGTCCGTCGCCCGCTTGCGCGCCTGGAGAAGGAAGCCCGGCATGCCCTGCCGCCGCGCCTGCGCCGCGCGCAGAAAGTCAGAGCGCTTGCGGAGTATCGTGCAAACGGAAACCGCCGGAGGCGTATCCGTGCCCCGGCCAACCTGGCCTTGCACGGGCGCCTCCGGCGGTGTCATGCCGTTGTGCCTTTCCGGCAGCCCTTAGGCCGAGAGAACCTTACGACCCTTGGCGCGGCGAGCGTTCAGGATCTTGCGGCCAGCCTTGGTCGCCATGCGCGCGCGGAAGCCGTGCCGGCGGGCGCGGACCAGGTTCGAAGGTTGAAACGTGCGCTTCATCGCGGCAACTCCGGGTTCTGGCGGCCCAATTCCGTACACCGGATTCGAAGGCCGCTGTCATTCGAAGCCCGGCTCATAGACGCGTCGGACTGGCAAGTCAACTCGCCCACGCGGATTTTTTGGGCGGATTCGCGATCGCGCGCCGCCCGGCCGCGCGACGGATCACCGCCCCGCGCCAAAACGGGGCGCCGAGGTTTAAAGCGCCGCGTCAAAGGGTTATCTTCGGCAGAGACGCGCCGGTTGCGGATGCACCGCACGGGGTGCCAAGGGTGGAAGGACGAGTTTGAAGCTCTTCAACACGCTTTCGGGACGGTTCCTCCTGCTGACGATGCTGTTCGTCATGCTGGCCGAAATCCTTATCTTCGTGCCTTCGGTCGCGCGGTTCCGCGAGGATTACATCCTGTCTCGCCTCGAACGCGCCCAGATCGCCTCGCTCGCGCTCCTGGCCACCGACGGAATGATCGAAGAGAACCTGGAGCGCGAGCTTCTGGCCAATGCCGAGGTCTACAACGTCGTGCTGCGCCGCGACGAGGTGCGCCAGCTTGTCTTGTCCTCGCCGATCCCGGCGCCGATTGAGCAGAGCTACGATCTGCGCGATGCGCCGGCCTGGGAACTCATCCGGGACGCGGTCGCCTGTCTCATCGATCCAGAGAACCGGGTTATCCGGGTGATGGGCAGCCCGGTCCGTCAGGCCGGTCTGCTGATCGAGGCCACCATGGACACCGCGCCCCTCAGGAGCGCGATGATCGACTACGGCCTACGCATACTCGGCCTTTCGGCGCTGATCTCGGCGGTTACGGCGGTGCTGTTGTTCCTCGCAGTTCAACGCCTGCTCGTCACCCCCATCCGGCGCGTCGTGAACCACATGACCGTCTATGCCGAGGCGCCCGAGGATGCGCGCCGGGTCATCGAGCCCACCGCGAGCGTGGCCGAGCTTCGCGAGGCGGAAGAGGCGCTTCAGTCCATGCAGCGCCAGTTGACCGGGGCACTCCGTCAGAAGGACCGGCTGGCCCAGTTGGGCGGCGCCGTTGCCAAGGTCAGTCACGATCTTCGCAACATCCTGACGACCGCCCAGCTCGTCGCCGACCGGATGGAGAGCAGCGACGACCCGATGGTCAAACGCGCCGCACCGAAGCTCGTGGGCTCGATCAGCCGCGCGGTGGGCCTGTGCGAATCCACGCTCGCCTTCGGCAAGGCAGAGGAACTGCCGCCGATGCTTGCGCGTTTCATGCTGTCCTCGCTCGTCAGCGACGTGGTCGAGAGCGAAAAGCTCGCAGTGGATGGCGACGCGGTCGAATTCGTTATCGACGTGCCCGGGTCGCTCGCCATCCGGGCCGACCACGAGCAGTTGCACCGTGTGCTCACCAATCTCGTGCGCAACGCACGGCAGGCGATCGAGGCGACGGCCAAACCCGGAACGATCGAGATCGGCGCGGGCGAGGAGGAGGAGGGCTGGTGGATCCGCCTCGGCGATACCGGCCCGGGTCTTCCTGCGCGTGCGCGCGAACACCTGTTCCAGCCGTTTCAGGGCGGCATCCGCAAGGGCGGCACAGGGCTCGGCCTCGCCATCGCAGCCGAACTGGTGCGCGGCCACGGCGGCCGGCTGGAGCTGCTGAAGTCCGACGCGGAGGGGACGGAATTCATGCTCCACCTTCCGCGCGAACTCGGCACCGGCGTCAACGGCGAAGCGCACTGATCTTCAGCGTGCCAGTTGCAACGGTGTTCCGCCGCCTCGCTTCGGTTTTGCCCTTGCATTGACCCACTCGGGTCGCTAAATGCCACTTCCACGCACCCGTAGCTCAGCTGGATAGAGCACCAGACTACGAATCTGGGGGTCGGGCGTTCGAATCGTCCCGGGTGCGCCATTCCTCCAACGCAGCCGACCCAGCCGCCTCGCCGGCGCCGCTGATGGGCAGGCTGAATCCTTCGCCGCCGGATCAGAGCAGCTTTTCCATGAGGCTCGCCTCGATCGACGCTGCACCCCGCGGGCCGACGAGGACGCGATCAATTTCGCGCCAGCCGCGTGCGAGATAGAGCTTCCGCCCGGCAGGCGTCGCTATCAGTTCCGCGCGCTTGAAGCCGGCAAGACGCGCGGCGGCCTCGCCCGCCGCGAGCAGGATCGAGCCGAGCCCGCGACGCGCGAAATCGGGATGGGTGTACATTGCCCGAACCGCCGCCGCATCCTTGGCGGGATCGAGGAAACGGTCCTCGGGTTCCTCTTCGCCGTGACGTCGGAACAGCGCAACGCGCCGGCTCCAGCCGCCGCTCGCGACGATCCGGCCGCCGATTTCGACCACGAAATACGTGCCGTCCCCGACCAGCCGCGGGTCGAAGGGCGAGTGGGCGATCATCGTTCGCTGCTGCGCCGCGCTGAGCATGGGGCTGAGAAGCCGCTCGAGCGAGAGGCGCCGGAGCCTGTCCAGCTCCTCCCGGTCGAGCGGCGTTGCCCTGCGCAATTGCAGGGCGGCTGCGTTATTAAAATGCGTGTCCAACATTATTTGGTCCTAAAATTTCGCCGCCTTTCCGCCGGTGTCCCGGGGGGAAGCATTTTAGCGGAACAGAATGGCTGAATGGCGGGTCTCCCGAAGATCCGTCACGCGCCGATGCTCGGTCGTCCGCGCGGCGGTGGATAGTCCCGGGTTCCTCCCGCGGCTGCGATCAGCGGGCCGCAATCCGACCCTTCATTGCGGGATGGAGCTTGCAGAAATACGATAGCGACCCCGCCGCGGCGATCCGGATGGTCGCGCTCTGATCCCGCTTGAGCCGCCCGGTGTCGAATCCGCCGCCTCGTGCGGTGGCGGTGTGCGCTGCGCCTTCGGCATTCACGAGGGTGACGGTATCGCCCGGCGAGACACTGAGCGACGCAGGCTGAAAAGCCATGCCACGGATCATCACCTCGTGATCGGCCCCAAGGGCCGGACCCGTAACCAAAGCTGCGGCAATCAGCATTACAAATGTCGGTTTCATGTCAAATTCCACTTCGTCTCAATAGTTGTCGCCCCGGCTCCGGATGCGGCCCCACGGGACGGCTGCATGGATGCCACGGCCGGCTGTGCTAACATAGTCTGAAGATCGCCGGAGTCCTGTGACCATGGCTCACAGCTCGCACATTTCAGAACCGCCCCCTCGGCCTCCGCTCAGAAGCCTCGAAGTGGCCGTCGCGGTGGCGCACTGCGGCTCGCTCACGGCCGCCGCCGCCGTTTTGGGCATGACGCATGGCGCGGTCAGCCGTCACGTGCGGACAGTCGAGGATTGGGTCAATCTGCGGCTTTTCGAGCGGCACGGGCGCGGCGTCTCGCCCACGCAGGAAGGCCACATCTTCTTCAACCAGGTCGAACGCGGCTTTGCACTCATCGATCGGGCCGCCGACCGCTGGCAAAGGCGGCGCGGGCGCGACGTCGTGCGCCTGTCCACGACGCCAACCTTCGCGAAGTTCTGGCTTCTGCCCCGGATCAGACGGATCGAGTCGGTCGAACCGCCGATCCATATCGACCTCGCTGCGCAGCAAGGCCTCGCCGATATCGAAAAAGGAGAAGTGGATGTGGCGATCCGCTATTCGCGGCGCGAGCGTCTGCCGGACGCCGCGCGGGTCTTCATGACCGAGCGGCTGTTCCCGGTCGCGGCGCCCGAGCTCGCCGAAGAGATCGGTGCGGGCGATGTCGGCCGCCTTCTCGCCCATCCGCTGCTGCACGATACCGACGCGGCGAAATGGCGGGCCTGGTGCGAAGCCGCAGTCGGCCAGTCCTACAGTCCGCGCGCCCGCGACCGCCGGTTCGAGGACTATCCGCTATGCCTTGCCGCGGCCGAAGCCGGGCTGGGGGTGGCGCTCGCGCAATGTCCGCTTATCGACGAGGTCATCGGCGGCTTGAACCTGGTGCGCCTGCCGTTCCCGGAGGCGCAAAGTCCGCTGAGCTACTTCTTCCTGTTCGCGCCGGGATCGCTTCGCCCCGCCGTCGCGCGTTTGGTCGAGCGGCTTGTCGCTGAAGTCGGAGCGGGTCAATCGGAGCAGGCGGATGCGCCGGCCGCGCGGCGGGCCGCTGTTCAGTCCGGCTGAAAGCCCTGAATCAGGCGGCGCAGGCCGAACAACGCGCCGATCAGGATCGCCCCGAGCGTCACGGGCGCCGAGAAGGCCAGCGTCGACATCGCCGTGACGCCCTGGCCGATGGAACAGCCGAGAGCAATCGTGCCACCGATCCCCATCAGGGCAGCGCCGGAGACCTGGCGGCCCAGTTCGCGCGGATCCTCGCAGGCCTCCCAGCGGAAAAGGCCGCGGATGGCCGAGCCGAGGAACGCGCCGGCAAGCACGCCCGCGACGATGCCGACAGAGAGGCTGAGCCCGCCCGCGCTCGACGTCATGAAGTAGATGATCGATCGGCCGAGCGGGGCCGTGAAAGACGGCCCTTCCACGCCGATCTCGCCAAGGCTTTCCTCGGCGATCCAGGTCGTTCCGATCAGACACCAGGCGACGGCGAGCCCCGCCGCGACGCCCCACAGGATCATCCGCGGCGTCGCACGCAGGGAGGTATGGGCAAATCCCCAGGACAGGGCGGCGGCGCCGAATGCGAGCGCGAAGACAAGGGGCGGCAGGCCGGTCCTGCCCGCCAGCCAATGCGCGAAGCCCTGCGGCCCGGTCGCCTCGCTCTGCGGGAAGAGCGCGACCCTGAGATCGGCGAGCGGGCCGGAGAGCGTCGCGAAGGCGAAGATCCCGAGCACCACCACGACGACGAGCGATCGCAGGTCGCCGCCGCCGAACCTGACGAGTGCCCCGAAGCCGCAGTTTCCGGCCATCGCCATGCCGTAGCCGAAGACGAGCCCGCCAACGATCGAGGCCAGGGGGTTCCACGCGATCGTGTGATAGAAAGTCTCCGACGGCGCGGCCCAGCCCATGGCCTCGGCCGCGAAGGTCGCGATGATCGCAGTGCCGATCACGACGCCCCAGAGCCTCAGCCGGCGCCGATCGTCACCGTAGTGGGCCGCTTCGATTGCGCCCAACGTGCAAAAGTCCCCAAGCCGCGCCGCAAGCCCGAGGACAACGCCCCCGACGAGCCCGACAAGCGCTGCCAGGATGCCTGGCGCCATTTCCATCATTGTTCCTCCCAGCCGGCAAAACCGGCCTTCCGTCACTGGGACTCAGTCGTCGGCGCAGAAGATATCATAGACCAAACGCACGATGCTCGCGGCGCGGTCGTCGTTCAGCGAGTAGTAGATCGCCTTGCCCTCGCGCCGCGCCTTCACGAGCCCTTCGAGGCGAAGCCGCGCAAGTTGCTGACTGACGGCAGCCTGCCTTGAGAAGAGCAGTGTTTCAAGCTCGGTGACAGAGCGCTCTCCGTCAGCGAGATGGCACAGGATCATCAGCCGCCCGTCATGCGCCAGCGCCTTGAGCATGTTCGACGCCGCTTCGGCCTTGTCCGCCATGCTTGTCGGATCGATGCCGTCAAGTGGACCGCCGCCCTGGTCGGCTCCCACGGCCTTCGCAGCATGTTCCTGCGGCGAAAAGGTCAACGGCTTCTTCCTTTCTTCCTGCTTCCGAGGTGGCTTCGCGCCCTATCAGAACGCGATGTCTTCCTCAACTGCGGCGATACCGTCCCGTGCGCAGGCATCGTCGATATCTGGACCGGGCGCTCCCGACACGCCGACGCCGCCGACGAGCGAGCCCGCGGCATCGACCGGCACGCCACCGCCCAGCGGAAGCGCCATCGAGAGGTTGCGGATACCGGACGAGATCTTGTCGGGCGCGGTTTCTTCGGCCAGCGTCAGAGTGTCGGTGCGGAAGCTCACCGCTGTCCAGGCCTTGCGGCGCGCGGTTTCCTCGACATGCGGCCCTGCGAAGCGATCGCGCAGGAAGACCTGCGTGACGCCGAACCGGTCGACGACGGCGACGCCCACCTGGTAGCCCTGATCGCGGCAGGATTCCAGCGCCGCCTGCGCCAGCTTGAGCGCGATTTCGGGTTTCATTACCTCGAACTGCACGAGCGCCTCGTCGTCTTGTGCGATCGCCGGCCCGGACACCAGCGCCATCGCCAGAAGCAGCTTTCTCATTCCCCTGTCTCCATCTGATATTGTCCGCTCTGCTCAAGAAGTCGTCCAAGCAGTCCCCAGAAGAAATCGTCGCCCGCATAGCCTTCGATCCGGCCCGTTTCCCGCCCGTCCGCAACGAGAATGAAGGTCGGTGTAAAGACCGGGCTCGGCTTGAAGCTCAGCCCGTCGGGATAGGGGCCACGGATATCCGCGCGTTCGAGCGGCGCGGCCTTGCCTTCAGGCGTTTTCGGGTAGATCGGAGCGATCTCCCGGTTCCAGCGCGCGCAATACGCACAACCGTCCTGTTCCAGCATCACGAGCCGCAGCTCTCCCGACGCCGGGCTGGCGGCCGCACTGAAAAGTACGGCGATGAAGGCGAGCACATGGCGCATGGTTGACGCCTCGCAGTTTACATATAAAAATTGTAATATGTTTTTGCGTACTCGGCAAGGCGAGGGACCGGATGCTGCTCGATCCGACTATGGGAGGCGCGCTATTCGCCGGACTGCTGTCGTTCCTGTCGCCCTGCATCTTGCCGATGGTGCCGTTCTACCTGTGCTACATGGCCGGTATCTCGATGGCCGAACTGCGTTCGGACCAGACGATCGCGCCGGGCGCGCAGCGGCGGCTCATCCTGTCGGCGCTTGCCTTCGCGCTGGGCGTGACCTCGATCTTCGTGCTCCTGGGGATGGGGGCGACCGCGCTCGGCCAGATCTTCCGGCAATGGCTTGAGCAGCTGTCATGGGTGGCCGCTGCGATCCTTTTCGTCTTCGGCCTGCACTTTCTCGGGATTCTGCGTATCCCTTTGCTCTACCGAGAGGCGCGGATCGATGCGAAGGTGGAGCCGACGTCCATAGTCGGCGCCTATGTCATGGGGCTCGCATTCGGGTTCGGATGGACACCCTGCGTCGGTCCCGCGCTCGCCGCCATTCTGATGATCGCGTCGAGCCTCGACGCGATCTGGCGCGGCGCGGCGCTTCTGTTCGTCTACGGCCTGGGCATGACGGCGCCCTTCGTGGTCGCGGCCGTCTTCGCCAAGCCTTTCCTCGCCTGGATGAACCGCAACCGGAAATATCTCGGCCATGTCGAGAAGGTCATGGGCGGCATGCTCATTGTCTTCGCCGTGCTGATTGCGACTGGATCGGTCAACGCGATCGCACAGTTCATGATCGACTACATGCCTTGGACCATGAATTTCGTCTGAGCTTTCAAGGGAGGAATCCATGAAACAAATCTTGCGAACGCTGGCAGTCATCACGGCACTCGCCACGCCTGCTGCCGCCGTCGAACTAGGCGATGACGGTCTGCACAAGCCCGCCTGGCTGCGCGATACCTTCAAGGACATGCGCGAGGATCTGGCCGAGGCGAATACCGAGGGAAAGCGGCTTCTCGTGATCTTCGAGCAGCGGGGTTGCATCTACTGCACCGAGATGCACGAGAAGATCTTCCCGGAGCCCGAAATCGACGCGCTGATCCGCGACAACTACTTCGTGGTGCAGATGAACCTATTCGGCGACGTGGAGGTGACCGATTTTGACGGCGAGACATTGTCGGAGAAGGACATGGCCGTGAAATGGGGCGTCGTCTTCACGCCGACGATGATCTTCCTGCCCGAGGAGGTGGGTGATGGCGTGACCGCGTCTGAGGCTGCCGTCGCGTCGATGCCGGGCGCTTTCGGCAAGCAGACGACCGCCGCGCTGCTGACCTGGGTAAAGGATCACGGCTATGAGTCGGGCGAGCATTTCCAGAAGTATCTCGCCGAACGCGTGACAGGCAGCACATCTAACTGACTGACATGGTGGGCTTTCTGCGGTGCAACATATTCTCATATTCACGCAGTTGAATTTTTTGTTGCATGCGGCAGTACGCCTCAGCTACCCTCTGCATCGGGAGTGAACAGGGAGGATACCCATGACGCGCCGCATAGTTCTCGGCCTGTTATCGTCTATGACCATCGTATCAGCGGCCGCGGCGGAAACGACGCCCGCCAGTGTAGCGTTCGAGGAAGGCGCGATCACGCAGTCGCTGACCGGGGCGCCGGGCGACCCGGCCGAGGGGGCGAATGTCATGTCGAACCGTGGCCTCGGCAATTGCGTCGCCTGCCACGCCGTCTCGACGATGCCGGATGTGCCGTTTCAGGGCAATGTCGGCCCGCCGCTCGACGGCGCGGGGGATCGGTGGGAGGAAGCCGAGCTTCGTGGCATCGTATCAGACGCAAAGATGACCTTCGACGGCACGATCATGCCGTCGTTCTACAAGACGGGCCCGTATGTCCGGCCCGGAAACGCGTTTACCGGCAAGGCTGCCGAAG
Source organism: Defluviimonas aquaemixtae (assembly GCF_900302475.1). Lineage (NCBI taxonomy): Bacteria > Pseudomonadati > Pseudomonadota > Alphaproteobacteria > Rhodobacterales > Paracoccaceae > Albidovulum > Albidovulum aquaemixtae. The sequence goes on from NZ_OMOQ01000001.1 coordinate 47,004, forward strand.
GTGAACTCGCCCCGCTTCTGACAGCCCAGCAGATCGAGGACGTCGTCGCCTATCTGCTGACGCTGAAGGAATAAGATGCCGATCGCGTCGCACCCGACCAGGATGAGGAGCAAGAAATGAAACTGAACAGACGAGAAGCCCTGGCAGTTGGCCTCGGCGGCATCGCGGCGACGGCCTTGCCGATGCCGGCCTTCGCCGCGACGGTCGAGGAACTGATCGCGGAATTCGCCGGTGGAGCCGAGATCGGTTCGGGTGGCCTGACGCTCACCGCGCCCGAAATCGCCGAAAACGGCAATACCGTGCCGATCTCCGTCGATGCACCCGGGGCAGCAGCAGTCATGGTGCTCGCCACCGGCAACCCGACACCTCCGATCTGTACATTCAACTTTGGACCGGCGGCCGGTTCGCACGCGGCCTCGACACGGATCCGACTGGCGAAGACGCAGGATGTGGTCGCGCTTGCCAAGATGGCGGATGGCAGCGTCGTGCAGGCCACCTCCACCGTGAAGGTCACCATCGGCGGCTGCGGCGGCTGAGATTAGGGAGCAAGAGAAATGGCAAAAGATGTCAAACCCCGCGTGAAGGTCCCGAAATCCGCCGCTGCCGGCGAGGTGGTGACGATCAAGACGCTGATAAGCCACCCGATGGAGTCCGGCCAACGCAAGGACAAGGAAGGCAACGTCATACCGCGTTCGATCATCAACCGCTTCACCTGCGACTTCAACGGCCAGAACGTTGTCGACGTGAAGATGGAGCCGGCGATCTCGACCAACCCATACTTCGAATTCGACGCCAAGGTCGATGCGGCGGGCGAGTTCAAGTTCACCTGGTACGACGACGACGGCTCTGTCTACGAAGAAACCAAGCCGATCGAAGTCGCCTGAAGAGCAGGACCAAGGACAGGGCAGGCGCCGGCCGCTTCGGCGCTTTCTCTCAGGGAGGACAACAAATGAAGATAAGACTACTCGCCGGCGGATGCGCGCTTGCGGCCCTGACGTTTTCGGGCCTTTCCGCGACGGCCGATCCCGCCGATGACACTCTGGTGCTGAACGGCGAGACCGAGATGGTCACGCATACCGAGAAGGCGCCGGACTACATCGACGGGCTGACCGAGCAGTATTCTGGCTGGCTTTTCCGTGAGGCGGACACGCGTGTGATGCAGGCCGACGATTTCGACAATCCGGGCATGCTTGGCGTCGAGGCTGCCGCAGAAGTGTGGAACACCGTGGAAGGCAGTGAAGGCAAGTCCTGCGCCTCGTGCCACGAGGATGTCGAGACGAGCATGAAGGGCGTTCGCACCCAGATGCCGAAATACAACGAGGCGAAGGGCACGATGTACACGATGGAGATGTACATCAACGAATGCCGCACCGAGCGCATGGGCGCCGAGGAGTGGGGCTGGACCTCCGATCCCATGATCAACATGACGGCGCTCATCTCCTCGGTTTCGCGCGGAATGCCGATGAACGTGGCGGTCGACGGCCCTGCAAAGCCCTTCTGGGAGCAGGGCAAGGAGATGTACTACACCCGCTACGGTCAGCTCGAACTGGCCTGCGCGAACTGCCACGAGGACAACTACGGCAACTACATCCGCGCCGACCACCTGAGCCAAGGCCAGACCAACGGCTTCCCGGTCTATCGTCTGAAGCAGGGCGCGCTGATCTCACAGCACAACCGCTTCAAGGGCTGCATCCGCGACACTCGGGCAGAAACTTTCAAGGAAGGCTCGCCCGAATTCATCGCGCTCGAGCTGTACGTCGCCTCGCGCGGCAACGGGTTGTCGGTCGAATCGCCGTCGGTTCGTAACTAGTGACAAAGCCGGGCGGTTCGCCGCCCGGCAGTTCGTTTGTTCATTTGAAGAAGGGCAGGAGACGGACGCGCTGTGGCGCGGCGGATACCATTTTGCCCACGGTACGAGGAAGGCAGACATGATCTCGCGGCGGGATTTCTTGCAGGCAACAGTAGCGGCCTCGGCACTTTGGGGGGCGTCCGGGGTCGGCAACTGGTCGCGGCTCGCGGCCCAGCAAGCGCTCACCCAGGACCAGCTTCTGGAGTTCGAGGATTTCGGCAACGTCACGCTGATCCACATCACTGACATCCACGCCCAGCTGAAACCGGTCTGGTTCCGCGAGCCCGAGATCAATCTTGGCGTCGGCGACGTGAACGGACTGCCGCCGCATGTCACGGGCGCCGATTTCCTGAAGCTCTTCGGGATCGAGCCGGGCACGCCGCACGCCTACGCCCTGACCAAAGAGGATTTCGTCGCGCTCGCCAGCGCCTATGGCAAGATGGGAGGGCTCGACCGCTGCGCCACCGTCATCAAGGCGATCCGCGCCGCGCGGCCCGACGCGCTTCTGCTGGATGGCGGCGACACCTGGCAGGGGTCGCTGACGGCGCAACGCACGCTCGGACAGGACATGGTCAACGTGATGAACGCGCTGAAGCCCGATGCGATGACCTCGCACTGGGAATTCACGCTCGGCATCGACCGGGTGACCGAGATCGTCGATGGGCTCGACTTCCCCTTCCTCGGCGCCAACATCTTCGACGCGGAATGGGACGAACCGGCCTATGAGCCCTACAAGATGTTCGAGGTGGGCGGCGCGAACGTGGCCGTCATCGGCCAGGCTTTTCCCTACCTCCCCATCGCCAACCCGAAATGGATGTTCCCGAACCTCTCCTTCGGCGTGCGCGAGGAGCGCATGGCCGAGGTCGTGGCCGAGGTCCGCGACGCCGGCGCCGATCTGGTCGTCGTTCTTTCGCACAACGGTTTCGACGTGGACCGCAAGATGGCGGGCAACGTCGATGGCATCGACGTGATCCTCACGGGGCACACCCATGACGCGCTGCCCGAGCCGGTGATGGTCGGCAACACGCTTCTCATCGCGAGCGGAAGCAACGGCAAGTTCGTCAGCCGCGTCGATCTCGACGTCCAGAACGGCCAGATGATGGGTTTCAAGCACAAGCTGATCCCCATCTTTTCGGACGTGATCGAGCCCGATGCCGAGGTCGCCGCGCTGATCGACGCCGAGCGCGAACCGTTCAAAGCGGACCTGGAGGAGGTGCTGGGCCAGACCGACAGCCTTCTCTACCGCCGCGGCAACTTCAATGGCACCTGGGACGATCTGATCTGCAACGCGCTGATCGACGAACATCAGGCCGACATTGCGCTCAGCCCGGGCTTCCGCTGGGGCCCGTCGCTACTCCCGGGCGAAAGCATCACGCGCGAGGATCTGCACAACGTGACTGCAATGAACTACCCGGCCGCCTATCGCACGGAGATGACGGGCGAGGTACTGCACACGATCCTCGAGGACGTGGCGGACAATCTCTTTCATCCCGATCCCTACTATCAGCAGGGCGGCGACATGGTCCGCGTCGGCGGTATGGGCTACCGCATCGACGTTTCCAAGCCTCAAGGCAGTCGCATTTCGGAGATGACGATGCTCAAGACAGGTGAGTCGGTCGACCCGGCCAGGACTTACGTCGTCGCGGGATGGGCCAGCGTAAACGAAGGCACAGAAGGCCCGGCAATCTGGGACCTCGTGGAAGCCTGGATCAAGAAACAGGGCGAGGTGACGATCGACCCCAACACCTCGGTTCAGGTGACGGGGGCATGAGTTGAACAAGAAGAAGACGAGACAGGAGGTTTCAATGTCTGAAACCGATGAAGCAGGCACCAGCCGCCGCGCCTTCCTCGGCGCGGGCCTGGCAGCCGGCGGCGCCGTCGCGACCGCGGGCTTCGCGCGGGCGCAAACTGCCGATCCGCTGATCACCGAGGTGCAGGACTGGGCGTCCTCCTTCGGTGATGCGGTGGACGCGACGCCCTACGGAATGCCGATCCACTACGAATCCCACGTCGTTCGGCGCAACGTCGAATGGCTCACCGAAAGCGCGGTATCCTCGATCAATTTCACGCCGATTCACGCTCTTGAAGGCACGATCACCCCCCAAGGGTGTGCCTTCGAACGCCACCACTCCGGAGCGATCGAACTCAGCAAGCAGGATTACCGGCTGATGATCAATGGCCTCGTCGAGAGGCCGTTGGTCTTCACCTACGAGGACCTCACACGGTTCCCTCGCACCATCACCACCGCGTTCTGCGAATGCGCCGCCAATGGCGGCATGGAATGGGGCGGCGCGCAGCTCGAAGGCTGTCAGTTCACGCAGGGCATGATCCACAACATGGAATATACCGGCGTGCCGCTGCGCCTGCTCCTCGAAGAGGCAGGCGTGAAGCCGGAGGGCAAATGGATCTATGCCGAAGGCGCCGACGCCTCTTCAAACGGCCGCTCGATGCCTTTGGAGAAGGCGTTGGACGACGTGCTCGTCGCCTTCTTCGCCAATGGCGAAGCGCTCAGGAAGGAGCACGGCTATCCGGTCCGGCTTGTCGTGCCCGGGTTCGAAGGCAACATGTGGGTAAAGTGGCTGCGCCGCATCGGGGTCTACGATCAGGCGGTGGAAAGCCGCGAGGAGACGTCGAAATACACCGACCTGATGAAGGACGGCCGTGCGCGCAAGTGGACCTGGGTGATGGATGCGAAATCCGTCATCACCTCGCCTTCGCCGCAGGCGCCGATCCGGCACGGCAAGGGGCCGCTGGTCATTACCGGCCTCGCCTGGTCGGGCAACGGCAAGATCGACCGCGTCGACGTGTCGCTCGATGGCGGCGTGAGTTGGCAGCCGGCCCGGTTGACCGGAGACGTCAAATCGAAGGCGCTGACGCGGTTCCACCTCGACATCGACTGGGACGGGTCGGAGATGTACCTCCAGTCCCGCGCCATCGACGAGACGGGCTATGTCCAGCCGACGAAGGATCAACTGCGCGAGATCCGGGGGCTGAACAACGTCTATCACAACAACGGAATCCAGACCTGGTGGGTCCGCGCCGACGGGGAGGTCGAGAATGTCGAAGTCGCTTAATCTCCTCGCCGGACTGGCGCTCGCCTATTCAGGGCTCGCCGCGCCCGCGGTTGCAGAAACCCTTGGCCTCGGCCGTCCGGCCCTGCCAGAAGAGATCGCGGCCTGGGACGTGGCCGTCCTGCCCGACGGTACGGGGCTGCCGGAAGGTTCGGGCGACGTCTTCACCGGCGACGAGGTTTTCGCCGAGAAATGCGCGTCCTGCCACGGTGACTTTGCCGAAGGCATCGACAACTGGCCGGTGCTGGCCGGAGGGCAGGGCTCGCTGAGGGACCGCCGCCCTGTGAAGACCGTAGGCTCGTACTGGCCCTACGCCTCAACCGTCTGGGACTACGTCCACCGCTCGATGCCGTTTGGCGCGGCCCAGACCGTGACCGCGGATGAGACCTACGCGATTACCGCCTTCCTGCTCTACTCGAACGGGATCGTGGACGATGACTTCGAACTCAGCCGCGACAACTTTGCTGAAATTGTGCTTCCGAACGCCGGCGGCTTCTATCCCGATGACCGGGCAGAGGCCGAGTATCCGGTCTTTTCGGTCGCGCCGTGCATGGACAGCTGCCGCGAGCCGGTGAAGGTCACCAAGCGCGCTGTCGATCTGGGCGTCACGCCCGAAGATCCCGACGGAAAACCCGCAGGCACGCTGCCCGATCTGACAATAGCTGCGGCGTCGGCCACGGAAGAGGCCGCACCCGCTGACGAGAGCACCGCCGAAGAGACAGCGGCCGAAGTGACCGAAACGGCGTCCGATGAGATGGCCGTCGATCCGGCTCTGGTCGAGGCGGGCGAGAAGGTGTTCAAGAAATGCAAGGCCTGCCACAAGGTGGGCGAGGGCGCGAAGAACGGCACCGGGCCCATGCTGAATGGCATTGTCGGTCAGGCCGCCGGTGCGGTCGACGGCTTCAGGTATTCCAAGCCGATGCAGGCGGCGGCCGGCGATGGTCTCGCCTGGACGCACGAGGCGCTCGCAGAGTTTCTCGCCAATCCGAAGGGTTACATGAAGGGCACGAAGATGTCCTTTGCGGGGCTCAAGAAGCCTGATGAGATCGAGGCCGTGATCGCTTACCTCGCCTCGTTCGAGGGCTGACATGAGCGGGCGGGGTTTTGTCACGTGCCTCGCCCTCAGCCTAGCGTTCTGCGGAGCGCTTGGTGGCCGCAGCGCGCCCGCCGCGGAAATCGGCGATGCCGAACGTGGGGCGGAAATCTGGGGCGAATGTTCGGGCTGCCACGCAATTGGGCCTGAAGCCGAACACAGCATCGGCCCGAAGCTCAACGGCATCTTTGGCCGCCGTGCCGCGAGCCATGACGATTTCCGCTATTCGAAAAGCCTCACCCGGGCGGGGCGGGACGGGCTCACCTGGACGCTCGAGACGCTCGATGCCTACATTGCCAATCCGCGCACTTTCGCCTCCGGAACTCGCATGTCGTACCCCGGGCTTAGGGACGCAGCCGAGCGCGCAGATCTGCTCGCGTTCCTACGCGACTTCTCTGACAAACCCCGCGACATCCCCGAGGCGGAGCCGACGGCGCGCCGCACGTTGCCCGAACTGCCAGCCGACGTCCTCGCATTGAAGGGCGATCCCGAATTTGGCGAATATCTCGCTTCGGAATGCAAAACCTGCCATCGTGCGGATGGCGCGGATGAAGGCATTCCTTCGATCACGCTCTGGCCGGAGGAGGATTTCGTCCTCGCGATGCATGCCTACAAGCAGAAGCTGCGCCCGCATCCCGTCATGCAGATGATGTCCGGCCGGCTGAGCGAGGAAGAGATCGCCGCGCTTGCCGCGTACTTTGCAGCTTTGACGGAGTAAGACGACAAGGGAGGAAGAAATGACATTGAACAGACGTGGATTTCTCGGAACCATCGCGGCCTCGAGCGCGGTCCTCGCCTCACCCGCGGTCTTCGGTCAGACGAAACCGCGCGTCGTGGTGATCGGCGGCGGCGCAGGCGGCGCGACATGCGCGCGCTACATCGCCAAGGACAGCGACAGCGCAATCGACGTGACGCTCGTGGAGCCTTCGGAAATCTACTACACATGCTTCTTCTCCAACCTTTATCTCGGTGGTTTTCGCGACTTCGAAAGCCTCGGCCATAGCTACGACAAGCTCGCCTCCGATTATGGCATCACGCTTGCCCGCGACATGGCGGCGGGCGTCGACCGCGACGCGGGCACCGTGACGCTCGCGGGCGGCGAGGTGTTGAACTACGACCGTCTCGTCATCGCGCCGGGAATCGACTTCGTCGACGGCTCGGTGCCCGGCTGGGACCTGTCGCAGGCCGAGATCATGCCGCATGCCTACAAGGCGGGCCCCCAGACCCAGCTTCTGAAATCGCAGATCGAGGCGATGCCGGAAGGCGGCACGTTCTGCATGGTGGCACCCCCCAATCCCTACCGCTGCCCGCCGGGCCCGTATGAGCGCATCTCCATGGTGGCGCATCTTCTCAAGCAGAATAATCCGAACTCCAAGATCCTGATCGTCGATCCGAAGGAGAAGTTCTCCAAGCAGGGGCTCTTCGAGGAAGGCTGGGAAAAGCACTACCCCGGCATGATCACCCGCATCGGCCCGGATTTCGGCGGCGACAAGGTCGAGGTCCGACCCGACGCGATGGAGGTCGTGATCGACGGCGAGGTCGAGAAAGTCGATGTGTGCAACGTCATTCCCGGCCAGAAGGCGGGGGAAATCGCGGCGGCCGCCGGCGTGACGGACGTGTCCGGCTGGGCGCCGGTCGATCCGCATTCCATGGCAACCCGCGCCGACCCGAAGGTCTTTGTCTTGGGCGATGCCTCTTCCCAGGGCGACATGCCGAAATCCGGCTTCTCGGCCAACAGCCAGGCGAAGGTCGCGGCGATGAACATCCGGGCGGAACTGACGGATTCCAAGGCGTTCCCGGCGAAGTACTCCAATACCTGCTGGTCGCTGATCGGGACCGATGACGGTGTAAAGGTTGGCGCATCTTACGAGGCGACGGACGAGAAGATCGCCAGCGTGGACAGCTTCATCAGCCAGACCGGCGAGGACGCCGATCTGCGCAAGGCCACCTATGAGGAAAGCCTCGGCTGGTATGCCGGGATCACGGCCGACATCTTCGGCTGACGGCCATGGGGCGGCGCGCCTCAGCGCCGCTCCCTCCCTCGAAGACGCGTAAATGTTCAACCACGGAGGACTGGTTCATGATTCAAGGAGTGAGGACCGCGGTCGCGGTGTTTGCGGTTTCCGCGAGCGTAGCTGCTGCGCAGGATGCCACCACATACACGTTTGACGGCACGTTCGAGGACGCGACCTTCGCCGTCGAGAACGCCATCATCGGACAGGGCCTGGTGATCGACTACGTGAGCCATGTGGGCGAGATGCTGAACCGGACCGGCGCGGATGTGGGCAGCGACGTGAAGATCTTCGACGCGGCGGACACCTTCATCTTCTGCTCGGCGCAGATCTCGCGGAAGGTGATGGAGGCCGACCCGATGAACGTCGCCCACTGCCCTTACGGGATATTCGTGACCGATCGGGAAGGTGCCGTGACGGTGGGCTACCGCAATCTGCCCGACGGCCCGATGCAGGACGTGCAGGCGCTGCTTGACACGATTTCGCGCGAAGCCGTGGGCGAGTGACCGCCGCTGAGGATTTGACCGAAGTCATGGCGACCCCTGACGATCCGGATTAGAGCCGGTCTTGTCAGTCAGGAGAGGCTATGCTGGATACCCTTGTCGACCGTTTCGGCGAGAGCGCGGTTCTCTTCGCGCTCGGTCTGTCCGTGGGCGGTCTCTTCGGTGCGGCCGCGCAGCATTCGCGCTTCTGTCTGCGCTCGGCAACACAGGAGATTGCGGCGCTGCGGGTGGGGCCGCAAATGCTCGTCTGGGTTATCGCCTTCTCTGCGGCCGTCGCGGCGACGCAGGGCGCGGTCGCGCTGGGATACGCCGACCTGTCCGCCGCGCGCCAACTGGCGCAGACCGGCAGCTTGTCGGGCGCCATCATCGGCGGACTGCTCTTCGGGGCCGGAATGATTCTGGCGCGCGGCTGCGTGAGTCGGCTGCTCGTTCTCTCGGCCACGGGCAACCTGCGCGCAATCGTGACCGGGCTCGTGGTGACGCTGGTGGCGCAGGCGAGCCTTCGAGGCGCGCTTTCGCCTGCGCGCGAGAGCTTGACGCGGCTATGGCTGGTAGAAGGTGGAGCAGCGCGCGACCTGCTCTCGAGGTTCGGCTTCGGTCCCGGCATCGCGGCACTGGTGTTTGCCATCGCGCTTGCTGCGGCTATGCTCGCCGCGCTACGCCAGCCGGGAGAGCTGCCGACGCGCCCCGTCGCGGCGATGTTCGTGGGTCTCGTAGTTGCGGTGGGTTGGATATTTACCGCCCGGATCGCCGCCGTGTCGTTTGATGTCGTGCCCGTCACGAGCATCACCTTCACCGGTCCGTCGACCGATACGCTCATGGGGCTCGTCAATTCACCGAGCTTGCCCCTGACCTTCGGTGTCGGCCTTGTGCCGGGCGTGGTGCTCGGCGCCTTCGTCGCAGCACTTCTGTCGCGCCAGTTCAGCATCCAGCGCTTCGGACCTGACGCGCCGATGGAGCGCTACCTCGTCGGCGCCTTCCTGATGGGCTTCGGCAGCATGCTCGCCGGGGGCTGCGCGGTGGGCGCAGCGGTGTCAGGTGGCGCGCTTTTCTCTGTTACCGCGTGGTTGGCGGGCGCCGCGATGTGGGCCGGGGCACTGATCACGATTCCGCTGGTCGAGGGACGCCGCAGGCTGGCCCATTGATCGATGGGTCACTGTAGCCGGCATCGCCGCGATTTCGCCCTGCCGAGGAGGCCGGCTATCCAGCGCTGGTGAAAGGCGGCATTAGGGCCCCGACTGCCCGGCTGAGACCTTCCATGGCTACGTAGGCAAGACCGCCCGACGCCGTGGACTACGAGCCGTCGCACTACAGGTCGGCAGCCAGACCGATCAGGCGGCCAGTCCCCTGGACCCCATGTTCAAGAACTTCTCGCGCCTGTCCTTGACGAGATCGGCCGGCTTTCTACCCGACAATTCTTCGAGCATCGCGCCGATCGCCTTGCCAACGCTCGCGATCGCTTCGTCGCGCTTGCGCTGGGCGCCACCGAACGGTTCCTCGATGATCCGATCGATGACGCCGAGCTTCAAGAGATCCTGCGCGGTCAGGCGAAGCGCATTGGCTGCCTCGCGCATCCGCTCGGCATCCTTCCACAGGATCGAGGCGCAGCCTTCGGGGGTGATCACCGAATAGATCGAATGCTCGAGCATCGCGACCCGGTTCGCGGTCGCCAGCGCCACCGCCCCGCCCGAGCCGCCCTCGCCGATCACGACCGAGATCAGTGGCACGCCGATCTGCAGGCATTTCTCGGTCGACCGCGCGATGGCCTCGGACTGCCCGCGTTCTTCCGCACCCTTGCCTGGATAGGCGCCGGGCGTGTCCACGAGCGTGATGACGGGCAGGCGGAAGCGATCGGCGAGGTCCATGAACCGGATGGCCTTCCTGTACCCTTCGGGCCGGGCCATACCGAAATTGCGCTCGATCCGGGTTTTCGTGTCGGAGCCCTTTTCTTGCCCGATCACCATCACGGGCTGGTCATTGAAGCGCGCGAGACCACCCATGATCGCCTGATCATCGGCGAAATTGCGGTCGCCGGCGAGCGTGGTGAATTCCGTGAAGAGCGTGTCGATGTAGTCCTTGCAATGCGGCCGGTCTGGGTGTCGCGCAACCTGGCATTTCCGCCAGGGATCGAGGTTCTTGTAGAGGTCGCGCAGCATGTCGGCCGCTTTCTTGTCGAGTGCGGCGGCTTCCTTCGTGACGTCCATCCCCTCGTTCTTGCGGGCCAGCGCGCGCAGCTCTTCGGCCTTGCCTTCGATCTCGGCCAGCGGCTTCTCGAATTCGAGGTAGTTCATCGCGCTCTCCCCAACGGTCACCGGCCTGTATGACGGGAGCCGTCACGCAATGCAACTCTGCGCGAAGGCCGATGGACAAGCATCCAGGGCGCCACTAGCGTCAGCGCCGGCATGCATGACCGGATCGCACTCGACAGCCGCGCGTCGTGGCTCCGCCTCGGGGTTTCGCTTCTCGTGGGCATTGTCGGCAATGTCGGCATGTGGGCGGTGATCCTGATCATGCCGGCGATGCAGGCGGAGTTCGGGATCGACCGGGCGGACGCCACCTTGCCCTATACGGTGACGATGGTGGGCTTCGCGCTCGGCAATTTCCAGATCGGCCGGGCGGTGGACCGGTTCGGGATGGCGGTGGCCTTGACCGGCGCGGCGATTCTGATCGCAGCGGGTTACGGGCTCGCGGCAGCGAGCGGGTCGATGATTCTGCTGACGGCGGCGCATTTTGCGATCGGCTTCGGCACGGCGGCAAGCTTCGGCCCGCTGATCGCCGATGTCTCGCAATGGTTCCTGAAGCGTCGCGGCATCGCGGTGGCGCTGGTGGCGAGCGGCAACTACCTCTCGGGCGCGATCTGGCCCGTGGCGCTGTCGGGACTGCTGGAGAGCGACGGCTGGCGGGCGGTCTATCTCTTCCTCGCCGCGCTGACCCTCGCCGTGGTGATCCCGCTGGCGCTTCTTCTCCGCAGGGGGCTGCCCGAGGACCTGTCGCACCACACCACCCGCATCGCCGCCGAGCGCGCGGCGACGACGGGCCTCAGCCCCCGGGCGCTGCAATGGCTGCTGGCACTCGCCGGCGTCGGCTGCTGCGTGGCGATGTCGATGCCGCAGGTCCATATCGTCGCCTACTGCGTCGATCTCGGCTTCGGCCAGACCGTAGGGGCGGAAATGCTGTCGCTGATGCTTCTGGGCGGCGTCGCCTCGCGGGTCGCCTCGGGGCTGCTCGCGGACGTCTTGGGTGGGGTGCGGACGCTCCTGATCGGCTCGGCGCTGCAGGCGGTGGCGCTGGTGCTCTACCTGCCCTCGGCAGGGCTCACCTCGCTTTATGTCGTGAGCCTGATATTCGGCCTGTCGCAGGGCGGGATCGTCCCCTCCTATGCCGTCATCGTGCGGGAATACCTGCCGGCGCGGGAGGCTGGCGCCCGGGTCGGCTTCGTGATGATGGCGACGATCATCGGCATGGCGCTCGGCGGCTGGATGTCGGGCTGGATCTATGACCTTACCGGATCCTACCAGATAGCGTTCGTCAACGGCATCGCATGGAACCTCCTCAACCTCGGGATCGTATTGATGATCCTCTTGCGCTCGCGCCCGCGGTTGCCCGCGGTGGCATGACGGGCCTCACCCCGCGATCATCTCCGACTGCCGAACGATCACCTCGGCCTGCTTGATCGAGGCGATATCGACAAGCCGCCCCTTGTAAACTGTCGCGCCTGCGCCCTCGGCCTTGGCCTTCTCCATCGCCGCCAGAATCTCGCGCGCTTCCGTCACCTGCTCCTCCGACGGCGTGAAAACCTCGTTGCACAAGGCGACCTGCTTGGGGTGGATCGCCCATTTGCCGACCATGCCGAGTGTCGCCGACCGCCGCGCCTGGGCGCGAAAGCCCTCGTCATCGGAGAAATCGCCGAACGGTCCGTCAACCGGCAGGACGCCATGTGTGCGGCAGGCCGCGACGATCGCGGCCTGGGCCCAGTGCCAGGGATCGGACCAGTGCTGGGCCCCCTCGCGGAGCATGTAGTAGTTCTCCTGCGTGCCACCGATGCCGGTCGTCTGCATTCCCATCGAGGCGGCGAAGTCGGCAGCGCCGAGGCTCATCGCGTGAAGGCGCGGCGAGGCGGCCGCAATCTCCTCGACATGAGCGATTCCGGCGGCGGACTCGATGATGACTTCCAGTGAGATGGGTTTTTTCCGTCCCTTCGCCGCCTCGATGGCCGCAACGAGAGCGTCAACGGCGTAGACGTCCGCCGCGCAGCCCACCTTGGGGATCATGATCTGGTCCAGCCTGTCGCCGGCCTGCTCAAGCAGGTCCACGACGTCGCGATACCAGTAGGGTGTGTCCAGGCCGTTGATCCTAGCGGACAAATACTTGTCGCCCCAGTCCACGTCGCGGATCGCCTGGATGATGTTCCTGCGCGCCTCTGGCTTATCGTCGGGGGCCACGGAATCTTCCAGGTCGAGGTTGATCACATCGGCTGCCGAAGCCGCCATCTTCTCGAAAATCTGGGGGCGGGAGCCCGGCCCGAAGAGTTGGCAGCGGTTCGGACGGGAGGGAGCGGGGGGCTGGATGCGGAAGCTCATGGGGCGGATCCTTCGGCAAGGAAGTTTCGTGAATTGTCAGCGTTCGGATAGAATATTGCGCTGCGGCGTGCAAGCGTCCTTTCGCATGCGCAGAAAACGTTCTCGGCGGCGCGTCGGCAGAACGTATGGCAATCAGGCGCGGGGCGGAGCGTTCACTGACGAATCCTCGTCCTCTGAGCCACGCGGCCGCGCACGCAGGCGTAACGGCGCGTTAATAGTTAACTCCTAGAACAGGAAGTGAACAAAGCCACGAGGTATTCCGATGCGTGAATCACTGTCCATCGCCGTCATGTTCCTGCTCCTCGCCATCGCTGGGATCGAACCGGGCCACGCGCAGGGGGCGAAAACCTGCAAGGCAGGTATCGTCGCCGACGTGCTTTCGTTGGCGTGCTGAGGCGCGCCGGCGCGACGTCCCGATTGATTGGGGCGCAGTCGGCCGGTCAAAGACCGGCCAGCAGGGCGCGCGTCGGCCAGGCATCCGCCGGCAGTCCGAGGCGGATTTGCTCCTTCTGGACAGCTTCACGCGTCTTTGCGCCCAGGATGCCGTCTATGCCGCCGACGTCGTGCCCCCGCGCCTGCAGCTTCTGCTGGAGCGCCTGCATCTGGTTCGGCGACAGTCCGGCCTCGGGATTGCCCGCGTCATAGGGCGGGGCGCCCTCCAGCCGGGTCGCGAAATAGGCGGCTGTAGTGACATAGACGAAGCTCTTGTTCCATTCGAAATAGACGTGGAAGTTCGGATAGGCCATGAAGGCCGGTCCCTTCCGTCCCATGGGCAGCAGGACCGACCCTCTCAGCCCCTGCGCGAGCGCTTCTGAGCGCCCCTTCACACCCATGCGGGCCCATTCAGTAACCGGTAGCTGGGTCTGCAGCCCCGTCTTCGACCAATCGAGCCCTTCGGGCACCACGATCTCCTGAAGCCACGGCTCGCCGGACCGCCAACCAAGCCCCCGTAGCATCCGCGCCCCGCTCATCAGCGCGTCGGGCGGCGACGTCTTGAGGCTGACCTTGCCGTCGCCGTCACCGTCGACGCCGTTCCTGAGAATGTCCTCCGGCAGCATCTGGACCATGCCGATCTCGCCCGCCCAGGCGCCCTTCGTGCGCGCCGGATCGAAATCGCCGCGTTGGTGAAGTTCGAGGGCCGCGAAGATCTGCGGCCGGAACAGCGCGGGCCGCCGGCAGTCATGTGACAGCGTGACGAGCGCGTTCAGCGTGTTGAAATCGCCCTGAACCGCACCGTAGTCGGTTTCAAGCGCCCAGAATGCCAGCAGCACGCCCGGCGACACGCCGTAATCCCGCGCGACGCGCTGGAAGACGCTCTGATAGCGCTGCGCGTTGCGCTGGCCGTTCACCAACCGGTTCTTGCTGATCACGGCACGTGAGAAGTCGATGAAGTTCTTTTGGAAAACCCCCTGGGAGCGGTCCGCCTTCAACACCCGGCTGTCCTGGCGCACGCCCGCGAAGAATGCTTCGACGCGCGCCGGCGCATGACCGCGCGCGACGGCCTCGGATTTGAGTTCGGCGACGAAGCTGCCGAAATTGCCGCCGCAGCCGAGCGCGGCCTGACTCGACATGGTGAAAGCAAGGGCGATAGCGGGTAGGCGCATGGTCATCTCCTGTCTGGCGCGGCTCAGACTAGCGCACCGGGCGGAGGCGGCAATACGCGGTTTCCCGCCGACATGAAGACGTCCGTTAACACTTGATTAATCATTGTTCACGATCCTCTAACAAACAATACGAAAAGGGTCTGATAGGGAGGCCCGGCGGTAGGCGAGGATAGCCATGCGCGTTCTCATCGTGGAAAGCGATCCCAACCTCGGCTGGCTTTGGAAACGCCATCTGGAGCGGTTCTCGGCAGAGGTCCGCATCGCACGCGGCCAGGCCGAGGCCGTGGCGTTTCTCGAGGCGCAGTCCGTCGAAGTGATCGTGCTCGACCTCGTTCTCGAGGAAGGCAGCGCCATCGCGGTCGCCGATTATGCGAGCTACCGCCATCCGTCCACGCGCGTCGTCTTTGTCACGAATACCAGCTTCTTCTCGGACGGTTCGATCTTTCAGCACATTCCGAACGCCTGCGCTTTCCTGCCGAGTGCCACGCCGCCCGAAGACCTCGCGGCGGTGGTGGAACACTACGGCAGCACCGGCTGAGCCTCAGCCGCGCCTGTGGGGGGAGTCAAAATCCAGGATCGGATTGATCGGAATGATCCGGTGCGGATTGATGCTCTCGTGGCTGAAATAGTAGTGGCGCACGATGTGATCGAGCCGCACCGTCGCGGCGACGCCGGGATGCTGATAGAGGGCACGCGTGTAGTCCCAGAGGTTCTCGTAGTCGATCAACCGCCGCCGGTTGCACTTGAAATGCGTGTGATAGACGCTGTCAAAGCGCACGAGCGTCGGGAAGAGCCGCCAGTCCGCTTCTGCCAGCCGGTCGCCCATAAGCCAGCGCTGCCGCGATAGCCGGTCCTCGAGCCAGTCGAGAGAGTCGAACAAAGCCGCGACGGCAGCGTCGTAAGGGCCCTGCCGAGTAGCGAAACCCGCCTTGTAGACGCCGTTGTTGACCGTGTCGTAGATGCGCGCGTTCACGGGTTCGATCGCCGCGCGCAGATCTTCCGGCCAGTAGTCGTCCGTGTTGCCGGTGAGGTGGTCGAAGGCGGAATTGAACATGCGGATGATCTCGGCGCTTTCGTTCGACACGATCGTGCCGCGCTTCCCGTCCCAGAGCACCGGTGTGCTGACCCGGCCTGTCATCCCCGGCTCGGCGCGGAGATAGATATCACGGAGGAACTCCGTGCCGTGGAGCGTGTCGCCCGTCGCGCCGGGAAAATCGGTGCGGAAGGTCCAGCCGTCGTCCAGCAAATCCGGATGGGTCACCGAGACGCCGATCAGGTCCGTGAGCCCCTTGAGCGCGCGGAAGATCAGCGTGCGATGAGCCCAGGGACAGGCGTAGGACACGTAGAGGTGGTAGCGCCCGGCCTCGGCGCGAAAGCCTCCTTGGCCCGAGGGGCCGGGCGCGCCGTCAGGCGTGACCCAGTTGCGGAAGGTGGACTCGGCTCGACGGAACGCACCGTCCGTGGGGGCGGAACCGTTTCCGTCAGCCGACCATCTGCCGTCGATGAGCTTACCCATGCTTGCCGTTCCTCCGTCGCCGCTTGGCATAAGAAATATGAAAGCGACACCTCCGCCGGAACCGGCCGAGGCGCGGAAACGTTCTGCATCCTTGCACAGACAAACGCCCCGGCGATTGTCTGGCGACAACGAACAGAGTGACCCTGCGGAACCCTATTGAGCGCAGGACTGCCGGCGGTAGGGCGCAAAAGCTTGATTCTGACGGAAAAAGGTTCATTCTTGTGGTTCTGGGGGAAGGTGTGATGACGGACTATCTGCCGGACGAGGTGCGCGCCGGGCTTGAAGAGGCGCGAAAACGCGAGATGCGGCGGCGCTCGAGACTCTGCGTGCACGCGGATGACGACGTCTATCCGATCCTGCGGTTCTGGGATACCGGCTTCGCGCTCGACGCCGACCAGGTCGAGCATCTGAGGGGACTCGTCGACATCTACGACGGGCCGCGCCATCTCTACCAGTCGCTGATCGTGGCCTCCGGGGTGGAGGGTGGCGAGCTCATCTGCACGATGAAGCGCTCGACCGAGGCGCGCGAAGGTCCCGCGCTCGACTACGCGCGCGACGACGATGCGCCCAAGGGCTATCTGCCGCGCACCTGACGCAACTCGCTTATTGCAGGTCGGCGAAAGCCCTCTGCATCCGCTCCACCGCGTCGTCGATCCGCGCCCGCGGCATGGCGATGTTGAAGCGCAGGTAGCTCTCGCCCCCCAGGCCGAAGACCGGACCCGGGCTCGCCGCGATCTTCGCGCCTTGCGCGACGCGGCCCACGAATTCCTCGCGCGCCATGCCGGTGCCCGCGAAGTCGACCCAGGCGAGGTAGGTGGACTGCATCGGCATCATCTTCAGCCCGGGGACCGCGTTGATCCCGTCCAGCATGCGGCGATGGTTTGCGTCGAGATAGCGGGTTAGCCCATCGACCCAGTCCGCGCCCTCGGGTGAGTAGAGCGCGGGCGTCATATGCATCGACATCGAGTTGGGCGAGATCGAAAGCTGGTGGATGCGGCGCGCGAAAGCTGCCCTGAGCGCCTCATCGTGAATGATCGCATTTCCGCAATGCATACCGGCCACGTTGAAGGTCTTAGACGTCGCGGTGAGCATGATCAGCCGGTCGGCGATCCCCGGATCGACAAGCGGCATGGCGATGTGCTTGCGGCCGGGATAGACGAGGTCGTGATGGATCTCGTCCGAGACCAGGATCAGGTCGTGGCGCTTGGCGAACTCGGCCATGCCCTGAAGCTCTTCCCGTGTCCAGACCCGGCCGCCGGGATTATGCGGCGAACAGAGGATCGCCATCTTTTCGCCGCCTGTCATCTGCGCGTCCCAGGCGTCGAAATCCATCGCGTACATGCCGTCGCGGATGGCGAGCGGGCATTCGACCAAGCGCCGGTCGTTGGCGCGGATCACGCGGGCGAAGGCGTGATAGACGGGGGTGAATATCACCACCCCGTCGCCGGGCTTCGTGTAGCATTCAAGACAGAGCGACACCGCGTTGACGATGCCATGCGTCGTGAAGATCGCCTTCGCGTCCACGTCCCAGCCGTGGCGCGTCTTCATCCACCACTGGATTGCGGCGTCGTACTCGGTCTTGTCGCCGAAATAGGTGAAGAGCGCGCTGTCGGCCAGGCGCTTGACCGTGTCGATCATGCCCTGTGGCTGACGGAAATCCATGTCGGCCACCCACATGGCCAGCCCGTCCTCGGACGACACGCCGAGCTTGTCCTCCATCGTGTCCCACTTTTCGGAGTGCTGCCCGCGGAAGTCGATGAGTTCGTCGAAATTCATGATGGTCCCTCTGATCCGCGCGCAGGTTAGCCATCGGGGTGTCCGGCGCAAGAGGGTGCGGGCGGCATTGCACGCGCCTGAGGCTTGGCCTAAATCGGGGCGCATGACGATACGCCCGATCCTGATCCATCCTGATCCGCGCCTGAAGAAGCTTTGCGATCCCGTGACCGAGCTCACGGACGAATTGCGCGCCACTGCCGCGGACATGCTTGAGACGATGTACGACGCGCCGGGCGTCGGGCTCGCGGCGCCGCAGGTCGGGGTCATGCAGCGGATGCTCGTGATGGACTGCATCAAGGATCCCGAGGCCAAGCCGCGCCCGATGGTGCTGATCAATCCCGAGGTGACGTGGACCTCGGACGAGACGAACACCTACGAGGAAGGCTGCCTTTCGATCCCCGAGCAATACGCCGACGTCACCCGGCCCGCCGAGGTGAAGGTGCGCTGGATGGATCTCGAGGGTGCCGCGCAGGAAGAGCAGTTCGCCGGTCTTTGGGCGACCTGCGTCCAGCACGAGATCGACCACCTGAACGGCAAGCTCTTCATAGATTACCTGACGCCGCTCAAGCGCCAGCTCATCACGCGCAAGATGCAGAAGCTGAAGCGCGAAAAGGCGCGCTTGTGACGGTCAGGCCCTTCGTTCCCTATTCCGACAAGCGTCTGCGGACTACGGCAGAGCCGGTCGCGGCGGTGACCGAAACGGTCCGGATGATTTGGGACGACATGGTCGAGACAATGGACGCCATGCCGGGTTACGGTCTCGCCGCGCCGCAGATCGGGATCATGATGCGGCTCGCCGTCGTCGATTGTTCGGACAAGCGCGGGCAGGCGGTCAAGATGGCCAACCCGGAAGTGCTCCACGCCTCGACCCAGATGCGCAAACACGAGGAGGCGAGTCCGAACCTGCCGGGCATCTCGGCGGTCATCGAAAGGCCCCGCGCGGTGACCGTGCGCTTCCTGAACGAGGACGAGGGAGTCGAAGAGAAGGATTTCGTGGGCCTTTGGGCGACGAGCGTCCAGCATCAGATCGACCACCTGAACGGCAAGATGTTCGTCGACCATCTTTCGCCCCTCCGGCGCAAGATGCTGGTCGCCAAGGCGGAGAAGCTGAGGGGGCGCGCGTGAGGGTCGTCTTCATGGGCACGCCGGACTTTTCCGTCCCGGCGCTCGAGGCGCTTCATTCCGCGCACGACATCGTCCGCGTCTACACCCAGCCGCCGCGACCTGCGGGCAGGGGAAAGAAGGACCGGCCGAGCCCGGTTCAGGCGAGAGCCGCGGCGCTGGGCCTGCCGGTCCGTCACCCGGTCAGCCTCAAGGGAGCAGTCGAGCAGGCAGACTTCGCCGCGTTGAAGGCAGATGTCGCCGTCGTCGTCGCCTATGGGCTGATCCTGCCGCAGGCGGTGCTGGATGCGCCTGCGAAAGGCTGCCTCAACATCCACGCCTCTCTCCTGCCGCGCTGGCGGGGGGCGGCGCCGATCCACCGCGCGGTCATGGCCGGGGATGCGGAGACCGGCGTCTGCATCATGCAGATGGAGGCGGGGCTCGATACGGGGCCGGTAGTCGCCTGCGAGCGGACGCAGATCGCGGCGGAGGAAACGACGGGCGATCTGCATGACCGGCTGGCCGGGATGGGCGCGCGGCTGATCCTGTCGGTTCTCGACGCTGTCGGGACAGGTGTCGGGACGGATGCCATACGCCAACCCGACGCGGGCGTGACCTATGCCAGCAAGATCGACAAGGCCGAGTCGCGGGTCGACTGGACCCGCCCGGCGGTAGAGGTCGACCGCCAGATCCGGGGGCTGTCGCCCTTTCCCGGCGCATGGTGCCCGGTCGCTGGCGAGCGCGTGAAGCTCCTCCGCTCGCGTCTCGCGAAAGGACAGGGTGCTCCCGGCGAGGTGCTCGGCGGGTTCACCATCGCCTGCGGCACGGGCGCGGTCGAAGTTACAGAGGCGCAGCGTGAAGGAAAGAAGGCCATGCCGGCGTCGGAGGTGCTGAAGGGGCTGCATCTGCCCGACCGAATGGAGTGAGCATTCACACGCGGCCGCGTCCGCCCCATATTGAGGGACATGGGGGGCAGGACATGGGCATCATCGGACTGATCATCATCGGCGCGGCGGCGGGCTATATCGCCACGCGGATCATGGGCGTTGAGGCGGATCTGCTTTCGACCGTCGGGATCGGGGTGCTGGGCGCCATCACGGGCGGGCTGGTGCTGCGCTTCATCCTGACCGTCTCGGGCTGGCTCGGCGGCTTCGTGGGCGCCGTGCTCGGGGCGATGGCACTGATCTGGCTCTGGCAGACCTACGGACCGAGACGCCGCTAGCTGCGCGGCGGGCGCGATCTGTAGACCGGCAGGCTCCAGCCGAAGATCAGGCTGCCGGCGCGCAGCGTGAAGGTCGTCCCGGCGCAGACAAGAAGGGCGAGCCCGATCGGCAGAAACTGCGTTGCCACCAGCGCCGCCGCCGCCCCGGAAAAGGCGGCGGTGACGTAAAGTTCGCCCTGCTTCAGCACCAGCGGCACCTCATTGCAAACGACATCGCGCATCAGCCCGCCGAAGCAGCCCGTCGCCACACCCATCAGCAACACGATCCCCCAATGCGCGCCAAGCGCCAGCGCGACCCCTGTTCCTGCCGGAACGGCGACCGACAGGGCGCAGGCATCGAGCCAGGTCAAAACTTTCAGCCGGCTCTCGAAGAGGTGCGCCGTGAAGAAGACGAGGATCGCGGCCGCCACCGCGACCGCGATGAAGGACGGTGCGGCAACCCAGAAGATTGGGTGGCGGTCGAGCAAGACGTCGCGCACCGTGCCGCCGCCGACGGCGGTCAGGCTCGCGACGAAGGCGAAACCGACGATGTCGAGCTGCGCGCGGCTCGCCACCAGCGCGCCGGTCAGCGCGAAGATGAAGACCGAGGCGTAGTCGAGCAGCTCAAGCAGGGTCATCGGCGGCTTTTTTCGGCTTCTTCGGCTTGAACGGTTTCATGCCCTTGCGCGCGAGTTCGTCGGCGCGCTCGTTCTCGGGATGGCCGGCATGGCCCTTGATCCATTCCCACGTCACGTCGTGGCGGGCCTGCGCCTCGTCCAATCGAAGCCACAGGTCAGCATTTTTGACCGGCTTCTTGTCGGCCGTGCGCCAGCCGTTCCGTTTCCAGCCATGGATCCATGTCGTGACGCCGTTCTTCACGTAGGCCGAGTCCGTCACGATCGTGATCGCCGAGGGCCGCGTCAGCGTTTCGAGTGCGGTGATCGCCGCCAAGAGCTCCATCCGGTTGTTCGTGGTCTGCGCCTCGCCGCCCTTCAGTTCGCGTTCGCGCAGAACTCGGTCGCCATTCCGCGCGATCATCAGAACACCCCAGCCACCCGGGCCGGGATTGCCCGAGCAGGCCCCGTCGGTATAGGCGACAAGCTCAGGCATGGGCGCGCATGACGATCCAGGGATCGAGCGTCCCCGCCAGACCGCGCTCGGCCCCTTCCTCGATAGAGGTGACCGTGAACCCCGCGTCGCCGAGAAGGCCCAGAAGTTCGTCGCGGGAATAGTAGGTGTAGAACCGGTCAAGCGTGTCGCGTGCTTCGCCGGTCCCGGTCTTCATCCCGATATGGAACAGCCCGACCGGCCTCATTGCGCGGTGAAGGCTTGCCAGATGGCCCGGCACATCACCGCGCGCCGCATGGAGAAGCGAGAAGTTCGCCCAAATGCCGTCATAGATTGCCACGCCGTCGATTTCGTCGAACGTCGCGAGGCGCGCGCGGATCGCATGGTGCGCGTTGGCGAGCCGCACCATCTCGGCCGAGCCGTCGACCGGATCGGGCGCCAGCCCGGCGGCGCGCATGAAGGCGGCGGCATCGCCCGGCCCGCAGCCGAGGTCGAGAACGCAGGCGCCTTTCGGCAGCGCGTCTATAAAGCTCTGCAAGTGCCGGTCGGGCCGGTCAGAACCGAAACGCGCGGCATATTCCGAAGCCTTCGCGTCGTAAACCGCAAGGGTCCGGCTGTCCGCGTTCATGCAGGTTCTCGCAGCACGCGCGGCACCTTGAACTCGACCCGCTCCTTCGCGGTTTCCACAAGCTCTACCCTCACATCGAAGCGGGCGCGGAAGGCGTCGATGACTTCGTTCACGAGCACTTCGGGCGCCGAGGCACCGGCCGTCACGCCGACGGCGCGGATACCGTCAAGCGCCCGCCAATCGATGTCCGCAGCCCGCTGGACGAGTTGCGAATAGGGGCAACCGGCGGCGCGGCCAACCTCGACGAGGCGCTTGGAGTTCGACGAATTCGGCGCCCCGATCACCAGAAGCGCGTCAATACCGGGGGCGATGGCCTTTACAGCCTCCTGCCGGTTCGTCGTGGCGTAGCAAATGTCTTCCTTGTGCGGTCCAACGATCACGGGGAAACGCGCATTCAACGCGCCGACGATATCAGCCGTGTCGTCGACCGACAGCGTGGTCTGGGTGATGAATGCCAGCTTGTCGGGATCGCGCGGCGTGAGATGTGCGACGTCGCCGACGGTTTCCACCAGCAGCACTTCGCCGTCGGGAAGCTGGCCCATCGTGCCGAGCGTCTCGGGATGGCCCGCATGTCCGATCATCACCATTTGAAGGCCGTTTTGATGGTGCCGCTCCGCCTCGATATGGACCTTCGAGACGAGCGGGCAGGTGGCATCCACGAAGGTCATTTCGCGCCGTGCCGCCTCTGCCGGCACCGCCTTGGGTACGCCATGCGCGGAGAAGATCACCGGCCGGTCGTCAGGGCAATCGTCAAGCTCCTCGACGAAGACGGCTCCTTTCGCGCGCAGCCCGTCCACGACGAAGCGGTTGTGCACGATCTCGTGGCGCACATAGACGGGCGCGCCCCATTTCTCGAGCGCCATCTCGACGATCTTGATCGCCCGGTCGACACCGGCGCAAAAGCCGCGCGGCGCGGCGAGGTAGAGCGTGAGCGGTGCCGGCATCGGGTCCGATCCTCGATCCTTAGGTTGCGGCGCAAGTTATGATACACTGCGCACCGCAACAACCGGGTGCGGTGCGATTATGCGCCGCGCAGACCGCTTGTTGCGGACTTGCTTTGAACGAAGAACTTTTCAGGAGGAATTATCATGGCCAGAGGCGATTCAAATCCTAGCAGCAGCGGCACCCCTTTCGGTGGCTACATACCGCCTTATGTCTTCTACAACACCATCTACGCCTCGGGCGGATTCACCTACGGTACACCGTTCCACGACATCATCTATGGCACGCGCGGCGTCGATGTGGTGGCCGGGGGCGCCGGCAGCGATATCATCTACGGCTATAGCGGCGACGACCGCATCGTGGGGGAATCCGGGCATGACCAGATTTTCGCCGGAATCGGAGACGACTGGGCATTTGGCGGAACCGGCAATGATACGATCGATGGCGGGTCGGGTGACGATCGCATTGCAGGCGACGAGGGCGACGATGTGCTGACCGGCGGCTCCGGTGTCGACAAGTTCGAGTTCACCGTCGGCGACGGCAACGATGTCGTGACGGATTACGAGCCCGGGATCGACGAGTTCTTGTTCTTCGCCGCCTATGTGAACGGGCCGATCGACCACAGCTTCACATTCACGAACGAGGGCATTCTGATCGAGTACGGCGATCAGGGCGATTCTGTGCTGCTTCAGGGCGCGACGTTTTATATTCCGGGCGATTTCGGATTCTTCCACTGACGCGTGGTGGTTCTTTCTGAGAGGCGGAATGCAACAAAGCCCGACTTTGCGCTTCCCTGGGGCGCAGGGTCGCGGTGCACCGTCATGCGAGAGCTACCGCTCCGCCGTCACTTGCCGTTGGCGGTCTCCTCGGCGCGGTCCATGCGCGGTTCGCGCGGGGGGCGCCCGATCACTTCGCGCAGTGCATCAAGCTCAATAAAGTTGTCGGCCTGACGGCGCAACTCATCCGCGATCATCGGCGGTTGCGAACGGATCGTCGAGACAACCGAAACGCGAACGCCCTGGCGCTGGAGGCTTTCCACGAGCGGCTTGAAGTCGCCGTCGCCGGAGAAGAGAACGATATGATCTATCCGCGGCGCAAGTTCCATGGCATCGACCGTCAGCTCGATGTCCATGTTACCCTTTACTTTCCGCCGGCCCTGACTGTCGGTGTATTCCTTCGCGGGCTTCGTGACCATGCAGAAGCCGTTGTAGTGCAACCAGTCGACAAGCGGCCGGATCGGTGAGTAGTCATCGTTCTCCAGAAGCGCCGTGTAATAGAACGCGCGTAACAGTTTGCCGCGACGCTCAAATTCCTGGCGGAGGAGTTTGTAGTCGATGTCGAATCCAAGCGACTTTGCCGCCGCATATAGATTCGAGCCGTCAATGAACAGCGCGAGCCGTTCGTCCTTGTAGAACATCAATTGTTCCTTCCAATATCCCCTCGCCGGTCCATCCGTGAAACGTTTGGGTGGGCAAACTGAACGGGCCCGGCGATCTTCCCCACATTAGTTTAGGATTAGACAGAGTGACACACAATTTGGTATCTGTCCAAAAGGACAGGATAGCAGCGATCGCGCTTGGCGGCAATCTGCTGTCAACCTTGGGATTTCCTGAGCAGAACATAATTCGCGCTATGCGCGATGTGCAGGAGCGAATCGGTGGGATTGTCGCCGTTTCGAGGCTGTACCGCACGCCCGCCTTCCCGCCCGGATCAGGGCCCGACTTCGTGAATGCGGCGCTGCTGCTCGACACGGGGCTGTCCGCGCCCGCCCTCCTTTCCGAGTTGCACGCCATTGAGCGTGACCACGGGCGCGAGCGAAAGGAGCGTTGGCGCGCGCGGACGCTCGACCTCGATCTCCTCTGGCTGGATGATACCATCCTGCCGGATACTCCGACGCTCGAAAGCTGGATGTTGTTGCCTGCCGAACGGCAGCGGACCGAGTCGCCCGATCGCCTGATCCTGCCGCATCCGCGTTTGCAGGACCGGGCTTTCGTGCTGATTCCCCTGGCCGAGATCGCTCCGTTCTGGTGCCACCCCCTGACCGGCCAGACGGTTGCCGAGATGGCCGCGGCGCTGCCCGAGGCCGATAAAGCGGCAATTTGCCCGCTTTGACCGGGAATCTTGGCTTGTCAAGGGGGATGCGAGGCCCTAAATAGCGGTCTCCACATCTCCCAGGTCGATTGGAGCATTCAGATGGCCCGCGTGACGGTTGAAGATTGCGTTGACAAAGTCCCGAACCGGTTCGAGCTCGTGATGCTCGCTTCGCATCGCGCGCGCGAAATAGCGTCCGGCGCGCCGCTGACGATCGACCGCGACAATGACAAGAATCCGGTCGTTGCACTGCGCGAGATCGCCGATGAGACGCAGGGTTCCGCCGAACTGCGCGAGCGGATGATCGAAAGCAATCAGACCCAGATCGAGGTCGACGAGCCCGAAGACGACGCGATGGCGCTCCTTATGGGCGCCGAAGTCGACCGTCCGGCCGAGGACGACATGTCCGAGGAGAAGCTTCTCAGGGCGCTGATGGAAGCCCAGGGGCAGGGCTGAGGACAACGATGTCCGGGGTGCTGGCGCGGGAATGATCGACGTCGAAGACCTGATCGCGCTGGTTCGCAACTACAATCCTCGAACAAACACCGGTCTGATCCGGCTGGCCTATGACTACGGCCGCTACATGCACCACGGCCAGAAACGGCATTCGGGCGAGGATTATTTCAGCCACCCCGTCGCCGTCGCCGCCATCCTGACCGAGCAGCGGCTGGACGACGCCACGATCATCACCGCGCTCTTGCATGACGCGATTGAGGACACGAAGTCCACCTATGTGGAGATCGCCGAGAAGTTCGGCGCCGAGATCGCGGAACTGGTGGACGGGGTCACCAAGCTTACGAATCTTCAGCTTTCGTCGACCGAGACCAAGCAGTCGGAGAATTTCCGCAAGCTCTTCATGGCGATGTCGAAGGATCTCAGGGTGATCCTCGTCAAGCTCGCGGACCGGCTGCACAACATGCGCACGATCAAGTCGTTGCCCATGGAGAAACAGGTCCGCAAGGCTCGCGAGACGATGGACATCTTCGCACCCCTCGCCGGCCGCATGGGCATGCAATGGATGCGCGAGGAGCTCGAGGACCTCGCCTTCAAGGTGCTGAACGCCGAGGCGCGTTCGTCGATCATCCGCCGCTTCATCACGCTCCAGAAGGAGACCGGCGACGTGATCCACAAGATCACCGCCGACATCCGCGCCGAGTTTGAGAAGGAGGGGATTGATGCCGACGTCTTCGGCCGCGCCAAGAAGCCCTACTCGATCTGGCGCAAGATGCAGGAAAAGCAGCTTGCCTTCTCGCGGCTCTCCGACATCTACGGTTTCCGGGTGATCTGCCGCAATGAGGTGGACTGCTACCGCATCCTCGGGGCGATTCATCGGCGCTGGCGGGCGGTGCCGGGGCGGTTCAAGGACTATATCAGTCAGCCGAAGTCGAACGGCTATCGTTCGATACACACGACCGTATCCGGCCGCGACGGCAAGCGTGTCGAGATCCAGATCCGCACGCGTCAGATGCACGAAGTCGCCGAAGCCGGCGTTGCCGCGCACTGGTCCTATCGCGACGGCGAACGCGCCCAGAACCCTTTCGCCGTCGATCCAGCAAGGTGGATCGCGGCACTCACCGAACGGTTCGACAACGGCGAAGACCACGACGAATTCCTCGAGAATGTGAAGCTCGAGATGTATTCCGACCAGGTCTTCTGCTTCACGCCCAAGGGCGACGTGGTGCAGCTTCCGAAGGGCGCGACGCCGATCGACTTCGCCTATTCGATCCACACGAGGATCGGCAATTCCTGCGTCGGCGCCAAGGTCGATGGCATCCGAGTGCCGCTCTGGACCCGGCTGAAGAACGGGCAATCAGTCGAGATCATCACCGCGTCCGGGCAGCGCCCGCAGGCCACCTGGATCGACATCGTCGTCACCGGCCGCGCGAAATCCGCGATCCGGCGGTCCCTGCGCGAGGAGGACAGGGAGCGCTTCGTCAAGCTCGGTCAGGAGCTCGCGCGCGTCGCCTTCGAGCATGTCGGCCGCCGGTCCACCGAGAAGGCGCTCCGCACCGCGGCCAAGACACTCGGCCTCGGCGACGAAACGGAGGTCCTCGCGCGTCTCGGCAGCGCGGAGCTGACCGCCCGGGAGGTGATCGAGGCGATCTACCCCGAACTCGCCACGCAGCAGGCCGTCGAAGAGGTCGACGCCCGCCGCGCGGTTGTTGGGTTGACCGCCGATCAGTCCTTTCGCCGTGCGAATTGCTGCCAGCCCGTACCGGGCGAGAGGATTGTTGGCATCACCTATCGCGGACAGGGTGTCGTCGTGCACGCAATCGATTGCCCCGCGCTCGCCGAGTTCGAGGAACAGCCCGGTCGCTGGGTCGACCTGCACTGGCATTCGGGCCGCCACCCACCCGTCTACACCGTTAGCCTGAACACGACGATCACCAACGACGCAGGCGTGCTCGGTCGAATCTGTACGTTGATCGGCGAGCAGAAGGCCAATATTTCCGATCTCACTTTCGTCGATCGAAAGCCGGATTTTTACCGTCTTATTGTGGAAGTTGACCTCAGGGATGCTGAGCATCTGCATACGGTGCTGACCGCGCTCGAAGCGGAAAGCGATGTTGCGCAGATCGAGCGTTACCGCGATCTTGGTCGCAAGCCCTGAGGGGCGGAAGGGGAACGGGTTTTGGTTTTCAAGAGGCGCAATCCGCGGTCTTACCTGCAGATTATCGCCGAGGCCCTCTGGCCGCGCGGCGGCTGGACCCGCGCCTTCCATTACGTCAAACATCGCGTGCGACGATTGCCGGACGATCCCCATCGCATCGCGCGCGGCATCGCCGCGGGTGTGTTCACGAGCTTCACCCCGCTTTTCGGCATGCATTTCGTGATCGCCTTTTTCGTTACGCGCGTCATCCGCGGTAACATCCTGGCCTCTCTCCTGGCGACCTTCGTCGGCAATCCGATCACCTTCCCGGTCATCGCCTTCACGTCGATGAAGCTCGGCCACCTCATTCTCGGCACGACTTTCGACGAAAGCAAACACCCCACGCTTTTTGGCAAATTCGTGGGCGCGGGCGAGGATCTGAAGCACAATTTCTTCGCGATCTTCACCGACGCGACGGCACATTGGAGCAATCTCTACAATTTCTACAATGAGATTTTTCTGCCCTACCTGGTTGGCGGGCTCGTGCCTGGCTTGGTGTGCGGCGTCGTTTCCTACTATTTGTCCGAACCGGTTATCGCCGCCTATCAGAAGCGCCGGCGCAAAAAGCTGAGAGCGCGTTTCGAAAAGCTGAAGGCCCGGCTTCACGCCCGCGTGGGGGAGCGGCACGAACAGGGCTGAGTGCACGATTGTATCCGTGACGATTCCGGCGTTCACACTTTGCGGACCTGCCGCTACCTTGACCCCGTGGCACAGGCGGGAACGGAGCGGATCGTGGACTATCTGCGACTTGGCGTGAACATCGATCATGTGGCGACCGTGAGGAACGCGCGCGGTTCGGCCTATCCAGATCCGGTGCGTGCCGCGAAACTCGCGGAAGAGGCGGGCGCGGACGGTGTCACCGCGCATCTGCGCGAGGATCGCCGCCACATCACCGATGGCGACATCGAACGGCTGATGGCGGCGCTGTCGGTGCCCTTGAATTTCGAGATGGCCGCTACGGACGAAATGCAGAAGATCGCGCTTCGCCATCGCCCGCACGCCGTCTGCATCGTCCCCGAGAAGCGCGAGGAGAGAACGACCGAAGGCGGGCTTGAGGTCGCGCGTGAGGAAAACCGTCTGGCGCATTTCATTGCGCCCCTGGCCGAGGCCGGCTGCCGGGTGTCGATCTTCATCGCCGCCGACCGCGCCCAGATCGAGGCTGCGCACCGGATCGGCGCGGCGGTGGTCGAGCTTCATACCGGCGCCTATTGCGACCTGCACGCCGAGGGCCGGCTCAAGGAGCGCGACGAGGAACTCGCGCGGCTGCGGGACATGGCCGCCTTCGCCCATTCGCTGGGGCTTGAGGTCCATGCCGGTCACGGCCTGACCTACGAGACCGTTGGCCCGGTCGCCGCCTTTCCCGAAGTTCGCGAACTCAATATCGGCCATTTCCTAGTCGGCGAGGCGATCTTCACCGGCCTGACGGCCGCGATCGCCGGAATGCGCCAGCGGATGGACGCGGCGAGGGCGGTCGGATGAGGGCTGTCTGGTACGAAGGCTTCGGTCCCGCGGACGAGGTGCTGGTCACCGGCGACTTGCCCGACCCGGAACCCGGGCCGGGGGAGGTGCTCGTGCGACTGAAGGCCAGCGGCGTCAATCCGTCCGACGTCAAGCTCCGCGCCGGCGCACGTCCGGGCGTGACGATGGCCTGGCCGAAGATCGTGCCACATTCCGACGGCGCGGGGGTGATCGAGGCCGTGGGAGCGGGCGTCGACGTCGCGCGCATCGGCCAGCGCGTCTGGATCTGGAATGGCCAGTGGCAGCGCGCCTTCGGCACCGCGGCAGAACTAATCGCGCTTCCAACCGAGCAGGCGGTCCCCTTGCCGGAGGGCACGAGCTTCGCCGACGGCGCATGTCTCGGCATCCCCGCCATGACCGCCTGGTTCGCGGTCTTCGGCGACGGTCCTGTCGAGGGCAAGACCGTGCTGGTTACGGGCGGTGCAGGCACGGTGGGGCGCTACGCCTGCCAGATGGCCCTGCTTGGAGGTGCGCGCGTCATCGCGACGGTTTCTTCGGAGGAGAAGGCGAACCACTCCACTGCTTCCGAGTGGGTGAACTACCGCGAGGCCAACGTGGCCGAGACGGTGGCCGAAGTGACGGGTGGCGCCGGTGTCGACCGGATCGTCGAGGTTGACTTCGCCGCCAACCAGGCGGCGTCGCTCGCGCTGATCAAGCCCGGCGGCACGATCGCGGCCTATGCCTCAGCCTCCGACGTGCGGCCCGCCCTCGACTTCTATCCGTTCATGTTCAAGAACACTGTTCTGCGGATGCTGATCGTTTATCTTCTCGACGCGCAAACGCGCCGCCGTGGAGAAGATCAGCTCACCCGCTGGCTCGCCGAAGGCGCGCTATCGCATGCCGTCGTCCCGGGCGGCGGGCTGGCCTATGCCGCCGCCGCGCACCGCAGGGTAGAGGCGGGCGACAAGCTTGGTACCGTGGTCCTGGATATCTGACAATGATCCTCGGAATCGGCACGGACCTCTGCAATATCGACCGCATCCAAGGCACGCTCGACCGCTTCGGCGACCGGTTCCGGAACCGCGTCTTCACCGAGACCGAGCAGCGAAAGGCCGAACGCCGCCACGACACAGCCGGCACCTACGCCAAGCGCTGGGCGGCGAAGGAGGCCTGCTCGAAGGCGCTCGGCACGGGGCTGAGGATGGGGATCGCCTGGAAGGACATGGGCGTCGCCAACCTCAGGACTGGTCAGCCCGTGATGACGCTGACCGGCTGGGCCGCCGACCGGCTGGCCGAGATGACGCCAGACGGGCACAAGGCTATCGTTCATGTGACGCTGACCGACGACCATCCCTGGGCACAGGCGTTCGTCGTCATCGAGGCACGCCCCGTCGCCACGCAACCGGCCGCGAGCGAAACTTGACTCCCCGACGCGGGGCGATCATGTAGCTGCACGCATGAGAGCAGGGGCAGGAAACAGTATGTCGGGTACCGCCAAGGACGGGATCGTCGAGACGATCAAGACGGTCATCTACGCGCTTCTGATCGCGGGTGTGTTCCGGACGCTCTTCTACCAGCCGTTCTGGATCCCCTCCGGCTCGATGAAGGACACGCTGCTGATCGGCGACTTCCTTTTCGTCAACAAGATGGCCTACGGCTATTCAAAGTATTCCTGCCCCTTCGCAATCTGCCCGATTTCGGGCCGCATCTTCGCCTCGGAGCCCGAGCGCGGCGATGTCGTGGTCTTCCGGCATCCGGCAAACGGGTCCGATTTTATCAAACGCCTCGTCGGCCTGCCGGGCGACACCGTGCAGATGAAAGACGGAATTCTGTGGCTTAACGGCCAGCCCGTCCCGCAGGAGGACGCGGGAATGTTCGAAGAGATCAAGGAACCCCAGGGTTCGCAGCGCAACATCCCGCAATGCGCAAACGATCCCATCGGCATCGGCGGACAGTGCCTGAAAGAGCGCCGGACCGAGACGCTCCCGAACGGTGTCAGCCACGACGTCCTTAACATCCGCAACGGAGCAGCAGACAACACGCCGGTCTACACGGTGCCCGAAGATCACTACTTCTTCCTCGGCGACAACCGCGATAACAGCCAGGACAGCCGCTTCGCGCTGCCGAACGGGGTGGGCTACCTGCCGTCCGAGTATCTCATCGGGCGCGCCGACCGCATCATGTTCTCCTCCGCCGGCCGCTCGCTCTTCTTCTTCTGGACCTGGCGAGGGGACCGTTTCTTCAAGGCGGTGGAGTGAAGCTCTCGACCGACTTGCAAGCCTTCGCGGCCCGGATCGGGCATGACTTCCGGCGCCCGGAACTGCTGGTCCGCGCCGTCACCCATGCCTCGATCGCAACGCCCACCCGGCCCGACAACCAGCGGCTCGAGTTTCTTGGCGACCGGGTTCTGGGTCTAGTCATGGCCGAGGCGCTCCTAGCCGCTGACAAGGCGGCGACGGAAGGACAGCTCGCGCCGCGGTTCAATGCCCTTGTCCGCAAGGAGACCTGTGCGGAGGTCGCGCGCGAAGTCGCGCTGGGCGAAGTGCTAAAGCTCGGCCGGTCCGAGATGATGTCGGGTGGGCGGCGCAAGGAAGCGCTTCTTGGCGATGCGCTTGAGGCGGTGATCGCGGCGGTTTACCTCGATGGCGGCTTCGATGCGGCCCGGGCGCTCGTACTGAAACTCTGGGGCAAGCGCATCGTCACGGTCGAGGCGGACGCGCGTGACGCCAAGACCACGCTTCAGGAATGGGCCCAGGCGCGCGGCCTGCCGCCCCCGACCTATGAGGAGATCGGGCGCGAGGGGCCGGACCATCAGCCGTTGTTCACCGTCGAGGCGCGGCTTGCGACGGGCGAGGCGGAGCGGGCAAGGTCCGGCGCGAAACGGCAGGCCGAACAGGCGGCGGCAAAGGCGCTCTTGGCGCGGATGGAGAAGGCGGATGACTGAGTCTGGTGAAGAGACACGCGCAGGCTTCGTGGCGCTGATCGGAGAGCCGAATGCCGGCAAATCGACGCTGTTGAACCGCATGGTCGGCGCGAAAGTGTCGATCGTGACGCATAAGGTCCAGACAACACGCACCCGCATTCGCGGCATCGCAATGGAAGATCAGTCGCAGATCGTCTTCGTCGACACGCCTGGTCTTTTCCGCCCGCGCCGCAGGCTCGACCGGGCGATGGTCGCCGCGGCCTGGGGAGGCGCGGCGGATGCAGACATCGTCGTGCTTCTGGTGGAGGCGCATCGCGGGTTGACGCCGGGCGTCGAGGCAATTCTGGATGCGCTGAAAGAGCGCGCGAGCGATAAGCAGCGTGTCGCCCTCGCCATCAACAAGATCGATCGCGTGAAGGCGGAGACGCTGCTGGCCATGACGCAGAAGCTGAACGAGGCCTATCCGTTCGAAAGGACGTTCCTGATCTCGGCCGAACGCGGCCACGGCGTCGACGATCTGAAGACATGGCTCGCCGCGGAACTCCCCCAGGGACCGTGGCTCTACCCCGAAGACCAGATCGCCGACCTGCCGCTCAGGATGATCGCCGCCGAAGTGACGCGCGAGAAACTCACGCTGCGGCTTCACGAGGAATTGCCCTACCAGCTTACTGTGGAGACAGAGAAATGGGAGGAGCGCAAGGACGGCTCGGCCCGCATCGACCAGATCGTCTACGTCGCCCGCGACGGCCACAAGGGCATCGTGCTAGGCCACAAGGGCGAGACGATCAAGGCCGTCGGCCAAGCCGCGCGGGCGGAACTGACCGAGTTCCTCGGCCGCCCCGTCCATCTCTTCCTGCAGGTCAAGGTGCGCCCCAACTGGCTCGAAGAAAAGGAGCGCTATTCCGAGATGGGGCTCGAGTTCCGGGATGGTGACTGAGCCGCGGCTTGCCACCGACTTTTGGGTCCGCGCCTATATCGCGCGGCTCGAAGCCGCCCACATTCCCGCCTATGTGACCGCGCGGGGTGATCCGACCGCGGGCGCGGTGCTTGTCAAGCTCGCCTCGCTCGACGGGCAGGCGAAGCTTTTCCAGCGCAGCTTCGACCTCATGACCGGGGCGCGCGCCTGGGTCGTGCTGTCCGAGGGTCCGGAACCCGACGTGGACGAGGCCATCGGCCGTCAGCGAGCGACCGATCCGGATCTCTGGGTCATTGAGATCGAAAGCCGCGGTGGCCGCACGTTGCTCGATGAAGACGGGCTCGCGCACTGATCCCTCGCATGCTGGCCAAGCGCCTCGGTGGTTGGGCAGCAGCGCCCCCGATGCGACATGGACATTCCTTTCGGCCGCAGGGATAGTTCGCGGAGGCTGCTTCGGAGGGCAGATGGACTGGCGTGACGTGGGGGCGCTTCTCGCCGTAAGGACGCACGGCGAAACTTCGGCGATCATCGAGGTCTTCACGGCCGATCACGGCCGACATGCCGGCGTCGTGCGCGGTGGCGCGTCGCGCAAGACTGCGCCGCTTCTGCAACCCGGAGCGCAGCTTGACTTGACCTGGCGCGCGCGGCTTGAAGATCATATCGGTACGTTTACGGTCGAGCCGGTCCGCTCCCGCGCCGCGCTGCTGTCGGACCGTCTCGCGCTAGCAGGCCTCAACGCTATCTGCGCGCTTTTGCATTTCACGCTCCCCGAACGCGAGCCCCACCCCGATCTCTATGCCCGCTCGATCGCGCTTCTCGACACGCTCGGCGCGGCGCCCGGCTGGCCGCTCGACTATCTCCAATGGGAGCTCATGCTGCTTGAAGAGCTGGGCTACGGCCTCGATCTGACCGGCTGCGCCGTCAGCGGAAGCCGTGAGGATCTGGCTTACGTGAGCCCCAAGACCGGGCGCGCGGTGTCGCGCGACGCGGCGGGAGACTGGGCCAACCGTCTTCTGCCCCTGCCGCCCTGCTTGCTCGGGCAGGGCCCTGCGTCGGGATCGGAGATCGCCGACGGTCTGAGGACGACGGGATACTTCCTCGAACACCGCCTTGCCTACGACCTCCGTGGCCGCGGCCTGCCCGAGGCGCGGCGGCGTCTCGTGGACATGCTGGCCCGTCAGGGCTGATCCGCCGCCTCGCGCTGAAAGACCATCTCGCGACCGTCTGTGTTGGACAGGATCAGGATGTCGTCCTGCACTTCGGCGAGCGTCATCTCCGTCAGCGCACGGAAATAGGCGTTCTCGGCCTGAAGGTCGGGACAGGCGCGGCGCGTGGACAACAGCATTTCGGCCTGAAACCAAGGGTAGGGTGCGCCTTGCGTGCCGTTGAAAGCGTTGCAGGGTCCATCCCCCGATATCCGCCCCGGTGCTGGGAACCCGAGTGTCGCGCGCGCCTCGAACGCCGCGCCATCAAGCTCCGAGAGCCGCCATGTCCCTTCGCGCGCGCCATGGCCTGACAGCGTCTCGTCACCCGCGCAGGCGCCGAGCGTGGCGGAAAGGGCGAGGCAAAGCGGGCTGAGGCACATGCGGATCATGCCTTGAGGAGACAGAAGCCCGGCCCCAGTGGCAAGCCCCTAAGTCTCCTGACGAGGAGCGCAAGCGACATCCGCGTCGGAAATCGTCGCGACGTCCCTGCGCGCGACGGCTCAAACGGGATGGCAGGAGGTCCGATGCTAAGTCGCAATATCCCCGAATTCGTGCGCCACGCTCCGGTCCCGGGCGTGAAGGGGTTCGCAATCCTGACAGGGCTCGACGCCTCGGTCCGCGGCATCCTTATTTCCGTGTGGCCTCTCGTGATGTACCGCGCGCTCGAGGGCGATGCGGCGCTGGTCAGTCTCGCCTACTTCGTCATCGGATGCGTCTCGCTCCTCACCGGGCTGATGGTGCCGTGGCTCAGCCGTTTCGCGCCCCGTCGCTGGGTCTATACGGGCGGAGCGGTGCTCTATCCCGCGGCTGGCATCCTCGCGATCATCGGCGGGCCGGTCCTGACACCCGTCGCGCTGCTTTTGTCCAGCCTCGCAACCGTTACCATCTTCATCTGCCTGAACGCATATGTGATGGACTATATCGCCCGGCATGAACTCGGGCACGGCGAGACGCTGAAGATGCTCTACAGCGCCGCTTCCTGGGCGGTTGGGCCGCTGCTCGGCGTCTTTATGTGGAAGTACTGGGAGCCCCTTCCGTTCATCTTCGCCATGGGGTTTGCGCTTCTGCTGCTCGCGACCTTCTGGTTCATGCGGCTCGGCAATGGAAAGCTCATCACCCGGGCCCGGGCGCCCGCGCCGAACCCGCTCGCCTATCTCGGCCGGTTCTTCCGCCAGCCTCGGCTCATTGCGGGATGGCTCTTCGCGGTGCTGCGCTCGGCGGGATGGTGGGTCTATGTGGTCTATCTGCCAATCTTCTGCCTCGAGACCGGGCTTGGCGACTGGATCGCGAGCGCGGCATTTACGCTGTCGAACGCGCTCCTCTTCACCTCCCCGTTGATCCTGCGCTGGATGCAGCGGCGCGGACTGAGGCGTGCGATCCAGATCGCGTTCGCGAGCTGTGCAGGCTGCTTCGCGCTGGCCGCTTTGGGTCAGTTGTGGCCCCCGGCCGCTGTTGCGGCGCTTTTTGCAGGGTCGATCTTTCTCGTCATGCTCGATACGTTCGGCGGTCTGCCGTTCCTGATGTCGGTCAAGCCGGCGGAACGGACAGAGATGTCGGCCGTCTATTCGAGCTTCCGCGACGTCTCGGGCATCGTTACGCCGGGCGCGGCTTGGCTGGTTCTTCTCGTCGCTCCGATCTCCGGCGTTTTCGTCGCCTGCGCAGCCGGGCTCGCGATGATGGCCGGAGTTGCCGGGCTCATGCATCCGCGCTTTGGTGAAAAGCGCCAACCCCGCTTCGACCAGCCCGCGTAACAACTCGCACCCGCCGTGCCAAACACATGCCGGGGCGCGAGCCTTGACCGTCCTGGGTCGTTTTCGGTTGTGCCGGGCTCCGGGGGGGCAAGATCGACAGGTCTTTGTCGTTGCGCCGTGCGTCTGCGCGGATGCCACGTCGGCCAGATACTCCAACTACGGCGACTTGGGCTGCTCGTCGGCGCTTTCAGGAGAATTGATCGTGTGTTGCTCTGCGAGCCGCTCGAATGTGCCTCGGTCGAGCGTTTGGCGCTGTCTTGGCTGAAGCGGCGTAAGTTCCACTGGGATATCGTGAAACCCGAACACGTTGCGCGCGATCTTCCGGACGATCGACGCAGGGTCGGCGCAGAGTTCTTCGTAGCTGACGACCGCGAAACGATCCGTGCCGAGGCGCTGCATCTGCTGTTCCTGCAGGCCATCGTAGAACCGGATTTGGCTCCGGACATCTTCGATGGGATCGTCAGGATACGCGCCGCCGCTTGCGGAGTGGTCGAGGCCGTAGCCGATCTTGGTCGAGCCTTGAATGTCGCGCCGCGCCTTCAGCAGAGACTGCGCGAGATAGAGAGGATCACGGCGGAGGCAGACGAAGCGCGCGGTTGGCAGGATGGCCGCGACAAGATGCGCCGAGCCCAGGAGATTGTTATTCTTTGCCAAGACCGGCCGGCCGGACTGTCGCTCGAGGCGCGCGAAGAAACGGCGCATATCCTCGGTGGCACTTTCCGGAATCGATGACGGGATCGCGCGGCGGTCGGTGCCCATCCATCGGTCCCAGAATTCAAGCCCGTCGCTTGGACCCGACAGCGACCGGGTGCGGCCGTAATAGCTTTCGAGGCGAACACGTTGGTTTGCAATTCCCCCGGTCAGAGGAAAGGCGCCAGATGCGGCGCTGCGCGGGAGCAGGCTTGCCAGGTTCGTGATGTAGGCGACGGGCAATGCCCGGATCAGGAGCTGGTGGAGAAGGGTGGTACCACTGCGTGGCGGCCCGGTGACGAAGAGGACCGGACGCGAGGGCGCCTCGGCCGCGTCGGCATCGCTCGCGACGAGACGCGCGATGGCCATGTCGAAAGGCGCGAGCCCCAGCCGCAGCCCCGCCTGAAAAAGCGCAGCAAGGGCGTCGCGGTTACCGGACCGTAGAACGCGAAGTGCCAGTCCCGCCGGGTTGTGGAAGTGGCTTGGCACCACATGATGCAGCGCCCGACGGATTCGCCGTGAGTGACCGCCTTCCGGCGACAAGGATGCTAGATTCGGATCGCGTGCTTTTGGCTCGGGCATCGTGGAATGACGTTCAAATGGCCCCCGCCTAGGTCGGCGCAAGATGGCGACGCACGGCAGGGCGGTGGCGCTTGCATCGAGGGGACAGGAAATCGGCGCTCATGGCAAGCCGTTCGACAATGAATATTCCGCGCGTGGATTAGTTCCGCGCGGACAACGTGCCGAAGGCGGATTCAATCCCAAGCGGTACAAAATGAGAAAAGCCTTCGATATTTCTTGACTGGACAGGGCGTTGCCCGGAACCTTGAAAGTGGTGGAAGGTCACGAATCGTCGCCCTGAAATCCTTCAGACGCGTAGCGTTGGACGGCTGGTCGACGAGGAAGTGTGGGTTCGGTTTTGACTACTTTCGACATGCTGAATTGACAAAAGGCGCATCTCGCGGTGCAGCTGCCATTACATCGCGCCGCAGAGTAGCCCTGAGGACCGACCGAAACCTTTGTGCGGGGTGGGAGGCCAATTGGTCGTGCCGATGCAAAACTACATTGGGAAGATTGAACCGGCCGCGCCGGGCGCCGGTTGGGCGGTTTCATGAACCAACCGGGATGTCGAACAAGAGATGTCTGGGGCACGAGCACGCCGCTGTCCACGGACACGCGGAAGCGACCGGATTTGGACCCCCTGAAGGTCCTCTGCGCATTCGGAACCCGACCTGAGCTCATCAAGTTCCTTCCGGTCCTGCGCACGCTCCGGCGCCGGCGCGGCCTCATGCCGGTAACGGTACTCACGTCCCAGCATACCGACCTCGTCAAGCCGCTCATCGAGCTTTGGAAAATCCGGGTCGACCATGATCTTGGCGCGATGGTTCACGGTCAGACGCTGAACAGCCTCTTATCCCGACTTGTCGCGCGTTTCGACGACGTACTCGCGGATGAGGCGCCGGACTTCGTGCTGGTTCAAGGCGATACGACGAGCGCGCTGGCCGCGGCGCAAGCTGCATGGCACCGCCAGATCCCGGTTGGGCACATCGAGGCCGGACTTCGGTCGGGAGCGCGCGAGAATCCCTTTCCCGAGGAGATGAACCGTCGACTCATCACGGCGCTCGCGACGCTGCATTTTGCCCCCACCGACCGAAATGTCGCGGCATTGCTGTCAGAAGGTGTGGCGCGCGATCGGATCATCCTGACCGGTAATCCGATCGTCGATGCGATCGGGCTGATCCGGAAACGGCAGACACCCTCGCCAGAGATCCGGGACCTTGTCGCGAGTCTTGCCGGCCGCCGGCTCTTGCTTCTTACAACGCATCGCCGCGAGAGCTTCGGGGCGCTCATGCGCGGGCGTTTGCGCGTCTTGCGCGATTTCGTCGAGCGGCGGGCCGATGTCAGCCTCGTCTTCCCGGTGCATTGCAATCCAGCCGTCACCGAGGTCGCCACGCAAGAGTTAGGCGGGGTGCCGAACATCCATCTCGTGCCGCCGCTTCACTATCCCGATTTCCTGCATTGCCTCGCCTCCGCATGGCTCGTCGTGTCGGATTCGGGTGGCGTGCAGGAAGAGGCGCCGAGCCTCGGCAAGCCGCTGCTAATCCTTCGCGAAAACACAGAGCGGCCAGAGGTCGTGGAATCTGGCGTCGCGCGCCTCGTGGGCCGGACACCGCAGCGGCTTAGCGACGAATTGATCCTGGCTGAGGCGCAGGATTCTTGGGCGTATCGAGTGCAACCGATCGAAAACCCGTTCGGACGGGGGGAGAGTGCACGGCGCATCGTCGACGCGATTCAGGCGTGGCGCACTGAAGCCGCCATTCAAGGCAGGGGGGCGGCTGAGGCATCGTGAACGACATCCGTCATCTACTTTCGGTCGACTTCGAGGAACATTTTCAGCTCGTGACCTCTGGGCGCGGAGTGCCGGAACGGCACTGGGATAGATTTCCTTCGCGGATCGTGGACAATACCGAGAGAGTTCTGCGCTTGCTGGACCGCCACGACACGAAGGCAACATTCTTCGTCGGTGACTGGGTCGCGGAACGATATGGCGCGCTGATCGCTGACATTGCCCTCGAAGGTCATGAGATCGCGTGCCGCCTTTCCCCGTCAAGGCGGCGGGCCGGACTCGCCTTCGCAGATCCTTCGCTGCACGCGGTTCAGTTCAAACGCCGGTTGGAGTCCGTGGCGGGCAGAGCCGTCCATGGATGCCGGATCGATCGCCCGGCAAGGGCGGTGCCATCTGGCGTCGGGTCGGGCGCCTCACCATTTCGGTACGAATGCCGCCCCGGGCCTGCCCTTGGCCCGCTTCGTGTCACCACACGAGCCGCATCGGACGGGACCCCCGTTCAGCTCGGTATGCCGAGCCTGCGCATCGCGGGGCAGGACGTGCCCCTCGTCGGCGGCGAGAGCCTCAGGCACGTGCCCGGCGCTCTCGAAAACCGCCTTCTCGCCGGCTGGGCGCGAAGCCGCGCGCCGCATCACTTCACGTTCAAGCTCTGGGAACTCGATCCCGACCTAGCGCGACTGGCGGTGCTTTCATCCGTCCAACGGCTTATTTGTTACCGAAATCATCACCTGTTCGAGGAAAGGTTTGCGCGGCTTCTGGAGCGCGCGGCCTTCAGCCCAGTGCGGGCGCATCTCGGGCTTGCAGAGGAAAAAGTCGCCCGAACCGCTCCGCTCGCGCCGGTTTCAGCGCCGCCCGCGGAGCCGGAAGTGCCGGGCGTGCCGGTCTCGATCATCGTGCCGTGCTTCAACGAGGAGGCAGGGCTTAGCTACCTCGCGAACGTGTTCTCGGCGCTCGATGCGGAACTCGGCCGGCGCCACAGGCTCAGCTTTGTCCTCGTCGATGATGGCAGTACCGACCGAACCCGGCAGGAAATGCAGCGGCTGTTCGGCCACGACGGACGATATCGGATCGTGCGGCATGAGATGAACAGGGGTATCGCGGCAGCCATTCTCACCGGAATCGGCGCGGCCAAGGACGACATCGTCGTCACCATGGATAGCGACTGTAGCTACGATCCGGCCCGGATTGAGGACATGCTGGCGCTGCTTGCGCCCGACGTGGCGTTGGTTACCGCCTCGCCCTATCACGCCGATGCCGGGGTTGAAGGCGTGCCCGGCTGGCGGATTTTCGTGTCGAGGGGCGCCTCATCGCTTTATCGAATGGTGCTTCGCACCCAGCTCGCGACCTACACCAGCTGCTTCCGCGTCTACCGGAAACGCGCTCTCGAAGGTCTGATTCTGCACCACGAAGGTTTCATCGGAGTCGCCGAGATGCTCGCGCGGCTGGATATGGCGGGCGGGCGGATTGCCGAATACCCGGTCGTGCTGGAGGCTCGGGTTCTTGGCCGTTCGAAACTCAGGCTGTTTCGTACGATTGTCGGACACTTGCGGCTGCTCGGCGCGATTTTTGCGACACGATTGCGGGACCGAAGACGCGCCGGTGCCATCGCATTGACGAAGGAGGAAGGTTGAGATGACGAGTGTGCAGGTATCCGGGCTGACAGTGCCTCCTATTCCATCGGATCAGGACGCAAGCGGTCGGCAGCTTGGCGACGAGGAGATCGAGATGCTCGCGCGCGCGGTGCGCAGCGGCACGTTGACGAGCACCAAGGGGACATTCGTCAAGGCATTCGAAGAGGGGTTCAGCAAGCGGATCGGTGTCGCGCACGCCGCCGCCTGCGCGTCGGGCACGAGCGCCATACATGCGGCGGTCGCCGCCATCGACCCTGAACCCGGAGACGAGATCGTGACCTCTCCGGTCACCGACATGGGTGCGATTACGCCGATCATCTACCAGACCGCCGTACCGGTATTCGCCGATGTCGACGCTTCCTCTGGCAATATCACCGCCGAGACGGTCGAGCGTGTCCTCGGCCCCAAGACGCGCGCAATCGTGGTCACACATCTTTTCGGAAATCCGGCCGAGATGGGTCCGATCCTCGAGCTCGCTGAATCGCGGGGCATCGCGGTCATCGAGGATTGCGCCCAAGCTTTCGGCGCTACATATGACGGACGACCCGTTGGCACGCTGGGCGCGATCGGATGTTACAGTCTTCAACAGGGCAAGCACATCACGACCGGCGAAGGCGGCATTGTGATCTCGAACGACGACCGCTTGGCCCGCCGGGTCAAGCTGTTCATCGACAAGGCCTGGGGCTACGGGGACCCCAGCCCGGATCACTACTTCGCCGCACTGAACGGCCGGATGAGCGAGCTGCAGGGCGCCGTCGCGACCGCGCAGCTAGGCAAGCTCTCCCAAAGCATCAGCCAGCGACAGCGGATGGCCGAGCGGCTGACTTGTGCGATCGGCGACATTGAAGGGATTTACGCGCCCTGCGTGCCGAAGGCCGGCCGGCATAGTTTCTGGAAATACGCGCTGCGTGTCTCTCTGGATCTCGGCGGGCCAGACGTACTGGCGGCCGCGTTGCGAACTGGCGACATCGCATCGGCGCCGCGCTACATCCGCAAGCCGGCCTTCGAATGCGCCGTGATCCGTGACCAGCGGACCTTCGGAAACAGCCGATTTCCGTTCTCGCTCGCGCGCCCCGAGATTCTCGACTACGCGCCGGAACGGTACCCGGGGGTTTACCGGTTCCTGCGAGATGTCCTGGTCTTGCCCTGGAACGAGCGGCTCGAGGAGTCGCATGTCGATCTGATCGCCGACCGGCTTCGTGCCTATGCGGCCAGCGAAGCCGCGGGCGCGGCGCAATGAGCGGCGCATTCAGACTTGGCCTTGTTGGCGCTGGGGCGATCGCGCGCAGCTATGCGGCGGCCATCTCGGGCGGAGGAACGGCGCAGCTTGTCGCGGTGGCCGATACCGATGGTGACGCGGCCGCGGCCTTCGCGCGCGACACCGGCGCCGTTCCCTTTTCGTCGCACCGCGACTTGGCGGCGGCCTCGATCTGCGACGCGGTGCTCGTGACGACACCGCCGGCGACCCATGCCGCCATCGTGATCGATTTGGTGTCACGTGGTCTTCCCGTTCTATGCGAGAAGCCGCTCAGCATAACTCTCGACTCGGCGCGGCAGATGACACAGGCGGCAGCAGACAACGGTGTCGTCTTGTCGATGGCGTCCAAATTCCGGTTCGTCGATGACGTGATCAGGGCGCGCGAGATGATCGCCGAGGGCGCCATTGGCGCTCCGCTCATGCTGGAAAACGTCTTCACCAGCGTCGTCGACATGACGAACCGTTGGAATGCGGACGCCCGCATCAGCGGCGGCGGAGTGCTGATCGACAACGGCACCCACAGCATCGACATCGTGCGCTATTTCCTGGGGCCGATCACGGAGGTATTCGCGGTCGCCGGGCCACGCATGCAGCCGGTCGGGGTCGAAGACACAGTAACCCTTATCGCGCGGACCGCAGGTGGGGCGCAGACGACGGTTGAAACATCGTGGAGCCTGCACAAGGACCGAAGCGCATTCATCGCCGTATATGGAACGGAAGGCGCCATCGAGGTCGGCTGGCAGGGCTCGCGCTTTCGGCGCGGGCGAGCCGGGATCTGGGAGCCGTACGGCACTGGCTACGACAAGTCGGCGGCATTCGCACGGCAGATCGACCATTTCGCTGCGGTCGTTCGCGGCGAGGACAAACCGCTGCCCGATGCTGCGGACGCTCTCGCCTCCGTCGCAGTGATCCAGGCGGCGTACCGATCCATCGCGACCGGGCGCTGGGTTCCGGCCGAGCCGGATCTGGCCCATTCGCCCTTCATGGAAATTGCCCGATGAATGTGCGCATTCATCCGACTGCGATCGTGGAAGATGGTGTCGAGATCGGAGATGGGACCTCGATCTGGGATAACGTTCACATCCGGGGGCCATCGAGGATCGGCCGCGACTGTATCATCGGCGGCAAGACCTACATCGCTTACGGCGTGGAGATTGGCGACCGCGTGAAGGTCAATTCCTTCGTCTACATCCCGACCGGCGTGACGGTGGAAACCGGTGTAATGATCGCGGCTGGCACGATCTTTGCAAACGACCGGTTTCCGCGCGCGACGACGCCGGACCTGAGTACTTTGCGTGGATCCGGCCCCGACGAGCATACCGAGCCGACGGTCGTGCGCGAAGGTGCCACGCTCGGGGCAGGGTGCCGCTTGGGTCCGGGGATCGAGATCGGAGCATTTGCGCTTGTCGGTATGGGGTCGGTCGTGACCAGGAGCGTCTTTCCTCACGCACTGGTCGCCGGCAATCCCGCGAAACCCGTCGGTCTCGTCTGCCGCTGTGGAGAAAGACTCTACTCCGGCGACCCCGAAGCCGCCAAGGACGGGTTGTTGCGCTGCGAAATCTGCGCCGACACTTACCGGTTGAAGAACGGACGGCTACTTGCGCCAGCCGCTGCTCGGGCATGAACGCGCAGGGAAAAAGAACCTGGTGCGTAGCGGGCGGTGGCGTTCTCGGTCAGGTGATCGCGCTCCGGCTTGCGCAGGCCGGTCACCATGTCTCCGTCCTCGAGGCGGCACCTGAGACTGGAGGGCTCGCAGCGAGTTGGAGCATCGACGACATTGTCTGGGATAAGCACTACCATGTAATCCTGCCTGCGGACCGCAGAACCCTCGAATTGGTTAGTGAGCTCGGACTTTCCAGCGCGCTTGTCTGGAAGCGCTCGCGGACGGGGTTTTTCGCTGACGGGCGGCTGTCACCGC
Source organism: Defluviimonas aquaemixtae (assembly GCF_900302475.1). Taxonomy (NCBI): domain Bacteria; kingdom Pseudomonadati; phylum Pseudomonadota; class Alphaproteobacteria; order Rhodobacterales; family Paracoccaceae; genus Albidovulum; species Albidovulum aquaemixtae. The sequence continues at coordinate 90,786 of NZ_OMOQ01000001.1, forward strand.
TCAACAGTGCAGTGGACTACCTGCGCCTTCCCTCGCTCGGGATTCTTGCCAAGGCGAGACTTGCCTTCACGCTGATGTGGGCTGCGCGGATTGAGGATGGCCGGCCGCTCGACCAGGTGCCGGTCGGGGATTGGTTGACGAAGTGGTCCGGCCGCGAAGCGTACGAGCGGCTCTGGCGGCCGCTCCTGCGCGCCAAACTCGGCACCAACGATGACCGTGCCTCGGCCGCGTTCATTTGGGCCACAGTGCGCCGGCTGTATCTTGCGCGGAGCGCCGGCGCCAAGACCGAAACTCTCGGCTTCATCGACGGCGGCTACGACAGGATCCTCAGCGCGCTGCGCGACCGCCTTTCCAGTGCCGGCGTCGACATCGTCACGGGCTGCCCGATCACGAGAATCGCTCCGCAGGGCGATCAATTGCAGGTCGAGACCGCGAAAGGCGCCCGGCTGTTCGACGACGTCGTATCGACCTTGCCCTGCGGCGTCACCGCGCGGCTCTGCGATGCACTGTCGCCCGAGCTGAAGGCGCGCCTCGACAGCGTGGTCTATCAGGGCATCATCTGCGCGTCGCTCGTCCTCGACCGCCCGCTCGGCGGCTACTACCTGACCTACTTGACCGATTCCGACCTGCCCTTCACCGCCGTCGTCGAGATGTCAGCCCTCGCCGGCCGCGAGCGGTTCGGCGGGAAAAGCCTTGTCTACCTGCCGCGGTACGTTGCACAAGATGATCCCTTCTGGGAGCTTGACGATGGCGCGGTGCGGGCCCGGTTCGTCGCCGGCATCACACGCATCTATCCGGACCTTGATCCGGGCGCCATTCGCGCGTTCCGCCTCTCGCGCGTACGCAACGTCATGGCGGTTCCAACGGTTGGATATCTTGACGCGGTGCCTGCCGTCGAAACCAACATTCCGGGCTTCCATATCGTCAATTCGGCGCAGATCACGGACGGCACACTCAACGTGGATGCCACACTCGGCGTAGCCGAAGCCGCCCTGCCACGGCTTCTGGGCGGCGCCATGGCCGACAATCTGAGCTCGGCGGCATGAGACGGAAACTCGCGAGCCTGTCTCTCGACCTCGACAACCTGTGGTCCTACATGAAGACGCACGGCGATCCGGGTTGGGAGACATTTCCCTCCTATCTCGATGTGGTTGTGCCGCGTGTCCTGACGCTTCTCGATGCTCTGTCCCTGAAGATCACCGTTTTCGTGGTTGGCAAGGACGCGGCACTCGAGAAGAATCATGCGGCGCTCCGATTGATCGCTGACGCCGGCCACGAAATTGGCAATCATTCCTTTCATCACGAACCCTGGTTGCATCTCTACTCAGCTGACGAGGTTGCGGACGAGATCGAGGGGGCGGAACATGCAATCGCCGCCGCGACAGGCACGCTTCCAACGGGGTTCCGCGGACCCGGCTACAGCCTGTCGGAAACCGTGATCCGCGTTCTCATCGAACGGGGATACCGTTATGACTGCTCGACTTTCCCGACCTTTGTCGGACCCCTGGCGCGTGCATACTACTTTTTCAACGCGCGCCTCGACGCGGCGGAGAAGGCCATGCGGAAGGCGCTGTTCGGCGGATTGCGCGACGGACTTCGCCCGCTTGTCCCCTATCATTGGGTCCTTGGCGGGGGTCGGCTATTGGAAATCCCGGTCACGACGATGCCGATCGCGCGCTTTCCCATGCATTTCAGCTATCTGCACTGGATCGCCGGCAGATCTGAGCCGCTTGCCCACGCCTATTTCGCCGCGGCGCTGCGAAGCTGCAATCTCTGCGGGATCACACCGTCCTTACTTTTACATCCGCTCGACTTCATGGGGCGCGACGACGTGGAAAGGCTCGCGTTCTTCCCGGGCATGGACCGGACGGCCGAGGTCAAAATGGCCCGCATGGGCCGCTGGCTCGCCACGCTGAGCGATCGGTTTGACGTCGTGCCGATCCGCGACCACGCAGCTGCGCTCGAGGGACGTTCGTTACCGCTCCGCAGACCGGACTTCAGCGCCGCGCCGGCCGCGCGACAGGCTAGGGGGCGCATGGGGCTGGACAAGCGATGACCGACGCTGCTGATCCCATGGACGAAAACGCCGCCGGTGCCGCGTTGGGTCGGGGGAAGGCGACGATCGTCTTCCTCGGCATCGTTCTGGGCTACCTTCTCACCGCGCCGACGAACCACTCCCTGTCCGTCGATACCTACTACTACGCTTTGATCATCACCCACGACCCGATCATCGATGTTGAGAACCCACGGCTGTTTCTGTGGCTCGCCGCGATGAAGGGCCTTTACCGGCTGGCCTCGGCAGTTCTTACCGATATTGACCTGTTCCGACTGATTGGGGTGGTGAACGCAGTCCTGGCGTCTCTTGCCGTGATGCTGCTTGCGCGACTTCTTGTACGTGATTTCAGCCTGGCGAGACGAAGCGCCTGGCTCACCGCTGGCCTTTTCGCGAGCTGCTACGGATTCTGGCGCTACGCGACCGAGATCGAGGTCTATGCGAGCGCGGTGCTGTTGTCGTTGCTTCTTGTTCACGCGGCATTCCGCCTTGTCCGCAATGCGCCCGCGCGCTCGTTCGGATCTGTCCTCGGTCTTGCCGTGCTGGGGGGCATCGGCACTCTCACGTATCAGCCGATCGGCATCGTAGCCGGGCTGGTGGTCCCAGTCTTTCTGCTGCTGAGCGGACGGATCCGGTATCTCGCACAATACAGCGCGATAGCGGGCGCCATGGTCATCGGAGGTTTCGGGCTGGCCGCCCATCTCGGGACGGAGGAGGAGGCTGCGCATGCCGTTTCATTTGTGCTTCAGGCCGATCACGTGGCTCCCAAACTTCCGTCGCCAATGTCGCTTGCGAAGATGGTCTACGCAGTCAGCCACGACCTCTTGTCCACGAACTGGATGTTCGCAATCGAATCCTTGCGCGAGCGGTTCCGTCTGACCGAAGGTTTTTTCTTGCACCAGGAGCACCGGTTCGTGGCCGAGAATGCTGGTCCGCAAGTCTGGGTGGCGCTCGCGACGCTCCCGGCCGCCGCCGTACTCGGCCTCGTCATCATCGGGACGGCGTGGCGGACTAAGCCACGCCAAGCTATCGACGCTCGCGAGGCTGCGGTGATCGTCTGGCTAGTCGCGCACGGCGCAATGATGCTGACCTTGTCGCCCTTGGGCTTCGAAGGGTGGATCCCCGGCCTCGTACCGCTCGCGGTTCTTTCGGGGAAACGACTGATCGCCCCTTGTGTCGCGGCCGACCGGTCTGCGGTGGTTGCCGCCCTTTTGGCAGTGTTCATCGTGCACAACGGGATTGTCGGCATTGGCACGCAGATGCGGGAAGCGGGTGACTACCTTCACACGCGCGGCACTGCACTGATCGAGCGTGTCCGCCCCGGCGACCTCATCGTGATGGCGGCGCACTGGAATCTCGAACGCTACCTGCGGTTCAACAATGCGCCTCGCGCGATCATCGTCGAAAAGGAGGGGGTCAATGCGGTCCGCCGCGCGATCGAGGAGACGCTCGATCGGGGCGGACGGGTCTTGATCCTCGACGATGTTGCGGCGCCGACGCGGCTTAGCCGGGGACGCCGGGTTCTTGTGCCGGACCTCGTTGCGCTGACGAACGATTATCTGGGAAACGCAGAGCGGTTTGCGACCGGGCAGGCCGGTTGGGCCTATGAGGTCAGGCGGGAAGAGGACAAGGAGTGAGTTCGCGCCTTCGGAAGCTATTCTATCCAGTGCTCCGGCTGGCGGTCGCCGGGGTCATTTTCGCCGTCCTCGCCGGCATCATGAATTTTGGCGAAACGCTCGCCGTACTGGGCGCATCCGAGCCATCACTTGTCGCCGCCGCTATGGTCCTCTTTGGGGTCGGACAGGTGCTCTCGTGCGTTCGCTGGCGGCTGACGCTGTCGCAGATCATTGCTGCGCCGCCGCGGGTCCTGATGCTTCTGCGGCTGTACCTGATCGGCATGTTCGTGAACCTCGGACTTCCGACGATGACTGGGGGCGATATCGTGCGCGCAGAGCTATTGCGCCGCTTTGGTGGAGGCCGTGGCGGCGCATATGCCAGCATCTTCGCCGACCGGCTGGTCGGCGTGCTCGCAGTGGTTCTCGTGGCCATCGGCGCCATTGCGCTGGCGGGCGACCGGATCGATGGGCAGTCGCGGCACCTCGTGCTCGTCGCTTTGCTTGGACTGACGTGCGCGCTTGTCGTGTTCGTTCTAGTTTTCTCCTGGTCGCGTGCGCGATTGCGCTGGCCTGCGCTTGGCACTTTCTTCGAGGCGCTCCGCCTGCTCAGGCGACGGCCGCGCGTTCTGGCCCTGAGTCTCGCGATCGCGATCTCCGTTCAGGTGATCGGTGTCATTGTGCCGATCGTCCTTCTTGCCTGGGCGATGTCGATCGCGATCCCCGTCGCGGTCCATTTTGCCCTGATTCCGATCATCGTCCTCGCGGCGCTCGTGCCCGTGGCGCCGAACGGATTGGGTGTGAGAGAGGCCGCCTTCGTCGTTCTTTACGGCCAGTTCGGCGTCGGGCCCGAACCAGCCTTCGCGCTTGGCCTGTCCTGGAGCATCGTGCTGACCATCTATGGGCTTTTCGGTGGGCTAGCCTTGGCCTTTGGGGACCCGAGCGTGCGATCTGGCGCTCTTGGCGGGGCGAGGCAGAAACAGGATTGTCACGGCGCGACCACACAACACCGCTCGGACGGAGTTGTCTTGGGCGCGTTGCGGAGGAGTTGGCCCTGGCGCTAGAAGCGGAGCTGCCTTGCTTGGCCGATTGAATGCTTAGAAATCGATTTTCCAGCCACTGTCATGCCCGATCACAGAGAGCTTAGGGCATGAAATGCGTGCCCGCCCCGATACCGGTGACCGCTCTTGCGGACGAGCACCGGGCGATTCCTTACTTCGCACCGTCCAGAAGCCGCCGCGCGATCACCTGCGCCTGAATCTCTGCCGCGCCCTCGAATATGTTCAGGATGCGTGCATCGCAGAGGATCCGACTGATCTGGTATTCGAGCGCGAAACCGTTGCCGCCGTGGATCTGCAAGGCATTGTCCGCGGCAGCCCAAGCCACCCGGGCGCCCAGAAGCTTGGCCATTCCGGCCTCGAGGTCGCAGCGCCTGTCGTGATCCTTCTGCCAGGCGCTGTAATAGGTGAGTTGCCGGGCGATCATGATCTCCACCGCCATCATCGCGAGCTTGCCGGCCACTCGGGGAAATTCGATGAGGCTCTTGCCAAACTGCTTGCGGTCCTCGGCGTATTGCATCCCCACTTCCAGCGCCGATTGGGCCACGCCAATCGCGCGGGCTGCAGTTTGGATGCGGGCGGATTCAAAGGTCTGCATGAGCTGCTTGAAACCCTGACCCTCCACGCCGCCAAGCAGATTTTCGCCCTTCACCCGGAACCCGTCAAAGCCGAGTTCGTATTCCTTCATGCCCCGGTAACCCAGAACCTCGATCTCGCCTCCCGTCATGCCGGGTGTGGGGAATGGGTTATCATCCGTACCTGGTGTCTTGTCCGCGAGGAACATGGATAGTCCCCGGTAGTCGGTCGTCGCAGGATCGGTCCGTGCAAGGAGCGTCATCACATGGGTCCGCGCCGCGTGCGTGATCCAAGTCTTGTTGCCAGTAACCAGCCAGTCCTCGCCGTCCGTGACCGCGCGGGTCCGGAGCGCGCCGAGATCGGACCCGGTGTTCGGTTCGGTAAAAACGGCAGTCGGCAGGATTTCCCCAGACGCAAGTTTCGGCAGCCAGCGCGCCTTCTGCTCGGGTGTCCCGCCACACAGGATGAGCTCTGCCGCGATCTCGGACCGGGTGCCGAGCGAGCCGACGCCGATATAGCCGCGTGACAATTCTTCCGACACGACGACCATGGATGCTTTGGACAGACCCAGCCCGCCGAACTCTTCGGGAATCGTCAGCCCGAAGACGCCAAGCTCCGCCAGTTCTTCGATGATCTCCATCGGGATCAGCTCGTCCTTGAGGTGCCAGTCATGCGCGCTCGGCACCACCCGCTCCTCGGCATAGCGTCGGAACTGGTCGCGGATCATTTCCAGCTCGTCGTCGAGGCCGGTCACGCCAAAGGTTGATCGTCCATGGTTGTCGCGCATGAGCGCGACAAGCCGTGTCCTCGACGTGGTCGTATTGCCGCCCGCGATCAGCGTTGCCGCAGCGCCTTCCGGCTTCCAGTTCAGCCCGAGATCGGACAGCCGCGCCGTTTCACCCTGGCTCATCGGAATGCCGCCGGCGATCTGCGCGAGGTATTCCCCGAAGCCGATCTGAAGGATCAGCGCCTCCATCTCGCCGAACGCGCCAGCCTCGGTAATCCGTCCGGCCCAGGCGCGCATCTGGCGAAGCGATTCCACGTAGGTGGCGAGCCACGATAACGCGTGCGCAGCAAACTGATGCCTCTCCAGGGCCGCGCCGGAGATTTTGCCGTCGATTGAAACCTTTGCCCGCAGGTTGGACCGCGCTTCGCCCAGCAACTTCTCGACTGGAGACAGAGCGTCTTCGGTCAGCGTCAGCAGGTCGCGAAGGGTTGCTGCATTCGGACTGTCGGCTCCATCATGCGGCATCGGCGGCTCCTTTTCTGCACTCGCACTGTCCTAGCTATTTTGCACTTGCAGCGCAATAATAATTCGCGTGTACACGCTTAGCCGTACTAAAATGACCTAGCTGTTTTTCGGATGCGCGTCTCTTCCGCAGTGGCTATAGCGGGCGCGGAAGGAGCGCCAACGCATGTTCGGACACGATTTGACGGTACTTGCGCTGGCCGTCGCCGTCACAGTCTTCGCGAGCATCGTCAAAGGCGCCGTCGGCTTCGCGATGCCGATGATTATGATTTCCGGACTAGCCTCCTTCCTGCCGGCGGAACAGGCACTCGCCGCGCTGATCCTCCCGACGCTCGCCACAAATCTCGCCCAGGCCTTGAGGCAGGGGTGGTCGGCTGCGATTGCCACTGCCTGGGAATACCGCCGGCTGCTGATTACACTCTGCGTCGTGATCGCTCTGGCGGCGCAGGCGGTTCCCGTGATGCCGCAGGCCGTGCTTCTGGCCACGCTCGGCCTGCCAATCGTCGCCTTCGCGCTCAGCCAACTCGCCGGCTGGCAACTGCGGTTCGAGGCCCATAACCGCGCGCGGGCAGAGGTCGTGACCGGCATCGTGGGCGGCTTCTTCGGCGGCATCTCGGGCGTCTGGGGGCCACCGACGATCGCTCTTCTCATCTCGCTCGACGTCGAAAAACGCGAGAACGTGCGTGTCCAGGGAGTGGTCTATATGATTGGATCGGCGATGCTTCTGGCCGCGCATCTTGGCTCGGGCGTGGCCAACGCAGAGACACTTCCGCTGTCGGTGTTCCTATCCGTTCCCGCGCTCGCCGGCCTCTGGTTCGGCTTCTCGATTCAGGACAGACTCGATGCTCGCCGTTTCCGGCGCTGGACGCTGATCGTGCTCGCCATTAGCGGGCTCAACCTTGTCCGCCGGGCGCTCACGCTCTGATCGTCAATTCTTGTCGAAATTGCCGGCGCGCGCTCCAGCCCAAAGGCGGGAAGGCGGGGCAGCGCACGCCTATCCGATCGCGGCCGCTTTCACTTCCGCGTCGATATGCGGGACATACTGGGCGAAATTGTCCGCGAACATGTTCACAAGCCTTTGCGCCTGGGCGTCATAGGCCGCGCCGTCCGCCCAGGTCTGGCGTGGGTCGAGAAGCACGTCAGCCACACCTGGCACGCTGACCGGCACTTCGAAACCGAAGTTCGGATCCCTGCGGAACTGCACCTCGTTCAGCGATTCGTCGAGTGCCGCCGTCAGAAGCGCACGAGTCGCACGGATCGGCATCCGCGAACCTGTGCCGTAGGCGCCGCCCGTCCAGCCCGTGTTCACCAACCAGCAGGTCGCGCCGTGGCGCGCAATCTTTTCCTGCAGGAGCTTGCCGTAAACTTCCGGCCGGCGCGGCATGAAGGGCGCGCCGAAGCAGGTTGAAAAGGTGGGCTCGGGCTCGGTCACGCCGCGCTCGGTCCCTGCGACCTTCGAGGTGAAGCCCGACAGGAAGTGATACATCGCCTGCGCCGGCGTCAGCCGCGCGATGGGCGGCAGCACGCCAAAGGCGTCGCAGGTCAGCATGATAATGTTCTTCGGATGGCCCGCAAGCGCCGTCGTCGAGGCGTTCGATATGTAGTCGAGAGGATACGCGCAGCGCATGTTCGCCGTGAGACTCGCGTCCTCGAAATCGAGTTCCAAGGTCTCGGGATCGAAGATCATGTTCTCGATCACGGTCGCGAACTTTTCGGTCGTGGCGTAGATCTCCGGCTCCGCATCGCGCGAGAGCGAGATGGTCTTGGCGTAGCAACCGCCCTCGAAGTTGAAGGTGCCCCTCTCGGACCAACCGTGTTCATCGTCGCCGATCAGCGTACGGGACGGATCGGCGGAGAGCGTCGTCTTGCCGGTGCCCGACAGGCCGAAGAAAACGGCGGCGGCGTCAGGATCGCCGATCGCGTGGTTCGCAGAGCAGTGCATCGGCATCACGCCTTTGCCGGGCAGGATGTAGTTGAGCAGCGTGAAGACCGATTTCTTGTTTTCGCCCGCATAGGCGCTGTTGGCGATCAGGATCAGCTTCTTGTCGAAGTTCAGTGCGATCACCGTTTCGGATCGGCAGCCGTGGCGTTCAGGATCGGCCTTGAAAGAGGGACAGTTGATGATCGTGAATTCGGGGATGAAATCGTCAAGCTCGGACCGTTCCGGACGGCGCAGCATGTGGCGGATGAACAGCCCATGCCAGGCAAGCTCGGTGACAACCCGCACATCAAGGCGATGCTCGGGCTCGGCGCCGGCATAGAGGTCCTGCACGAAGTAGTCGCCGCCCTTCATGTGGGCCAGCATGTCGAGGTACAGCCGGTCGAAGGCCTCGGGCGTCATCGGCGCGTTGTTTTCCCACCATATCGTGTCCTCGACCGACGGCGTCCGGACGACGAACTTGTCCTTGGGGGACCGGCCGGTATGCCTTCCGGTGGTGGTAAGCAGGGAGCCGCCCTTGCCGAGTGTTCCCTCGCCGCGCTTCAGCGCGGCCTCGACCAGCGCCGGCTCGAGCTGGTTGTAGAAGACGTGGCCAAGCCCCTCGATTCCCTGGTGTTCCAACCGGTGCGAGGGGTTCACACGTCCGTCTTTCATCGCAAGCTCCCGTTTCCGCGTCGCGGCGCTGTCTGAGTTCCAGTGAGCACGCACCCCTGCCACCGTCACGGGCGCCGGCCGCCCCCAAACGGGGCCGACATGGCCCCGTATAGCATGTCGCTAGACGCTTGGAATAGAAGGCAATGTCGGGGTTAGCGCCATCATTGCCGGTTTAGCGCAATCATGACGGGAATGGTGATACCGATTTGGCGACGGTCGCAGGATGTGAGGCAAATTGGTCAAACCCGCAGATTTTTCGCGCCGCATGATTCGGTGGATGGCACCGATTCGCACATATCGGTTGCTTCTGCATTCCGGAAAATGGACAATGTCGGGAAAACAAAGAGAAACAAGACGAGAGCAGAACGAGGAAAGCGAACATGTCGAGGATTGCACTGGTCGATGACGACAGGAACATCCTGACGTCCGTGTCGATGACGCTTGAGGCGGAAGGGTACGAAGTCGAAACCTACAATGACGGTCAGGCGGCGCTGGACGCGTTTAACAAGCGCCTGCCGGACATGGCCGTGCTGGACATCAAGATGCCCCGCATGGACGGAATGGAACTGCTTCAGCGCCTGCGTCAGAAGACTTCAATGCCGGTGATCTTCCTGACATCCAAGGACGATGAGATCGACGAGGTTCTCGGGCTTCGGATGGGCGCGGACGACTACGTCAAGAAGCCCTTTTCGCAGCGACTTCTGGTTGAGCGCATCCGCGCGCTCCTGCGGCGACAGGAAGCCATTGCTTCGGGCGAGGTCGCGACGACCGAGGAAACCAAGATCATGACGCGGGGCTCACTCACGATGGACCCGCTCCGTCATTCTGTCTCCTGGAAAGGGCGTGACGTTGCGCTGACGGTGACGGAATTCCTGCTTCTGCAGGCATTGGCCCAGCGGCCCGGTTTCGTTAAGAGCCGCGACCAGCTGATGGATGTGGCCTATGACGATCAGGTCTATGTCGACGACCGGACGATCGACAGCCACATCAAGCGGCTGAGAAAAAAGATGCGGACAGTGGATGACGACTTCTCCGCAATCGAAACGCTCTATGGTATCGGGTATCGCTACAACGAAGAATGACGCTGGCGTCGAGGATCGACTTGCGCGATCGAACTGAGTCCCGCCGCGCGGACGTGGTCCTCGGCGAGGACTGGACCGCGCCCGAAGGTTTTGTCGAATCCGAGCTGAAAGCCGGACGCGAACGGCGTGGATTCATCTCGCTTAACCGCTCGCCGCTTGCGCGGAAGATCATCACGTTCAACCTGATGGCGATGATCGTTCTGGTCGCGGGCGTACTTTACCTCAACCCGTTTCGTGACAGCCTCGTCCTGCAGCGCGAAAGCGGGCTCGTCGCCGAGGTGCAGATCATTGCTAACGTGTTCGAGGCGCAGCTGCCGCGAGACGGTGATCCGATCGACATCGCCACGGCCGACGGCATCGATGTGCGGCGCACCGCGCTTGGAATCGAACTGCCGCAGGGCGCGGAGCTCTTTCTCTTTGACACGAAAGAGCGGTTGCTCATGTCCACTCTGGGCATTGAACGACCCGCTCCCGAAATCGTCGCTGGGCTGGAGCGCGACCATCGTTCGACGCTCATCGTAGACATCTTGAATACGGTCTGGGAGGCAATCGCGAGCCTGCTTGCTCCGGAAAGCGCGCAGGAAACGGCCGTCGCCACGGAGGACATGGCCCGCGACCTCATTCCCGGCGCGCTGGGCGGCGAGACGCGGATCCGCACGGGCCGCGACGTGGCCGGTGAGGCGGTGTTCACGGTTGCGACGCCAATCCGTCACGGGGACAGTGTGATCGGCGTCGTGGCGGTCACTTCGGGCGCGGGCGAGATCGACCAGCTAGTGCGGGTGGAACGCGAGCAGGTCCTGCAGATGTTCGTCATCGCGATCATCGTTTCGATCGGCCTGTCGCTGGTGCTCGCCTCGACGATTGCCAACCCTTTGTCCGACCTTGCCGCCGCTGCCGAACTCGGCCGCGACAAGAACGCCCGCAAGATGAGCCCGAACCGCGTCAGGATACCGGATCTGACTGCGCGACCGGACGAGATCGGGCGGCTGTCAGGCGCGATGCGCGGAATGGTGGCCGCGCTCTACGACCGGATCGAGGCGAACGAACAATTCGCCGCCGACGTGGCACACGAGATCAAGAATCCATTGGCGTCGCTCCGGTCTGCCGTCGGCACGCTCAGAGTGGCCAAACGCGAAGATCAGCGCGAGAAGCTTCTCAACGTCATCGACCACGACGTTCGCCGGCTCGATCGCCTGGTCAGCGATATCTCAAATGCCTCACGGCTGGACAGCGAGCTCGTGAAAGAGGAAGAGGATAGCTTCAACCTCGTGAAAATGCTTGGGAACCTGACCGAGTATCTCGGTGCGGAGGCAAGGGCGAAAGGGGTCGATTTCATCTCCGACTTGCCGCCGGAGCCAATCGTGATTCAGGGCCTCGAGGGACGGCTCGCGCAGGTATTCGTGAACCTCATCACCAACGCCATCTCGTTCTGCTCGGAGGGCGACGCCGTTCGTGTCTGGGCGCGCAAGCGCGAGAACCGCGTGCTCGTAGTCGTAGAGGATACCGGACCCGGCATTCCAGATCAGGCGCTGACCAAAATATTCAAGCGGTTCTATTCCGAACGGCCGGAAGGCCAGTTTGGCGAGCATTCGGGACTTGGTCTCGCGATCTCCAAGCAGATCGTCGAGGCGCATGGCGGTGTGATCTGGGCAGAGAACATCCGGCCCACGGATGCCGATATCACGTCGGAACCGCTGGGAGCCCGCTTTGTCGTGGGCCTTCCGGTGTGAACCGGGAGCCGCCGAACTCTGTCATCTTGCATGCCGGGTGCATTTCCTTGTCGGGGCGCGGCCTTCTGATTCTGGGACCATCGGGAAGCGGAAAGTCGGGGCTTGCGCTTCAACTCATGGCATTCGGATGTGCATTCGTTGCCGACGACCGTACATTCGTCTCCTCGCGTGAGGCCACATTGATCGCCATGCCGCCGCGCGGAATCCATGGTCAGATCGAGGCGCGTGGCGTGGGCATTCTTGCCGCCGAGAACGAGACGGCCGCGCGGGTCGTGCTGGCCGTCGATCTCGGGCAGGAAGAGCGAGAACGTCTGCCGCCCTGGCGCGTCACCGAGGTGCTGGGCGTCGAGCTGCCTCTTCTTCACAGGGTCGAGAGTGCCCATTTTCCAGCTGCGATCATGCAATATCTCAAGGCCGGACGAATTGAATGACGACCATGGATGCCTCACGACCGGCAGAAGACCAGCAAACCGGCCAGCGCGTGGTGCTGGTGACCGGTCCGTCTGGGGCTGGGCGTTCAACCGCGATCCATGCGCTCGAGGATCTCGGCTACGAAGCCATCGACAACCTGCCGATCAGCCTCATTCCGCGGCTTCTCGACGGTCCGCCGATCGCGCGGCCCCTCGCGCTGGGCATCGACGTTCGCAACAGGGATTTCTCGGTTACGTCACTCATCGAGCTCATCGACCGGCTGACCCGGCTTCCTGATATCGATCCCGAGGTTCTCTATCTCGATTGCCGACCCGATGAGCTGATCCGCCGCTACAACGAAACCCGGCGCCGCCATCCTCTGTCAGGCGCCGGTACGCCGGCAGAAGGCGTTGCTGGCGAGATCGACCTCCTCGCGCCGATCCGCGTGCGCGCGGAAGTCTTGATCGACACGACGGAACTTTCGCCGCATGATCTCAAGGCCGAAGTCGCCCGCTGGTTTGCGCGCACCGCCTCGACACGGCTCGCCGTTTCAATCCATTCCTTTTCCTACAAACGCGGGGTCCCGCGCGGGCTCGACATGATGTTCGACTGCCGGTTCCTGAAGAATCCGCATTGGGAGGAAGCTTTACGCCCGCTCGACGGCACGGCGCCGGATGTCGCGGATTTCGTCGCTGATGATCCCCGGTTCCCGGACTTCTTCGCCCGGACGCGAGATCTGCTGCTCATTCTCCTTCCGGCGCATGTCGATGAGGGCAAGAGCCACCTTGCGATCGGCTTCGGGTGCACAGGTGGGCAACACCGGTCGGTTGTCGTTACGGAAATGATGGCCAAAGCGCTTGCAGAGGCTGGTTGGCAGGTGTCTAAGAGGCACCGGGAACTTGAACGTAGGGCTAGCGGGACGACCGGACCAAGGCGGGGTGACAGGGCGTGATCGGAATCGTGATCGTCGCACATGGCGGACTGGCGCGGGAATACCTTTCCGCGGTTGAACATGTCGTTGGCAAGCAGTCCGGCATGCGCGCGATCGCCATCGAGGACAATCATGACCGCGCGGCCAAGCAGGCGGAAATCCGCGCGGCCGCGAACGCCGTGGATACCGGCGACGGGGTCGTCGTGGTGACCGACATGTTCGGCGGATCGCCTTCGAATCTCAGCCTCGACGCGTGTACCGAGGGAAACCGCCAAATCCTCTACGGCGCGAACCTTCCGATGCTTATCAAACTGGCCAAGTCGCGCCATCTGAGCGTCCCGCAGGCGGCGGCCTCGGCGCTCGACGCCGGCCGCAAATATATCAACTGCTACGTCGGAACCGGTCAGGGCAACAAATGAGCGATGGCGCGGCGACGGTGAGGACGATTAAGATCGTCAACGAAAAGGGGTTGCATGCCCGCGCTTCGGCAAAGTTTGTGGAAGTGGTCGAGGCGCATGACGCCACTGCCGAAGTGGGCCGCGACGGAATGAGTGTTTCGGGCGATTCAATCATGGGGCTCCTGATGCTCGCCGCTTCTCGGGGCAGTACGATCGATGTCCGGACGAGCGGTCCGGAGGCCGACAAACTTGCCGACGCGCTCGACGCGCTGGTTGCCAACCGCTTCGGGGAGGATTACTGAGCCTGCCTGAACTGGATTCGGAGGATCCCCGGATTTTGACGGACGGCCAAGAGACAGAGGCGGCGCCGGACATCGGCGAGAGGATACCCAGCCAGGCCGCGTCGAAACCCTACCAGATGCGCCGGCTTTCCTATGCCGGGACTTTCACCAACCCGGTGAAGGCAGGAGCCATTCGCACGATCGAATGGATGACCGGAAAGCTGCACCTGATCCGCCTCATCCGACAGTTCGAACGCACCGGTGTTCCAATCGGCCAGCCGTTCTTCACCAAGGCCGTTCGGACGATGGGCATCGACATCCTGACGCCTGAAGAGCAGGTTGCGCGTATCCCGAGGACCGGGTCGGTTGTCGTCGTCGCGAACCATCCCCACGGCCTCGTCGACGGCCTCGTGATGGGCGAGCTCGTGGGCCGGGTGCGCACCGACTACAAGATTCTCACGCGCTCCCTCCTGACCGGTATCCCCGAGATTGAGCATCACATGCTCCCCGTGCCGTTCCCGCATGAGAACAACGCCCGCGAGCTTAGCCTGCAGATGCGCAACACCTGTATGACGCATCTGAAGGATGGCGGCGTGATCATCCTGTTTCCCGCCGGCAGGGTCGCGACCACGAAGGGCTTCTTCGGGCCAGCGATCGAGCCCGAATGGAACCCTTTCACTGCGAAGATGGTGATGCGTTCCGGTGCGATGGTGCTGCCGATCTTCTTTCCGGGCCAGAACACGCGGCTGTATCACGTCGCCGACAAGTTGTCGGCCACCTTCCGGCAGGGTCTCTTGCTGCACGAGATATACCGGGCGCTCTACAAGCCGCAGGCGCCGGTGATCGGCCGCCCGATCCAGCAGGAAGAGCTGAGGAACTGGGCAAGCGATCCGCGCGGAATGCTGGCCTGGCTGCGAAAAACCACGCTTGCCCTAGGCGAGGCCGGAGGAGCCGTGTAGCGCCGAGGATCAGCGCGTGGGAACCGGGGTTTCGCCGCGGTAGTCGTAGAAACCGCGCTCGGTCTTGCGACCGAGCCAGCCCGCCTCGACATACTTCGTCAGCAGAGGACATGGACGGTACTTCGTGTCGGCAAGCCCTTCGTGAAGCACGTTCATGATTGCGAGGCAGGTGTCGAGGCCAATGAAATCGGCCAATTCCAGGGGGCCCATTGGATGGTTCGCACCGAGTTTAAGGCTCTGGTCGATCGACTTCACTGAGCCGACGCCCTCATAGAGCGTATAGACGGCCTCGTTGATCATCGGCATGAGGATGCGATTGACGATGAAGGCGGGGAAATCCTCCGCGCTTGCCGCGGTCTTGCCTAGCTTCTCCACGACCTTCACCATCGACTGATAGGTCGGGTCGTCGGTCGCGATGCCGCGGATAAGCTCGACGAGCTGCATCACCGGGACCGGGTTCATGAAGTGGAAACCCATGAACTTCTCGGGTCGGTCGGTGCGGCTGGCAAGCCGGGTGATCGAGATCGACGAAGTGTTCGAGGTCAGGATCGTCTCAGGCTTAAGATGCGGCAGCAGATCCTCGAAGATCGCCTGCTTGACCGTTTCGCGTTCGGTCGCCGCCTCGATCACAAGGTCGGTCTTGCCCAACTCGGCCAGTTTCAACGTCGTCTTGATTCGACCAAGCGCCTTGGCCTTGTCGGTCTCAGAAATCTTTCCACGCGAGATCTGGCGGTCCATGTTGTGGTCGATGAGAGCCATCGCCGCGTCGAGCGCTTCCTGGCTGATGTCGGTCATGAGGACGTCGAACCCAGCGAGCGCGAAGACATGAGCGATGCCGTTGCCCATTTGGCCCGCCCCGACGATGCCGACCGTTCTGATTTCCATTGCCCGAACCTCGCTTCGCTTTCGCGCAAGACCATAGGCACCGCTTCCGGCCGGGTGCAAGGCATAAGCGCGGCGGTCGGCGACCCGTCCCAAGGCGCTTAGGCATTTGGCAAGGCTTGGGGGGCAGAGTGTTGCCTGGGTGAATCGAAAGGAGGGTGGGAAACCATGGCCTACGAATACGGGGGCGGGTGTGCCCTGGACTATTTTCCGTGCCGTTACGGGCAGTCGAAGCTGCTGTTCCGCGGACCGCGGCGCAAACTGGAGGACGACTATGCCGCGGTGCTCGGCGGGACCGAGACCTACGGGAAGTTTGTCGAACAGCCCTATCCCGCGCTTCTGGAGAAGACGGTCGGCATCCCGGTGGTCAATTTCGGCTACATGAACGCCGGCACCGATGTCTTCGTGAGCGAGCCGGTCATCATTGACGCCTGCTCGAAGGCCCGCGTGACGGTGATCCAACTCATGGGCGCGCAGAACATGTCGAACCGGTTCTACGCGGTCCATCCGCGGCGCAACGACCGGTTCCTGCGCGCCTCGACACTGATGAAGACGATCTTTTGCGAGGTCGATTTCACCGAGTTCCACTTCACGCGCCACATGTTGTCTTCGCTGAAGCGGCAGGCGCCGGACAAATACGCCCTTGTTGAGGAAGAACTGAAATCCGCCTGGGTCGCGCGCATGCGGCTCCTGTTGCAGAAGGTCGAGAGCAAGACCGTGCTCTTGTGGATCGAAGGGCCCGAGATCGCGGCCGCGGTGCAGGATGGGCTTGGCTCCGAACCGCTGCTGCTCGACGAAAGCATGGTGGCGGCCGTCCGCCCGTTCGCAAGCACGCTTCTGCGGATGCGCCCGAGTGACGGGGCGTTGTCTGCAGGGACGGACGGGATGCACTTCGCCCCCCTTGATGAGCCTGCGGCGGCGGCGATGCCTGGCCCGCGCGTCCATGCCGAGGTGGCAGCGGCGCTCGATCCGGTGCTGCGCGATCTCATCTGACGCCTGTTCGCCCCTCGCGGGCCGCTTTCGGATGGCTGGCTGCAGGGGCGTTCAGTGGAAATCCCGGCTTGGGAACAGTACCTTGGCCTGTTCCCGGGGATGGCGTGCGGGGATCGCCGGTTTCGGCGGGCGCGGCGCATCGTCGGCCTGCGGCTGCGTGACGCCGATTGCGTCATCCATCGGATGGCCGAGTTCGCCCAAATGATGGGAGACGTCCTCGATCCGCTGGGCGATCAGGTGGACCACGATCCCCTCGCGCTGCAAGGGTCCCGTGACGCGCAGAAGCCGCCCGCCCATGACGGCGCGGCGGAACCGTTCGTAGACCTTGGGCCAAACCACGACATTGCAGACCCCGGTTTCGTCCTCGAGCGTCAGGAAGATCACGCCCGATGCCGTGCCCGGACGCTGGCGGGTGATGACAAGGCCGCAGACCGTGACCCGGTCCGGCGGCGCTGTGGCCAGTTCCGCATGCGGCGTCAGGCCCGGCAGGGCGGGGCGCAGAAGCTCCATCGGATGGGCGCGCAGAGAGAGGCGCATCGCGACGTAGTCCTCCACGACCTCCTCGCCGAGATGCATCGGAGGCAGTTCCACTTCCGCCTCGCGGATGCCCTCGCCGTCGATCGGATCGTTGAAAAGCGGCAGCGGCCGCTGTCCGCGGATCGCCTTGACCTCCCAGAGCGCGTCGCGCCGCGTGAGCCCCATATCGGAAAAGGCATCCGCCTCGGCCAGCCGTTCCAGCGCCGCGGGCGCGACGCCCGCGCGCAGCCACAGGCTTTCGGGGTGGCGGTAGCCGTTGCCGCGCGCCGCGACGATCCAGCTCGCGTCCTCCTCGCGGAACCCCTTGATCTGGCGGAAGCCGAGCCTGAGCGCCAGCGCCCCGTCGGTGCGCCGTTCCAGCGTGTTGTCCCAGCCGCTCGCGTTGATGCAGATCGGGCGCACCTCGACCTGGTGTTCGCGGACATCGCGGACGATCTGGGCCGGCGCGTAGAAGCCCATCGGCTGGGAATTGAGAAGCGCGCAGGCGAAGACCGCCGGGTGATGGCATTTCAGCCAGGCCGAGACATAGGCGAGCATCGCGAAAGCGGCGGCGTGGCTTTCGGGGAAGCCGTATTCGCCGAAGCCCTCGATCTGGGAAAAGCAGCGCTCGGCGAAGTCGGGCTCGTAGCCGCGTTCCAGCATGCCGTTGATGAAGCGGTCGCGGAAGGTGCCGATCGTGCCCATCCTCCGGAAGGTGGCGAGCGAGCGGCGAAGCCGGTCGGCCTCTTCCGCCGTGAAGCCGGCGGCGACCACGGCGATCTGCATTGCCTGTTCCTGAAAGAGCGGCACGCCGAGCGTCTTGCCAAGGACGTCCTCCAGTTCCTTCGAGGGGTAGTTCACCGTCTCCCGCCCCTGGCGGCGATTGATATAGGGGTGGACCATACCGCCCTGGATCGGACCGGGGCGGACGATGGCGACCTCGATCACCAAATCGTAGAAGGTGCGCGGCCGCATCCGGGGCAGGAAGTTCATCTGCGCCCGGCTTTCGACCTGGAAGACGCCGATCGCATCGGCGACGCAGAGCATATCGTAGGTCGCCTTGTCCTCCTGCTGGATGCTCCCGATCGTGAGCGCCTGCCGCTCATGTTCCTTCATCAGGTCAAAGGCCTTGCGGATGCAGGTGAGCATCCCGAGGCCGAGCACGTCGACCTTGAGGATGCCGAGCGTGTCGATGTCGTCCTTGTCCCATTCGATGACGGTCCGGTCCTCCATCGCCGCGTTCTCGATCGGGCAGAGCTCGTCGAGCCGCCCCTTGGTGATGACGAAGCCGCCGACATGCTGGGAGAGGTGACGCGGAAAGCCGATGACCTCGCCGATCAGCCGGATCGTCTGGGCCAGCCGGCGGTCGCCAAGGTCGAGGCCCAGTTCGCGGATGCGCTCGGGGTCGGCGCCGCCGTTCGACATGCCCCAGATCTGGCCCGAGAGGCTCGCGGTAACGTCCTGCGACAGCCCCATGACCTTGCCCACCTCGCGGATCGCGGCGCGGGAACGGAAGTGGATCACGGTGGCGCAGAGCCCGGCGCGGTGGCGGCCGTATTTCTCGTAGATGTGCTGGATCACCTCCTCGCGCCGCTCGTGCTCGAAATCGACGTCGATATCGGGCGGCTCGCCGCGATATTTCGACACGAAGCGCTCGAAGACCATCGTGATCTGTTCGGGGCCGACATCGGTGATGCCGAGCGCATAGCAGAGGATCGAGTTGGCGGCCGAGCCGCGGCCCTGGCAGAGGATTCCTTTTGTGCGGGCGTAGCAGACGATGTCGTGGACGGTGAGGAAATAGGCGGCGAAGCCGAGATCGGCGACGAGCCGCAGCTCCTTGTCGGCCATGGCGCGGTAGCGGTCGGGTACGCCTTTGGGATAGCGACGTTCCAGCCCCGCCTCCGTCAGCCGTTCGAGCCGGGTCTGCGGGGCTTCGCCCTCGGCGATCTCGTCGGGATATTCGTAGCTGAGTTCGCTTAGGCAGAAGCTGCATTTCGCGGCGATCTCCAGCGTGCGGCGGAGTGCTGCGGGATGGTCGCGGAAGAGCCGCGCCATGTCCCCGGCGTCCTTCAGCCGCCGTTCGGCGTTCGGCAGCGCGCGGGTGCCGATCTCGTCGATGGTGATCTTCTCGCGCAGGCAGGTCAGCACGTCGGCAAGCTGACGGCGCTGCGCGCGGTGCATCATGACATCGCCCACGGCGACCATCGGAGCGGCCGCCCGGTGGGCGAGGCGGGCTGAGCGCTGGAAGTATTCCCTGTCGCCGCCGTCGTAGCGCGGCGCGGCGCCGATGAAGACTTGGCCGGGGAAGCGTTTCACCGCCATGCGGAGATGGGCCGCGACCATGCGCGCGGGCGCACCCCGCTCAGGCAGCGCGATAAGGATCATGCCCGTGCAGCCGTCCAGCATGTCCCTGAGGTCGAGATGGCAGTCGCCCTTCTCCGCCCGCCGTTTGCCGAGCGTCAGGAGCCGGGTCAGGCGGGCATAGGCGGCGCGGTTCTTCGGCAGCGCCACCCAGTCGACCGGGCTGTCGCGCAACACGAGCCGGCAGCCGGTGATCAGCCGCGGCAGTTTCGGGGCGGCGGGGCGGGCGATCGGCTGCGGAGAGCCGATTTCCTGACGCGAACAGGAGTCGATGCGATGTTGCGAGCGGATGCGGATGGCCTCTTCGGCCTCGCGCCTCAGTTCCTTCAGCGCCGAATAGGCGCGCACGACGCCGGCGAGCGAGTTGCGGTCGGTGATGGCGATGGCCTCGAGCCCGAGTTCCGCGGCGCGGGTGACCATTTCCTCGGGATGCGAGGCGCCGGTGAGGAAGGTGAAGTTGGTCGTCACGCAAAGCTCGGCGTAGCCGTGGGGCGCTTGTGGGGCTCCGTTCCGGGCGGTCATGCGAATTCCCCTTGCACGAACCAGCCGGGGCGTTGCGGCGTGTAGAACAGCCAGAGCCGCCGGCCCTGCCGGGTCTCGACATGCCAGTAATCTCGCATGCCCGAGCGCCAGTTCTCGTCCTCGAGCCACCATTCCGGCGCGATCCGCTCCGGCCCCGTGGCGCGGGCAGCGGTCAGCGCCATGCGCCGCCAGCGGAAGCGTTCGGGCGGGCGCGGGCCGGTCCCCGCGATCGGTTCGGGCGGGAAAAGCCGCAAGGGCCGGGGGCGGAGGCTGATCCACGGGCCTTCGGGCCGAGACCAGGCGGCAGGCGCGATGATGTGGCCGCGTTCGGGGATATGGCTGTCGGCGGGCAGGAATCGCTGGATGTTCTCGAGCCCGATCCGCGTGCCGATCCGGGTGATGAGATCGTCGAGCGCATCGCCGCGCTTCGCCGCGACATGGCCGAGCTGTTCGACCGGCAGGGGCTCGACCCGGACCGCCTCGATCCGCATCTGGTCGATGCCGTAGCCCGCATCGACCGCGCCGAGCCCGCGTTCGAAGAGGGGAAGGATGCGGCCCGAATCGCGGAGCGCACGCGCCAGCCGCAACTCCACCTGCTGGCTTTCCTGATCGACCCGCCTCAGCGTCAGGCTGAGGGTGCGCGCGCCCATCTCCTCAGTCTTCAGTTTCGCGCAGAGCTGGTCGAGCAACCGCGCGGCCCCAGCCATGACGTCGGCGGCGAGCCCGATGGGCTCTGGCAGCGTCATGCGCACGCCGAAATGGGGCGGCTCGGCCAGCGGCGATATCTCCTCGGGCTGCGCGCCGAGCGCCTGGTCGAGGCGCAGGACAACGCCGGGGCCGAAGCGGCGGGTCAGCGTGGCGCGCGGCGTCCCGGCCAGATCGGCGATGCGGCGGAGGCCGAGCCGCTGGAGCGCGGTGCAGGTTTCGTCGTCGAGCCTGAGCGCCGCGACAGGCAGGGGGGCGATCCGGGCAAGCCCCTCGTCCGGCTGGGCTACGCCTTCGCCATGACGCGCAAGCGCCCAAGCCGCGCCGCGCGTATCGGCGAGCCCGATCTGCACGGTCAGGCCTGCGCGGACGAGCCCCCGGCGCATGTCCTCGAGCAGCGCGGACTCCCCGCCCCAGAGATGGGCCGAGCCGGTGATGTCGAGGACCAGCCCGTCGCGGCCCTCGAGCCCGACCCAGGGACAGTAGCGCGTGGCCCAGCGGCGGAGCACGTGCAGGAAGCGCTGGTCGGCGGTCTCGTCGGCTGGCCGGCTTTGCAGATCGGGGCAGAAGGCGCGGGCGTCCGAATAGGTCATGCCGCGGGACAGCCCCTGCCGTTCGGCGGCGAGGTTCAGGCAGGAGAGGCGGTCGGCGCTTTTCTCCTTCCGGGTCAGCGCGAAGGGGCCCTCAACCGGGCGCGCCCTCAGAACCCGGTCGCTGGGCAGTCTCGGAAACCACAATGACACGACGCGCCTCAGCATCCCATCGCACATCCCAGGCGCCTAATGTTCCTGATTTGTTCTTAATAAGCTTCCAGCGTTGCAGAGTCGAGTCCCGAGGGTCGAAGGCGGGCTGGCAATGCCAGCGCGTCTCGGCCGCGTTGCTGCCCATGCCTTCGGGAATGATGCAGAGCCCTGCGGCCTTCCCCGCCTCGGCAGCAAGCTGCAGCCGCCGCCCGGCGACGAGGCTCAGAGGCTTGCCGATCTCGGCCACGACAAACGATACCGCGCCCGACCTCAAGGCTTCCTCCGTGACCGCCAGCACTTCGGTCTGGTCCTTGCCGGAGGCCAGAAGCAGCCGGTCGGGATCGCAATAGGAAGCGTAGCCGAGTGGATTGATGCGATCGGCCTGCCAGCCTTCGCGGACCCAGAGCACCGGTCCGCCGGAAAGTCCGACCGCGACGAAGGCGAAGAACAAAGCCCCCGCGCCACACACCTCGTGGGCACGGCCGGCGCGCGGCGGAAAATGGGGCGGGGCGGCAACCTGCATGGACCGCTTATATCGCAGCCGGAGAGCGAGGCGAACCGTTCTTCCGCGCAGACGAAACAAAGCCGGGACGCAAACAGGAATTGACTCATTTCGGTACAACCTGGCCGCGAGAAATCCCCCGAAAGACCCAAGCCGTGCCATCATTCGGACACCGGTCGGAATGATGCTCAGTATCGAGGGGCACGGAACCGAAACGACAGGACCACAAGATGAAACTCGCCGCCGCTATCCTGAGCCAGCTGATCCGGGGCAAGTCCGAGACGCCCGACGTGTTCGACACGCGCCTCGCGAACATGGGTGCCGAGAAGAAGCATCGCAGCCGTACCGCGCTTCCGATGCTGTTCCACCGCTCAGCTCGCCAGGCTGCCTGACCGGGTCAGAACGCGATCTCGACCCCGGGCAGTTGCAGTTCGCGCATGAGGTCCCGCACCTCCTGACGCGCCGCCACGTTCGAGATATTGAGATTGCCGACACCCACGTCGCGCAGGTCGAGAAGCGTCAAGCCGCGCGGAAACAGCTCGCGGAAAATCACGCGCTCCGAAAAACCCGGCGCGACACGGAACCCGATACGCTTGGAGAGCTGTTCCAGCGCCGCGCCAACCTTCCTCTTGTTGTGCATCGCCTGAGCGCCGAGGCGGTTCCGCACCACCACCCAGTCGATAGGCTTCAGCCCCGCACGCGCCCGCAACTGACGCGCGTGCCACACCATCTCCGAATAGATCGACGGGCCGATTACGCGGCTCGTATCCGGATCGACTCGCGCCAGAAGGTCGAAGTCGATGAAGCTGTCGTTCAAGGGCGTGATGAGCGTGTCGGCCAGCGAATGGGCGACCTGGCTCAGCCGCGTGTGTGATCCGGGGCAGTCGATCAGGATGAATTCCGCATCGCGTTCGAGCCCGGCCACCGCCGCAGAAAGCCGCCTGTCATAGACGTTTTCGCCGGCCGCAAGGCTCGACTGGTCGATCTCGGGCAGATCGCGGTAATCGGGGATCGGCAGTTCAAGCCCTTCCTTGCGCGCATAGGCACGGCGATTTTCGACATAGCGCCCGAAACTGCGCTGGCGCAGGTCCAGATCGAGGGCGCCCACCTTGTGGCCCATCCGGACGAGTGCGGTCGCCACATGCATGCAGGTTGTCGATTTGCCAGACCCGCCCTTTTCGTTGCCAACAACGATGATATGCGCCACGTCCCTGTCCCCGTTCTCGAGACTCAAAAGGCGCGCCGTTTCCAGCGCGCCCCCACTATATGTTGTGCGCTTCCTGTTGGGAAGCGCAACGGCCTCAGAATCCGAGACCCGCGTACTTGTTCTTGAATTTCGACACGCGGCCGCCCGTATCCATAAGCTTGGCCGAGCCGCCGGTCCAGGCCGGATGGGCCGAAGGATCGATGTCGAGTGTCAGTGTGTCGCCTTCCTTGCCCCAGGTCGACCGGGTTTGGAAGGTGGTACCATCGGTCAGCTTGACCTCGACCATGTGGTAACCGGGATGGATGTCTTTTTTCATGGCCCCGTTCCTTAAGCCTCAGCCGCGTTCTTGGGCTTGTAGTTGGTGACTTCGGCGATCCGGGCAGATTTGCCGCGACGGTCGCGCAGATAGTAGAGCTTCGCGCGACGGACTTTTCCGCGGCGCACGACTTCGATCGACTCGATGTTGGTCGAATAGAGCGGGAAGACGCGCTCCACGCCTTCGCCGAAGGATATCTTGCGGACGGTGAACGAAGCGGCGATGCCGTTTCCGCCCTTGCGGGCGATACAGACGCCTTCGTAGTTCTGCACGCGGCTGCGCGTGCCTTCCGTCACCTTGTATCCGACACGAACCGTATCGCCCGCCTTGAAGTCAGGGACGGACTTGGCCAGAGAAGCGATTTGCTCGGCCTCCAATTGCGCGATCAGGTTCATCGCGAGATCCTTTCCTATGCTCGCGGTAGTCCCGCGATGGTCTAGTGCGCCTTGAGAGCTCCTGGTCTTCATCGGGTCCGCCTAGAGCGCCCGCCGGAGGTCAGGTCGTCATTTCCAGCCTGCTGCCATCCTTGGCCGTGCCTTGCCGAAGAAAGCGAAGGGCATGAGCCAATAAACGACACGCCCGGACGACTCGATTGAGCCCCGGACGGGCGGGGTATAGGGGTGAAGGGCGCTGCGATCAAGGGATATTGTCGCGCGAAAGCAAGTCAATCCGCGTCAGATATTCTCTTGTCGGCGCTGATGGGCCGCCCACAGGTCCGGACGCCTTTCGCGCGTCAGCTCCTCGGCCCGTGCGCGCCGCCATTTCTCAATCTCGCCGTGATGGCCCGAGGTCAGGACCGCCGGTATCTCCCGGCCTTCCCAGACGGCCGGTCGGGTATAGTGCGGATGCTCCAGCAGCCCGCGCGAATGACTTTCCTCTTCGGTGGAACTCGCATTACCAAGGACGCCGGGCAAGAGCCGTACGACTGCATCGATTATCGCCTGGGCGGCGATCTCTCCGCCGGTCAGAACGAAGTCTCCAAGGCTCACCTCTTCGACTGCGTAATGGTCGAGAACGCGCTGATCAACGCCCTCGAACCGGCCGCACAGCATCGTCACACCGTCGGTCGCGGCGAGCCTGCGGGCCATGGCCTGATTGAAGGTCTTGCCCCGGGGAGATAAGTAGATCACCGGCCAGCGAGCGCGGTCTTCATGCGTTCCGATGGCAGCCGCGTCGAATGCCTTGGCCACCACGTCGGCGCGTAGCACCATGCCCGCGCCGCCGCCTGCCGGCGTGTCGTCCACGTTGCGGTGCTTGCCGATGCCGAAGAGGCGCAGGTCGATCGTCTCCAGCGCCCAAAGCCGCTCCTGAAGGGCCTTTCCGGTCAGCGAATGCCCCAGCGTGCCCGGAAACGCGTCGGGGAAGAGCGTGATGACCTTCGCGCACCACGCGCCCTTGACGCGCGCCGTCGCGGTCATCAGCTCGCGCGGCTTGATCGAGGCGGAAATCGAGAGCCGCCCGTGGGATCTGGGCTTGTCGTCGCTCATGCCTCGCTCTCCTGCGGCGGGTCGGCGATGATCCGGCCGGCGGTCAGGTCGACGGTTGGGACAACGGCCTTCGTGAAAGGCAGAAGGAGCGTCGTCTTGCGGCCCGGCGCGTGAACTTCGAGGATGTCGCCCGCGCCATGGTCATAGATCGCCCGGACATTGCCGAGTTTGACGCCGCCGGTGTCGAAGACTTCAAGGTCGATCAGGTCGGCGTGGTAGAACTCGTCGTCCGGCAGGCTCGGAAGCTTCGAACGGTCGGCAAAAAGTGAGATCCCGCGCAGCGCGTCGGCTGCCTCCTTCGTCGAAACGCCCGACAGCCGCGCCGCCAGACCGCCATTGATCGTGCGGGTGATCTTTAAGGTGAAGCTGCGGCTGCCGTCTTCGGTATAGAGCGGGGCATAGTCCGTGATCGCCTCGGGTTGAGCGCAGAAGCTTTTCAGCCGCACTTCGCCCCTGACGCCGAAGGCGCCAGAGATGGCGCCGACGCAGATCCTGTCAGTTGCCATTCGGCGCCTCCGGGCAATCGGCCGCCACTTTGGCGGCGGCCGGTTTCGGCTCGATCAGCCGTTCGGTCTTCATGCCCAGCCAGAACGAGGCCGCGCAGACAGTCACGGTCACGATCCGGCGAATGAAGAAGCCGAACAGCATATCTTTTCAAGACCTTATTCGGACTTCGCTTCTTCGGCCGCGGCCTCTTCCGCAGGGGCTTCGGCAGTCTCTTCCGCCGGCGCCTCAGCAGGCGCCTCGGTGGCGGTTTCAGCCGGCTCTTCTGCTGCAGCCTCAACCGGCTCTTCCTTCGGCGCGGCGGCGGCTTCGGCGGCGGCGGCGGCTTTCGCGACCTTCTCTTCGGCGCGCTTCTTGGCCTTCTCGCCGGGCTCGGCCTTCTTCATGTTGGCGCGTTCGGCCTTTTCCTTCACGCCGGCAGCTTCCAGCATGCGCGCGATCCGGTCGGTCGGCTGGGCGCCCTGGTCGAGCCAGTACTGCACGCGCTCCATGTTCATCTTCACCCTGTCTTCCGAATCCTTCGGCAGCAGCGGGCTGTAGGTACCGAGCTTCTCGATGAAGCGGCCGTCGCGGGGCATCCGGGAGTCGGCGGCGACGATCGAGTAGAACGGCCGCTTCTTGGAGCCCCCACGGGCGAGGCGGATTTTCATAGCCATGTCAGTTTCTCCTATGCTTGGCTCTGAAGCAGGCAAGTGCCTGCTATTTCTTGGTTATTTTTGCAGTCTCTCGTGATGCCGGATGACTTCGCTGATCACGAAATTGAGTAGCTTCTTGGCGAATTCTGGATCGAGATCGGCCTCTTTCGAGAGCCGTTCGAGACGTGCAATCTGGATCGCCTCGCGCGCCGGGTCAGACGGCGGAAGGTCGTGTTCGACCTTCAGCCGGCCCACCGCCTGGGTGTGCTTGAACCGTTCCGCCAGCGTGTAGACGAGAATTGCGTCGAGCCGGTCGATCGACTCGCGGTGGCCTTTCAGAAGGCCCGCGGCGAGGGTGGTCGGGTCGTTCATTCGGGCCTCCGGATGAGGGGCTGGCAGGCGTTGGGTTTACGTCGGGCATCCGTCGGGCATTTGTCCCGACACCGGGCGTGACGGGCCGCCGCGGAGATGAGGGCGCTCGGGCTCATGCGCGGCTCTCCCTCGGGTGGCGGTAGGCGAGGACCGGGTGAGCGATACCCGCTTCGGCGGCCTTGTCACGCCGCGCGCCGAGACGCTCGGCTACGCGGACCGAGCGGGCGTTTTCCGGGTCGATATAGCTGACGAGCTCCGTTAGACCCATTGCCGCGGCGTCGTCGCGAAGCGCCCGGGCCGCTTCGGTGGCATAACCCCGGCCCTCGGCCTCGGCCGTCAGGACCCAGCCGAGCTCAAGCTCCGGGTCGCCGTATTCGTGGTTGAGGATGACGAAGCCGAGCAGCGCGCCGCCCTCCCGACGCTCGATCGCCATCACGCCCGTGCCGCGCAAGAGCCAGCCGGCGATCATCTGGCAATAGTCGAGCCAGACTTCCTCGCGCGTCGCCGCGTGATGACCCGGCCAGCGGTCGGACATGTAGATCTCGGCATAGGCGCCGAAATCCCCGATCCTCGGCGCGCGAAGCGTCAGGCGTTCCGTCTCGATGACCGGGATCGCGGCCGCGAGCGTCGCGGCGACATCGGCGGCGGCACCGGTCGGGGGCTGTTCCCAGGGGCGGATCATCCCTGCCCCTCCGGCTTCGGATGGCGGTAGACGAGGCAGGGCACGTCGTCATCATCGTGGTCGGGCGTCGCGGCGGCGGGGTCGCAGACCGCGCCGAGGCGCTCGGCGAGGGCGATCGAGCGGGTGTTGCCGCCGTCGATGTAGCTGACCGCCGTGTCCCAGCCGAGATCGCGGAAGGCATGGTCGCGAGCCGCCTTCGCAGCCTCGAAAGCGTAGCCTTTGCCCTCCGCCGCCGGCGTCCAGACAGTCCAACCGAGTTCACGTTCCGGCCAGCCTTCGGGATACCAAGGGCCAGTCATGCCAAGCGCCGTGTCGTCGCCTTTGGAGGTGAAGACGAAAGAGCCAAAGCCGCGCAGTACCCACATACCGATTACATGGCCGAAGGCGCGCCAGGCATCGGTGCGGTCCTTCGGGCCGCCGATGAAGCGCGACCGGTCCGAAGCGAGGAAATCCGCGAAGGCGTGCCAGTCCTGCGGAAGCGGCGCGCGCAGGACCAGCCGTTCGGTGTTCAGGACCGGCGTGTTGACGAGCGCGGGTTTCATGCGGCCCTCGAAACAGGATGGCGGTACACCAGATCATCGGGGTCGGCGCGTTCGGCGGCGTCGTCGCGGACCGCCCCGAGTCGTTCGGCAAGCGCAATGGAGCGGGCGTTGGCGGGATCGATGTAGCTGACGAGCGTCTCGAGCCCGCGAACCGCGAACCCCCAGCGCCGCGCGGTCTCGGCCGCTTCGAAAGCAATCCCCTTGCCCTCCGCCTCTTCGGTCACGCACCAGCCAAGCTCGGTCTCGGGGAAGCGCGCGGGCTTCGCGATCGCCACCTGCCCGAGAAAGTGCCCCGACGCGCGGTCTGTGACGCTCCAGCCGCCGTAGCCGTCGAGATGCCACGAGGCGAGGTCGCTGGCGAAGAATGACCAGGCGCCAGACCGATCGAAGGGTCCCCCCATCAAGCGCGCGCGAGGGGAGGCGAGGATCGCCGCGAACGGCTCGAAATCCTCACGCACGGGGCAGCGAAGGATAAGCCTTTCGGTCGTCAGGCTGGGTATATGGACGTCTGCGCCCGTCACTTCTTCTTACCCATCCCGCCAAGGCCCGACAGCCCGGCTGGCAGCTTCATGCCGCCGAGACCGCCCGGCAGGCCGCCGCCCATGCCTTCGCGCATGCCCTTGGCCATTGCTTCCATCTCGGCGGGGTTCATCTTCGAGGGATCGGGCATGCCGCCCTTGCCCATCATCTGTTTCATCGCCTGCTTGAGTGCTCCGCCTTTGCCCATCTTGCCCATCTTCTTCATCATGTCCGCCATCTGGCGGTGCATCTTGATAAGCTGATTGAGATCGGAGACCTCGAGGCCGGACCCGGCGGCGATCCGCTTCTTGCGCGAGGCTTGGAGGAGCGCGGGGTTGGCGCGTTCCTTCTTGGTCATCGAGTTGATGAGCGCGATCTGGCGGCGCAGGACGGAATCGTCGAACCCGGCCTCGTCGATCTGCTTCGACAGCTTGCCCATGCCGGGCATCATCCCCATGAGGCCCTGCATCCCGCCCATCTTGAGCATCTGTTCAAGCTGGCCCTTGAGGTCGTTCATATTGAAGAGTCCCTTCTGGAACCGCTTCATCATGCGCTCGGCCTGTTCGGCCTCGAGCGTTTCCTGCGCCTTCTCGACGAGCGCCACGATGTCGCCCATGCCGAGGATGCGGCCCGCGATGCGCTCTGCCTCGAAGGTTTCGAGCGCGTCCATCTTTTCGCCGACGCCGACGAAGCGGATCGGCTTGCCGGTCACGGCGCGCATGGAAAGCGCGGCACCGCCGCGGCCGTCACCGTCCATCCGGGTGAGAACAACGCCGGTGATGCCGACCTTGGCGTCGAATTCCTCGGCCACTTCGACGGCGACCTGACCGGTGAGGCCGTCTACGACGAGAAGCGTTTCGCGGGGGGTCGCCACGTCGCGGACGGCCTGAACCTCGTTCATCAGCACTTCGTCGATATGAAGCCGGCCCGCTGTGTCGAGCATGTAGACGTCGTAGCCGCCCAAGGTCGCCTGCTGCTTTGCGCGCTTGGCGATCTGCACCGCGCTCTCGCCCTTCACGATCGGCAGAGTGTCGACGCCGACCTGCGCGCCGAGGATGGCGAGTTGCTCCATCGCCGCCGGGCGGTTGGTGTCGAGCGAGGCCATGAGGACGCGCTTCTTCTCGCGCTCCTTCAGCCGTTTGGCGATCTTGGCGGTGGTTGTCGTCTTGCCGCCGCCCTGAAGGCCAACCATCAGGATCGGCGCGGGCGGGTTGTCGATCTTGAGCGTGCCGGGATCTTCGGCGCCGCGAAGGACATCCACGAGTGCATCGTGGACGATCTTGACGACCTGCTGGCCGGGCGTGACGGACTTGGTGACCGCCTGGCCGGTGGCCTTCGCCTCGACCGCCTTGACGAAGTCGCGCGCGACGGCGAGCGAGACGTCGGCCTCGAGAAGCGCCACTCGGACTTCGCGGAGTGCGGTCTTGACGTCCTCCGCACTGAGGGCGCCCTGTTTCGTCAGCCGGTCGAAGACGCCGCCGAGGCGTTCTGACAGGTTCTCGAACATATGCGGCCCTCCTTGGCCATTTCACCTTGCGCCCCCGAGATAGGCACGGGACCGCCCAAACGCAAAACGCATCCGTGGGCGCAACGCGCTGACGGATGGCGATCCCCTGACAGTCGGGGACCGGAAGCACTGACGGCTACCGGATCGCGGGCGCTCTACGCGGTCGCAGCAGGCGAGTCAAGGCAAAGGCGGGTTGTCTCGCCCGGGCGGGGCGGGCAAGGATGGAGCGACTTGGACGGGCAGTGCGGGAGGTAGGCATGGCGTTTGGACGGACCCTCACGGTGATCGCGTCGCTTCTCGCGGCGGGGGCGGCGGCGGCGGAGGAGATCAAGGTCGGCATAGCGTCCGACCGGCCCACCGTGACGGTCGCAACCCCGGACGGGCCGGTGGAGATCAGCCGCGATCAGAACCCGGAGGCGAAGCTGGAAGGCGACTGGGCGCTGACCTCGCGCGAATGCCCGCCGTTCTGCATCCAGCCGATGACGCCTGCCGAGGGCGTGACCACGATAGGGGAGTTGGAACTGCTCGACCTCCTGGAAGGCGGCGAAGCGGTGGTGATCGACAGCCGCACGCGCGACTGGTTCGAGGGCGGCACGATCCCCGGCGCGGTCAACATTCCCTACAACGAGATCGGCGACCAGCTGGGCGATCTCGGCTGCGAACCGGATTTCGAGGGCTGGGACTGCGCCGGAGCGAAGGAGGTCGCGCTGTTTTGCAATGGGCTGTGGTGCGGGCAGTCGCCTTCGGCGATCCGCGTAATGATCTCGCTCGGCTACCCGCCCGAGCGCATCCGCTATTACCGCGGCGGAATGCAGAGTTGGCGGCTACTCGGGCTGACTGTCGTGCAGCCGTGACGGGCCGCTTCCGCCGGTAGGCGGAAGCGGCGCACATGATCAAGCGGCGAGCCGGTCGATCTCGGCCTCGGCGCGGGTCAGCGTGGCTTCGGGGTCGAAGACCATCTGGTCGGCGGCGACGAATTCGACATCGGTGATGCCGAAGAAGCCGAGCATATGGCGCAGGTAGCCCGAGGCGAAGTCGATCTCGGAGCCCATCTTGGTGCCGTCCGAGGACAAGGCGACGATGGCGCGCTTGTTCTTCAGGAGACCGACGGGGCCGGTTTCGGTGTAGTTGAAGGTCTCGCCCTTCCGCGCGAGGTGGTCGATCCAGCTTTTCAGCTGCGCGGGCAGGCCGAAATTGTAGACCGGCAGGGCGATGACGAGGACATCGGCAGCCTTCACTTCGTCGAGAAGCGCGTCCGAATAGCCGGCGATCTTCGCCTGGTCGGGCGTGCGGGATCCGGCAGGGGTGTAGACGGCGCTCATCCAGCTTCCGTCGATTTGGGGCACGCCGGGCGCGAGGTCGCGGGTCGTGACGGTGGCACCGGCATGAGATGCAGTAAGGCGCGAGACGACGCGGTCGGTGAGCTTGCGGGAAACTGAGGCCTCGCCCTTGATGGAGGTCTCGATGCGGAGGATGTGGGTCATTTGGTGGCTCCTGCGTGCGATGATGCAGGGAATGTAGTCTGTGCGTACAGAAGTAAAATATGCTAGAATATTGTATCTTCTGCGCGCCATCGCACACTTATTCGCGAGAGGAACGACATGAGAATTGGGCATTGCGAATTCCAAATCGGAGCCGCCACCGAGTCAGCAGCGAACATGCGGAGGAAATCACCTGAAACCCGAGCGGCTTCTGCGTGGAGCCTGCGCTTCGTGGTCTTGGATCATGCCTCGGATCGTGGGTATTGCTGGGTTGCAAGATGCCTGACCGATCTGAGCCCTAGGCGAGTTCCCGGCTGCTTGCGCGAGTCAAGGTGCGCGCACTGCGCGATGCGCCGCTATCCCGGTTCGTCAGAGCAAACCGGGGCCGCTTCGGACCTACAAAAAAAACGCGCGCAGCCGGAGCTGCGCGCATTTGGTCATGGAGCGCCGGTTCGACCGGCGTGAACGTCTCAGCGGTCCGAGCTCTGATTGCCGCGATCTGTGACAGGCGTCGCCGTGGCGGAGAAAGCGGCACGCGAAACGTCGCTGCCAGAGCTGGTGTAGAAGCTCTTCAGGCGGGCCGCTTCGTTCGCCCTTTCTGCGCCGGCGATGTCGGCGATCTGGCTGAGCGTGTAAACGCCCGATTCAACACCCACCGAACGTTCGGCCTGGGTAGCGGCGAAAGCCGGGGCGGCGATGAAGAGGGCGAGCGTTGAAATAGTCAGGTTCTTAATCATCGTTGTCTTCCTATTGTGGTGCGGGGGGAGCTCCCGCGGGGTTGCGGCCGAATGTCCGGCCTGGCGCCTTTGGGCTGGGTGGTCCTTGGCGTCCATGGAGTGAGAGATGGGGAGCGGAGGTATCCCTGAAAACGGGCGAAATTGACTGGCCTGTGTTCATCTCTGCACATTACAAATGCGTGAGCGTTCTTGATTGCCGACACGTCGTTTCTGGCATGGCCAATTTTGGTCATCAGCTGGGAAGGCGTTTCTTACCAAAGGCTTATATGACAGCCGTAGGAACATCGTCCGCGCGCCGTGCCTACGACGCGGCCGCAGAGGGAACGAGATGGGCGCGCAACGAATGTTGCGCGCCCCAGTCTTCAAACCGGCGCGAAAGCGACCGGCCTTATCGGACGCCGCTCAGCGATCCGAACCCTTGCTTCCACGATCCTCGATCGTGTCGACATGCGGTGCGAACTGGGTGCGGGACACGGTGTGCCCAGACCCACCGAGGAAGCTCTTCAGACGAGCCGCGTCGTTGGCCTCTTCGGCCGACGCGATTTCGCCAAGCTCACTGAGACTGTACATGCCCGCCTCGACGCCGGCCGAACGCTCAAGCTGGGTTCTGCCATCAGCGAAAGCTGGCGCGGCAATTGCAATGAACAGTATGGAGAATGCTTGCTTCGCAATCATTGGTTTATCCTCAAGTAAAAATGTAGTGTGATGCGGGACGAACCCGCGCGAAATACAATTGATACGAATACAACTCGTCTATTTTGGCGGTGCCCCGGTAAATGCGTGGGCCCAGCAAAATCGACGCGCCAAGGTATATCGAATCACCATTGCCTGCAAAGCGGCTTGTCTGCACAGGCTCCTGTTCATTTGCGCACAGGCTCGACGACAGGTGTCTGGACAGTGGCGTGCGCGCGATCAAGGATATTCGGTATGGAGAACTGGGACGAGATTCGGACAGCGTATCAAGTTGCGCGGATCGGCACCGTATCCGGCGCCGCAGAGGTGCTCGGCGTCCACCACGCCACGGTGATCCGCCATATCGACGCGCTCGAGGGGCGGCTCGGCGCCAAGCTCTTCCAGCGCCACGCGCGGGGCTACACGGCGACCGAGGCGGGGCAGGAGCTTCTGAAAGTCGCGCAGGCGACCGAGGACCAGTTCGCCCATCTCGCCGCGCGCATTACCGGGGCGGCGACCGAGGTGTCGGGTGAGCTGGTCGTGACCTCGCTGCCTGGGCTTGCCGACCTTCTGACGCCGACGCTCGTCCGCCTCGCCGCGGCCTATCCCGAACTCAGGGTCCGCTACGTCTCGGACGCGCGGCTCTTCCGGCTGGAATACGGCGAGGCGCATGTCGCGATCCGCGCGGGCGGACGGCCGCAGGAGCCCGACAACGTCGTCCAGTCCTTCTGCACGCAGAAGTTCGGGCTTTACGCCTCGCAGGGCTATGTCGACCGGAACGGCCTGCCCGAGAGCGAGGAGGACGTCGCCCGCCATCGCTTCGTCGGCCCCGCCGATCCGGAAAGCCGCGCGCCGTTCTATCGCTGGCTCACGCAGCGCGTGCCGGCCGAAGCCATCATCTACCGCAGCAACGAAGGCGAGGCGCTGCGGCACGCCGTTCTCGAGGGGGCGGGGCTGGGCTTCGTGGCGCTCCACCTGGCGGCGCGCGAGCCGACGCTCGTCGAGGCGCTGCCGCGGCGGAGCGAATGGGACAGCGCGCTGTGGCTCGTCACCCATGTCGATCTGCACCGCACGCCGCGGATCCAGCTCTTCCTCAAGGCGCTGAAGGACGACATGCGCGATTGCGGCATGTGCTGAGGCGATGAGCCAGGCCGCGCGCGGGCATGTCGCGATGCTTATCTTCTCGGCGCTCGTCGCGGGGTCCTTCTCGCTCGGGGCGCAGATGGCGAACTTCGTCTCGCCGGTGGCGTTCACGGCGCTGCGCTTCGTGTTGGCGGGGGTGATCGTCGGCGCGATGGCCGCGGCGACGGGCGGCGTGCCGCGGACGGCGCTGGCCGCGCCGTGGCGCTATGCGGTTCTGGGCGCGATCTTTGGGGCCTATTTCGTCCTGATGTTCGAGGGGCTGAAGACCGCGCCGCCGGTTTCGGCCGCCGCCGTGTTCACGCTGACCCCGGTCCTGTCTGCCGCCTTCGGCTGGGTGCTCTTGCGCCAGATCACGACGCCGCGCATCGCGGCGGCGCTTGCCATTGGGGCGGCGGGCGCGCTCTGGGTGATCTTCCGCGCCGATCTCGGCGCGTTTCTGAGACTCGAGATCGGGCGGGGCGAGGCCATCTACTTTCTCGGCTGCGTGGCCCATGCCGTTTACACGCCGCTCGTGCGGCGGCTGAACCGGGGCGAAAGCGCCACGGTCTTCAGCTTCGGCGTGCTGGTCGCAGGCTCAGTGGTGCTCACGGCCTATGGCTGGGGCGCGATCCGGGCGACCGACTGGACGGCGCTGCCGTCGATCGTGTGGCTCACCCTCGCATACACCGCCATCTTCGCGAGCGCGACGACCTTCGTCCTTCTGCAATACGCCACGCTCAGGCTGCCGTCGGCCAAGGTTATGGCCTACACCTACCTGACGCCGTCCTGGGTGATCCTATGGCAGATCGCGCTGAACGAGCCGCCGCCGCCCTTATTGATCGTGGTGGGGGTCGGGTTGACCGCCCTAGCGCTGCTGATGCTTTTGAAGGACGAGGAGCCCGCGGCGGACCCGTCGACGCAATCCGATTGAGCGCCTATGGCGCAAGCCTTCCTGCACTTCGTGCGGTTTGTCTCCGGCGGAGGTATTTCAGCGATGAAATTGCAGGGGTGATCATTCAGGGGCCGGAAGCTCCGTCGCGAGGAAGCGTTCGAACGCGTCGAAGTCGACCGGTTCGAACTGCCCGAAGCCCTGGATCCAGACGGTCGCCGCGCGCATCGCGTCCGGCTCGAGCTTGCACCACTTGACCCTACCGCGCTTCTCCTGGCTGATCAGTCCGGCTTCGGCCAGGACGACGAGATGCTTGGAGATTGCGGCGAGGGACATGTCGAACGGCTCGGCCACGTCGGTCACCGCCATGTCGTCTTCGAGAAGCATGGTCAGGATCGCCCGCCGCGTCGGGTCCGCGAGGGCGGCGAAGATCGTGTCGAGGTTCATACGCCCGACATTATCCCGATGCGGTCCGATGCGGAAGCTGTGCCAGTCATCACGCTCCGTGATGACGGATCCCACGAAGAACCGTGAAAGAGCGCAGGATTCGGGTGGACGCGCGCCACCCGGCAACGTCCAATGCGCGCGGTAGAAAGGAGAAGCCATGCCGCTCGGTTACTGGGCGCTGATCTTTCTGATCGGGATCGGTTGGGGGTCGTCGTTCCTCTTCAACGAGATCCTGCTGGCGGAACTCGGGCCTTTCACCGTCGGGCTTGGCCGGGTGGGCTTCGGCGCGGCCGGCTGCTGGGCCTGGCTTGTCCTGTCGGGCACAAGCGCACGGCTTCCAGTGCGGACGGTCTTCGGCCTCTTCCTGCTCGGCACGGTGTTCTTCGCGATGCCCTTCTCGCTCTATCCCCTGAGCCAGCAGCACATTCCGAGCGGCGTCGCGGGCATCATCAACGCGATGACCCCGGTCATGGTCGTCATCGTGTCCCATTTCTGGCAGGGAGGCGAACGCGCAAGCTGGGCCAAATCGGCCGGGGTCGTCTCGGGCTTTGCGGGCATCGCGGTCCTGACCTCGCCGGTGCTCGGCGCGGGCGCGGGGGCCGAGTTCTGGGCGATCCTGACCGCCCTGGCGGCGCCGCTTTGCTACGGCGTGGCCGCGAATTTCGCCCGCCGGTTCGGCGCGGTCGCGCCGGCCGTCATCGCGACCTGGTCGCTGACCGGTGCGACGCTCGCGGTGGCGCCGGTCGCGCTTGGCCTCGAAGGCTTGCCGGTCGTGACCCGGGCGGAGACCTGGGCCTCGCTCGCCATGATCGGCTTCGTGCTTACCTCTGCGGCGTTCATCACCTTCTACTGGCTCCTGCCAAGGGCGGGGGCAACGACGACATCGACGGCGACGTTCATTGCGCCGGTCTCGGCGGTGATGCTCGGCGCCTGGGTCCTCGGCGAGCGCATGCTCGCTGCCCATCTCACGGGGATGGCGCTCATACTTCTTGGCCTGGTCCTGATCGACGCGCGGCTCTTGCGGTGGGCCGGAAAGGCGGCGGCGCGCTGATTGTCAACCATGCGGTTGAATATGCCCGTAGGCCGCGAAATCGCCAGATACGGGGTGCTGCGCACAGTCGCTGTGGAAAGCGGAATCTGAAAATCCGTTCTTGCTCAATGGTTTGGCGTGCATCAACTCGTGCCGCACGCGGATTGACACGAAGCGCCCATCGCTCTAGCAATCGCACGACTGTCCGAGGGGGCATCCGCCATGTCAGACGAGCCCGATCCCGACCGCCTGAAGGCGCTTGAGGACCGGCTCGCCGAAGCGAAGCGGGCGAGCGCGCCGAAGCCCCCCAAGGAGGAGCATTACTCCGCCGCGAGCCAAGGCTGGCGGATGGTGATCGAGTTGGTGTCCGGTCTGGCCATCGGCTTCGGCATCGGGTACGGGCTCGACTGGTTCTTCGGAACCCTGCCCGTATTTCTGGTGCTGTTCATATTGCTGGGCTTCGCGGCCGGAGTGAAGACGATGCTTCGCACCGCCAAGGAGATCCAGGGCGACACGCAGGCGGATCGCTCCGCCCGGGACGAAGGGGAATAGACGTGGCGACGGAAGAGCAAAGCGAAGGTCTGGCGTTCCACCCGATGGATCAGTTCATCGTCAAGCCGCTCTTCGGCGGCGACACGGTCGGCATGGTCACACCTACAAACGTGACGCTCTGGATGGCGATCACGGTGCTCTGCATCGCCGCGCTCTTCGTCCTCGGGACGCGCGGCCGCGCGATAGTGCCGAGCCGGATCCAGTCGATCGCCGAACTCGCCTACGGCTTCATTCACAAGATGGTGGAGGACGTGGCCGGCAAGGACGCGCTGAAGTACTTCCCCTACATCTTCACCGTCTTCGTCTTCATCGTGTTCTCAAACTTCCTCGGCCTCCTGCCGGCGGCCTTCACGACGACGAGCCACATCGCAGTCACCGCGATTCTCGCGATGGCGGTCTTCCTGACCGTTACGATTCTCGGCTTCGTGAAGCATGGCATGGGCTTTCTCAGCCTCTTCTGGATCTCGAGCGCGCCCTTGCCGCTGCGCCCGATCCTGGCGCTGATCGAGGTGATTTCCTACTTCGTGCGCCCGGTCAGCCACTCGATCCGACTTGCCGGCAACATGATGGCCGGCCACGCGGTGATCAAGGTGTTCGCCGCCTTCGCGCCCCTGATCCTGATCTCGGGCATCGGGCTTGCCGTGACGCCGCTATCAATCCTGGCCATCACGGCGATCTATGCGCTCGAAGTGCTGGTGGCCTTCATCCAGGCCTATGTCTTCACCATCCTGACCTGCGTCTACCTCAAGGATGCGCTTCATCCGCATCACTGAGGACGGGACGCGTCCCCAGCTTCAAAAAGTTCAAACCGTAAGGAGATCAATATGGAAATCGAAGCAGCAACCGCTCTCGGCAAACTCATCGGTGCGGGCATGGCCTGTACCGGCATGGGCGGCGCCGCCGTCGGCGTGGGCCACGTCGTCGGAAACTTCCTGTCGGGCGCGCTGCGCAATCCGTCGGCGGCTGCCGGCCAGACCGCCACGATGTTCATCGGTATCGCGTTCGCGGAAGCCCTGGGGATCTTCTCGTTCCTCGTCGCGCTTCTGTTGATGTTCGCCCTCTGAGCCTCGACTGACCATCCTTACGGCCGGATGGGTGCCCATGCGCCCATCCGGGTTGTATAACCGGTATCGAGGGGGCCGAGATGGCAAACACCACAGAAGAGGCGGCCGGGACGGCCACCGAAGCTGCAGGGCACGCGACCGAAGCCGTGGGCATGCCGCAGCTCGACTTCGCGTCGTTTCCGAACCAGATCTTCTGGCTCGTGGTCGCGCTGTTCGTGATCTATTTCATCCTCTCGCGCATCGCGCTGCCGAGGATCGGAGGCATTATCGCCGACCGCCAATCGACGATCACCAACGACATCGCCGCGGCCGAAGAGCTGAAGGTGAAGGCCGGTGAGGCCGAGAAGACCTACAATCAGGCGCTGATCGACGCGCGGAGCGAGGCGAACAGGATCGTCGCCGAGGCGCGTCTCGAGATTCAGGCGGATCTCGACAAGGCGACCGCGAAGGCGGATGCAGAAATCGCCGCGAGGGCTGCGGAATCCACGAAGCGTGTTGAGGAGATTCGGGCGCATGCGGCCGAGAACGTGACCGAGGTCGCCAAGGCCACGACTGCCGAGATCCTCGCCGCGTTCGGCGGCAAGGCCGACGCAAAGGCGATCACCTCGGCCATCAACGCGCGGCTGAAAGGGTAGGGACATGAAGCGTATCGCATTCCTTCTCGGCCTTGCCGCGACGCCGGCCATGGCGGCGACCGGGCCGTTCTTCTCGCTCAGGAACACCGATTTCGTGGTGACGATCTCCTTCCTGCTATTCGTCGGCGTACTTGTCTACCTGAAGGTGCCGACGCTTCTGGCCGGACTGCTCGACAAGCGCGCGGCCGGGATCAAGGCCGATCTCGACGAGGCCCGCGCGCTGCATGACGAGGCACGCTCGATCCTCGCGTCCTACGAGCGCAAGCACAAGGAAGTGAAGGAGCAGGCCGACCGCATCGTCGAGACCGCCAAGCGCGAGGCGCTGGCGGCCGCCGAGCAGGCCAAGGAAGACCTTCAGGCCTCGATCACCCGGCGGCTTGCCGCGGCCGAGGACCAGATCGCCTCGGCGGAGGCGGCGGCGGTGCGCGAGGTCCGCGATCGTGCGGTCAGCATCGCGGTGGCCGCGGCGGGCGAACTGATCGCCGCCAAGATGACGGCGGCCGAGCGCGGCAAGTTGACCGACGCTGCGATCAGTGAGGTCGGGGCGAAACTGCACTGACCTCTCGTACGGAAGCGAATTGAGAGCCCGGCCCCCGCGCCGGGCTTTTCTTTCTCAGGGGCCGCATTCGGTCGACCGCCGTGCTGCACCGGTTGCGATCCGTTCTTCCGGCTTTCACGCACCGCTGCGAGCACGATCAGCGCCGCATCTCGCTTTCGAAGCGCAGGCGCGCTACGTCTTCATTTCGGCCCGCCTTCATCTCGGCCTCGAGTGCGTGGCGCACGAAGCTGAGATGCGCCTCCACCGCGGCGCGGGCGCCCGCCGGGTCGCGCGCCTGCAGGGCGGTGTTGATCGCCCGGTGCTGGTCGAGCAGCGCGCCGCGCGTCATCTTCTGGCGGAACATGACCTGGCGGTTGTAGAACACGCCCCGGCGCAGGAGGTCGAACATCGACCGCATCATGTGCAGCATGACCACG
Organism: Defluviimonas aquaemixtae; assembly: GCF_900302475.1. NCBI lineage: Bacteria > Pseudomonadati > Pseudomonadota > Alphaproteobacteria > Rhodobacterales > Paracoccaceae > Albidovulum > Albidovulum aquaemixtae. The sequence goes on from NZ_OMOQ01000001.1 coordinate 130,319, forward strand.
TTGTGGCTCGCCTCGATGATCGCCATGTGAAACTCGGCGTCGAGCCGTGCCTCGTCCTCGGGGTTGCGCTTCAGATGCGCGGCTTCCATCTTTGCAAAGATCGCGTCGATTACCTGCAGATCGGTATCCGATCCGAGCTGGGCTGCGCGCTCGGCGGCGAGCCCTTCGAGGTCGCGGCGGAAGTCGAGATAGTCGAAGACCGCCTCTTCGTGGCTCGCGAAAAGCTGGACAAGCGCGGGAGAGAAGGCCGAACCCAAGACCTCGGCGACGAATATGCCTGCGCCCGCTCGTGCGGTCAGAAGCCCCGCCTCCTCGAGTTCCGACACCGCGTCCCTGAGCGAGGGACGCGAGACGCCGAGACGTTCGGAAAGTTCGCGTTCAGATGGCAGTCGCTCACCGGGACGCAGGATGCCCTGCAGTATCAGCGACTCGATCTGCCGACGCACGCTGTGCGACAGCTTTTCCGGGACGATCTTGCGGAACGGCATCCTCATCCTCGTCGAATTGGTCAAGATGTATGACCACTTGTCCACGTTGACAACGTAAAAAGGCCGGGCGAAGTGGCCCGGCCCTCCCATACCGCGATCTGTGGGCGATCAGCCCGTGGGGATGATCAGAATCTCGACGCGGCGATTCTGCTGACGGCCTTCGGGCGTCAGGTTGGACGCGGTCGGCATCGACTCGCCGCGCCCGTAAGAGACGATGCGCGCTCCCGAAACGCCGGCATTCCGCAGAAGTGCGGCGACGGCCGCTGCGCGGCGCTCCGACAGGTCCTGGTTGTAGGACGCCGAGCCGGTATTATCGGTGTGGCCTACGATCTCCACCCGGGTGTTCGGGTAGCGGTTGAGGTTGTCGGCGACCGCAAAGAGGTCGTTCTGGATCGAAGGCTGCACGGCGGCGCTGTCGGTGGCGAAGAGTATGCCCTCGGGCATCACCACGCGCAGCTGGTTGCCTTCGTTGATGATACGGATGCGGCTGTCGCTGATTCGAGCCTGCAGGTCGGCTGCCTGGCGGTCAAGGTTGGCGCCGACCGCCCCACCGATGAGTCCGCCGGCGACGGCGCCCACAACGGCGCGGTCAAGCTTGTCCTTGCCGCCCTCGCCGGTCAGAACGCCGGCGAGCGCGCCGATCCCAGCGCCGGTCAGCGCGCCTTCCTTGGTGCGCTGGTTCGGCGTGGTGGTGGGGGCGTCGACGGGCGTACAGGCCGCGAGTAGCAGGGCCGAGGCGGAACCGGCCAGAAGGAGGTTCGTGATGCGCATAAATGCTGCTCCGATTTGTGATCCAGATGCGTTGGTCGGAGATTATCCCCTGTTAGGCAATAACACCCGATCCCTTTTTTAGTTCCGGCGATATTTTGCGCATCTAAGGCAGCCCATCGGCCCGAGTCTCAACCGGCGTCCGCACGCGCGGCCTCCCATGCGAGGAGCGCGCGTTTGACCGGCAGGCCCCAGTGATAGCCGCCAAGCCCGCCGGACTTCCGAAGCGCCCGGTGGCAGGGGATAAGCCAGCTGACCGGGTTGCGGCCCACGGCGGTGCCAACGGCGCGGACGGCGCGCGGATTTCCAATCGCGCGGGCAATGTCGGAATAGGTCGTGACATGACCCGATGGGATGGCGAGCAGGGCCTCCCAGACCTTGATCTGGAACGGGGCACCGATCATGTGGAGCCGCGTCTCGCCCTTCTGGGCAAGCGCAGCCTCGACCCAGGGCGCGATCTGGTCCGGCGCTTGTTCGAAGGCCGCCAGCGGCCAGCGCCCGGCCAGGTCGGCGAAGGCATGGTCGCGTCCGCAGTCCTCGGCGAAGGCCAGCCCGCAGAGGCCGCGGTCGGTGCCCATGGCGAGCGCCTCGCCGAAGGGCGTATCGAACCAGCCGTAGTGGATCTTCAGCCCCTCGCCCGCGCGGGCGTACTCACCAGGGCTCATCGCTTCCCATCTGAGGAAAAGATCGTGGAGCCGTCCGGTGCCCGAAAGGCCCGCCTCGGCGGCCGCATCGAGAAGCGTGTGCCGTTCGGACAGCAGCCGCTTGGCGAGGTCGATGGTGAGATACTGCTGATAACGCTTCGGCGAGACCCCTACCCAGCGCGAGAAGACGCGCTGGAAATGCGCGGGACTCATCGAGAGCTTGGCAGCAAGATCCTCAAGCGCGAGGCCGGGGCCGCCTTCGTCTTCGATAAGTTTCAGGGCGCGGGCGATAACACCGTAGTGGTAGCCGTGTCCGATGGATTCGTTCATCATGTCCTGTCTCCTTGATCAGAAGATAGGACAGGCCGCGCTCACCCGCGACCCGGAAGCTGCGCTTTTCAGCGGTCAGGCGGCGGCGAGGTCATCGGCGGAGGTGTCGTCGAGCGCCAGCGCGGTTTCACAGCGTGTCAAACAGAGCCGCGCGGATTCGCGGTGGCCGTCGCCGGCAAGTGCCAGGATCTGGCGGCGAACCGGGTCGGGCTGGGCCGCCATGCTCGCGGCCCCGGCAAAGAGACTTTCGCTGAGAACTCCGTTGGCGAGGATGATTTCGTGTCTCGGCAGGAGGATCTGGTGAAAGCGCACGTCGGCCGCCGTCGGACGGCGGAAGACGCCGGTCCGCGGCGTGAAATCGCCGGCCTCCGCCAGCCCCTCGCTTTCGCCGAAGAGAAGGGAGAGGCGCGCGCCTCTCAGAAGCACCCGGTGGCCCAAAGTGACCGTGAGCGGTCGGGAGGACGGACCTTCGCCGAGGCTGCCCGGTGGAAACTCGATCTCCTCGCACGATCCGTTCAACTCGAAGCCGTCTGCCCACAGCACCGGCTGGTAGCCGCCGTCAAGCGTGAAGACCCGATCCCCCACCCGCAATCTATCGGCCGCAATCTCGCCGCGGGCCGTCGCGATCAGGGTTCCGGCGGCGAAGCCGGAGGCTGTCCGGGCCTCGTTGCCGGCTGTTCGGTTCGTGGCGGCGCCGCGCCCGTCACGGTTCCCTTCGCCGTGAAGAATGGCGCCATCCGCACGGGTGACGAGGGTCCTGCCGGTTGACGGAACATGGTCGGGCGACAGCGCGAAGGAGTCAGCCATCGGTCTGGGGACGAGCATCTTTGCGGTGCATCCAAAGGAGTGATAGGTCGCCATGCTGCCTCCGGGTATCCGGTACAGGTTTGCCGCAAGTGCCGAATGCTTGGTTAATGTTGGCGCGCCGGTTGTGTCGAATTTTCCCTAAAGCGTGGGCGCTTGCGCGTGCGTGCACGGCGGGGCATACCGGCGGGCATGGCGCGCCAACTCGACTATCACACGATGTGGCAGATCTTCGCCCGGTTCCGCGAGTCCGAGCCGGAGCCGAAGGGTGAGCTCGAACATCTCAACGCTTTCACCCTGCTCGTCGCCGTCGCGCTGTCGGCGCAGGCCACCGATGCCGGCGTCAACAAGGCGACGCGGACGCTCTTCAAGATTGCCGACACGCCGGAAAAGATGCTGGCGCTCGGCGAGGAAGGTCTGACGGACTACATCAAGACCATCGGGCTTTTCCGGCAGAAGGCGAAGAACGTCCTGAAGCTCAGCCGCATCCTGCACGAGCAGTACGGCGGCAAGGTACCGTCGTCGCGCGCCGCGCTGGTGACGCTGCCGGGTGTGGGGCGCAAGACGGCCAATGTCGTCCTGAACATGTGGTTCCGTCATCCCGCCCAAGCTGTCGACACGCATATATTCCGGGTCGGGAACCGGACCGGCATCGCCGCCGGCAAGACCGTCGAGGTCGTCGAGCGCGCGATCGAGGACAACGTGCCCGTCGAGTTCCAGCTGCACGCCCATCACTGGCTGATCCTGCACGGCCGCTACATCTGCGTGGCGCGCAAGCCGAAATGCGGCGCGTGCCTCATCCGTGACCTGTGCCCCTACGAGGAGAAGACGTTTTGACCGACCGCTATCAGGTGGTGGGCATCGGCAACGCGATTGTCGACGTGCTGAGCCAGACCGACGAGAGCTTCCTCGATCTCATGGGGATTCAGAAGGGGATCATGCAGCTCGTCGAGCGTGAGCGGGGCGAGATGCTCTATGCCGCGATGAAGGACAGGACGCAGGCGCCCGGCGGATCGGTCGGCAACACGGTTGCCGGACTCGGGAACCTCGGTCTGAAGTCGGCCTTCATCGGACGGGTCCGGGACGACGCCTTGGGGCGCTTCTTCCAGAAGTCGCTGACGGCTGAGGGTACGGACTTCCCGAACCCGCCGGTGAATGGGGACGATCTTCCGACCTCGCGGTCGATGATCTTCGTCACGCCCGACGGCGAGCGGTCGATGAATACCTATCTCGGCATCTCGGCCGATCTGGGGCCCGAGGACGTGTCCGACGGCATTGCGGGTAAGACCGACTATCTCTTTCTCGAAGGCTATCTCTTCGACAAGGACAAGGGAAAGGAGGCGTTCCACAAGGCCGCTGCGGCTTGCCACAAGGGCGGCGGCAAGGCGGGTGTCGCGCTGTCCGACCCGTTCTGCGTGGACCGCCACCGCGACGATTTCCGCCGTCTGGTGAAGGACGAGATGGACTATGTCATCGGCAATCAGCACGAGTGGGAGGCGCTTTACCAGACCGAGGACCTAAACGAGGCGCTGGCACAGGCGCGGTCCGAATGTCCGACAGTCGTCTGCACCCGGTCGGGCGCTGATGTCATCATTCTGCGGGGCGGCGAGCGCGCCGACGTGCCGGTGCATCGTGTCGTGCCTGTCGATGCGACCGGCGCGGGCGACCAGTTCGCGGCGGGCTTCCTCTACGGGCTTGCCACCGGGCAGACGCTCGCGACAGCGGGCCGGATGGGCTGCGTCGCGGCGGCCGAGGTCATCAGCCATTTCGGTGCGCGGCCCGATACCGACGTCAAGGCGCTGTTCCGCGCGCACGGCCTGATCTGACCGCCATCCGGCTTGGGCGACACTTGCAGGGCCCCTGGCAGACGCTGCGGCGGGTCAGCGCAGTTCCTTGCGGATCACGAGCTTCAGGCCCGACCAGACCTCGTCGACCGCGCAGACCTTCACGTCGACGAGGCCGAGGGGCAAGGCGATGTCGCGCACCGTGTCCTCGGTGATCTCGGACGGGAGGCCGGACGCCTTCTTGGGCCAGCTGACCCAGACCATGCCCGCCGGCGCGAGGGTGCGCCGCGCCTCAGCGAGACGCCGGTCGAGTTCGGCATGGCGGGGCGTGAAGAGATGAACGAAATCTAGCTCCTCGGGCAGGGCGGTCTCTGCCGCGATCACGGCCGGGACCTCGTCGAGGCCGAGTGTCTTGGCATAGGGCCAAGGTGGGTTGAGTACCGCCGTGCGCATCCCCTGCTTCAGCCCGAGCTTCTTAGCAAGCGGTGTGCCGGAATAGCCGGCCATTCTACTCTCCGAGCTTGGCGTGAACCTCGTCGAGATCGATCTCGCCCAGGGGCATCTTGTTGGCCGGATTCTCGAAATCGTAGTGGAAGAGCTGGAAGTCGCGCTTGTAGATCTCGTAGACGAGGTGCATCGAGAGATCGTCGAAATAGTCCTCGACCGGATGGGCGCGCTTCGGCCCGTGGCCTTCGCTTTCGTTGAAGCGCGGGATCTTCTTCAGATTCACCTTCTTCGGCGTCTCAATCGCGTCGAGGACGACCTGAATGCCTTCGTTGAACTTCTCGGTGAAGAAGATGTGGTCGTAGCGCCCGCCGTTCACGATGAAGGTCGAGATGTGGCCGGACATCGCGGACCAGTGGATGTCGGGCTCCATCGGACGGCGCCAGCGGATCGTGTCGCGGGCGAAAAGGAGGAACCGGCGGAAGGATTTGATCTGGTCGAATTCGAAGCCGTTCTCGGGGTCGCCGACCTCGATCCCGTATTTCTGGATCAACAGCGGAACGAGGTTTCCGCGGTAGCGTTTGCCGTTCCGCTGGATGCCGCAGATCTTGTCGAAGAACGAGGACAGGATCCGCGTGTAGGGATTGCGCACGCAGGTGAAGGAATAGCTCTTGTGGCCCTTCACGTTCGCCTCGATCAGCGGTTGGCTGCGCTCTTGCGACCATTTGTGCAGGCCCTCGGTCGCGTCGTGGATGTCACCGTCGAAGAAGCGGCCGTGATCGGAATAGAACATGACCTGCCCGATCGTCGAACACGCGCATTTCGGCACGACGCGGTAGACCACGCTTTGGCTTTCGGTCATCCAGGTTCCGGGGAAACCCATCTGCTCAACTCCACAGGTACGCTACTTGCTGCACTTCACACATGATTTCGGAACAACAGTGCAAGGAAATCCCGTCATTTCAACGGCCGTTATCGCTATTTCTCTAAACAATCCACTAAATGTTGTGTAGTTGGTTTGTGCCATGGCGAAGATTGCCTTCATATTGCTGTGCCACAAGGACCCGGAGGGGATCATCCGCCAGGCGGAGCGCCTGACGGCAGCGGGCGATTGCATGGCGATCCATTTCGACGCCCGCGCCAGGCCCAAGGACTATCAGCGCATCCGGGCAGCCCTCGACGCCAACCCCAACGTCGCGTTCGCCCGCCGGCGCGTCAAGTGCGGCTGGGGAGAGTGGAGTCTGGTTCAGGCCACGCTGAACGCGGTCGAACGGGTGCTGGAGGCCTTTCCCGACGCAACGCATTTCTACATGCTTTCGGGCGACTGCATGGCGGTGAAGTCGGCCGAGTACGCGCACGGTTTCCTCGATGCCCAGGATTGCGACTTTGTCGAGAGCTTCGATTTCTTCGACTCGGACTGGATCAAGACCGGTATGAAGGAAGAACGACTGATCTACCGCCATCCCTTCAACGAACGCAGCCAGAAGCGGCTCTTCTACGGCTGGTTCAACCTTCAGAAACGGCTGGGCTGGACGCGGGACATTCCCGCCGACCTCCAAATGATGATCGGATCGCAGTGGTGGTGCCTGAGACGCCGTACGATCGAGGCGATCATGGAATTCTCGCGCGAGCGGCGCGACGTGATGCGTTTCTTCCGCACGACCTGGATTCCGGACGAGACCTTCTTTCAGACACTCGTGCGGCATCTCGTGCCCGAACCCGAGATCCGGTCGCGGACGCTGACGTTCCTGATGTTCTCCGACTACGGGATGCCGGTCACGTTCTATAACGACCACTACGACCTGCTTCTGAGCCAGGATTTCCTCTTCGCCCGCAAGATCAGCCCCGAGGCCCGGCGGCTCAAGGCGCGGCTCGGCGATCTTTACGCCTCCAAGGGCGTCCGGTTCGAGATTTCGAACGAGGGGCGCGGGCTATACAAGTTCCTGACCGGCAAGGGCCGCCAAGGACGCCGCTTCGCGCCCCGGTTCTGGGAAACGGAGGCGAGCCTCGGGCGCGAGCGCGAGCTGCTGATCGTGGTCTGCAAGAAATGGCACGTGGCCAAGCGGCTGGCAGAGCACGCGCGGCGGGCGACCAACGTGCCGGTTGTCGAATACCTCTTCGACGAGGAGGCGACGGAGCTGCCGGACTTGGGCGGTATTCAGTCCACGCTCGAGAAGCGTGCGCGCCACCGGCGGGCGCTCATGCGGATGCTGTTCGACTACCACAAGACTGACCGACTCTTGATCTGCATGGACCCGGCGAATGTCGACCTGATGCGCGATTTCTGCTCGGACCGGGCGACGACGCGATTGTTGCTGGTCGAGTGTACATATTCGGACGACTATCTCACTGGCCATGCGAAACGCGTGGGACTGGCCGGTGAGCAGACCGGCGCTGAGACACTGGCGCGCCTTCTGCCGACCATCCGCTACGACCTTCGCCACGAGGGAGACATGATCCGGGATGCGAATTTCGCCAACCTCCACCGCATAAGAGAGTGGGCCACGCCGTCCGAAAACACCGTGCCTCTGGCGGCGTTTCTGTCTATTCCAGAACCTGCGGCCGAAGAGATCGCCGCGGCCGAGCACCTTTACGCCGACTGAGGGAGACCCATGCCCTACGCCTATGACGACGAGAACGTCTTCGCCCGCATCCTGAGAGGCGAGATCCCGAACAAGACGGTGCTGGAGACCGAGCATACGCTGGCTTTCCACGACATAGGTCCGCAGGCACCGGTCCATGTGCTCGTGATCCCGAAGGGCAAGTACGTGAACTTCGACCATTTCGCCGCCGAGGCGACACCGGGGGAGATCACCGATTTCACCCGCGTGGCTGGTGAGGTTTGCCGGATGCTGGGCGTGCAGCCGGGCGCGGGCGGCGCGGGTTACCGTACCATCTCGAATGCCGGGACCCACGGCGTGCAGGAAGTTCCACACTACCACATGCACATTCTGGGCGGACGCGTTCTGGGGCGGATGCTACAGCGCACGGGTTGAGGCGGCCAGATCGCTCAACCTACGTCTCGGAGGCGCGCTCCGAGGATTTACCGGCTTTCCGCAATTCCGCCAGCGCATCCGCTATTCTGTGCGGCTTCGGGTTGTTGCCGTCCGGACGCTTCGGCCAGCCGTCGCGCCGTCTCGCGCGGTCGCCGTCCGTCTCCTCGGTCTGGTCGTGGAAGAGCATGACCTGCGTCGGATACGGCATGTCGATGCCGGCTGCGTCGAGCGCCTTGTAGCTCGCCTCGATGACGCGCGAGAAGGCCTGGACGACGGACGCGCGGTCCGGATCGGTCCACCAGCGCAGGCGAACGTTGTTGCCGCTTTCGGCGATGGCCCAGGGCAGTGCCTCGGGCGCGGGTTCGCTCAGCACGCCCTCGCAACCTTTCGTGGCTTTGACCATGAGCCGGCAGGCCTCGTCCCAATCGTCATTGCAGCCGATCTGGATGTCATATTCCGACCGGCGCTGATCGAATGCCGTATTGACGACGACCGCATCGGTATAGATGTCGGCGTTCGGGATGACGACGCGGCGGCCATCATAGGTCTTGATCAACGTTGCGCGGGTCTCGATCCGCTCCACAGTTCCTTCATGCCCGCCCGAGACGATCTGATCTCCGACCTCGAACGGCTGGCGAAGCAGGATGAGGATTCCGGCGAGCATGTTCTGCAGAATGTCCTTGAACGCAAAGCCGATCGCGACCGAACTGATGCCGAGACCGGCGAAGAGATCCGCTGGCGTCACCGATGGCGCGATGATGGTCACGGCGAGCATGACGCCAAGAATGACGATCATCCAGCGCGCGAGCGATGCGGCCACGTCTCCGAGATTTTCGCGGCCGCGCCGGCTCGCCATCCGCCGGACGAGAGCAGAGGCTCCGATGGCGAGGAACCAGAAGATCAACAGCAGCACGAAGGCGACCGCGATATTCGGCAGCAACCGGAAAAAGCCGTCTACCCAGCTGTCGATCTTTTCGAGAACGTTGCCGGTATCGGCCGTGATCTGGTCCATTCCATTTCCCGCCTGGCCGCTGACGAAACGCGGTCGAGCGGGAATGGTTCCCCCGGCAATCCGGTGAAGCCGGCGCGCGCGCCGTAACCTTCAGCCACTCGCGCCGCGGCGTCCGGGGTTCGATCGCGCGCGGATGCGCCGGGCGTCTTGTCCGCAGGCCACGGATCGGTATCATGCGAGCAACCCGGCGGTGTGCCGGAATACCTGCCGATGGAGCCAGTGAACATGCCGATCCCCGCCCCCGAGACCGAGGTCGTCTCCGCCTGGAAAGTGGCCTGCGATGGTGGCGAGGGCGCGCTGGGCCATCCCCGCGTGTGGCTGACGATCCCGCGCGATGCAGGCTTCGTTGAATGCGGCTACTGCGATAAGAAGTACGTGATCGACCTTGAGCACGCACGCGACGATCACTGAGGTGGCCACGCCGATCCCTCGCGTAGGGCGAGTATGACCTGACCTTACGATTGGTCGCGGAATCCGTCCGTTCCCGCCGGTCAGGCTGGAAGGCCATGTCGGATCGTGACAATACTCGTCCCAACGAATGAACAGGGGAGCGCGATCATGAGCTTCGGCAAAGGTTGCCATCTGCATCTGATCGATGGCTCAGCCTACATCTTCCGCGCCTACCATGCGCTGCCGCCGCTCACGCGGAAATCAGACGGTCTGCCGATTGGGGCGGTGGCCGGGTTCTGCAACATGCTCTGGTCTCAGCTTGCGAACAACAAGGGCAAGGACGGGCCGACCCATATCGCCTGCGTATTCGACTACTCGTCCAAGACATTCCGCGACGACATCTACGACAAGTACAAGGCCAACCGGCCCGAGTTGCCCGAGGACCTGCGCCCGCAGTTCCCGCTGACGCGCGAGGCGACGAAGGCGTTCAGCGTCGCCTGCCTGGAGATGGAGAATTACGAAGCCGACGACATCATCGCGACGCTCGCCCGGCAGGCGCGCGAGGCGGGCGGAGACGTCACCATTATCTCGTCGGACAAGGACCTGATGCAGCTCGTGGGTGGCGGGGTCGAGATGTTCGACGCGATGAAGAACAAGCGTATCGGCATCGACGAAGTCGAGGAAAAGTTCGGCGTGAAGCCCGACCGCGTGATCGATGTGCAGGCCCTTGCCGGCGACAGCGTTGACAATGTGCCGGGCGCGCCCGGGATAGGCGTCAAGACGGCGGCGCTGCTGATCAACGAATTCGGCGATCTGGAAACGTTGCTCGAACGCGCCGAAGAGATCAAGCAGCCGAAGAGGCGACAGGCGCTGATCGACAATGCCGAGCTGATCCGGGTATCGAAGCGGCTCGTGACGCTTGACGACCACACGCCGGTCGAATGGTCGCTCGACGAACTGGAGGTGAAGGAGCCCGAGGCGGAATCTCTGATGGAGTTTCTTGCCCGGATGGAGTTCCGCACGCTGACGAAGCGGGTAGCCGATGCGCTGAAAGTCGAGCCGCCCGTGACCCCCGACGCGCCGGCGGTGCCAGTCTCGCATGAGAAGGACGAGGCGCCGGTGGAGGTGGATGTGCCGCCCTTCGATCACGGCAAGTATGAGTGCATCCGGGCCGCCGAAGCTCTTGGTCGCTGGATCGATCTGATCCGCGAGCGCGGGTACGTCGCCGTCGACACCGAGACCACGAGCCTTGACGAGATGCTCGCCGAACTGGTCGGTATCTCGCTATCCGTGATCCCGGGCGAGGCGTGTTACATCCCGCTCGGTCACAGGCGGGGTGACGGAGACCTCTTCGGCGCGAGCGAGCCCGCCGAGGGGCAGATGGCGCTCGATGAGGCGCTGGCGCTGCTGAAGCCCGTTCTCGAGGACGACGCGATCCTGAAGATCGGTCAGAACATGAAGTACGACTGGAAGATATTCGCCCGCCACGGTGTCCGCATCGCGCCCATCGACGACACGATGCTGATGTCCTACGCTATGTATTCGGGCCTCCACAATCACGGGATGGACGGGCTATCGGACCGCTATCTCGGCCACCGGCCGATCGAGATCAAATCGCTTCTCGGCACTGGCAAGTCACAGATCACATTCGATCGCGTTCCGATCGACGAGGCGGTGAAGTACGCGGCTGAGGATGCGGACATCACGCTAAGGCTCTGGCAGGCCTTCAAGCCGAACCTGCACCGGGCGCAGGTGACGACCGTCTACGAAACGCTGGAACGGCCGATGGTCGAGGTACTGGCGGGGATGGAGATGACGGGCATCCTCGTCGACGCGCAGACGCTCAGCCGCATGTCGAATGCCTTCGCGCAGAAGATGGCGGGGCTGGAGGCGGAAATTCAGGAGCTTGCGGGCGCGCCTTTCAACGTCGGCAGCCCGAAGCAGCTGGGCGAGATCCTGTTCGAAAAGATGGGAATTCAGGGCGGGCAGAAGGGCAAGACCGGGGCTTATGCCACCGGCGCGGACGTTCTGGAAGACCTCGCGGCCGAAGGGCATGACCTGCCGGCGCGGGTGCTGGACTGGCGGCTGTTGTCGAAGCTGAAGTCGACCTACACGGACGCGCTTCAGAACCATGTCCATCCCGAGACGGGGCGCGTGCACACCTCCTATTCCATCGCCGGGGCGGCGACGGGCAGGCTCGCCTCGACCGATCCGAATCTGCAGAACATACCCGTGCGCAGCGAGGAAGGCCGTCGAATCCGGGAAGCCTTCGTTGCCGGGCCGGGAATGCGGCTTGTCAGCCTCGACTACAGCCAGATCGAGCTTCGCATCCTGGCGCACGTCGCCGACATCCCCGAGCTGAAAGAGGCGTTCCGCGAGGGCATCGACATTCACGCACTGACCGCGTCGGAGATGTTCAACGTGCCGGTCGAGGGCATGGACCCGATGGTGCGGCGACAGGCGAAGGCGATCAATTTCGGCGTGATCTACGGCATCTCGGGCTTTGGTCTCGCGCGCAATCTGCGCATCCCGCGGGCCGAGGCGCAGGGCTTCATCGACCGCTATTTCGAGCGCTTCCCGGGGATCAAGGACTACATGGACACGACGGTGGCTTTCGCGAAGGAGAACGGCTTCGTCCGGACGCTCTTTGGCCGCAAGATCCACACGCCCGAGATCAATGCGAAGGGTCCCCATGCCGGTTTCGCCCGCCGCGCGGCGATCAACGCGCCAATCCAGGGTGCGGCGGCGGATGTGATCCGGCGGGCGATGATCCGGATGCCGGCGGCGACCCGCGGCCTGCCCGCGAAGATGCTGCTGCAGGTCCATGACGAGCTTCTCTTCGAGGTTGAGGAGGGGGCGGTGGACAAGCTGATCGCAACGGCGCGCGAGGTCATGGAGGGTGCGGCGCATCCTGCGGTGCATCTTAACGTACCGCTCGTGGTCGATGCCGGGCAGGGGGCGAATTGGGCCGAGGCGCATTGAGCGGCGTCTCGGGGCGATGCGAGACCGGCACCCTGATTTTGCAATGAAGAACTGGTCTGCCGTGCGTACGCCAAGCGTCGGCAATACGTATGGCAAGCGGGCTGCAGGCGGGAGCGGTGTCCGTATGGCGGGACAATGCCGACGTTCGGGACAGGTCGATATCCAAGGCAAACTCTCATTCACTTCTGGCGTGTTCTGCCAGTCAAACGCCCGCGCATTGGCGAGGCCAGTGTTCGATGCGCGGTTAGCTCACCATGGCTCTGCACCCTGCTTGGCCCAGACATCGGTGAAGTTGTCGCGGTTCGGCATTTCCACGGCGGGCAGAGTCTCGGCGTTCATCGCATCGCCATCCCCGATCAGACCGTTGCGAGAAAGGATGAACGCGGCAAGCGCATAGGACTCGTCATCGGACAGCGATTTGGGCGCGTCGATGGGCATGGCGCGGCGAATGTAGTCGAAAAGCGTCGTCGCGTAGGGCCAATGTCGTCCTGCCGGCTTCGCCCAGACATCATTGGGGCCGACCGGCGGCATGACCGGCCCTTCGATGCCGGTTTCGCCATGACAGGCGGCGCACTTCTCCGCGTAGACCGCCGCGCCTTCCGACGCGGTTCCGCCGCCCGCCGGAAGACCCCGGCCATCGGGCATCACATAGCGCGCGTAGCTTGGAATTTCGTCTTCTGAGAGCGGCTGTCCAAGATCCGGGCCTTGAGCGGCGGCTCCGTTGGCAGCGATCATGACTGCCGCGGCAGGGAGAAACTTAGGCATAGACATTTTGCACCATCCCTTCCGACGTGATCTGCCACGCTTGAATGGCGTTGTTGTGCAGGAAATTCGAGGGATCGTAGCGTGCCTTCCACTCGGATCGGGTGGGCTGCACGGCGCCAGTCGAATCTTCTGCCCGGCTCATCAGAAGGGTCGGCGCTCCCTCCCACCGCCACGGCAACCGGAACCGCGTCAACGCCCTCGACAAGACCGGTTCGACAAGCTCGGCTTCCGCCCAGCTTTGACCGCCGTCGGCAGAGATCTCGACCCTGCGGATGGGACCGGACCCCGACCAGGCCAGACCGGATATCTCATAGTAGCCTTGACCGCTCATGGTCATTGTCGCGGAAGGATGTGTGATGATGGACTTCACGCCCATGCCGAAGGTGAACTTGACCGCGGAACCATCGGCGAGAAGTTCGGTATACTCGCCGGACTCGTCCTTCGTATGCGCCGGCGCGTCCGTCACCCAGAGGCTTGTCAGCCACTTGACGTTCATGTTGCCCTCGTACCCCGGCAACAACAAGCGCATCGGATATCCCTGTTCCGGCCTGACGCGTTCGCCGTTCTGATAGAGCGCGAGCATGGCGTCGTCCATAAGCTTCTCGATCGGGATCGAGCGGGCGAGGCTGGGTCCGTCATTGCCTACCGCAACCACCCAGAGCCCCTCCGGCTTCACGCCTGCTTCTTCCAGAAGGATGCTCATCGGAATGCCGGTCCATTCCGTGTTCGAAAGAAGCCCGTGCAGCACGTCGCACCCGGCCTGCATCGGCTCCGGCATGATGGCGTTGAACAAGCTGTTGCCCGAACATTCAAGGAAATGCGTGGCCGTGACCATGGGATATCGGCCGAGGGAGTCGAGATCGAACTTCAATGGCCGCTCGACGAGCCCATGTATCATCAACCTATGCTGCTCCGGATCGACATTGGGGCGGCCGCCGTGATGCACCTCGAAATGCAGGCCGCTGGGCGTGATCGTGCCGCGCAGCCGCTGGTGCGGTGTTCCAGAGAAACTGAAGCTCGGCGCGATGTCCTTGAAGGGCTCGATGATCGCGCGCTGGACGTGCGCTTCCTGTCCGGCAGGCATTCCGTAGCCGCGGGCACGTTCTCCGGCGACGGTCACCCAGTCGGGGATAACGGGCTCGGAATGCGCCATGCGTGGCGCCGCTATTCCGGCCACTGCGGCCCCACCTCCAATTGCGGCGCCGCGCAGAAGTGCGCGTCTGTTCAAGAGCCCTCCGCCGGCAATGTCCTCGAGGGCAGAAGTACGAACGGATGATCGTGTCATATGGTGATCCTCGCTGCTGCTTTGTGCCGCTGCTCGGTCGAACCTCAGGATGCGGTTTGGACCCGCATCGCGCTAAAGATAGCACAACGGCCCAATCTCTCTAAGGCCACGCCCAATGCGGAGACTGCGGATCGGTTGGTTCACCTGAGCAAGTTTTCGCGCCGGGCTCGAAGCCGCCATTAAGCCCACTGACCCAGCCCGTAGCCCGCGCCTCTTCACTCTGGCCGATCGCGGCAGATTTCCTGCTGGAAGAAGGCCGTGAGGCTCTTGTCGCGTTCGGGACGGAAGGGGCCGGCATCTTCGACCGCTTCGATGCGGTCGATGCGGAACATGCGGAAATCGGTCCTGAGCTCGCACCAGGCGATGAGGGTCCAGACCTTGCCCCAGAACCACAGGCCGAGCGGCCGGACCGTGCGGTGCGTGAGCGCGCCCTCGGCGTCCCGGTAGTCGAGCGTGAGGCGGCTGCGCGCGTCGGTTGCGGCGTCGAGGCGGTCGACCATGGCGCGGTCGGCGTCGGAAAGGGCGCCCGCGTCGTGGGCGTGGATCGCGACGCCGGCGGGGCGGTCCTTTAGGTCGGCGGGCAGCACCGCCTCGATCTTCGCCAGCGCCTCCTCGGCGGCGAGCGCCATCGCCGCGCCGCCGAAGCTGCGCACCATGCGGGCGCCGGCGACAAGCGCGGTTATCTCTTCGCGGCTGAACATCAGCGGCGGCAGGTCATAGCCCGACCGCATGAGGTAGCCGATCCCCGCCTCGCCGTCGATCGGCACGCCCGAACCGATGAGGTCGGCGATGTCGCGATAGACCGTGCGCTCGCTGACTTCGAGCCGGCCGGCGAGCTTGCGCGCGGTCAGAAGCCGACCGCCCCTCAGATACTGGACGATCTGGAAGAGGCGGTCGGCCCTGCGCATCAGGCGGCTTTAGGCTCGAACAGCCCGATCGAATTGCCGTCGGGGTCCTTGGCATAGACGAAACGGCCGGGCGGGATGGTGACGATGTCGCCGAGGATCGTGCCGCCTGCCTTGCGGCAGCGGATCGCCGCGTCTTCCAGACGATCGGGCACCGCGATATGCACGGTGGGGCCGTTTCCGGCGGCGGGCTTGCCGGGATAGAGATGGCCGCTCGTGGTCTCCATGTTGCTGCCGAGGGTCGCCATTGGATTGGGTCCGCTTTCGTCGATTGTCATCTGCCAGTCGAAAGTCGCGTTGTAGAACGCCACCGCCTTCTTCATATCGGAAACCGGGATTTCGCTCCAGACGACAACGGGTTGGGTCTGCATGGGATCGCTCCTTCATTCAAAGTTAGTTCTGGAGTTATCGCATGGGCCTCCTGACAGCATTCTGTCAGGAGGCTTGGGCCGTCGCGATTTCGTGACCCCGCGTCGCGCGTGCGACGCGGGCTTTCGCGTGTCCGCTCAACGGGCGATGATGCGCGCGACAGACGGAGGTGGCGATGAACGACGTGGTGCGCGTGGACGTGGGTGACGACGGAGTGGCGGAGGTCTGCCTGAACCGGCCCGATAAGAAGAACGCCTGGACGATGGAGATGTTCGAGGCGCTTGCCAAGGCGGCGGATCGGCTTCGCGCCGAGGCGGGACTGCGCGTCGTGATCCTGCGGGGCGAGGGTGGGTGCTTTTCCTCGGGCCTCGACCTGTCGGTCATGCAATCTTTCGCCCGGGATATCGATAGCCTGAGACGCAAGATCGCCACGCCGCCCGTGGGTGAGGCAGCGAACCGGTTCCAGAAGCCGGTCGTCGCGTGGCAGGCGCTGCCGGTGCCGGTGATCGCGGCGATCGAGGGCGTGGCCTTTGGCGCGGGCATGCAGCTTGCGCTCGCGGCGGATTTCCGCATCGCGTCGCCCGAGGCGCGGCTGTCAGTAATGGAGGCGAAATGGGGGCTGATCCCGGATATGGGGATCAGCCAGTCGCTGCCGCGGCTGATGCGCGCCGACCTCGCGAAAGAGCTGATCATGACGGCGCGGGTGATGGGAGCAGAGGAGGCGCAGACCCTCGGTCTCGTGACGCGAATCGCCACTGATCCCGTCGCGGCGGCACGTGGAATGGCGGCGGAGCTGTCGGCCCGGTCGCCGGATGCGCTCATCGCGGCCAAGCGGCTCGTCGAGGAGGGTTGGACGCTGCCGCCGGGCGAGGGACTGGCGCTGGAAGCGCGGCTGCAGGCGGGGATCATCGGAGGCGCGAACCAGATCGAGGCCGTCATGGCCGAGATGGCTGGCAGGACGCCGAAGTACGGGCCGCGCGGCGGTCGGGCGTAGCAACCAAGGCGTCGTCGAGGATTGACGCAGGCGATGCGCGCGCGCATGCCGGGAGCCAAGGAGACCGAACATGCCGCATGACCACGGCCACGGATCGCATCGCCACCACCATGTCGTCCCCGAGGCCGGCGACCGCAAGGTGGCCCTGGCCATTGCGGTGAACCTCTTGCTGACGGTCGCGCAGATCGTGGGCGGACTCATCTCGGGCTCGGTCGCTCTGATCGCGGATGCGGTTCACAATCTGTCCGACGCGGTGTCGCTGATCATCGCATTCGTCGCGCGTCGGATCGCGCGGCGGCCGGCAGATGGCGGCATGTCCTTCGGCTACGGCCGGGCAGAGCTTGTTGCGGCGCTGGTGAACTACACGACGCTTGTCGTGATCTCCGTCTGGCTCGGCTATGAGGGCACCGTGCGGCTTCTCGACCCCCCGGAAGTCGCGGGCGGAATTGTGATCGTGCTCGCCGCGCTCGCGCTTGCCATCGATCTCGTCACCGCGGCGCTGACATGGCGGCTTTCGAAGGAGAGCGCCAACATCCGCGCAGCGTTTCTGCACAACCTCGCCGACGCGGCGACATCGGTCGCGGTGATCATCGGCGGCGTTCTCATTTGGGTTTGGGACTGGCGGCTTGCCGACCCGCTGATCACGCTCGGCATTGCGGGCTGGATCCTGTGGCAGGCTCTGGTCGAGGCGGGTCCGGTAATCCGCATCCTGATGCTCGGCGCTCCGCCGGAGATGGAGGCAGACGAGCTGCGCCGCGCGATGGAGGGCGAGGCGGGCGTCGAGGAGGTGCATCACCTGCATCTGTGGCAGATGGACGAGAGGCGGACATCGGTCGAGGCGCATCTGGTACTGGCGGACGGCGCGGATTTCGCGGAGGTGGTGCACAGGGTGAAGCGTGTACTCACCGACCGGTTCGGAGTCAGTCATTCCACGCTGGAACCCGAATGCCGCACGGCGGGGTGTGCCGACGCGGCGCGCTCGGGCTCCACCGGCCGATAGGACGTCGCGACGGATCGCGGCGCGATTGCGCTTGCAATCGCGCTCCGCCGAAATGATCGTGGAGACACGGCGCCGCATCGGCGCGTCGCACGGAGTGCTTCGACATGTATCGTGCCCGTCTGTTCGCCATTCGCCACTCCCGAACCTTCGAATGGATCTATGCGCGCGTCGAGGGCGTGATGATCGCACTCGATCCGGTCTTCGCCAAGATCGGCTACAACCGGATGGAGCGGCCCGTGGCGCTGATCGAGCGGGGCGTGAAGACGGTGCTCTTCGACTGCAAGATGTGCGGGCAATGCGTATTGTCCTCGACCGGCATGTCCTGCCCGATGAACTGTCCGAAACAGCTGCGGAACGGACCGTGCGGAGGCGTCCGGCCCGGAGGTTACTGCGAGGTGAAGCCCGCGATGAGATGCGTCTGGGCGCTGGCGTGGGAAGGCTCGACCCGGATGAAAGGCGGTGCGAAGATTCGTGAGGTGCTGCCTCCAGTGGACCGAAGCTTGGAAGGGTCCTCCTCGTGGCTCAGGGTCAGCCGGGAGAAGGCGGCGAAGCTGCGCGAGTCGCGCGAGGCGGCCCGGACGGCGGTGGCGCAGGCATTCCCCGAGGCGCGGGCGATCGAACCCGCCGTCGCGCCGCTGGCCGAAGAGCCGGCGAGCGCGGTGAACCGGGGGGTGCTGAAGAAATGAGTGTGTCCGCCGACTATTCCGATCCGGTCCCGGTCTATGCGCCGCCGCCCGAGGGCCATGTTTCGCATTCGCGGCTGGAGCGTGTCCTGCGGGCCGGGCGGTTCGCGGTGACGGCGGAACTCAACCCGCCCGACAGCGCCGACCCGGCGGATGTGTTCGAGGCGGCGCAGCCCCTCGGAGAGGTCGCGGATGCGATCAATGCGACCGATGCCTCGGGAGCGAACTGCCACATGTCCTCGATTGGGATTAGCGCGCTTCTGACGCGCGCGGGCTATTCGACTGTCTACCAGATCTCCTGCCGCGACCGGAACCGGATCGCCATCCAGGGCGACGTCCTCGGCGCCGCCGCGATGGGAGTGGCGAATTGCCTCTGCCTGACCGGCGACGGCGTGGGTGTGGGCGACCAGCCGGGTGCAAAGCCGGTCTTCGACTTCGACTCACTGACGCTTCTGCGGACGATCCGCACGATGCGCGATCAGGGCATGTTCCTGTCGGGCCGGAAGATCACGCGGCCCCCGCAGATGTTCCTTGGCGCGGCCGAGAATCCCTGTATTCCGCCCTACGAGTGGCGGCCCGAACGGCTCGCCAAGAAGGTCGAGGCAGGGGCTGAGTTTATCCAGACGAACTACATCTACGATATCCCGCTTTTCGAGAAGTTCATGGTCCGGGTCCGGGATCTCGGGCTGGACAAGAATGTCTACATTCTGGCGGGCGTCGGACCGCTGGCCTCCGCCAAGGCGGCGCGGTGGATGCGCTCGAACGTTCCGGGAATCCATGTACCGGATGCTCTGATCGAGCGGATGGAGAAGGCCGAGAAGCCGGGCGCCGAGGGCAAGAAGATCTGCATCGAGCTTATCCAGCAGATCCGCGAGATCAAGGGTGTCGCGGGAGTGCATGTGATGGCCTACCGGCGCGAACACCAAGTGTCGGAGATCATCCTGGAATCGGGCGTTCTGGAAGGCCGCCAGCCGCGACGCAGATCCGAGCGGCGCTAGGGGGCGGCGCCCCCCCTGCCCCGGCGCGGGGCCGGAGCATTCACTCTCCCGGAGCATTTCCGAACATTGGAAGGGCAGGTCAGCGCATCCAGGACAGCCCGGCGTCGGTCGCGGCGGCGGGGGCGTATTCGGCGCTGACCCAGCCCTGGTATCCGTCCGCGTCGAGGCGGGAGAAGAAGGCCGCATAGTCGATCTCGCCACTCAGGGGCTCGTTCCGGCCGGGGAAGCCCGCGATCTGGACATGGGCGGAGCGGTGGCCGTGGACCGACCATGCGGCCATGACGTCGCCGGTGATCCGGTGGGCGTGGTAGCTGTCGAACTGGAGCGCGAGGTTATGGGCTGCCACGGCATCGAGCACGTGGGCGGCTGTGTCGTAATCGGCAAGGAAGTAGCCCGGCTTGTCGTAGCGATTGATCGGCTCGATTGTGAGGCTCTGCGTCGGGGCGCGTTCGGCGGCCCAACGGAGATTTCGAATGAAGGTCGCCTCGGCCTCCGGCCCCTCTGCAGCGCCGGCCATGACGTGGATGTGCAACGGCTTCAGCACCTGGGCGAAACGCAAGGTGCGGTCGAAGTCGCGGCGGAATCGGTCCTCAAGGCCGGGGATAGCGGCGAAGCCCTGTAGTCCGCCGGTGGCGTTCGGGGGCGGGCAATTCATCAGGGCGAAGGCGAGTGCGTTCCAGACGAGTTGGTCTCGCATGTCTTGGGCCGGGCAGTCATAGGGCGAAAGCACCTCGACCGCGTCGAAGCCTGCCTCTTTTGCGGCGCTGAACCGCTCCATGAAGGGAAGCTCGGTGAACAGACAGCTGAGATTGGCGCAGAACTTCGGCAATCAGGCCAGCTCCGCCGAGGGGATGATTGGGAAGAACTCGCCCGCCGACCAGAGGCCGAACCAGTTTTCCCCGTCGCGCTCCTCGTGCGTGCCAAGGTCGATCAGGCGGTAGAAGGTCTTGCGGTCGATGAGCGCCTCGAGATTGGCGCGGACGAGGATATAGGGCGACGGTTCGCCCGTCTCCGGGTCGCGGGCGACGCGGACCGGGTGATCGGGGCCGGCTGTCACCTCGTCCTCGACATTCGTGAGGAAGGTTATCTGTTGGCCGTCACCGGTTCCGGTCGCGTTCGCGTCCACCGCGACGAAGGGCGCGTCGATGACCCTGATGCCGACCTTCTCGACCGGGGTGACGAGGAAATAGTCGTCGCCGTCCTTGCGGATGATCGAGGAGAAGAGTTTGACGAGCCCATGCCGGCCGATTGGCGTTCCGAGATAGAACCAAGTGCCGTCGCGGCGGATCTCCATGTCGAGGTCGCCGCAAAACGGCGGATTCCACAGATGCACCGGCGGGGGCCCTTTCTTGCCTGCCGCCTTGGCGGCGGCTGCGAGGTTTTCCGCCGAGGGCTTCACGATCAATTGTTCGTTTTCCGATTTCGCCATTGGTGCCGGGTCGATTTTCTGCGTTTATGCTCCCAACTATACTAACCAAGGAGCACTTGTCATGGTCGAGCAGCGCGAACTTCTGGCCGAAATCGAAGCCCTGGGCGAAAAGATCGCCGAGGCGCGGCAGGCGGTCGGACGGCGCTTTATCGGCCAGGAGCGGGTCGTCGAACTGTCGCTCGCCGCGCTTTTGTGCGGCGGGCACGGGCTGCTCGTCGGCCTGCCTGGGATGGGCAAGACGATGCTCGTCGATACACTCGGCAAGGTGATGGGGCTTTCTTCGGGCAGGGTGCAGTTCACGCCGGACCTCATGCCGGCGGACATCCTCGGCTCCGAGGTTCTTGAGACCGCGAAGGACGGCACGCGGTCTTTCCGCTTCATCGAGGGGCCGGTCTTCTGCCAGCTTCTGATGGCCGACGAGATCAACCGCGCCTCGCCCCGGACCCAGTCGGCGCTTCTGCAGGCGATGCAGGAGCATGAGGTCACGATCGCGGGCCAGCACCGCGCGTTGCCGGCGCCGTTCCACGTGCTCGCCACGCAGAACCCGATCGAGCAGGAGGGGACCTACCCGCTGCCCGAGGCGCAGCTCGACCGGTTCCTCGTCCAGATCGATGTCGATTATCCCGATCGCGGGACTGAGCGCGACATACTCTTGGCGACGACCGGCGTCGAGACGGCGCAGTCGCCACGCATCTTCTCGGCCGAGGAATTGACCAGCGCGCAGACGACCGTTCGGCGGATGCCGGTCGGTGAGAAGATCGTCGAACTGATCCTTGATCTCGTGCGCGCCTGCCGACCGGGCGAGGCCGAAGCCGGACAGGCGGTGAGCGAAAGCGTAAGTTGGGGGCCGGGGCCGCGAGCGGCGCAGGCGCTGATGCTGACCGTTCGTGCGCGCGCGCTGCTCAACGGGCGGCTCGCGCCGTCGGCGGATGATGTGATGGCGTTGGCGCGCCCGGTCCTGTCGCACCGGATGGCACTATCCTTCGCCGCGCGGGCGCGGGGAGAAAGCCTCGCCGAGATCATCGACGGTGTCGCGCGCGAAGTGACGCGGGCCGAGGCCGCATGAGCGAGGTCGTTCCCCATTCCGCTCGACCCGCCGGTCTCCGCCGCGCCGCCGAGGGGCTGGCCTCGGCGCTACCGCCGCTTATGGCCGATGCGCTGCATCTGGCCTCGACGGTTCAGCTTGGCGAGCACGGGCGGCGACTTTCCGGCATGGGGGACGAGTTCTGGCAGTACCGGCCGGCGCATGCGGGAGACGAGGCGCGGCTGATCGACTGGCGACGGTCCGCGAGGGCTGACGCTCAGTTCGTGCGCGAGAAGGAATGGCAGGCGGCGCAGTCGATCCATCTCTGGGTCGACGATGCCCGGTCGATGGAATTCTCAGGCGATCGCAAACGGCAGTCCAAGGCGGACCGCGCCCGGCTGCTGGCACTGGCGCTCGGCGTGCTTCTCATTCGCGCGGGCGAGCGCGTGGGCCTTGCCGATCCGATCGCACCGCCGCGGTCGGGCGAGGTGCAGCTCTTGCGCTTGGCCCACGCGTTCACGCAGGAGGCGGGGGCCGCGGATTTCGGCGCGCCGGATGCCCGCGCGATCCTTGCCGGGTCCCGCGCAATCTTCATTTCCGATTTCATGGGCGATCCCGAGGAGGTCGAGCGCGCGCTCGGACTCGCGGCGGACAAGGGCGTGACTGGCGTGCTTCTGCAAATTCTCGATCCGGTGGAGGAGGCCTTTCCCTTCGATGGGAGGACGATCTTCGAGAGCATGGCCGGTACGCTGACCCATGAAACGCGGAAGGCTGGCGATTTGAGGACGCGCTACCAGGCGCGGCTGGCCGAGCGGAAGGCGCGGCTCGCCGATCTTGCGCGCAAGGCGGGCTGGCTCTTCTCGACGCATCATACCGGCGATCCGGCGCAGGCCGCGCTCCTGTGGCTCTACGCCGCGCTGAGGAAGGATCATTGATGCTGGTGCTGGGACCGATCGGTTTCACGGTGCCCTGGATTCTCTGGGGTCTCGTGGCTCTGCCGGTTCTCTGGCTTCTCCTGCGCGCGATCCCGCCCGCCCCCATCCGGCGGCGGTTTCCGGGCGTGGCGCTGCTTCTGGGCCTCATGGACGAGGAGCAGGAGGCCGACCGGACGCCGTGGTGGCTGCTGCTGATCCGCATGATCGCGGTGGCGCTGATCATCGCGGGCTTCGCCGGACCGGTCCTGAACCCGCAGGTCGAGGCGGAGGGCGACGGGCCGCTCCTGATCCTCGTCGACGGCAGCTGGGCCGACGCCCGCGACTGGCCGCGCCGGCAGGAGAGAATCGCGGCCGCCCTGTCCGAGGCGGGCCGAGCGGGCCGCCCCGTGGCACTGGTCTCGCTGACCGATCCGCCGCCCGACGGGCCGGTCTTCGCCGCCGCCGACGCCGTCGCCACGCGGCTGCCCTCGATCGTGCCGCGCCCGTGGGAGCCCGCGGCGGAGGCGATGGAGGCCTTTGCGGCGGCTTTGCCGGATGGCGGGTTCGACACGCTGTGGCTCTCGGACGGGTTGTCACGCGAAGGTCGCGCGGCGCTCGCCGAAACGCTGCTCGGGGAAGGCGCGGTCACGGCGGTCGAAAGCCCGCGCGACGTGCGCGCGCTGAGCGGGGCGGGGCTCTCGGAGGGTGGATTGGCCGTCACGGTGCTGCGCGCCCGAAGCGATGCGGCGGCGTTGGCCGACGTCGTCGCGCATGGCCTCGATCCGGCAGGGATCGAGCGCGAGCTTGCGCGCGCGCCACTGGATTTCGCATCGGGTGAGGCGGAGGCGGAGGCCAGCTTCGACCTGCCGCCGGAACTCAGGAATCGCGTCACCAGATTCGAGATCGCCGGCGAGGCGACGGCTGGCGCCGTCGCGCTGACCGACGACGCGTTCAAGCGCCGCAAGGTCGGCATCATCTCGGGCACCGCGGACCGCGAGGGGCTGGAGCTTCTCGCCCCGGACCATTACCTGCGCCAGGCGCTGGCGCCCACCGCCGACCTGATCGAGGGGACGGTCGGCGACGTGCTCTTGGCCAATCCCGACGTGATCATCCTGGCCGATGTGGCCCGCATCGCGGAAAGCGACGCACTGGTCGAGTGGATCGAGCAGGGCGGGCTTCTCGTGCGCTTCGCGGGGCCCCATCTCGCCGCGTCCGACATCGGCCGCGACACGCTCGACCCGCTGCTGCCGGTCCGGCTGCGGCTCGGCGGGCGCGCGGTCGGCGGCTCGATGAGCTGGGGCGAGCCGAAGGCGCTCGCGCCGTTTCCCGAGGGTTCGCCCTTTGCCGGGCTCGTGCCGCCCGAGGACGTGGCGGTCAGCGCCCAGATCCTCGCGCAGCCGGGACCCGAGCTTGCCCAGGCGACGATCGCGACGCTGGCCGACGGCACACCGCTCGTGACGCGCAGGGCGATCGGCGACGGCCAGGTCGTGCTGTTCCACGTCTCGGCAAACGCGGAATGGTCGAGCCTGCCCCTCTCGGGGCTCTTCGTGCAGATGCTCGAACGCCTGGCGGTGTCGAGCCGCGCCCAGCGGCCCGAGGCGGGCGACCTTGCGGGCACGACGTGGGTCGCCGAGCGCGTGCTCGATGCGTTCGGCGCGCTCGAGGCGGCCGAAGACCTGCCCGGCGTGCCCGGCGAGGCGCTGGCCGAGCCGGTGATCGGCCCGGACCTGCCGCCGGGGCTCTACGTCTCCGGATCGCGCCGGCTCGCGGTCAACACGGTTGCGCCCGACCGGGTTCTGGCCCCGGCCGAGTGGCCCGTCGGAGCCGCGGTCGAGGGTCTGGTCGTGGCGAGTGAGCTGCGCCTCAAGGGCGCCTTCCTCGGCGCGGCGCTTCTCTTGCTGCTGCTCGATCTTATCGCCGCGCTCGCCCTGTCGGGCCGGATGCCGACGGGCGGTCTGCGCCGGGGCACCGCGCTCGCGACCATGCTGGCGATGGGTTTCGCCGTGGGCATGCCGGGACCGTCGTTCGCGCAGGAGCCGGACGAAGCCGCCCTGATCCGGGCGGCAGGCAATGTCGTCCTCGCCCATGTCCTGACGGGCGATGCAGATGTCGACCGCGTCGCCGAGGCGGGGCTCTGGGGCCTGTCCGAGATCCTCTTTGCCCGCACCTCGGTCGAGCCGGTGGAGCCGCGCGGCGTCGATCTCGAGGCCGAGGACCTCGCGGTCTACACCTTCCTCTATTGGCCCGTCACCGCGACGCAGGCCGCGCCGTCGCCCGCCGCCTATGCCAAGCTCAACCGCTATCTGCGCACCGGCGGCATGATTCTCTTCGACACGCGCGATGCCGACGTCGCGGGCTACGGCGCCGCCTCGACCGAGGGGCGCCGGTTGCAGGCGCTTGCCGCGCCGCTCGACATTCCGCCCTTGGAGCCGATGCCGCCGGACCATGTGCTCACGCGCAGCTTCTACCTGCTGCAGGACTTTCCCGGGCGCTACGCCGGCCGGGCGATCTGGGTCGAGGCAGCCCCGCCGGGCGCGGAGCAAGCGGAGGGGATGCCGTTCCGCAACCTCAACGACGGCGTGACGCCCGTGGTGATCGGCGGCAATGATTGGGCAGGCGCATGGGCCATCGACGAGAACGGCAGCGCCCTTCTGCCTGTCGGACGTGGTCTGGGGGGTGAGCGCCAGCGCGAGATCGCCTACCGCTTCGGCGTGAACCTGATCATGCATGTGCTGACCGGAAACTACAAATCCGACCAGGTCCACGTGCCGACGCTGCTTGAAAGGCTCGGCCAATGACCGGCCAGATCGTCTTCGATCCGCTCCTCTCTTGGCCGCTGATCTGGGCGGGTGCGGCGATTGCGGCGGTCATGATCGCCTTCGCCGCCTGGCGGGGCCTGTCGGGCTGGTGGCTGCGCGCGCTCGCCGCCCTGGCGATCCTCGGCGCGATCGCCCAGCCCTCGCTCCAGCGCGAGGAGCGGCGCGCGCTGAGCGACATCGTGATCCTCGTCGTCGACGAAAGCGCGAGCCAGGGGATCGCCGGACGTCCCGATCAGACCGCTGACGCCGTGGCGCGCGTCGAGGCGGAGGTCGCGGCGCTGCCGGCGACCGAACTGCGCACGGTCACGGTCGGCGACGGGGAGGAGGACGCGGGCACGCTCGCCATGACGGCGCTCGCCCAGGCGCTGGCGGAAGAGCCACGCGCGCGGGTCGCGGGCGCGATCCTCGTGAGCGACGGACAGGTGCACGATCTGGAGCTGACGCCCGACCTGCCGGCGCCGCTGAACCTGCTGCTCACGGGCCGCGCGGCCGACTGGGACCGCCGCCTTCTGGTCCGCACCGCGCCCGCCTTCGGCATTATCGGCGAGCCGCTCGAGCTCACGCTCAACGTCGAGGAGCAGGGCGCGCTGCCCGCGCGCGAGGCCGGACGGCCGGTCACGCTGTCGATCGCCGTAGACGGCGGCCCGGCGGAGACGCACACGGTCCCGGTCGGGCGCGATCTCGACATCTCGCTGGTGCTCGATCACGGCGGGCAGAACGTGGTCCAGCTGATGCTGGAGACCGCGGAGGGCGAGCTGACCGACCGCAACAACGTCGCGGTCCTGCAGATCAACGGCGTGCGCGACCGGCTGCGGGTGCTTCTGGTGTCCGGCGAGCCCTATGCGGGCGAGCGCACCTGGCGCAATCTCTTGAAGTCGGACAGCGCCGTGGATCTCGTGCATTTCACGATCCTGCGCCCGCCCGACAAACAGGACGGCGTGCCGGTTTCGGAACTGTCTCTGATCGCGTTCCCGACCCGGGAACTCTTCGTCGAGAAGATCGAGGAATTCGACCTGATCGTGTTCGACCGCTACAGGCTGAGGGGCATTCTCCCCGCGGCCTATCTCGAGAACATCCGCAACTATGTCGAGGGCGGGGGCGCGGTTCTCGTCTCGGCGGGGCCGGATTTCGCGTCGGTCGAAAGCCTCTACCACTCGCCCTTGGGTGACATCCTTCCCGCCCGGCCCACCGCGCGCATCGTCGACGGCGGCTTCCAGCCGCTCGTCTCGGAACTTGGCCAGCGCCATCCGGTGACCGAGGGGCTGGAAACCTTCGCCCCGGAAGGCGGCGTCGCGGGCAGGATCGGCGCGCCGGAATGGGGCCGCTGGATGCGCTTCGTGGAACTGACCGATCCCGATGGCGAGGTCGTCATGGAGGCGCCGGGCAACCAGCCGCTCGTGGTGCTGAAGCGCGTGGGCGAGGGGCGCGTCGCGCTCGTGGGTTCCGACCAGGCGTGGCTCTGGAGCCGCGGCTTCGAGGGCGGCGGGCCGCAGCTCGAGCTTCTCAGACGCCTGGCGCACTGGCTGATGAAGGAGCCAGAACTGGAGGAGGAGGCGCTGACCGCGGTCGCCAACGGCGGCGAGCTGACGATCACCCGTCGCTCGCTCTCGGAAGGCGCGCGCGAGGTGACGGTGACCGCGCCGGACGGCACGGAGAGCGTCGTGCAGCTGACCGAGGCGGCGCCGGGGCGCTACGAGGCGCGGATCGCGGCGCCCGATATCGGGCTTTACCGGATGACCGACGGCGAGCTCGACCGCGTGATGGCTCTCGGCCCCGCCGCGCCGCGCGAATTCGAGAACGCCATCGCCTCGAGCGACGCTGTCGGCGCGGTCGCCGAGCCGACCGGCGGCGGCGCGCTGCGCCTCGAAGACGGCTTGCCGGACATTCGCGCGGTGCGCGAAGGGCGCCCCGCCATCGGGCGCGGATGGATCGGGATCACGCCACGCAACGCCTACAAGACGCTCGACATCCGCATCGTGCCGCTGATGCCGGCCTGGCTTTTCGTGCTTCTTGCCACCGCTCTGGTTCTTACGGCCTGGTTGCGAGAGGGCCGGCGCTGACTGACATGTGAAGCTGCACACATGCTCCGGTCAGCGCGCGGCTGCGCGCAGGTCCCGATCTGACAGGAGTCGCCCGATGCCTTCGATGGCCTCGCGAGTGGGACTATCGTGCCGGGCTTCGTGATGGCAGACGAGCCATTCATCGTGCGCGAGCACTTCGATGGATGGCCCGACGCGACGAAGCTGCGGATAATGCGCCGCAGCGCATGCAGGCAAGACGATGCGCGCCACGCCCGCAAGCGCCAGATCGAACGCGAGCCTCGGATTGCTTGCCGTTGTGACGATCTCATCGCCATGTCTCTCTCTCAGCCACCGTTCGGACGGGGTGTTCGCGGCGCCCTCGGGCATGGCAACGTGCCTGTCACATCCGGTGACACTGCAAATGGCGCGTAATCGATATGGCCGGTGCACCGCCCCCTCAGCCAGCTCTGCTCTGGGCGCCTGTTGCGAATGCCGATATCGGCCTCGCGGCGGGCGATGCCGACTGGCGAGTTGGAGGCCAGAAACTCCGGAATCCAGCCCATATCCACCGACCAGAAACGAGTCACGTGACGCGCCAGAAACTGTGAGGTCCAATGCAGGCGGTCAAGCGCACCCGCTCCCCGGTCCTTGCAAATGCGGCAAGCCGCGCCGAGATGGCGCGCAGGCCCTCCGCCTGTTCCAGAAGCGCGCGACCTTGGGACGTCAACGCGTAGCCGCGCGCGCTCCGGGCGATAAGTCTCTGTCCGAGGCGGCGTTCAAAATCCGTCATGCGCCGGCTCAGCGTCGGCACGCTGACCCCGGTCGCGCGAGCAGCCCCCGCCAGCCCCCGGCATCGGCGATGGAGATGAAGAGAGCATAGTCGTCGAGGGAGAGTTTTCGTTCGATTATCGAAGATCGCATCTCGAAAACGTCCTCAAGGAAAATGGATAGCTGAGGCTAAATTATAGAACACCGTTTCGATCATGAAATGTCAGCTTATAACTACCCCCTGTGTACTACGCCCTCGCTCAGGCGCGTTGGATGAGGAATTCTCGGTGCGTCCACTCAGCGAACGCGAGATCATCATGCGTCGGATTGACGTCTTCAGACGGGTCCGGCGCAAGAGACGGCTTCTCAAATGGGGGCTGATGGCGTTGCGCCGTGTGTGGCGACACGCGCGACGACGGCGAGTAAAATGTCACTCCATCGCTGTCGGAGTGTCACGCTGACCCTCTTCAACCGAGTCGGCTGGTCCTTTGTCCTGTCCGCGTCTTACTCCGGCGCCAGATCCCAGCTGAAGCCTACAGAGTCGCGGATCCGGGCGGCATCGCGGATCACCTCCGCCACGGCTCCGGGCGCGATGAGACGGTCGCGGGTTTCAAACACCCACTCCATCTCAAGCTGACCGTCCTCTGGCGCGCGCCCGGCGAAAGAATAGGAGAAGGCGGGATTCTCGATCTCCACGCGGTCGGGCGGATTAAAGTTGATCGGTGCGCCCGTGACCTTGACAACATGCCGATGCCGTTTCGGCCCGCCGATGGAGAGCGGTGTCTGGCGCGGGCTGGCCTGGACATCGGGGTAGTAGTTGCCGAAATCCTCCGCCGCGAACAGAAAGTCTTCGCGAAGCCTGTCCTCCATGAGCGCCGGAGCCGGGATCATGTAGCGCTCCTCCATGCGCACCAGGTTGGCCTCGCGGTCGTCCTCGAGCGTGACGGGCATGACCTGCCGGATCCCGGGATAGCGCCGCGCATAGAATTGCAGGTATCGGCGCGAGATCTCGTCATGCGGTTCGGTCGCCCAGACATAGCGGCGAGCATTCGCGAATGTCCCGCGAAACTCGCTCGTGACAGACAGGAAGACGCCGAGAAGTGTGAAATTGAAGCGTTCGGTCGTCTGACCCTGCCAGCCGGGCGAGCCGGACAAGTCGATCGGTTCGAGAATGCGCTGATCGGGTCCGGTCAGCGGCAGCGCGAAGCCGTAATCCGGCGGTGGCGCGATGTCGATTGAGCCGCCTTCGTGCGATCCGGTCGGATCGACCCAGTACGACGTCCCGCCAATGTCGACGCGCAGGATCATGTGATCGAAGGCCGTGACCGCAGGTTGGGTTTTGGGCAGCGCATAGCCCCGGTCGATATCGGCGAGGGCGGGGTGGGCCTCGATCCCCAGCCGCGACAGGAGCACGCGCAAGAGGAGCGTCTTGTCCTTGCAGTCGCCAAATCCCTGCGTGGTCACGGTCATTGGCGGCCGGGCGAAATAGCCGCCCGCCCCGACCTCGATCCCGACATAGCGGATTTCGTCTTGCACCAGACGCAGCGCCGCCGATGCGCGCGCCATGTCGCCCGGATGCTCCACCCGGATCGCCGCCACCCTCTTTTCCCAGGCGGGCGGCAGGGGATAGTCGGCGCTGTAATAGGGCGCAAGGGCTGCGGCCAGCGGCGACCAATCAGCCCACGTCCCGTACTGCAAGATCGCGTCAGGGTCGCCCTCGACGGGCGTCAACTCCTCGTCGAGTGGCGGCAAGTGACCGTTACGGCGCCATTCGAGCCGTACCGTGTCTCCCACGCGCGTTTCGGCGTGAATCACCCGGTCCGGAAGCGGGGCGGCGTGGAACGGCCAGTCGGCGGGCCAATACGCGACATGACGCGTCATCCCGACTGGCACGCTGTATTCCAGCCGCGACGATGCGGCCCGGTTCGCCCCTTCGAGCACCGGTTCGCGCCGGTGCAGGAAGGCCGCGTCCACTATGTCGCCGACCCTCAGGTCAGGGATCTGAAGGTGCGCGGTGAGCGTGCCGTCGATGATGCCCGCCTCAAGTCGCGTCTCGCGCCGAAAAACCTCACTCTGGAGCGTGTCCCGATAGGAGATCGTGCGCCCGTCGCGATGCACGTCGAGCCGGGTCAGCGTTAGCGTTTCAAAGGCCGGGTCGAAGTCGCTCGACACCGTTGCCGCGCCCTCGAGACCCGCGCGGTCGGTGACCTGTGTGACGAGCCGGAAATGCTTGAGACGAGTGTCGCCGTCCCAAGCGACCTGCGTATCGATGAGCTGGTAGTAGACGCCGCCGCGCGAGGCGCGAAGCAGTTCGGGCACCGCCTCCGGAATCTCGGTGCTGGTCACCCAGAGGGGGGCGTCGGCGCGAAGGAGCTGCTGCGCGAGCGCTGGGAGCGCCAGAAAAAGCAGAGTCGCGGCAGTCAGGATCAGGCGCATTGCGGCGGTTCCCTGTGTCTGTAGGGCTGATCCTAATCGCTTGGAGAAACCGCAGGCAAGCCGAGGCGCGGTGCGGGGCCGAGCGGAACCACGGTTTGTGCAGGGAAGCGCGACTGTCGCTGCGCGCGGGACAAATTGGAGCCGAAGCAAGGCGATGCGGGCGGTGCTCCCGGATGCAGCGGACATGAGTCTCTTCGATGGCTTGTCTTTAGGTAATGTCCACCATCCGATGATGCGGATGTGACTGCGATCCGCGCGAGAAAGGCGTGTCATATTCGGATCGACGCGAAAGCGGTGTATCATGGCTCCTGTTTTCAACCGGAGATATTCAGAATGCCCCGAAGCAATATGCGTGACCTAAGCTTTGCGACTTTCAACCTCCTCAACCTCCAGGTGCCCGGCGGCTTGACCTACTCGAATGCGCCGCCCTTTCCCGATGACGCTGAAGGCAGGCGCGCCTACGAGGCGAAGATCCGCTGGATCGGCGAACGTATCCGGCTGCTGGACGCCGAGGTGATCGCATTTCAGGAACTGTGGGCGCGCGAGGCGCTCGAGGCGGCTTTCGCCGCGGTGGGGATACTGCCCGACTACGACATCGTGGCGCGCGACGCGCCGGGACGCGGGCGGCCGCAGGTCGCACTCGCGGTCCGCAAGGACCGCCGCGGCGCGCCGCAGATCGAACCGGGCGCAGGCTGGATCGAAAATTTCCCCGAGGACTTCCGCTTCGATCAGCTACGCGAGACGGATGGGGCGGAAGAAGAGATTACTGTCACGATCAACGCTTTCTCGCGCCCCGTCGTGCACGCCATCATCCAGCCGGAGGGCACACGGCCAAAGCCGCCCGCCGTCTCCGTCTACGCGGCGCATCTGAAATCGAAGGGACCTGCGCGGCTCAGCTTCGCCGAGCCGCGGCCCGTCGCGCTGAGGGAATACCCCGAGATCACCAAATCCGCGGTGGCGCATATCCGGCGCGTGATGGAGGCGGGCGCCGTCAGGGCGATGCTGGATGGCGTGATGAAGTCGGAAGACGACAAGGCGATCTCTCCGGTCGTGCTTCTCGGCGATCTCAACGACGACACGCTGTCGGTGACGAACGAGCTGATCTCGGATCAGCCCAGCTACCGCGTGATCGAGAAAAGTCGCGCGGGCCTGACGTCGGACAAGGGGCTCTACTCGGTCGAGCGCCTGCAACAGTTCCGCTCGATGCGACACGTTTATTACACGCATATTTACAAGGACAAGCGCGAGAGCCTCGACCACATCCTCGTCTCGGAGGAGTTCTACGACCATTCCCGCAAGCGCTGCTGGTCGTTCCGCGAGATGGAGGTCTACAACGACCATCTGAATCGCGAAGCCTTCGAGGACGAGGGCGCGAGCGACCACGGGCTGGTCCGCGCCTACTTCGACTGGAATCCGATGCCAGAAGAGATCGCCTGACTGCAGCTACGTATCAGCCTGCTTCATGGCGATCCATGCGCGAATGATCGCGAGAAGCTCGGCCTCCTTTGCGTCCAGGTCGGCGAGGTCCTTGACCTTGAAGGTCCGCGCCTCCTTGCCCTCGCCTTCGAGGTTCGGGAAGTCGCCCGGGATCGTGCTGCCCGTGTGGAACATGAGGCTCGTATGCGCCTTGGCCTTGGGAAAGAAGCTCGCGATATTGCCCTTGTAGATGAAGGTCGGGGCTTGCCACTTGATTGCCTCGCTGACCTCGGGCAGCGCCGATAGCACACGGTCGCGCAAGGCGGCGACAACCGGCTTCATCGGATTGTCGTAGCGATCGAGCCAGGCGTCGACTTCCGGGTTCTTCGTCATATTCACTCCTCCTCGAGCGTCGTGATCAGCGAGATGATGCGCCCGTCGCGGAAGGTGAAGCGGTTCAGTCCGCTTCCCTTACCGCCAGGCAGGGACGGCGAGTGGCAGGTCCAGGCCACGTGAACCTCGCCGCCAGTCGTCTCGGCGTGGCGGATCTCGATCCGAGTGTCGACCATGGGAATTTCCCAGCCCAGGGCCATCGCTGCCATGATCGCCGCGCGACCCTCATGCCGGCGGACGGTGCCGGAAAAGGGCTCCTCGTAAACAGCGATTTCGTCGAACAGCGCGGCTAGCGCCTCCCCGCCCGCGCAGCCCACTTGCATCGCGAGAAAGAAATTGCTGACTTCGACGGGGACGGATGTCATGGGATGCCTCATGGGACTGGATGATCGGAGCCTCGCTGATCTCAAGGATGCGCTCGCCGCGCTGGAGCGGGACGGTTGGGCGGCATTGCCGGCGCTCGCGCGGCTCGACGCGACGGGGCACCTCGTGCGGATCGACCTCGCGGCGTCGCGAATAGTGGGGGCGCCCGTCGTCCTGGTGCGCGAAGGGCCGCGCACGCCCAGTGGGCTGACGCCCCGCCAGGCGGAGGTCGCCATGGCGGTCGCCCGCGGCATGTCGAATGCCGAAATCGCGGACGCGCTTGGCATCAGCGTGGCGACGGTGAAGGACCATGTTCACGCGATCCTTGACCGGTTGGAGGTCAAGCGGCGCGGCGAGATCGGGGCGCTGCTTCACGCTCGCGTCGCGCGCGGCTGATCCGCTCCAGCCCCGGCTTGGACGAATTTTTGGATCGAGCGCCATGATTGCCTAGGCTAGGCGGGGCACGAGGCTGCGGCAATCCATCGAAGGATGGATGGGTCTTTGCCTGCTCGTCAGGATGTGGCAATCGTGCGGTTCCGCAGCGCCCATGCCCGAGGATGACGATGCAGATACAACCCGCCACGCTGGCCGATGACGACGCGATCTGGGCGATGCTGGAGCCCGTGTTCCGGTCGGGAGAGACCTATTGCGTCCCTCGCGACATCTCCCGCGCCCAGGCGTTGGCGTACTGGTCAGATCCACTCCACCAAGTGTTCGTGGCCGAAAGCGACCGCCGGCCGCTGGGTACCTATTTCCTGACGCCCAACCAGAAGGGCGGAGGCGCGCATGTTTGCAATTGCGGCTTTGTCACCGCTGAAGCCGCGGCCGGCAAGGGCGTCGCGCGCGCGATGCTCGTCCACGCGCTCGATACGGCCCGCGCTGCGGGCTTCCGCGCGATGCAATTCAACTTCGTCGTCTCGACCAACGCGCGCGCCATCGCGATCTGGCAAAGCCACGGATTCGAGACCGTTGGCTGTCTGCCCGGCGCTTTCCTGCACCCGCGCGAAGGCTATGTCGACGCGCTGGTGATGTACCGGCATCTGTGACAGGGTGCCGCCATGACGAATGCGATCGAAAGTCCCGCCTGATGGCCCGCGCCGAAGTTCCGCTGCTTGCCGTGCTGATCGACGCGGACAACGTCGTCGCGCGCAACGCCGAAGCTATCCTGAAGGAAATCACCTCCTACGGCGAGCCCGCGCTCCGGCGGGTCTATGGCGACTGGTCCAATCCCCAGCTGAGTGGCTGGAAAGAAAAGGCCCGCCAACTCGGCCTCGTGACGCACCAGCAGTCGGCCAACACCAAGGGCAAGAACGCGAGCGACATCGGCCTTGTGATCGATGCGATGGACATTCTGCTTGCCGGCAAGTTCGACGGATTCGTCCTCGTATCTTCCGACAGCGATTTCACGCGGCTCGCAAGCCGCATACGTGAGGATGGGCTCGAGGTGATCGGGATCGGCGAGGCCAAGACACCGGAAGCCCTGCGTAACGTGTGCAACCGCTTCATCTTCATCGAGAACATCGTCGAGGACGCCGAGCCCGCCAAGGGCGGCGCGGCGGCGAAGTCGTCGGCCAAGCTCGCGCCGTCCAAGGCGACCGATCTGATCCTGCGGGCGATGGACAAGCTGGAGCAGGAGGACGACTGGTACCTGCTCGGCGCGATCGGCCAGAAGATCGTCGCGGACAATCCCGATTTCGACACGCGCACCTATGGCAAGAGGAAGCTGAGCGACCTTGTCGGGGAACTCAAACGGTTCGAGATGAAGCGGGTCGGGAACCAGCCCTATATCCGGCGGTTGGATTAGTCCCTCTTCACGCCGTAGCGGGCGAGGAACATGTCCACCGCGCCCTTCGCGACCCTGTCGCGGTCGGCTTTCGAGAAATCGCGCCGGATGCCGAAGCAGACGCTCGGGAAGATATCCGCCTTGCACAGCTCGGCAAACTGGTCGGCTGCAAGGTAGACGTCGTCGATGACGAGTTCTCCCCGTGCCACGGCACCGTTCAGGTAGGAGGCGAGCCTTTCGCGCAGAAGGCCGGGGCCGGTGGCGTAGAATTCCTGGCCAAGCTCGGGGAAGCGATCCGCTTCGGCCATGCAGATGCGGAAGGTGGAGCGGCCGAAATCCGAAACGAAAAAATCTGCGATTCGCTGTGCGGCGACCGGAAGCACCACTTCGGGTGGCGCAGTGAGCCCGACGAGCGTCTCCGCCTCGTCGGCCTGGCGTGCGCATTCGCATTTTGCGACCTCGATGAACAGCATGCGCTTGTCAGGGAAGTAGCTGTAAAGCGTCGCCTTCGATACGCCGGCCTCGGCGGCGATGTCATCGACGCTCGCGCCTTCGAAGCCGTGTTTCATGAACACCTTGCGCGCCCCTTCGAGCACTTGGTCGAACTTGCGACCGCGCTTGATTGTCACGACTTCTGCGGCTGTCGCCATGCGGTTCCTCCCCCGGGCGATGATAGACCGCGCCTTGCCTGCGCGGCAAGCGCGTCCGGGGAAAAACGGGCGGGAAGACTCCCGCCCGAGGGGTCCACGGGGATGAGCCGGGGAAAAGTCAGCGATCGTTGGGCGCGCAGACCGCCTTTCCGCCCTGCGCCGCGCAATCGCGCGTCGTTTCGGGGGCAGGGGCCGGAAAATCGAGGCGCGGAAGGTCGAAGCTGACGCCGCCGGCCAACGCGGGCGCGGCCAGAAGACCAAGTGCAAGGGCGAAGATCGCTGTGCGGAGATGTTCCATAGCCTGTCCAATCTGAACTGTTCGGTTTAGCAACACTAATCTAAACCAAGCAGTTCGCTTTTCCAACGAAAATCTAAACTGATCGGTTCATAACAGACTCTGCACCCGCCTTGCCGCCCAAGACGGCAGAGCTTAGCTTTCCAATGAGCAGAACGAGGAGGCAGTCATGATACCCGGCATCGCCAGTCGCCGTCGGTTCTCCGATCTGAGCGAACAGGAAATCCTGGCGCTCGCAATTTCCTCCGAGGAGGACGACGCGCGAATCTACCGCAGCTATGCCGAGCGTTTGCGGGCGGACTATCCTTCCTCGGCCGAGATCTTCGACGCGATGGCGAAGGAGGAGGACAAGCACCGCCACTGGCTGATCGAGCGCCACAAGGCGCGGTTCGGCGAGGTGATTCCTCTGATCCGGCGCGAGCATGTCGCGGGCTTCTACGCCCGCCGCCCGGTCTGGCTCGTGGAGAATCTCGGGCTCGAGCGGATCCGGACCGAGGCCGAGGCGATGGAGCGCGAGGCCGAGGCCTTCTACCGCAACGCCGCCGCGCGGACCGAGGACGCTGAGACGCGAAAGCTCCTGGGCGACCTGGCCGCCGCCGAGGCAAAGCACGAAAAGAAGGCCGGCGATCTTGTCGAGACCCATCTCGGCGACGAGACGCGCGAAGAGGAGGATCGGGCCGCACACCGGCAATTCGTGCTGACCTGGGTGCAGCCGGGCCTTGCGGGGCTGATGGACGGCTCGGTTTCGACGCTCGCGCCGATCTTTGCCACGGCCTTCGCGACGCAGGATACCTGGACGACGTTCCTCGTCGGCCTTGCCGCTGCCGTGGGTGCGGGAATCTCGATGGGCTTCACCGAGGTCGCGTCGGATGACGGGGTGCTGTCGGGGCGCGGCTCGCCCATCAAGCGGGGCATATCGGCGGGCGTGATGACGACTCTCGGCGGCCTCGGCCACGCGTTGCCCTACCTGATCCCGGATTTCTGGACCGCGACGATCACCGCGATCATCATCGTCTTCGTCGAGCTTTGGGCCATCGTCTGGATCCAGAACCGCTACATGGAGACGCCGTTCATGCGCGCGACATTCCAGGTCGTCCTCGGCGGCGCGCTGGTCTTTGCCGCTGGCGTTCTGATCGGGGCCGGCTAGGATCGCGCCAACCACAGGGACGAAGATGCATATCAAGGACGAAATCGGCTACCAGCCGCTGCCGCTGCCCGACCGGGTCCGGCTGACGGATGACACCGCGCTGAGGGCGGCGGAGGCGTTTCGCGACTACATGACCAAGCGCCACACGGTGCGCGACTACCGCCCCGATTCCGTGCCGGTGGAGGTGATCGCCGCCTGCGTCGCCGCCGCCGGGACCGCGCCATCCGGGGCGAACCAGCAGACCTGGCATTTCGTGGCGATCTCGGACCCCGAGATGAAGGCCCGCATCCGCACCGCCGCCGAGGTCGAGGAGGAGGCGTTCTACGCTGGCGGCGGCGGCGACGAGTGGCTGGCGGCGCTGGAGCCCATCGGCACCGGCGCGGCGAAGCCGCATCTGGAGATCGCGCCCTGGCTGATCGTCGTCTTCGCGCAGCGCTACGGCGTCACCGAGGAGGGCGAGCGCTACAAGCACTACTACGTGCCCGAAAGCGTCGGCATCGCGACGGGCCTTCTGATCGCGGCGCTGCATCATGCGGGGCTGGTGACGCTCACGCATACGCCGAACCCGATGAAGTTCCTGAACGCGCTCTGCGGCCGGCCCGACAACGAGAAACCGGTTATGATCCTCGCCGTCGGCCATCCGGCGGAAGATGCCACCGTCCCCGCCGCGGCCAAGATCAAGAAGCCGCTCGACGAGATCCTGACGATCCGGCGCGGGTGAGACGCTGGCGCGCCCGCGACGGCCATGCTAGGCGCGGGATCGATGCTGGCGATCTTTCTCAAGACCCTGCCGTTCTTCGCGCTGATCGGCCTCGGCTGGTTCGCGGGCCGCATCCGGTTCTTTCCCGAAGCGGCGACCGAATGGCTGACGCGCTTCGTTTTCTACTTCGCGCTGTCGGCGATGCTGTTCCGCTTCGCGGCGACGCTGCCTGTGGCGGAGATTTTCGATATACGGTTCGCGCTGGCCTATCTGACCGGCTGCGTGGCGGTCTACCTTCTCGCTTTCGTCGTGGCGCTCGCGCGGCGCGTCTCGCTGCCTGAGGCGGCGGTCGAGGCGCAATGCTCGGTGATCGGCAATACCGGCTTTCTCGGCGTGCCGCTTCTCGTGGTGCTGCTGGGCGAGGCGGCGGCCGGACCGGTCCTGATGGTGCTGACGATAGATCTCATCGTCTTCTCGACCCTCATCACGCTGATCATCACCTGGGCGCGGGGCAGCGGGTTCAGTCCACGCGTCGCGAAGGACCTGGCGACGGGGCTGGTCAGGAACCCGATGATCGTGTCGATGGCGGCGGGTCTTCTCGTGTCGGCGGCGTCGGTGAAGCTCGCGGCCCCGGTCGAGGAGTTCCTGACGATCCTCGGCGCCGCGGCCACGCCGGGCGCGCTCTTCGCCATTGGTGCCTCGCTCGCCACGAGATCAGCCGAGCGGTTGTCGGTGGCGCTCTGGCTTTCGTTCGCGAAGCTCGTGCTGCATCCTGCGGCCGTCGCCGTGGCGGCGCTCTTCCTCTTCGACGTGCAACCCTTCGCGGCCGGTGTCATGATCGCGGCGGCCGCGCTGCCGGTCGCGGGCAATGTCTACATCCTTGCGCGCTACTACGGGGTCGCGCCGCAGCGCGTTTCGGCCTCGATCCTCGTTTCCACGATGGCCAGCAT
Source organism: Defluviimonas aquaemixtae (assembly GCF_900302475.1). Classification (NCBI taxonomy): domain Bacteria; kingdom Pseudomonadati; phylum Pseudomonadota; class Alphaproteobacteria; order Rhodobacterales; family Paracoccaceae; genus Albidovulum; species Albidovulum aquaemixtae. The sequence goes on from NZ_OMOQ01000001.1 coordinate 169,068, forward strand.
CGTGACCGTGTCATTAGTGATCGCCTGGATCACCGGAGCCTAGGAGAGAATGCGATGAAGAAAGTGTCGGAAAACAAGTGTTTCGGCGGGGTCCAAGGGGTCTACACCCATGCCTCGGACGCCTGCAGTTGCGACATGACTTTCGGTCTTTTCCTGCCGGAAGAGGCCGAGGACGGCCCGGTCCCGGTCCTGTGGTACCTGTCGGGCCTGACCTGCACGCACGAGAACGCGATGGTGAAGGCGGGCGCGCAGGAATGGGCGGCGGAATACGGGATCGCGCTCGTCTTCCCCGACACCTCGCCCCGGGGCGAGGGCGTGGCCGACGACGAGGCCTACGACCTCGGCCAGGGCGCGGGCTTTTACGTGAACGCGACGCAAGAGCCGTGGTCGCCACATTTCCAGATGTGGGACTACGTGGCCGAGGAACTGCCGAAGATCGTTACTGCGAACTTCGCGGTGGACGAGGCGCGTCAGTCGATCATGGGCCATTCGATGGGCGGACACGGCGCGCTGACCATGGCGATGCAGCTTCAGGGGCGGTTCCGGTCCGTTTCCGCCTTCGCGCCGATCGCGAATCCGACCCGGTCGGATTGGGGCCGGAAACAGCTCTCCGCCTATCTCGGCGAGGATGAGATGGCGTGGGCGGGGCACGATGCGTCGCTGCTGATGCGGGCCGAAGGGTTCGACGGGCCGATCCTGATCGACCAGGGATCCGAGGACCAGTTCATCGACCTTCTGAAGCCCGAAGTTCTGGCCGAGGCGATGGTGGCGCGGCGGCAAAACGGTAGGCTCCGGATGCAGCCGGGCTACGATCACAGCTATTTCTTCGTCGCAAGCTTCATGGCCGATCATGTCGCCTTCCACGCCGAGACGTTGCATCGCAGATGAGCCTCTACATCGATGCCGACGCCTGCCCGGTGAAAGAGGAATGCGTCCGCGTCGCCGATCGATTGGGTGTGCGGGTTCTCATCGTGTGCAACGGCGGCATCCGCCCCTCGGACCATCCGCTGGTCGAGACGGTGTTCGTCACCGAAGGCCCCGACGAGGCGGACAAGTGGATTGCCGAACGGGCGGGGAAGGGCGACGTGGTCGTCACTTCCGACATCCCGCTGGCTGCGAAATGCGTGGCCGCCGGCGCGCGCGTCGTGAAGCCGAACGGCGAGACGCTGACCGAGGCCAACATCGGCAACGCGCTCGCCACGCGCGACCTGATGGCCGATTTGCGCGCGGCCGATCCGTTCCGGCAGGGCGGCGGGCGCGCGTTCACGAAACAGGACCGGTCGCGTTTTCTTGACGCTCTCGACCGTCTGATGCGGGCGGCGGCGAGGTAGGGACATCGTGTCGCGGGCGAGACAGACAGATCGCTGCCGATCCCGTCAGTTTGTCTGGTGAGCTTTGTAGAGACAGACGTTGCCCGCCAGGGGCGGAACCGCGCGATCGGTATCTTCTGCGCGCTCGGCGGGGCCTTCCTGTTCTCAGCCAACGACGTCCTGATCAAGCTTCTGTCGTCGGGATACGCGCTGCATCAGGTCGTACTGATCCGCTCGCTGATCGCGCTTGGCGTGCTTCTGGCCCTGATCGTGCCGCTTCAGGGCGGTATTGCCGCGCTTCGGACACGCCGGATCGGGATGCACGTCCTGCGCGGGCTTTGTGTGGTGATTGCGAACATGACCTTTTTCACGGCGCTTGCCGCTATGCCGCTCGTCGACGCGGTGGCGATCTTCTTTGTCAGTCCCCTGCTCATCACCGCCTTTTCGGTACTGATACTGGGCGAAAGCGTTGGCGCCCGGCGCTGGGGCTCGGTCATCATCGGCCTGCTTGGCGTCGTGATCATGCTACGCCCGGGAACCGACGCCTTCCGCCTCGCCGCGCTCCTGCCGCTGATAGCGGCGACAGGATACGCGATGCTCCAAATTCTCACGCGGAAGATCGGCGGCACCGAATCCGCAACGGCCATGACGTTCTACATCCTGCTCACCTTCATCGCGGTGTCGGGCGCAATGGGCCTTTTCTTCGGTGATGGCCGTTTCGCCGGATCGGGCCATGCCTCGATCGAGTTCCTTTTTCGCGCCTGGATCTGGCCTGAGCCCCGCGACTGGCTGACTTTCGTAGCGCTCGGCTTCGCGAGCGCCTTCGCGGGCGTGCTCATCAGCCAGGCATACCGCGTGGGTGAGGCCGCGGTGATCGCACCTTTCGAATATGTCGCGATGCCGCTCGCGGTCTTCTGGGGCGTCGTGGCCTTTGGCGAATGGCCCGACACGATTGCCTGGGCGGGGACCACGCTGATTGTCGGCGGCGGGATTTACATGTTCGTTCGCGAGGCGCTGGCGAACCGGCGCATCGCGGCGCGCCGGCCGCCGCCGGTGCGCTGATCGGGCTTGGCTTTCGCGAAACCGCCGCTAGTGTCGGCCCGGCGGACAAGGAGGTGCGGACATGGCGCGGCCCGAGGCGGTGATCTTCGACATCGGCAACGTACTTATCGAATGGCAGCCCGAGCGGTTCTACGATCGAGTCATGGGCGTGGCCGAGCGGATGCGCATGTTCAGCGAGATCGACCTGCACGGCATGAACGAGGCAATCGACCGTGGCGCCCCCTTTCGCGAAACGATCTATGCCCTCGCCCAGCGGCATCCCGAATGGGAGGACAAGATCCGGCTCTGGTATCACAACTGGATCGAAATGGCCTCGCCCGAGATCCCGCACTCCGTCCGCCTGTTCAGGGCGCTGCGCAAGCGCGGCGTGCCAGTCTTCGCGCTGACGAATTTCGGCGACGAAACCTTTGCCCATGCCGAACCCAGCTACCCGTTCCTCGCCGAATTCGACCGCGCCTATGTCTCGGGCCGCCTACAGGTGACGAAGCCCGATCCCCGCATCTACGAAATCGTCGAGGCGGATTGCGGCGTGACCCCCGAAGGCCTTCTCTTCACCGACGACCGGGCCGACAATATCACCGCCGCCAAGGCGCGCGGTTGGCAGGTGCATCACTTCGACGGGCCGGATGGCCTTGCCGCCCGGCTCGTCTCCGAGGGGCTTCTGGACGAAGGGGAGGCCGCATGACAATCGAAATCATCGGGCCGGAGGCGGAGGCGAAGCTCGACTGGATCGAACTGACCGAGGCAATCGAGGCCGGCCACCGTCTGCCCAGGGCCGAGGTAGGAGACACCGTCCTCAGGCGCGGCGAGGACACGCTTCTGACACGCTCGGCCTGGATCGACGGCATGGGCCTCGCGGTGAAGGCGGCGACGATTTATCCCGGCAACCAGACGCTCGGCCTGCCGAACCTGCACGGGGTGGTGGCGCTGTTCTCCGACCGCGAGGGCCTGCCGGAAGCCTATCTCGACTTCGCGCTCGTGACGAAGTGGAAGACCGCCGCCGACAGCCTTCTGGCCGCGCGCCGACTCGCGCGGCCCGACGCTGAGATGTTCCTGCTGGTGGGGGCGGGCACTGTCGCGAGCTCGATGGTCGAGGCCTATTCCGCCGCCTTCCCCAAGGCCCGCTTCCACGTCTGGACCCGGACGCCCGAAAGCGCCCGCGCCTTCGCCGATGCCACGGGCGCGACCCCGGAGCCCGACCTCGAGGCCGCCGTGCGGAAGGCCGACGTGATCGCCACCGCGACCATGGCGACCGAGCCGATGATCCGGGGTGAATGGCTCAAGCCGGGCACGCATCTCGACCTTATCGGCGCCTACCGCCCCGACATGCGCGAAGTGAACGACGATGTGATGAAGCGCGCCCGCATCTTCGTCGATGCGCGTGCCACGACCATCCGCCACATTGGCGAGATCATGGCCCCCCTTGCCTCTGGCGCGATCACGGAGGGCGATATCCTGGGCGATTTCTATGACATCGCATCGGGAGATTTTGTCCGCGGCGCGGATGACGAGATCACGCTCTGCAAGAACGGCGGGGGCGCGCATCTCGACCTGATGACCGCGCGCTACATACTCGACACGGTCAAGCGCTGAACGCTCTCCATCCTGCAATAGGGATCCCTCGGGTGCGGTCCTCAGGCCAGGGCAGCGCGGTCGAAAGGCTGTTCCCTGATCGGCAGATGGACGATTGCCGAGAATGCGCCCACCGCGACGCCGATCCACCAGACGGCGGTGTAGCTGCCATAGGCGTCGTACATCCGTCCGCCCAACCAGACTCCGACGAACGAGCCCAGCTGGTGGGAGAAAAAGACGAAGCCATAGAGCGTGCCCATGTAACGCAGCCCGTAGATGTGGGCGACAAGACCAGACGTAAGCGGCACGGTCGCAAGCCAGAGTGCCCCCATGACAACCGAAAAGAGTATCACCGTCGTCGGCGTCATCGGCACCATGATGAACGCGGCGGCGACAAGCGTACGACCGGTGTAGATCGACGCCAGCAGGTACTTCTTCGAGTATCGCTTGCCGAGCCAACCCGCGGTCACCGTGCCCACGATATTGGCAATCCCAATGAGCGAGATCGAGATCGCACCCAGCGCGGATGTCGTTGTAACACCGAGCGCGGCGAGCGTGCCCGAGGGGTCGATCGCACCGCACATCTCGGTCACGAAGGCCGGGAAATGGGCGGTAATGAAGGCGAGTTGATAGCCGCACGAGAAGAAGCCAAGAAAGATCAGCATGTAGGAGGGGTCGCGGAACGCCTTGAGCAGCACCTCGCCCATACTCTCTTCAAGCTCCACGCGGCTCGCCGCCTCGGGCGCGCGCATCATCGGCAGGACAAGGAGCGACGACAGGATCACGGCGGCGAAGATCACGAAGACCGTCTGCCAGGGGGCATAGCCCAGCAGGATTTCTGCCACCGGTGCGCCGAAAACCTGGCCGGCCGAACCTGCCGCTGTTGCGATTCCCAGCGCCAGCGAGCGGTTCTCGGCACTCGACGCGCGGCCGACGACCGCGAGGATGACACCAAAGCCGGTGCCCGCGATGCCAAAGCCGACAAGGATTTCAAGAAGTTGGTGCTGGCCGGGAGTAATGGCGTAGGCTGAAAGCACAAGACCGGCCGCATAGGACAGTGCGCCCGCGATGATCGCCTTCCGGTCGCCGAATTTTTCGGCGATCGCCCCGAAGATCGGCTGGCCGATACCCCAGGCGAGATTCTGGATCGCGATGGCGAAGCTGAACTCCGCCCGGAGCCAGCCGAACTCTTCCGCGATCGGAATCTGGAAAACGCCGAAACTCGCCCGAACGGCGAAGCCGAGCATGATTATTATGCAGCCGGCTACGAGAACCGGAGTGAAGAGCGGCGCGCGCGTTTCCATGGCGTCTCCGTGGTCGGCGCACTCTTACCAAAGCGGGTTTCTCGGTCAAATCGCGAATTGTGATCGGAACAATTACGGCCCGTGCTGGGCCGTCCCGTTTCCGTACGGCCTTTGTACCGCATCCGTCCCGACAACGTCCCGACACCAGACACCCCAGACTGAAGCGGCCTTTTCAGTCGACACCGCACCGGCTATCGACGGGTCATGGCCGAGACGCTGACCGAGATCTATGACCGGATGACGCATGAGGGCGGGCTGAAGCAGGACGCCGCGCAGCGCGCGCTCCTGCCCGAGCTTCAGCGCATCCGCGAGGAGCTGGAGGCTACGAATGGGCGGCGGAAGGGGCTCTTGGGCGGCATCTTCGCCAAGCCGCAGAACGGCGTGAAGGGGCTCTACATCTGGGGCGGCGTCGGGCGCGGCAAGTCTATGCTCATGGACCTCTTCCACGAGACCGTCGCGATAGAGGCCAAGCGGCGGGTGCATTTCCACGCCTTCATGCAGGAGGTGCAGGCGAAGCTGCACGAGGTCCGGAAGACTGGCGTCGATGACGCGATCAAGCCGGCCGCGGAGGAGATCGCGGGCGAGGTCCGGCTTCTGGATTTCGACGAGATGCAGATCACCGACATTGCCGATGCGATGATCGTCGGGCGGCTCTTCCAGATGCTCTTCGACCGCGGCGTGACGATCGTGACGACCTCGAACCGCCACCCGGATGACCTCTACAAGGACGGGCTGAACCGGCCGCTCTTCCTGCCCTTCATCGCGCTCCTGAAGGAGCGGCTCACGGTCCGCGAGTTGGAAAGCGAGACCGACTACCGCCAGCACCGGCTGGAAGGCGAAAGGGTCTATTTCGCGCCCGCCGGGGCCGAGGCAGAGGTGGCGCTTACGCGGATCTGGCTCGAACTCACGGGCGGCGGCGGGGATGCGGAACTGAAGCTCGTCGTCAAGGGGCGCGAGATCGTCATTCCGAATTATCACGCGGGCGTCGCGCGGGCCTCGTTCTGGGAGCTTTGCGGCCGCCCGCTCGGCCCTGCCGACTACCTCGCCATCGCCGGGGCGATTCGGGTGCTGATCCTCGAGGAGATCCCGCATCTTTCGGCCGAGAACTACAACGAGGCCAAGCGGTTCGTGACGCTGATCGATGCGCTTTACGAAGCGAAGGTCCGGCTGATCGCCTCGGCCGCCGACGAGCCCGAACGCCTCTATATCGAAGGCGCGGGATCGTTCGAGTTCGAGCGCACCGCGAGCCGACTGCGCGAGATGCAGAGCGAAGGCTGGGGCCGGTAGCCGCCGAGCCCGGGCCGCCCGCGACCTATGTCCCGGTCGCGGCAGGCCTCAGAAGCTGGTCTCTCAGGCTGGAGGACGACGCCTTGGGGTTCTGGAAGGTCAGGCCCGCCTCGAGATGCCTGAGATGTTCGTCCATTAGATCGACGAGACGGTCGGCGTCCCCCGCCTCCAGCGCATCGACGATCCGGTCATGCTCGTCCTCGGCACAATTCGACCCGCCGGTCGCGGCGTAGAGACCAATGATGAGGGTGGTGCGCATGGTCAGTTCGGAGAGGAACCGCTCCAGCACCTGATTGCCCGCGATCGTTGCGATCCGCATGTGGAACTGGCGCGACAGGCGCAGTTCGGCGGGCTTGTCGCCGGAGGCGCGGGCGCGCGCCTCCTCGGCGATGTTTGTGCGCAGATAGGAGATGTCCTCCTTCGACGCGCGGCCGGCGGCATGCCGCGCAATCGTGCGTTCGACCGTGTGGCGGGCCTGGAAGACGTCGCGCGCCTCCTTCGGTGAGGGCGTCATCACGAAGGCGCCGCGATTGGGGCGCAGCTCGACCACGTGCTGCGCGGCGAGCGAGGCCAGCGCCCGGCGCACGTTCGCGCGGTTGCACGAGAAGAGGTCGCTCAGCGCCTGCTCGCCGAGCTTCGCGCCCGCGGGCAGGCGTTGTTCGGAAATCGCGTCGATCACCGAGGCGACGATGATGTCTTCGGGCGAGTCGCTCATTCCCATCCTGTGCGGCATTGCATCCAGCCTTGGAAAGTAAGGACCGCGCAAGGCCTTGACAATGCGCGCGAAGATTCTCTTGCTTTGTTATCAATAATTGTTAACAATTAATGTTAACAAGTGGAGGAGGCCTGAATGAACATCCTGGTGGTCAATCCGAATTCGACGGAATCGATGACCCGCAAGATCATCGAGACCGCGAACCGGGTCGCGAGCGCCGGCGTCTCGGTGCATGGCGCGACGGCCAAGGGCGCGCCGGCCAGCATCGAGGGCCATTTCGACGAGGCGATGTCGGTGCCCGCGCTGCTGTCCTGCGTCCGCGCGGCGGAGGACGAGGGCGTCGACGGCATCGTCGTCGCCTGTTTCGACGATCCCGGCATCGGCGCCTGCCGCGAGATCGCGACCGGCCCGGTGCTCGGCATCTGCGAGGCGGCGGTGAAGGCCGCGAGCATGCTCGCGACCTCGTTCACGGTCGTGACGACGCTGCCGCGCTCGGTGCCGGTCATCGAACGGCTGATCCACGGCTACGGCCTGTCGCATCAGTGCCGCCGCGTGCGGTCGGCCGAGATCCCGGTCCTCGCGCTCGAGGAGCCGGGATCGAACGCGCGCGAGAAGATCCTCGAGGAAATTCAGCGCGCCATCGAGGAGGACCGCTGCGAGGCGGTGGTGCTGGGCTGCGCCGGAATGGCGGACCTGACCGCCTGGCTGAGCGAGGAGACCGGCATTCCCGTCATCGACGGGGTGAGCGTCGCGACGCGGATGGTTGAGGCGCTGGTCGGCTGCGGCCTGAAGACCAGCAAGATCAACGCCTATGCGCGGCCCAATGTGAAGTAGTCTGAGGACGGAGGAGACAATGACTGCAACCCACGCTACGGCGGACCCGACACTGGTGCCGCCCCAAGATCACGTCACCCATATCGAGCACAAGGCGATCGGGGAGGAGAGCCTTGCGCCGCAGGAAACGCGGATCATGGACCCCTGGTCCTATCTCTTCGCCTGGCTCGGCGGCTGCGTGTCGATCGGCACGTTCACCATCGGCTCGGGCCTCGTCGGCACGCTTAACCTTCTGCAGACCTTCGTGGCGATCGCGATCGGCTGCACGGTGATCGGCCTCGCGCTGATGATCAACGGCCAGGCCGGGCACAAATACGGCATCCCCTTCATGGTGCAGGCGCGGTCGGCCTTCGGCTTCACCGGCACGCGCATACCGGCGCTCGTGCGCTCTGTCCCTGCCATCGTCTGGTACGGCTTCCAAAGCTGGATCGGCGCGGGGGCGTTGAACCTCGTCTCGGCGACGCTCTTTGGCTACGACAACATCGTCGTCTTCTTCATCGGCTTCCAGCTGCTGCAGATCGGGCTGTCGGTCCTCGGCTTCCACGGCATCAAGTGGCTCGAGAACATCGGCTCGGTCTTCATCATCGGGTCGCTGGTCTACATGTTCTTCAGCGTCATCAGCAAATACGGCGAGGAGATCTCGGCCAACCTCGTGAACGTCGAGGGCACCTGGGGCGCGCCGTTCTGGGGGGCGACGATGCTGTTCCTCGGCATCTACTCGACGATGATGCTGAACGTCAGCGACTATTCGCGCGAGCTGCGCCGCAATGTCGGGCCGCTGCGGCAGGTGGCGATCTACGCCAACTCGATCCTGCCCGCGACGCTCTTCATGGGGCTCATCGGGCTCATGGTGTCCGGCGCGACGGGCGAGGTCGATCCGATCAAGGTCTTCTCGAGCGCCGTGGACAACAAGCCGCTTCTCGTCATCACGCTTCTCTTCATCGCCTTCGCGCAGGTGACGACGAACATCCTGAACAACGTCGTCCCGCCCGCGTACGCGCTGATGGACGTGTTCAAGATAAACTTCAAGACCTCGGCGGTGATCGTCGGTCTTCTCGCCTTCGCGACCTTCCCGTGGGAACTCGTGAAGGACGAATCGGCGGCCGGTCTGAGCCTCTTCATCCAGACCTATTCCGCCTTCCTCGGCCCGATCTTCGCGATCCTCGTCGTGGACTACTTCGTGCTGCGCAGGCAGGTTCTGGATCTCGACAAGCTCTACGATCCGGAAGGTCCCTACAGCGGCGTCAACTGGGCGGCCGTCTTCGCGATGGGCTTCGGGGTCGTGACCGCGCTGACCTTCTCGGGCGTGTCGTGGTACGCGAGCCTCTTGCCCGCCGGTATCGCCTACTACGTGCTGATGCAGATCATGCCGAGCGCGCGGCGGTTCCTCGACCGCTGAACCGAACGCAAGAAATTTGGAGGGGCTCGCCATGCGCGGGCCCTTTCGTTTGCGTGCTGTCCGTCAGCCGTTCTCACGCAGCACGCCGCCCGCGAGGTAGAGCGACCCGCAGATGAGTATGCGCGCGCCGGGGTCGTTCGCTGCGACGGTCCGGATGGCCGCGACCACGCTTTCGGCCAGAGCGGCGGCGATGCCGGCGCGGGCCGCGGCCTCTTGCGTCTGCTCGGCCGTCAACGTCGCGGCCTCGCCGGGGATCGAGACGGCGGTGAGCGATGTCGCGTGTTCGGCCAGCGGGCGGAGATAGCCGCCGATGTCCTTGGTGTTCAGCATGCCGACGACAAGATGGGTGGGCTTCGGCGGCATTGTCGCAATCGTGCCGGCCAGCATGCGTCCCGCCGCCGGATTGTGGCCTCCGTCAAGCCAGAGTTCGCACGACCCGGCCGCCTCGACCAGCGGGCCATGGGTAAGCCGCTGCATGCGGGCCGGCCAGTAGGCTGTCGTGACGGCGGCCTCGCAAGCGGCCTCGTCGGCTCCGAGATGACGGAGGGCGGCGAGCGCGGCGCCCGCATTGTCGATCTGATGCGGGCCGGGCAGATTTGGCAGCGGCAGGTCCAGGAGACCGGTTTCGTCCTGGAAGATGAGCCGCCCGCGTTCTTCCCATGCCCGCCAATGCTGGCCGTGGACGAGGAGCGGCGCGCCGAGCCTCGCGGCCTTCGCCTCGATCACCTCGAGCCCGTCGTCTTCCTGCGGGCCGACGATACAGGGCACGCCGCGCTTGATGATCCCGGCCTTCTCGCCTGCGATCTCGGGCAGCGTGTCGCCCAGATACTGCTGGTGGTCGAGCGAGACGGGGGTGATGATCGTGAGCGCGGGCCGGTCGACAACATTGGTCGCGTCGAGCCGCCCGCCGAGGCCGACTTCGAGAAGCGTCCAGTCGGCCTCGGTCCGCGCGAAGGCAAGCAGCGCGGCGCAGGTCGTGATCTCGAAATAGGTGATCGGGATACCGCCGTTCGCCGCTTCGCACTCGGCCAGGATATCGGTCAGGCGGTCCTCGGAGATCAGCTCTCCGGCCAGCCGGATCCGCTCGTGAAAGCGGGCGAGGTGGGGCGATGTGTAGGCGTGGACGCGTTCCCCCTTCGCCTCGAGACCCGCGCGGATCATCGCCTGGGTCGAGCCCTTGCCGTTCGTGCCCGCGATGTGGATCACCGGCGGCAGGGCGCGTTCGGGATGGCCGAGCGCCTCCAGGAGCCGCCAGACCCGGTCGAGCGTCAGGTCGATGATCTTCGGGTGAAGCGCCATCATGCGCGACAGGATCAGGTCGGAACCCTTGGACATGGCGGTCTCGCAGCGCTGAGTGGTCGGCAGTGGAGTTCGGTCGGACCGGTCCCCGCACCAAATAATTGGCGGGGCGGCGGCTATTTCGCGCCCGACGCCTCCTTGGCGGCGGTGTCCATCTTTTCGCCCGGTTTCGCGTCCGGCTTCGCATCGGCCTTCGCTTCCGGCTTGGCACCGTCGTCCGGCTTCGGCAGGTCGCCCTTCACCGCGGGCGGCTGGCGCGTGAGCATGCGCAGGATCGTTACGAGCTCTTGCTTCAAATCCTTGCGGTGCGTGACGCGGTCCAGCATGCCGTGATCTAAGAGGTATTCCGAGCGCTGGAAGCCTTCGGGCAGCTTCTCGCGGATCGTCTGTTCGATCACGCGGGCGCCCGCAAAGCCGATGAGCGCGTTGGGTTCGGCGAGTTGTACATCGCCCAGCATCGCGTAGGAGGCCGTTACGCCGCCGGTCGTCGGATGGGTGAGGACCACGACGTAGGGCAGGCCTGCATCGCGCACCATCTCGACCGCAATGGTCGTGCGCGGCATCTGCATCAGACCGAGGATGCCTTCCTGCATCCGCGCTCCGCCAGCGGCGGAGAAAAGGACAAAGGGCCGTTTGTGCTTCACCGCGCGCTCGGCGCCCGCGATGATGGCATTGCCCACATACATCGACATCGATCCGCCCATGAACGCGAAGTTCTGGGCCGCGACGACGACGGGCGTGCGGTCGATCTCCCCTTCGGCGACGAGCATTGCTTCCTTTTCGCCGGTCGCCTTCTGAGCCGCCCTCATGCGGTCGGGATACCTTTTCTGATCGCGGAAATGCAGCGGATCGGCGATCGGTTCGGGCACCTTGACCTCGGTGAATACGCCGCCATCGAAAAGGTGGGCGAATCGCTCGCGCGGGGCGATCGCAAGATGGTGGTCGCAATTGGTGCAGACATTGAGGTTTTCGGCCAGTTCACGATGGAAAAGCATCGTCCCGCATTCGGGGCACTTGGACCAGAGATTGTCGGGCACCTCCCGCCGAGAGAAGAGCGAGTTGATGGTGGGCCGGACGTAGTTCGTGATCCAGTTCATCGCTGGGGCCTTCGGTCAGGACGGTTGGCGCCGCCGGTTAGCTTCCCGAAATAGTCGTGACGGGGGGGAAATGCAATCAGACGCGGAGCCTGAGCCGCACCAGAAGCCACCCGATGATCATGGTAAGAAAGTCCGCGGCGAGCAGCGGGCGGATTGCCGCGGGATCGGCCGGATCGACCGCCAGCGACCAGAGCGCGAGGCCGTCAATGTTGCCGTCGAGGCCGACCAGAAGAAACGCCGCCACGTTATTTGCCGCGTGAAACGCGATCGCGGCGCCGAGCGTGCCGGTCCGGGCGGTCAGGTCTGCGGCAAGGCAGGAAAAAACCGCAGCCCAAAGCGCAATGAGCGCGGCGTTCGGGCCGTGTTCGCCGGGCAGATAGTGACCCCAGGCGAACAGAACTGCTGGCAGGCCCATCCACAGGATCGGTGTCCTGAAGCGCGCGGCCAATTGCTGTTGCAGGTAGCCCCGGAACACCAATTCCTCGGCCCCTGTCTGAATCAGGATGCCGGTCAGCGCGAAGGGCAGGTAGCCGAGGAAAGTGGCCAGCGCGAGACCGGGGCGGATTGCATCCGAAACGAGCACGAATGGCAGAAGCGCCAGCTGAAACGCCAGTAGCGGTCCGATCACCCGAAGAAAGTCGTGCACCGCGGCGCCGAAGGACGGGCCGAAGAGCGTGCCCGCCCGGCGCCTGTGGATGAGCTGGGCGGCCGCCATGGGTCCGAGCGCGAGACCGAGAAAGCCAAACAGCAGCATCAAAGCGCCGCCCGGCGTGTCGCCGCTGAGCATCCGCCGCACGATGCCGTGTGCGATCTGCTCTCCGTAGCGCGCGGTGAGCCAGGCCTGAAAGGATAGGAGCGAGCCGAGATAGACCGCGATGATCAGCGCCGACCCAACGACGAGCCGCCAGAGCTCGGCGCGCCGGCGGGCAGGAGAGACATAGCGTTCGTGCGGGGAATAGGCTCGGAGCATGATGTCGGGAAAGCTATCCGCGCGCGGTCGCGGCGGCAATCCGGGTGCGATCTTCAGAATGTGCCGCCGCCGAAAATCGTGCCGCCATCGCGCTGTCCGCAGTCAGACATAATCGCGCCGCTTTCCGAGAGCATAGAGCGTTCTGAGGGTCGCGTTGGAATCACAAAAAAATGCGAATAGCTGCGGCAGTGCTCTTTTGTCTTGGACTGGTGTTACCCGCCGAGGCGGCGCAGGTTTCGGCTTTCACGCGCGCGTCGAACGACGGTGTCTACAGCCTGAACCAGCGGCAAAAGAACTTCTTCGGCGTGAAGAACGCCGACTACATCGCATTCGTCCATGTGCGCGCGCCGCAGGGAGGGCGCTTTTTCGCGGGTGACACCTTCGACGCGACAACGGCGGCGAATTCTGTCGCGTCGAACGGCAGCGCGATTCTGGCCTTCCTGAACGGGACGAACAATCGGCTCAACTACACTGGGAATGCGTTCGGTCGGCTCGGACTGACCACGTTCGCGCGCAATGGACCCAGCTTCGCCGACGGCTACGCATTCCTGTTCAGCGCCAATGCCGGGTCTATCCGGCTCCAGGGCAACGCGAACTTCGACGCCTCGCAAAGCCTCGGCGTTCTGGATTTCACGCCCGCGACCGTGCCGCTTCCTGCCGCTCTGCCGCTTCTCGGCGTGGCGCTCGGGATTCTGGGTGCCGGAGCTGCGCGGCGACGCCGGGCGCGGCGGACCTAGCCAGCGCCACATCGTGACCCGGGTGCAGGGCCGGCGCGGGTCGGCCATTTCGTTTGGGTGCCGTCATCTGCACGCTCCGCGCCCGCGACGAACCGCCTCTGCACTGCGCGCTGTCGGCCCGACGCACTGACTCTTCGGTCCGGCTCGGAACCGGACCGAAGCGGCGCCTGCACCTGATGCCGACGCTGTAGCGCCCGCTGAACGACTTATTTGTGCCGCTTTCTGCAGCGATAGGTCCCCCCAAGTGTAATGTGGGAATGAACAAATGCGCTCAGTTGCAGCATTGATCCTTTGCCTTGGACTGGCGTGGCCCGCCGGCGCGGCACAGATTTCGGCATTCTCGCAAACGAGGAATGACGGCGTCTACAGCCTGAACAACTGGCAAAGAAGCTACTTCGGCGCACCCACCGCCGACTACATCGCGTTTGTGCGCCTCCGGTCGCCGGCGGGCACGCGCTTCGCAGTGGGCGACACGTTCGATGCCACCACCGCGGCGAACACGGTCGTTTCGAACGGCGCGGCGATCCTTGGTTACCTGAACGGTTCGCACCGGTTCCTGAACTACACCGGCAGTGCCTTCGATACGCTCGGTCTTACGACGATCACGCGCAGCCGCCGAAACTTCGTGCAGGGCTATGCTTTTCTGTTCAGCGCGAGTGCCGGCACGATCAGGCTCGCGGGTAACACCAGATTCAACGCCTCGCAGAGCCGCGGTCTTCTGAGCTTCGCGCCTGCGCCTGTCCCGCTGCCTGCGGCGCTGCCGCTTCTCGGCGGCGCGCTCGGCGCCCTGGGCATCGGGGTGGCGTGGCGTCGCCGGGCGCGGTCGGCCTGACCAGCGACCTTTCGCAATACGGATAACGGGCGGCTCGGGCCGCCCTTTTCGTTGTGCCCCCCGCATCCTGCGCTGGCTTGTGTCCTGCAGCGTGCTCGCCTATTCCAGTGCCGACAGCTTGACGTGAGGCACCCCATGAAGAACCGCCGCTTCGACAAGACCGCCCTGCCCAGCCGCCATGTGACGGAAGGGCCCGCCCGGGCACCGCATCGGTCCTACTTCTACGCGATGGGAATCTCCGAGGAGGAGATTCACCAGCCCTGGGTCGGCGTCGCCACCTGCTGGAACGAAGCTGCGCCCTGCAACATCGCGCTCAATCGTCAGGCTCAGGCGGTGAAGCAGGGCGTGAAGGTCGGCGGCGGCACCCCGCGAGAATTCACGACGATCACCGTTACCGACGGCATCGCGATGGGTCATGAGGGGATGCGCTCCTCGCTCGCGTCGCGCGACGCGATCGCTGACACGGTCGAGCTGACGATGCGCGGGCACTGCTACGACGCGCTCGTGGGCCTCGCGGGCTGCGACAAGAGCCTGCCGGGGATGATGATGGCGATGGTGCGGCTCAACGTGCCGTCGGTCTTCATCTATGGCGGGTCGATCCTGCCGGGGCGGCTGAACGGTCAGGACGTGACCGTGCAGGACGTGTTCGAGGCGGTCGGCAAGCATCAGGCCGGGAACTACTCGGATGCCGAACTGGCGGTGTTGGAGCGCGTCGCCTGCCCGTCAGCGGGTGCCTGCGGCGGCCAGTTCACCGCGAACACGATGGCCTGCGTCAGCGAGGCGATCGGGCTGGCGCTTCTGAACTCCTCGGGTGCGCCCGCGCCTTACGAGAGCCGCGACGAATACGGCAGGGCCTCGGGCGAGGCGGTGATGTCGCTGGTCGAGAAGAACATCCGCGCCCGCGACGTCGTCACGCGCAAGGCGCTGGAGAACGCGGCACGGGTCGTCGCCTGCACCGGCGGTTCGACCAATGCGGGCCTTCACCTGCCGGCCATCGCGCACGAGGTTGGCATCGACTTCGACCTCTTCGATGTTTGCGATATCTTCCACGACACGCCCTATTTCGTCGATCTGAAGCCGGGCGGACAATTCGTCGCCAAGGACCTCTACGAGGTCGGCGGGGTGCCGGTCGTGATGAAGGAACTGCGCAAGGCCGGTATGATCCACGAGGATTGCGTCACGGCGAGCGGCCGGTCGATGGGCGAGGAACTGGATCGGATCACCCGCGAGGCCGATGGCCGCGTGATCTACCCCGCCGCCAAGCCGATCACCAAGACCGGCGGTGTCGTCGGGCTGAGAGGCAACCTCGCTCCGGACGGCGCGATCGTAAAGGTCGCGGGAATGACGCCCGAGGAGCAGGTCTTTTCCGGACCGGCCCGCGTCTTCGAATGCGAGGAGGACGCCTTCGAGGCCGTGAAGGCACGCGCCTACAAGGAAGGCGAGGTCATCGTCATCCGCAACGAAGGCCCTGCAGGCGGGCCGGGGATGCGCGAGATGCTGGCGACGACGGCCGCGCTGTCGGGCCAGGGCATGGGCAAGAAGGTGGCGCTGATCACCGATGGCCGCTTCTCGGGCGCGACGCGTGGCTTCTGCGTCGGCCATGTCGGCCCCGAAGCGGCTCATGGCGGGCCCATCGCGCTTCTGAAGGACGGCGACATGATCACGCTCGACGCGATCAAGGGCGAGCTGTCGGTGGCGCTTTCCGACGAAGAGCTGGCCAAGCGGAAGACCGACTGGAAGGGCCCGCGCGAAACGCAATATGCCTCGGGCGCGCTGTGGAAATATGCCCAGCTTGTCGGCGGCGCGCGCGAAGGCGCGGTCACTCATCCCGGCGCCAGGGCGGAGCGCCATGTTTACATGGACCAGTAAGCTCGGCGCGGTACTTGCCGCCCTCACGGCTCTCTCGGCCTGCGTGCCGAGCGAAATGGGCATGCTGTCGGCGAGCGCTTCGCGCGCTATGGCCGTCTCGGGCGGGGCGGTCACGGTGGCGGGCCCAACGGGGTACTGCGTCGACAAGGGCCCGAGCCGCGACAGCCCTACTGGTGCTTTCGTCCTGCTTGGCACCTGCGCGGCGCTGACCGGATCGGCCACGACCGGGCAGCCGACATATCCCGCCATTCTGACCGCGACCGTTCTGCCGGGTGCGCCTGACGGTGCTTTCGAGGAGCACCTGCCCGCGATGGCGGCTTTCTTCCGCTCCGATCCCGGGCGGGCCGCGCTCAGCCGCTCGGGCCGGGCAGAAGACGTGACACTCTCTCAGGTCTTGTCGCGTGGCGACGTGCTCTACCTACGGCTTCAGGACAGGTCGGCGGTTGCCGGGCAGCCGGTGGAATCGGAATATTGGCGCGCGATCCTTCAGGTGCGCGGACGCATCGTGACGTTGTCGGCGCTCGGTTTGCAGGATCGGCCCGTTCCGACGCAAGAGAAGCGGCGCGTGCTGGAAGCCTTTGTCGCGCGCGTCCTGGCGGCAAACGCCGCGCAGGGCTAAGGCGCCTCGGGCTTGCGTGCGCCCGCAAAGAAAACCATAAGTCATGGATGTTTCCTTCGAGTGGCCAATCCGCAGCGGCGTCAGGCGATGCGCAACAACATTGACACATTGCTCGATCGGCTCCTGTTGAGGCGTACGCGTGTGCGATGGCAGGACATGGCCGAGCGCGCGGCGCGGCTCGACGCCGACGGGCTCAGGGAGTTGCGCGGTTCTGCGCGGGAACTCAGGCGCGAACTGGATCAAGTGCTGCGTGTCGCCGAGGAGCAGCTTGCGCTGCCATCGACCGATCTGAACGCCGTCCGCAAGCCTCTCATGGCCGACTGGGCGTGGCGGCCCGAGCTCTGGCGTGATCCGGTTGCGCCGGCGGGCATAGCGGGCGTCGAGAACGGCGCCGGATTCGGCAGCGAGGCCACGATATTCCACGATTGCCCGCTAAATGAACTCGCAGTGCGCCAGTACCGGAACCCGCGCGACGCCGAACTTGCGCCCTACAGCTACCGCATGGACGTGTTCGGTTTCGACGGCTCCTTTCTGTCCCTCGTCCTCAATCTGCCGGGGGAAGCGGTCGAGGGGCTTACGCTTGGTCACGTGATCCGCCTCGACGCGGCCGTCGAAATGGAGAGGCCGAAGAAGATCTTCGCCCGCCTGAACGTCCGACACGGCCCCAACACCGAACAGATCGTGCGGGAACTGCCCTTGATGTCGGACGAGGTGATGGTGGAATTCGACCTCGCCTACAGCAAGATGAACGAAAAGCGGGTGGAGCGGGCCTGGCTGGACCTGATCTTTGACGAGCCAGCGATGAACCAGATCACGTTGCGCGACCTCACGATGAGCCGCCGCCCGCGCGCCGAGATATGAGGGGCGAAGGGATGAGCGGAATAACACTGCGCGCGTCTGGCATCAGATCAGGGCATTGGGAGGGCGAGATCGAAGCGCAGGGCGACGTGCCGCCCTCAGTCGAGATATGGCACATGGAGCAGCGCCTCGACGGTGCCGAAATCGCGCCTTCCGGCGAGCCGGGCCGTTGGCGGGCGCGCGTGCCGATCCCCCCCGAGGCATTGAACGACGGCGTGCAGACCTTTCTTGTCAGCGATGGGGCGAGCAATGCACGGATCGGTCAGTTCACGATCATCGCAGGTGTGCCGCTCGAAGAGGACATAAGGGCTGAGATCGGTCTGCTGCGCGCCGAGCTCGACATTCTGAAGAAGGCGTTCCGACGCCACTGCGCCGAGAAACCGGGGCAGTAAGATCATTGCCCGCGAATTCGCCGTCCGCGGTATGGCGCTAATGCGCCCACGCACCCCGAACGTGTCCGTGACGCAACGTTGGGGATGACCGCGCGGCGCGCTTGTCCCATCTTCCCGGACAAACGAGGAGAGCCATCCATGTCGCCCTATCCCCATCTGCTTGCGCCGCTCGACCTTGGCCATGTGACGCTTCCGAACCGTGTGCTGATGGGGTCGATGCACACCAATCTCGAAGAGACCGGGGACTGGAACCGCATTGCCGAATTCTACGCGACGCGCGCGCGCGGCGGCGTGGCGCTGATGGTCACGGGCGGCATGGCGCCGAACCGCGAGGGCGGCGTGTTCCCCGGCGCGGCCGGACTATACACGCCTGAGGACATCGCCAACCACCGGGTCGTCACCGACCGCGTGCGTGATGCCGGCGGACGGATCGCCATGCAGATCCTCCATGCCGGGCGCTATGCCTATGGACCGGATTGCGTGGCCCCGTCGCCGATCAAATCGCCGATCTCCCCCTTCCCGCCGAGGGAGCTTGACGAGGCCGGGATCGAAAAGCAGGTCGCCGACATCGCGACCGCTGCGGCGAGGGCGCAGGAAGCGGGCTATGACGGCGTCGAGGTGATGGGGTCCGAAGGCTATTTCCTCAACGAATTCCTCGTGACCCACACGAACAAGCGGACCGACCGTTGGGGCGGGTCCCACGAAAACCGGATGCGACTGCCGGTCGAGGTCGTGCGCCGCGTGCGCGCAGCAGTCGGCGAAGACTTCATCATCATCTATCGGATTTCGCTTCTCGATCTCGTGCCCAATGGGCAGAGCTGGGACGAGGTCGTGACCCTCGCCAAGGCCATAGAGGGGGTTGGTGCCTCGATCCTGAACACCGGGATCGGCTGGCACGAGGCGCGAATCCCGACGATCGCGACTAGCGTTCCGCGCCGCGCCTTTGCGTGGGTGACGAAGAAGCTCATGGGCGAGGTCGGGGTGCCGGTCATCACCTCGAACCGGATCAACACGCCGGACGTTGCCGAGGCGGTGCTGGCCGAGGGCTGCGCCGACATGGTCTCGATGGCGCGGCCCTTCCTCGCGGACCCAGACTTCGTGAAGAAGGCGGCCGAGGGGCGGGCGGACGAGATCGCGCCCTGCATCGCCTGCAACCAGGCCTGCCTCGACCACACGTTCCAGGGCAAGATCTCGACCTGCCTCGTCAATCCGCGCGCCTGTTTTGAGACGGAACTCGTCATCGCGCCGGCAAAGCAAGCCAAGCGCGTCGCCGTTGTGGGCGCGGGGCCGGCCGGACTTTCGGCGGCGCTGACGCTGGCAGAACGCTGTCACCAAGTCACGCTTTTCGAACGGGCCGAGCGGATCGGCGGTCAGCTCAACCTCGCCCGGCAGGTGCCCGGGAAGGAAGAGTTTCACGGGTTCGTCGAGTGGTTCGAGACGATGATCGCGAGGAGCGGCATCGAGGTCCGGCTCGGTGCGGAGGCTACGGCCGACATGCTCGACGGGTTCGATGATGTCGTGATCGCGACGGGCGTGCGGCCGCGCGATCCGGCCATCCCGGGCCAGGATGGTGACAACGTCCTGAGCTACGTCCAAGTCCTCGAAGGCGCGCCGGTCGGTCCGCGCGCGGCTATCGTCGGGGCCGGCGGCATCGGCTTTGACGTCGCGGAGTTCCTGAGCCAGAAAGGGACGAGCCCGACGCTCGAACTCGATGAGTGGCTCAGCGAGTGGGGGGTTGCGGATCCGGCGCAGATTCCGGGCGGGTTGGGCACGCCGAAGCCCGAGGAACCAGCACGGCAGGTGACGCTTCTGCAGCGCAAGGCGGAGAAGCCCGGACGCAGGCTCGGCAAGACGACGGGCTGGATACACCGTGCAACACTTACTGCCAAAGGGGTGCAGATGTTGGCCGGTGTGAACTACGAACGTATTGATTCGGAAGGACTTCACGTCACGTCCGGTCCGGATGGTGCGGAGCCGAGAGTGATCGAAGCCGATACCGTCGTCCTTTGTGCCGGCCAGGAAAGCGAACGCGGTCTGGCAGACATCTTGATCCAGCGTGGTGTTTCCACTCATATCATCGGAGGCGCGGATCTGGCAGCCGAACTCGATGCGAAGCGAGCCATCGGCCAGGGCACACGCCTCGCCGCAACGCTTTGACCAGCCTTTGTTAAGCATTTGGCGCCGATCGGCGGTTATTTGCCACTTTGGTTCCCGACTTTACCCCAGTCTTGACCGGCAAGCTCCGCAATATTGCCCGAATTGGTCGTGATACCTGTCAGCGGCGGGCAATGTTTTTGACGGGTGCACAATGGATAGACTCACAGAGATGGAGGCCTTCGCCACTGTCGTAGATCAGGGGGGATTTACGGACGCGGCGAAGAAGATGGGGATTTCTAAGTCCGCAGTCTCCAAACATGTGTCATCACTCGAAGCGCGTCTGGGGGCGCGGCTTCTGAACCGAACGACCCGCCGCGTATCGCCCACCGAAATCGGCCTTGCCTATTACGATCGCGCCCGCCGCGTGCTCAACGATGCCGGAGAGGCCGACGCGCTGGTCACATCGATGCAATCCGCGCCGTCCGGGCTTCTGCGGATTTCCGTGGCCACCGATTTCGGGGTGAACCTGCTCTCGCCGATCCTTGGCGATTTCCTTCTCGAGTATCCCGAGATCACGGTGAATATGGTGCTCAACAACCGCTATGTGGAGCTGATCTCGGAAGGCTTCGACATGGCGATCCGTGTTGGCGAGCTGGAAGATTCCACGCTGCGCGCCCGTAAGCTGACCGAGACTGCCAAACGGATGGTCGGCGCACCGAGCTATTTCCAGAAATACGGCCGCCCGCAGAAGATCGATGACCTGAACGAGCACAAGCTGTTGCACTATTCCAACCAGGCGGCGGGGAACGTCTGGAAGATCACCGCGCCCTCTGGCGAGAAGCGTCAGGTCCGGACGGCAGGCTGGCTGACCGTGAATGACGGCCAGTCGCTTCTCAACGCCGCGATCTCGGGGCTTGGCATCGCCTATCTGCCATCTTTCCTTTATGCCGATGCGCTGAGCAAAGGCCTTGTGGAAGAAGCGATCCCCGAGCTGCCGGTCGAGACGTTGGGCATCTACGCTGTCTACCCGCCGGGCCGATTTACCCAGCCCAAGGTGCGCGCCTTCATCGACTTCCTCGCGCAGTCGTTCTCCGACAAGGGGCCGAACGACTGGTGACGGGCAATCCCGTTCAACGAGTGACGAAGTACGAGTGGACTATCAGTGGGTCGAGGCGATCATCGCCTCGACCCTTCTGTTTCGGGTGCGCCCTTCAGGCGTGAGATTGCTCGCGATCGGGCTGAGATAACCGACGCCGTCGGCCGACAGCTGTGCCGGGTTGACGCCATGGGCCGAGACCAGTCGCTCCATCACGGACCGCGCGCGCTGGCGTGACAGCGAGACATTCGCATCGAGCGAGCCTTCCGCATCCGTATGGCCGACTAGCGCGATGCGGCGTCCGGGGTTGCGGCCGAGCCACGCGGCAAGCGCGGAGAGCGAGGCGAAGTCGCCTTCTGACAGCCGCGCCGAGCCGGAATCGAAGGCAAGATCCTGAAGCACGACCTTGCCGGCGTTATTGAGCGCCGTCGTCACTCCATCCGCGTCGGTGGGCAGGGGCGGGCGTGCCGACGCCGGCACCGGCTTGGCGAGCGCGGCGGGCTTGGCCATCGCAGCTCCCACGCGGGTCATCTGCACGAAGCCGCTGTCGGCCGACCGGCTGACGAGCAGGCTGACATAATCGGGCACCGGCCCCGCCACGCGCCGCGCCGAGAGGAAGCGGAAATCGCCCAGATCGACGTGCATCTCGGGTTCGGGCAAGACACGGGTCGAGAAGCGGAAATCGAAGCCGCCGCACGCGTCGGTCTCGCATTCGAAGAGCACATCGAACCCCTCGGCAATAAGCTGGTCGCGCAATTCGGCAATCAGCGCCATCGTCGTGATATCGGCACCGCGAATGCGCCACGCGGTTTGCGTGACCTCGCCTTCCGTCGCCACCGTCTCGGCCTGCCCGTCGGACCAGGGGCCTATCGGCAGCGCGTAGCTGCCCATGGCACGCGCCTCTTCGGCCGTGCGGTCGGCCTGCCTAGGCAGGACGAGCGTCGGCGCCGCCAGCGCGGCCGCCGGCACACACATGAGAAGGGCGAGCGCGAGCGATTTCATCGGCGCCTCCCGTGATATTCCGGGTTGGGCTCCATCGCGGTCGCAGATGCAATACGGTTCGTCATGTTGAAGAACCCCGTGACCGAGGCGATATCCCAAATGTCGCGTTCAACGAAGCCCGCGTCCCTGAGAATCTGCCGATCGCTTTCCTCGACCCTGGACGACGAAAGCGTCAATTTTTCGGCGAATTCCAGCATCGCCCGCTGGCGCGCCGACAGGGGTGCCACGCGCCAGTTCATCACGAGCGCTTCGCCCAGCGTCGGATCGCCTGAAAGTTCGCGCACCGCGGCGCCGTGGGCGACCTGGCAGTACCAGCAGCGATTGAGCGACGAGACCGCGACGGCGATCATCTCGCGTTCGAGCTTCGAGAGCCCGCTGTCGGCCAGCATCAGGTCGTTGTAGAAGGCGGTGAAGGCGTCGAGCTTGTCGATGTCGAACGCGTAGGCCCTGAGCACGTTGGGCACGAGGCCGAGCTTCTCCATGCACACGTCGAAATACTTCCGGGTCGCGTCCGGAAGGGGCCTGACCATGGGAAGATCAAGCGCCGTGGGGCTGGCACCGTTGTCCTTCAACTGCTCCGCTTGCCTCTTATGGTTGTCTTGAGCGGTAGTGATAGTGTCCCACAATCTGCATGCCGAGGGAAGAATAGAGCGCATTTGCCGACTGATTCGCCTGGGTCACAAGCACTGAAAACCGTTCCGCCCCATGATGTTGCGCCCACCCGGCGGATTTCCGCACAATGTTGAGCGCGGATCCTTGCCGACGCTGGTCGGGGATCACGTAAAGCGCGTGCATCATCGCCGTTTCCGTGTGAATCGCGACGTAGGCGACGCCCGATGCGCGGTCCCGGACGCGGCCGAGGATCGCGGTCTTGGGAGCCTCCGCCCGCTCCATCACGGCGAGGCGGGCGGGTCCGATCCCGCCCTCGGCCCAGAGATCGCGCATCATCGCGAGCGGCGGCCAGAGCGCGAAGGCGGAGATCGGCTTCGGCGGCGGCTCGGCAAGAGAGGCGGAGGGGCCGGAATAGATATGAACCGGGTCCTTGATCCGGTAGCCGCGTTCGGCAAGCGCGGCGTCGAGGTCGTCCTCATCCGCGCGGATCATGAAGAGGGGCGGCTGGCCGAGCGCCTGGTGCACCGCCTCGGCGGCGTCGATGTCCGTCTCGCTCCAGGAACCCTCGGCTGTGGCGCAGGAGACGCGCTGGCCGCCGCCTCGGCCCTCGCGCACGACAAACGCGCCCGCGGCGTGCTGGGCGGCTGCGGGCCAGGTCGCCTCGCCCACCGCGAAGAGGTCCGTCATGGGGCCGCGTCCGGGAAGAGCGCGGCGAGCCGCGCCATCGCGGCGTCGATCCGCGCCGGGTCGGTTCCCCGGATCACGATGTTCGCGCCGTAGACGCCGTTCACGATGAACGGGTAGGAGCCGATGCTCAGGTCGGAGAATTCCTCGGCCAGCGCGCCGAGCGGGCCGGCGATCACGCCCTCGCCCTGGTCGATCCGGAGCGTCTGGCTGAAAAGCGGCTTGCCGCCCGTCAGCTGGGGCAGGAGCGAGGCGACCATCGCGCGGAAGATGTCCGGCACGCCGGCCATCACGTGGACGTTTTCCAGGCTGAAGCCGGGCGCGGCGGAAATCGGGTTCTCGATCAGCTGCGCGCCTTCGGGCATGCGCGCCATCCGCTTGCGCGCCGCGTTGAATTCGAGCCCCGAGCGGTCGTAATGCGCCGCGAGGATCGCGCGCGCGTCCTCGCGGATGTCGAGCGAAACGCCGAAAGCCTCGGCGACGGCGTCGGCGGTGATGTCGTCATGCGTCGGGCCGATGCCGCCCGAGGTGAAGACATGGGTACAGGCGGCACGGAGCGCGTTGACGGCAGCCGCGATCGCCGCCCGCTCGTCGGAGACGATGCGAACTTCCTTCAGGTCGATCCCGATCCGCACGAGTTCGCCGGCGAGGTAATGCATGTTCGCGTCACGGGTGCGGCCCGACAGGATCTCGTCCCCGACGATCAGTATGGCGGCGGTGGGGTTGGGCATGGCGGTCTTCCCTGGCTGCGCAAATCGGTATAGGGCGCGACGCTTCCGGGCGGAAGCCCCCGGCTCTGGCCAAAGCAGCGAAGCTTCACTATCTAGTTTCGGTATGGAGCGGAAGGAGAGCTTTGTGGATGACCCGCGCGGCCGTCTGACCAAGGACGGGATCAGGATCTACGAGCCGGCGGATTTCGCCGGCATGCACGCGGCCGGGCGGCTCGCGGCCGAGATCCTCGACGAGGTGGCCGATCTCGTCCAGCCCGGGGTGACGACCGGGGCGCTCGACGATTTCATCCACGGCCGGGTCGAGGCGGCGGGTGCACGCTCGGCGACGATCGGCTATCGCGGCTATCAGCATGCGTCCTGCATTTCCGTGAACCACGTCGTCTGCCACGGGATCCCGGGGCCGAAAGTGCTGAAGGACGGGGATATCCTCAACATCGATGTGACCGTGGTCGTCGATGGCTGGTATGGCGATACGAGCCGGATGTATGTCGCGGGATCGCTTTTGCGCAAGGCTGACAGGCTGATAGAGGTCACCCATGACGCGCTGATGAAGGGGATCGAGGCCGTTCGGCCCGGCAACACTTTCGGCGATATCGGATATGCGATTCAGACCTATGTCGAATTGCAAAGGATGAGCGTGGTGCGCGATTTCTGCGGTCACGGCCTCGGCCGGGTGTTCCACGCCCCGCCCAACGTCTTGCACTATGGACGCGAGGGGACGGGACCGCGACTTGAAGAAGGCATGTTCTTCACGATAGAGCCGATGGTGAACTTGGGCCGGCCCGAGACCAAGGTTCTTGCCGACGACTGGACCGCAGTTACGCGCGACAAGTCGCTTTCGGCGCAATTCGAGCATTCGGTGGGCGTGACGGCGGACGGATGCGAGATTTTCACGCTGTCGCCTGCAGGGCGGTTCTTTCCGACCAAGTGACGGGATCGCTGGCGGGAACCGGCCCCGTGCGCGCGGCTACCTCCCGCGCCCTCCCGGAGTATTTGCAAACAGTATAAGATCAGAGGCCGAGAAGCGCCGGCAGGTCGTCCATGCGCCGGAACACGCGGGCGCCCTCCCGTTCGAGGCGGGCACCGCCGCCATTCGGGGCGTAGCCGAAGCAGGCCATGCCGGCAGCGCGCGCGGCGCGGGCACCAGTCGGACTGTCTTCGATGACCACGCACTCACTCGATGCGGCGCCGAGATGGGCGGCGGCGTGAAGATAGAGGTCAGGCGCCGGTTTCGGGCGGGCGACGTCGTGGCGCGAGAAGATCCGGCCCCTGAGCCGCGCGTGCACCTCGGGATGCTGGCCGAGCGTGATCTCCATCTTCCGGTGGGGGCCGTTCGAGCCGACAGCATAGGGAATCGCTGCGCCGTCCAGCACGTCGAGAAGCGTGGCAACGCCAGGGATCAGCGGCGTGCCCTCGGCGAGGCGGGCGAAGATTTCGTCGTAGACCTCGTCGAGCCAGTTTTCAGGCAGCGTCGCCCCCATGGAACGGGCGGTCTCTCCGACACTTGCCATCGTGCCCCCGATGAACAGGGCTCCGGCCCGCTCGGCGGGGATATCGAGCCCGTATCTCGCGAGATTGGCGGAGACGACGACATCCGTCATCGGCTCGCTGTCCACCAGGACGCCGTCGCAGTCGAACAGAACGGCGGCCGGCCTCATTCGGGCGCCCTCAGGATCGTGATGACGGTATCGCCATATTTGCGCTGATCGAGCTGCTCGAAGCCTTCCGGCGGAACCGGCGCGGCGCTTTCCTCCCACACGATCATCGCGCGAGGGGTGAGCCAGCGCCCCTCGACGCAGGATGCGAGTGCGGCTTCTCCGAGTTCTCGGCCGTAAGGCGGGTCGAGGAAGACGAGATCGAAACCCGGGCCCCGGTTCGGACCCATGCGGGTAGCGTCGCGGCGCCAGACATCCATCACGCCCATCGCGCGCATCAGGTCAATGTTGCGCTGCAAAAGCGCGCGCGCGGCCGCGCCGTCGTCGACAAATGCGACCCGCGCCGCGCCGCGCGACAGCGCTTCCAGTCCGAGCGCACCGGTGCCAGCAAAGAGGTCCAGGACGCGGGCACCCTGAACGGGGTTGCCGTAGGGTCCGTTCATCAGAAGATTGAAGATCGCTTCGCGCACGCGGTCAGAGGTGGGGCGCAGCTGGGCCGCCTGATCGCCGAGCCCCACCTCGGCGAGTTTCAGCCCGCGTTTCTCACCACCGATGATCCTCATCCTTTCAGAAGCGGCTTGAGATCGGTTTCCGGGTCGGCAATGACGGCTGGATCAGGCGATTTCCCCATTTCGATCAGCCTTTTGCCGATCATGTAGGCGCGCGCGTCATTCATCGCGTCGATCGCGAGGAGGTCGCCGCCCCGGTAATACCAGAAGCTGACCGCAGCGCCGTCCGCCTTGCGGGTGACGATCCGGTCATAGCCGGTGTTGAGCCCGGCGATCTGCAGCTTCACGTCATACTGATCCGACCAGAACCACGGCTGCGCCGCGTAGGGCGCCTCTGCGCCGAGCATGTTGGCAGCGACGATTTCGGCCTGGTCGATTGCGTTGCCGACGCTTTCGAGACGGATGCGGCCGCCCTTGTAGGGAAAGGACGCGCAGTCGCCGGCCGCCCAGATGTTCGGGTCGGAGGATCGGCCGAATTCGTCCGTGTGAATCCCATTGTCGATCTCGAGTCCCGCCTCCTCGGCGAGAAGTGTCGCGGGCGTGATGCCAACACCGACAATGGCGAAATCGACCTGGAGTTCCGTCCCGTTCGACAGGACGGCGCCGGAGACGTGATCCTCTCCGGTCAGCCGGTCGAGGCCAATGTTCTCGAGGATTTTCACGCCGTGCTCAGAGTGCACGTTCCGGAAGTAGTCCGATGTTTCCGGTGCCGCGACCCGCTGAAGGATACGCGGCGCCATCTCGATCAGCGTGACGTCGAGGCCGAGCTTCGCACCCACCGCCGCGGCTTCAAGCCCGATATAGCCGCCGCCGACGATCAGAAGCTTTCGGCCTGCCACGAATTCCGGCGCCATGGCATCGACATCGGCGAGCGTGCGGACCGTGTAGACCCCAGGCAACTCACCACCGATGGCGGTCGGAAGGCGGCGCGGGCGCGAGCCGGTCGTAAGCGCCAACTGGTCGTACGGAATGGTCTCTCCACCGACGCGCACCGTCCTGGCGGTCCGGTCGATTGCGGTTACGGTGTTGCCGAGCTTCAGCGTCACCATCTGCTCGTCCCAGAAAGACGGTGCGCGGAGGTAGAGCCGATCCAGCTCCATTTCGCCGAGGAGGTAGCCCTTGGACAGCGGCGGGCGCTGGTAGGGAGGGGCGGGCTCCTCTCCGATCAGCGTCACCGACGCGTCATAGCCAAGCGAGCGCAGCTTGGCGGCCAGCGACGCGCCGGCCTGCCCCGCGCCGACGATGACGATCCCGCTCATGGCACAACTCCCTCTGGCCGATGGTCGCGCGGACCCTATATCGTGGCATTGGGAAAACGCAACGCGAGAGGATCAGACACATGGCGATTTCGGAGGGAGAGCGGCTGCCCGGGGCGACGCTCCTATCCATAGGCGAGAACGGGCCAGAGACGGTCGAGCTGGAGGCCAAACTCAAGGGGCGGAAGGTGATCATCTTCGGTCTTCCGGGCGCCTTCACGCGCACCTGTTCCTCGGCCCACGTGCCGAGCTTCATCCGCACGGCCGACGCGTTTCGCGCGAAGCAGGTGGACGAGATCATCTGCGTCGCTGTCAACGATCCTTTCGTCATGCATGCCTGGGGCGAGGCGACCGGGGCGACCGCCGCGGGCATCACAATGCTCGGCGATGCCTCGGCGGAGTTCACGCGGGCGCTGGGAATGACGTTCTCGGCTCCGGCGTCGGGTTTCTTCGACCGCTCGAAGCGCTACGCGCTTTGTGCCGAGGACGGTGTCGTCAAGGTGCTTCACGTGGAGGAAGGTCGCGGCGTGTGCGACACATCGGGCGGCGAGTCCATGCTCGCCGCGATCTGATCCGCGTTGCGGTGGTTCGCGCCTTAGGCCGCCTCGGCCGCCGGGCCGACGAGGTGACGGGTCGGAAACGGAATGTCGATGCCTTCGGCGTCGAACCGGTCCTTCACCACGCGCTTCAGGTCGCAGGTCGTGTCCCACCAGTCTCCGCGATCCACCCAGACCCGGACCGTGAAATCGACCGAGCTGTCGCCGAGATTGGTGACCTTCACGAATGGCTCCGGCTCGGCATGGATGCGCTCGTCCGAGGCGATCACGTCGTGCAGAACGCGCTCGACCTTCTTCAGGTCGCTGTCATAGGCGACGCCGAAAGTCAGATCGACGCGCCGCGTCGGGTTCACTGAGTAGTTGGTAATCTTGTTCGACCAGATGTCGCCGTTGGGCACAATGACCTGGACGTTGTCGAGCGTCGCGAGCTCGGAAAAGATGAGGGTGATCTCCTTGACCGTGCCCGACGTGCCGGCGACTTCGACGTAGTCGCCCGTCCTGAAAGGCCGGAACAGGATCAGCATCACGCCTGCGGCGATGTGCGACAGCGTCCCCTGAAGCGCCAGCCCGATTGCCAGCCCCGCCGCACCAATCAGCGCGACGAGCGAGGTGGTCTGGATGCCGAACCTGTTGAGAATGAATATTCCGGCCAGCGCGAGAATCGCGTATTTCAGCAGGCTCCCGAGAAAGCCGAACAGCGTATCGTCAATTTTCGGATAGCGATGCGAAATCGCGAGCACCCGGCGTTTCGCCCAGCCCGCGACGAAAAGCGCGACGATCAGGATGAGGATCGCGTAGAGCACGTTCAGCGCAATCTGCAGCGCCATGTCGATGCGATCCTGGGTGATCAGTTCCGACCAGTTCGTGAATTCCATGTCTGTCCCCTTGCCGTCAACTCTGCGGCGCGCGCACCTGAACCTTTCGGTGCCGGCTGACGGTCCCGGATGTCAATGGTTTACGCGGCGAAAAGTTTCCTGTCAGGCGGCGCGGGCCCGCACTCAGGACCGTTTCCCGGCTGCATGAACCTCGCATAGGCAGGTCACTGGCTCTCCGTGGTCACGCTGCACCTCCGCCTCGCCCGCGATCTTGTCCATCCGCTTGGCAAGCTTGAGGTCGAGTTCCGAAAGCCCGCCGCAGTCATGCGTGGTCAGCGTCACGTCCACGACGTTGTAGACGTTCGTCCATTCGGGGTGATGGTTCAGCTTCTCCGCCTGTAGGGCCGCGCGCGACATGAAGCCCCAGGCCTCGGAGAAATTCCTGAACTTCAGTATCTTCCGGATCGCGTCGCGGTCGGGCACCGCGGCCCAGCCGGTGTCGCCAAGCGCCGGCAACTCGGCCGTACGCTCGGATTCCGTCAGCAACTCGGCCATTTCGTCATCCTTTCTGTTCTGCAAGCGCCGCGTCATCGGCGTCGGTGGCGCGTCTCAGGGCGGGCCGCTCGCTGATCCTCGCCCAATAAGCCTCCAACGCCGGGCGCGACCCGATCGTGCCGAAGCGCATGCCGTAGCCGATCTGCGAGCCGGTCGCGACGTCGACGGCCGAAAACGTGTCGCCCGCCAGATAGGGGTTCTCGCTCACCGCCCGTTCCAGCGCGTCGAGCGCGACGTCAAGGGAGCCGAATCCTACCTGTCCCCGCTTGTCGTCGGGAACGATCCAGCCGCAGATCTTTGCGATCACCGTCGCTTCGAATGGCCCCGCACCGAAGAATAGCCAGCGGTAGTACGACGACCGGTCCGCGGGCGCGAGACCGGCCTCGGGGAACGCATCCGCGAGATAGGCGCAGATCGCGGCATATTCGGTAACGATCCGGCCACCGTGAACGAGCGTCGGCACTTTGCCCATCGGATTGATGGCGAGATATTCGGGCGATTTCATCGGCGCGCCGTAGTCGAGATAGCGCACCTCATAGGGTTGGCCAACCTCCTCCAGCATCCAGCGCGCGATTCGGCCGCGCGACATGGGGTTCGAATAGAGCGTGAGGCTCGCGGCCATCGTAGATCTCCTTGCCGTTGTCAGCTTGGTCGAAATTCTCCCGCCGCAGGACCGAAACTTCAATGCATCCGATCGGAAATATCCGATGGGCGCGTCAGCCTTCGCCTGAAGTCTTGCGGAACGGGCCATACTCCATCAGCACCTCGATCTCCGTGCCGACGGCGCGCGCCTCGGCCTCGAGATAACGTGCGACGGCGGTGCGGAAGGACGGCTCTCCGATCCAGTGCAGCGAATGCGTCTCGACCGGCAGGTAGCCGCGCGCCAGCTTGTGTTCCCCCTGCGCGCCGGCCTCGACACGGGAGAGTCGATGCGTGATCGCATAGTCGATCGCTTGGTAGTAGCAGCATTCGAAATGCAGGAACGGGTGGTCCTCGATGGCGCCCCAATAGCGGCCGAACAGCGTCTCGCGGCCGATGAAATTGAGCGCCCCCGCCACCGGGCGGCTGTGGCGCTCGGCGAGGATCAGAAGCACGTCGTCGCGCATCGTCGCCTGAACTTCGTCGAAGAAGGCGCGGGTGAGATAAGGGCGTCCCCACTTGCGGCTGCCCGTGTCCTGGTAGAAGGCCCAGAACGCGTCCCAATGCTCGGCGCAGAGCGCGTCGCCGGTCAGCGCGCGGATCTCGCCGCCGAAGGCCGCGGCACCGCGCCGTTCGCGCCGGATCGCTTTGCGCTTGCGCGCGGAGAGGGCCGCCAGGAAGTCGCCGAAGCAGCTGTAGGCCGCATTCTCCCAATGGAATTGCTGGCTCATGCGGTGAAGAAGACCCATTTCCGCGCCCGCCTCGGCTTCCTCGGCGGTGCAGAAGGTGACATGCGCGGACGAGAGCCCGTTCTGCGCCGCGACCTGAACCATCGCCTGGACTAGCGCGGCGCGGCCCGCCGCTTCCCAGCCCGGACGGGTAAGAAAGCGTCGCCCGGTCGCGGGTGTAAAGGGGACCGCAGATTGCAGCTTGGGATAATAGGCCCCGCCCGCGCGCTCCAGCGCGTCGGCCCAGCCGTGGTCGAAGATGTACTCCCCCTGGCTGTGCGACTTCGCATAGAGCGGCATGACCGCGATCGCCTCCCCGTCCGCGCGCGCGACGAGGTGGTGCGGCTCCCACCCCGTGTTCCGTCCGACGGAGCCCGACCGTTCCAGCGCGAGCAGGAAGCGATGCGTCGTAAACGGGTCAAGAGGTCGCCCAATTGCCGCTTCCGGGCAGGCGCAGGAATCCCACTCGTCGGGCGAGATCGCGTCGAGCCCGGTGAGCATGGTCACTTCGATGGTCGTCTGGTCCATGTCCTGCCTTCCCTGCCTGTCATAGGTGGGAACGCGGGCCCTGACACGTCAACCCGGCAGTGCCGCATCATAGCCTTCGAAGGTGACGTTCGTCGCAACGCGCCGCGCCTCGACTTCCGCCTCGGGGGAGCGGATCGTCCAGCAGAGGATCTGCGCGCCCTCGGCGCGAAGCTCGGCCACGCGGGGCCGGGCCAGATCGCCCGCCTCGTGGGAAATGAAGCTCGCACCGACAAGGTGGTAGTCGGGGATCTCGCGCAGCCGGTTGCGCGTCGCCGCGGGCAGAAGCGGCCAATCCTCTTCCGTGTAGGCGGATGTGACGATCCCGCGCGGGCGGTCGGTGGCCGCCCCGGCCACGGCGGCCACCGAGTGCGGGTTGAATGACATCAGCGCGACGGAGCCGGCATAGCCCTGGATCGCCTCCGCCACAGCGCGTTCGAGCAGCCCGACATTCGGACCCATCCTGCCGTCCTGATCCTTGATTTCGATGAGAAGCGGAACACGGCCGTCGACCAGCGCCAGAGTCTCGGCGAGCGTCGGGATCCCATCCTCCGCGTCCATCAGGCGGATCTGGCCGAGGTCCGCCGCGCGCACGCCGCGGATCGGTCCCGTCCGGCCGGTCAGGCGCTTCAGGTCGTAGTCGTGAAAGACCATCGGCACGCCGTCAGCCGAGGGCTGGATGTCGCATTCTATGCCGTAGCCCGCCGCGATCGCGGCGCGGAAGGCGGCGGGCGAGTTTTCCGGCCGGCCCGCCGCCCGGTCGTGAAGTCCGCGATGGGCGAGCGGCCGGGTGAGGAACGCCTCTGGCAGTGGCACGGGCCGGGGCGCCATCAGGCGACCTCGAAGACCGCCTCGATCTCTACCGCGACGCCAAGCGGCAGGGCGGGCGCCGAGACCGCGGCGCGGGCATGGCGGCCGGCGTCGCCCAGCACCTCGACCATCAGGTCCGAGCAGCCGTTGATCACCTTAGGCTGGTCGGCGAAGTCGGGCGTTGAGTTGACGAAACCCGTCAGCTTCACCACCCTCGCGACCCGGTCCAGATCGCCGCCAAGCGCAGCCTTTGCCTGTGCCAGAAGGCTCATCCCGCAGCGCCGCGCCGCTTCGGCGCCTTCGGCCACATCCATCGTGTCGCCGAGTTTGCCCTTGATGAGGCCTTCGGAGCTTTGCGAAATCTGGCCTGACACGAAGAGAAGGTCGCCCGAGCGGACGTAAGGCACGTAGTTCGCCGCAGGGGCGGGCGCGTCGGGCAGGGTGATGCCCAGCTCTGAAAGGCGTGCGTCGATCTTTCCGGCCATGTGAAGGTCTCCTCGGTTCAGATTCGCGCGCACGTTAGCCGTGTCGTTCCCCGCGGGGAAGGCCGGTCACGATCCTCGGCCCACCGATACGACCAGCCGTGGCAGGAAGCGGCCCGGGATGCTGCCCGACGGCACATTTCCGGCGTGGCGCGCGCCCATGCGTTCGTAGAAGTCGACGGCGTAAGGATCGGCTTCGATCACCAGTTCCGTCATGCCCGCTGCGCGCGCGAGGGCCAGCGCCGCGTCGAAAAGCGCCCGCCCGACGCCATTGCCGATCCGGGACGGCTCGACGAAGAGCTTTTCCATGGATTTGCCCGCGATCTGCACGAAACCGACGGGCACGCCGTCCGCGACCGCGACGCGCACGTGGGTCGCGGCGAGGTCTGCCGCCGTGAGAGTCAACTCTGCCCGGCACGCCTCGATGAACGAATCGTCATAGCCCCAAAGCGCCTTCGAGCGCAGGCAAAGCGCCGAGAGATTGGCCAGTTCCTCCACCCGCGCCGGCCGGATGACGATGTCAGCTCTCGCGGAAGGCACGGTTGAAATATTCCGCCAGCGGCCTGACGAGATAGGCGAGCGGCGTGCGCTCGCCGGTCCGGATGAAGACCTCGACCGGCATTCCCGGCAGGATCGCGCGGTCGCCAAGCTTGTCGAGCTCCTCGGCGGTCAGAACCACCTCGGCGCGGTAGAAGCTTGACTGGCTCGCCTCGTCCGTCAGCGCGTCGGCGGAAACGCGCGAGACCTGGCCGAACAACTCGGGCGTCGTGCGGGTGTCGAGCGCGGAGAAGCGCAATGCGACGTCCTGGCCGATCTGGACCTCGTCGATATGGATTGGCGCGATCCGGGCGGCGATGACCAGCGGTCGGTCCTGCGGGACGAGGAAAAGAACGGGGTCGGCGGCGCGGATCACCGAGCGCGGCGTCGTGACCTGAAGCGCATGCACGACGCCCGCGACGGGCGCGCGAATTTCCAGCCGCTCGATCTGCTCGATCAGCGCACGTCGGCGCTCGGCAAGTTCCAGTTCCCGGTAGCCGAGGTCGCGAAGCTGCGCGTTCGCGTCTTCGCGCCGGGTACTGCCGCGCTTCAGGATCTCTATTTCGATCTCGGTCACGCGCCCCTCCGCCTCGGCGCGCGCGGCGTCCAACTCGCCGGCGGCGCCGGCAAGCCGCGCCCGCTCACGTTCAAGCGCGAGCACGCGGCCGGCTTGGGTGAGGCCCCGATCGAGGAGGCTCTTGAGATCGGCGAGTTCCTCGTCAATCAGCGCGATCTGGCTGTCCGAAGCCTCGCGCTGGGCAGCGATCCCGGCAATCTGGCTCGCGATCTGGCCGCGCCGGCGAGCCAGCTGGTCAAGCTCATTCGCCTCCGTCTCGGCGCGCGCGGCGAAAAGCCGCTCCTGTCCGGCCATCAGGGCGGCGATCTCGGACCGGTCCGCAGCGAAGTCGGCGAGTTCGGCGGGAAAGGTGATCGCTTCGGCATCGTCGCGCTCTGCCTCCAGTCGGCCGCGCCGCGCGAGGATCTCGAAAAACTGACCCTCGACGATGGCGAGTTCGGAGCGCAGGAGCGTGCCGTCAAGCCGGATGAGCGGGGTGCCCGCCTCCACGAGGTCGCCGTCCTTGACCAGGATGTCGGCCACGACACCGCCGTCGGGATGCTGCACGACTTGACGGTTCTGCTCGACCTCGACCTGACCAGGCGCGACGACGGCACCGGCGATCTCGGTCGTGACGGACCAGAACCCGAAGCCGCCGACGAGTAGCGCCAGCGCGACCGCGCCGAGCAAGAGCGGCCCGCGGGCAGAAGGGGTTTTCTCGTGCTCGGTCACGTCACACCTCCGGGTCCGGGCGCCCGCACGATTTCGGCCGCGTTTTTCACCATGGATTTCAGCACCTCGTCACGCGGCCCGAAGGCGCGTCTGACGCCGCAGTCGAGCATCATCAGAAAGTCGCATTCCTGGATCGCCGCAGGCCGGTGCGCCATGATCAGCACCGCGCCACCCGCCGCCTTGACCTCGCGGATCGCGGCGTTCAGCGCCATCGAGCCGTCGTTGTCGAGGTTCGAGTTGGGCTCGTCGAGCACGAGGATCACCGGGTCGCCGTAGAGCGCCCGCGCGAGGCCGATGCGCTGGATCTGCCCGCCCGACAGCCGCCCTCCGGCCTGGCTGACCCGAGTGTCGTAGCCGTCAGGCAAGTCGAGGATCATCTGGTGCGCGTCGGCCTTGCGCGCCGCCGCAATCACCGCCGCGTCGTCGGGTTCGGGGGACAGCCGGGCGATGTTTTCCGCGATGGTGCCGTCGAAGAGCGTCACGCGTTGCGGCAGGTAGCCGATGTACTGTCCAAGCCGGTCGGGATCGTACTGGTCCAGCGTCGCGCCGTCGAGCCTGATCCACCCGCCCGCCGGCCGCCACAGCCCGGTGAGCGCGCGCGCCAGCGTCGACTTGCCCGCGCCCGACGGGCCGATGACGCCGAGCGCCTGGCCCGGCTCCAGCCGGAACGAGACCATCCGCAGCGCGGCTTGCGACTGGCCGGGTGGCACGACGGTGAGCTGGTTCGCCTCGAGAACCGCGCGCGGCCGGGGCAGGGCGGTGCGCTCCGCCGGGGCGGGCACCGTGCCGAGTAGAGCGGCGAGCCTATGCCAGCCTTCCTGCGCGCGCTGCACGATCGCCCAGCCGCCGATCGCCAGCTCGACCGGCGCAAGCGCGCGCCCCATCAGGATCGAGGCGGCGATCATCGCGCCCGGTGTAAGCTCTCCCTGAAGCACGAAATACGCCCCGGCCGCCAGCATCGCCGACTGCAAGAACAGCCGGAAGGTCTTGGAAAAGACCGAGTAGACGCCGGAACTGTCGGCTGCAGTGAGTGCTTGGGCCACCGCCCGGCGCCGCGCAGTGCCCCAGCGCGTGAAGCTCGCGCCGCCCATGCCCAGACTTTGCACCAGGTCGGCCTCGTCGCGCAGCTGGTCCGCCATGCGTTCGGCCCGCTGTCCCGCCTCTTGCGCGCTTAGAACGGCGCGGCGCGTGGCTTGCTGGTTCAGTGCCGTCACCACTACCAGCACCGCCCCGCCCGCGAGCGCGAGCCAGCCGAGCCAGGGGTGAAATATGAAGACCGCGGTGAGGAACACCGGTGCCCAAGGCATGTCGAAGATGGAAAGGAAGACAGGCGCTGCGAGGAACTGACGGATCGCCTCGAGATCCCTAAGCCCGACTGAAGCGAGCGGATCGTCCGGTCGCACAGCGCTGCGCGCGAGCGAGGCGGAGAAGACGCGTGCCTCGAGCGCCGAGGCGAAACGTGCCGCGAGGCGTGACATCACGCGCCCTCGCGCCAGATCGAGAAGGCCCATCATCAGGAAGAGGAAGGCCACGAGCACGAAGAGCGCGAGCAGGGTTTCTTCCGACCGACTGCCGAGCACGCGGTCGTAGACCTGAAGCATGAAGATCGGCCCGGTCAGCATCAGCAGGTTGACGAAGGCCGAAAAGAGCCCGACCGACCAGAACAGGCGCCTGTTCGCACTACGCGCCGACCGCAGTTCCTCCTGCCCAAGTCGAATTTGCCGCTGATCCATCCGCTCTCTCCTGCCCCGGACGTATATCCGCCGATGCCGCGCCCCGGTCCACCGCTTTCGGCTTCGCGACTTGCGCCCGGAGCCCTTGGCTTTTAAGCCTTGAGGGCCTTCGGGTGCGAAAGTCGTGCGTGGCCGCGTGCCAGAGTCACGATTTTCGCGGAAAGATAGAAACAAAATGTTGAGAAATCCATTGGCGCCTTTTGATATCCGCCTGCGGGCATTTTTCGTCCCGACGGTGCTCTGCGTGCTCGCTGCCTGTACGGCCCCGGAGCCCGGCGCGGAATTCAATGACCCGTTCGAGGAACAGAATCGCGCCGTGCATGCGGAGAATGTGTCGCTTGATCGCACGCTTTTCGGCGGCGGCAAGCCGGACAAGAAACGCCTGCTGCCCCAGCCGGTTGCCGAGGGACTCGGCAACGTGGCGGACAACCTGTCGATGCCCGGTGCGGTGGTCAACTCGGTCCTTCAGGGGAGGCCCGCGCCGGCCCTGCGCAATACGTTCCGCTTCGCGATCAATTCCACGATCGGGATTGCGGGCATCTTCGACCCCGCGACCGCCATGGGAATCGACGCAGAAGATACCGATTTCGGCGAGACGCTGCATGTCTGGGGGGCGCCCGAAGGCGCCTTCCTCGTTCTCCCCGTTGCCGGCCCCACGACCGAGCGGGACCTCGCCGGCAAGGTGGTCGATGTGTTCCTCGACCCTGTCGGGGCAGTTGTCGGAGAGCCGGAGACCTACTATATCGCGGCGGCCAAGCTTGGCGGCAAAATAGCGGATCGCCAGAGATTCAGCGACACGGTGGACTCGATCCTCTACGAAAGCGCCGACAGCTATGCACAGATGCGACTGCTCTATTTGCAGAACCGCGACTTTGAACTTGGCATCGAGGCCGACGTATTTGACCCGTTCGAGGATCCCTATGGACAATAGCCTGACCCGCCGCCGCTTCATCGCCGCCACTTCCGCCGCCGCAGTTCTGCCCGGCGCGGCATTCGCCTTTAACGTCAATGATGCGCAGGCGCTCGTCGGACGGCTTGTGGACGAGGTCAACACGGTCATCAATTCCGGCAAGTCCGAAGGTGCGATGTACAAAGATTTCGAGCGGATATTTGCGCGCTACGCCGATGTCCGCTTCATTGCGCAAAGCTCGCTTGGTCCCGCCGGCCGCAGCGCCGGCAGTGCCGAGCTTGCCGCTTACATCAAGGCGTTTCAGGGATACATCGCCCGCAAATACGGCCGCCGGTTCCGTGAGTTCATCGGCGGCCGGATCGAGGTGAAGGACGCGCGCCCGCTGAAGAGCTTCTTCGAGGTGCGTTCGGTTGCGCATCTGCGGGGCCAGTCACCGTTTCGCGTGGATTGGCACGTCTTCGAGAAATCCGGCAAGCGGCTCTTCTTCAACATCATCATCGAGGGCGTGAACATGCTCGCCGCCGAACGTACAGAGATCACCGCGATGCTCGACCGCCGGCGTGGGGACATCTCGGCGCTTGCGGCCGACCTTCGTCGCGCCGGATAGAGGCGTCTGTCATTCGCCGAGACCGACGCCTAGTTCCGGTTCCCCAAGATCGCGCCGAGCACGTTCAAGAGAAGCTGCTCAGCAGGATCGCGGCCTTGCGGCTGAGTCCGTTGCGGCTGCGGCAGCGGGTTTTCCGTCTGAGCGAGCGGGCCGGTCTCGTAGCTCTGCCCCTCCCACTGGGGCGCTGGCAGTTCTTCCGGTCGTGTCATGGGCAAGGGCGTTACAGGCTGATCCCGCTCAACCCGTGCCATGACTTCATGCCAGATCTCTGTCGGCAGCCCACCCCCCGTCACGCCCGTCAGGGGTGTATTGTCGTCGTTGCCCATCCACACCCCGGTCACGTAGTTGCCCGTGAAACCGATGAACCAGGCGTCCCGCGCGCCCTGCGTTGTACCGGTCTTGCCCGCCACCGGGCGGTCCTCAAGCCGCGCGCGCCGCCCGGTGCCGCGCTCGACCACCTGGCTCATCATGTAGACGAGTTGTCGCGCTGCATCGTTCGAGATCACACGCTCGCCCATGCCGCCTTCCTGACCGATCAGCGGAGTGTCATCGCCCTGAATGCGCAGTTCGATCAGTCCGTAGGGCCGGACCGAGGATCCGCCATTCAGTATCCCGGCATAGGCGCCGGTCATCTCGAGGAGGGTGGATTCAGACGCGCCGAGGGCTATCGCCGGTCCGGCAGCTAGGTCTGACTGAATGCCGAAATCGGAGGCGACCTGGCGCACAGCCTCAAGGCCGACCGCCTGGCTGACCCGCACCGTAGCGGTGTTGACGGAATTTGCGAGCGCGTCACTCAGCGGGATGTAGCCGCGGTAGCCGGGATCGTAGTTCTTTGGCGACCACTCGCCCGATCCCTTGACGTAAAGCGTGACCGGCGCGTCTTCAACGAGGGAGTTCATCGTGTAGCCCATGTCGAGGGCGGCGGCATAGACGAAGGGCTTGAAGGTCGAGCCGGTCTGCCTGAGCGCCTGGGTCGCGCGGTTGAAGGCGCCCGCGACCTTGGTCTTGCGCCCGCCGACCATCGCGCGAACGGCGCCGTCGGCGGACATCACGACGATCGCCGCCTGCGCTTTCGAATCTGCCTTGACCTTGGTGTCGAAGACATAGGCGAGCGCTTCTTCCGCCTGCTTCTGGATACGCTGGTCCAGCGTCGTGTGGATGACGACGTCCTCTGTTGTGTCTTGCGTCAGAAATGCTGGACCCGAGTCCATCACCCAGTCGGCGAAATACCCGCCCGCCTTGGCCTCGGCCGCCGGCGACAGTTGCGCCGGCTTGTCGAGCGACTCACGATACTGCGTATCCGTCAGATAGCCCTGATCGCGCATCAGACTGAGCACGACGGAGGCGCGTGCCTGCGAACGTTCAAGATCGGCCGTGGGCGCGTAGCGCGTCGGCGCCTTCAAAAGCCCCGCGAGCATCGCCGCCTCGCCCGCGTTGACCTCGTTCGCGGACTTGCCGAAATAGCGCTGGCTCGCCGCTTCGAACCCGCGCGCTCCCGCCCCGAGATAGGCACGGTTGAGATAGAGTGTCAGAACACTGTCCTTGCCGTACTTCGCCTCCATCGCGAAGGAGAAGGGCACCTCCTTGATCTTGCGCCACTTCGAGGTGACGCGGCAGTCGGCCTCGTAGTCGGCCTCGCTCTTCCACGTTTTCGGATCGTAGGGCTCGCCGAGACAAATGAGTTTCGCCACCTGCTGGGTGATGGTCGAGCCGCCGTTGCCTTCGAACGGGCCTCGCCCCTCGCGAAGGTTGATCCTGATCGCGCTCGCGATGCCGCGCGGGCTGATGCCGAGATGCGTGTAATAGCGCTTGTCTTCGGTCGCGATGATCGCGTTCTTCAGATGCGGCGAGACGGTGTCCGCCGTGATCTGTCCGCCGAAGGTCTCTCCGCGCCACGCGAATACGCGCCCGTCGCGGTCGAGCAGCGTCACCGACCCCTTGGTGCGGGCGTCGATGAGCGTTTCGAGCGGCGGAAGCTGCGCATAGAAGTAGAACGTCGCAAGACCCAGCACGATCGCGCCCATCGCCGCGAGTCGCCAACCGAAGCCCCAGGCAATTCGCCAGACAAGGCTCACGAAACCCGTGACCAGCCGGATCGGCCAGCTCGCCCGACTCCGCTTCGGCGTCGCCTTCCGGCGTTTCGGCTTGGGCGACTGTGGCTTGCGCCGCTTCGCCTTGGCCGGCTCTGCTGCCGTGAAACGTCGCTCCGCGACGAGAGGGGGTTTTCTGCCACCCGATCCGCTCATGAGGATGAAATCCGTGCCTGCGTTGTTTTGGTCAACATAGCCCCTTACCCGGGGAATGTGGAGCCATCGCGGATCACGAATAGCTTCACTGAACGCACAAATATTAAGCACTGCCGCAAAAAAGTGCAAACTATCGAGCCGAACGACGCCTGCACCTGAGCAGACAGGGCCCGTCGTCTTGTATCGCTGCGCCGCAGCACACAACCCTCCTCGCGAGCCTGATTCCAAAGGCGTTAAGAAGGAGTGGGACGTGAAATACATCATGGCGGCGATCAAGCCCTACAAGCTCGAAGAGGTGCGTGCCGCGCTGACCGAAATTGGCGTGCGCGGCATGATGGTCAGCGAAATCAAGGGGTTCGGCGCCCAGTCTGGGCATACGGAAATCTA
Organism: Defluviimonas aquaemixtae; assembly: GCF_900302475.1. NCBI lineage: Bacteria > Pseudomonadati > Pseudomonadota > Alphaproteobacteria > Rhodobacterales > Paracoccaceae > Albidovulum > Albidovulum aquaemixtae. The sequence goes on from NZ_OMOQ01000001.1 coordinate 209,685, forward strand.
TCGCGGCGCCGAATACGCGGTGAATTTCGTGCCGAAAGTGAAAATCGAGATCGCGGTGACGGAGGCCTTGGCCGAGCCGGTGGTCGAAACCATCCAGAAGGTCGCGCGCACCGACAAGATCGGCGACGGCAAAATCTTCGTGCTCGACCTGAAAGAGGTCGTTCGCGTGCGGACGGGTGAGACCGGAGAGGACGCGCTGTGATCGGGGCAGATGTGGGAATGCAAGGGAAGAATGCAATGAAACTGACAAGAATCCTGGGAATTGCCGGACTGACGGCACTGGCCGCGCTGCCGGCCTTGAGTCAGGAGGCCGCGGCCGACACGACCCCGCCAAACGATGAGATCGGCTACATCTTCACAACCTTCATGTTCCTCGTCACCGGCTTTCTGGTGATGTGGATGGCCGCAGGATTTTCGATGCTCGAAGCGGGGCTCGTGCGCCAGAAGAACGTGACAATGCAACTGACGAAAAACGTCGCGCTCTTCGCGATCGCTGCGATCATGTACTACGTGGTCGGCTATAACCTGATGTATCCGGGCGACGGCTGGACGATCACCAACGTGCTCGGCGCATTCTCGACAGCGTCAATGGAGCCGGTCGGATTGGCCGAAACCGAAACCGACCTCACCTACGCCTCGGTCGGTTCGGACTTTTTCTTCCAGCTGATGTTCTGCGCGACGACCGCGTCAATCGTTTCGGGCACGTTGGCGGAGCGCATCAAGCTCTGGCCGTTCCTGATCTTCACCATGGTTCTGACAGGTCTCATCTACCCGATCCAGGCATCCTGGAAATGGGGTGGCGGCTTTCTTGATGCGAACTTCGGGTTCCTCGACTTCGCTGGTTCGACGGTTGTCCACTCGGTTGGTGGCTGGGCGGCGCTCGCCGGTGCGCTCATCCTCGGGCCGCGTCTGGGCAAATACAAGGATGGCCGCGTGAATCCGATCCCCGGCTCCAATCTGGCGCTCGCGACGCTCGGTACGTTCATCCTGTGGCTCGGCTGGTTCGGCTTCAACGGCGGCTCGCAGCTCTACATGGACACCGCAGGCAACGTCGCAGACATCAGCCGCATCTTCGCCAACACGAACACGGCGGCGGCCGGTGGCGCAATCGCGGCGCTGATCGTCTCGCAGCTGCGCTTCGGCAAGCCGGACCTGACCATGGTGCTGAACGGTGCGCTGGCCGGTCTCGTCTCCATTACGGCAGAACCGCTGACGCCGAGCCTCGGTGCGGCGACGCTGATCGGAGCGGTAGGCGGTGTGCTTGTGGTCTTCACTGTCCCGCTGCTCGACAAGCTCAGGGTCGACGATGTTGTCGGCGCGATTCCGGTGCACCTCGTATGCGGGATCTGGGGCACGCTCGCAGTGGTCCTCACCAACTCCGATGCGACGCTCTATGGCCAACTGATGTCGATCATCATCGTGGGCGTGTTCGTCTTCGGCGTGTCGGCAGCGGTCTGGATGGCCCTGAAAGCTGCGCTGGGCATCCGCGTCGACGAAGAGACCGAGATCAACGGTCTCGATATGGCCGAGCTTGGTATGGAGGCCTATCCGGAATTCGCCAAAGGCTAATCGCCCCCGGGGATGAAGAAGATGGCCCGGACCGTCGTGGTCCGGGCTATTTCCATGGCTGGGGTGCCCACGAATCGGCCGACGAGCTAGACCGCTTCCGGGGGCTGGCGATTTCCCTTCGCGCTTTACCTTCAGATGCCGACGTCGAGAATCGCGCTGGCAAGCACCGGCACGGACTTGGCATTCAGCCCCGCGATGTTCAGACGTGAATCGCCCACCATGTAGATCCCGTGCTCGGACTTCAGCCGTTCCACCTGTTCGGGCGACGCCCCGAGGCGCGAGAACATGCCGCGATGCTCGGCGATGAAGCCGAAGCGATCGGAACCCGAAAGCGTCCGCAACTCCTTTGCGAGCTGTTCACGCAGCCCGAGCATGCCCAGCCGCATCTCCTCAAGTTCCGCCTGCCAGTCGCCCCGAAGCGCGGGGTCTTCGAGAATCATCGTGACGAGCCGCGCGCCGTGGTCCGGCGGGAAGGAATAGTTTTGCCGATTGAGGAAGGCGAGCGTGCCTTGCGTGACCTCGCGTTTCGCAGGCTCGGACAGCGCGATGAGCGCGCCGGTGCGCTCGCGGTAGATGCCGAAGTTCTTCGAGCACGAGGCGGCGATCAAAACCTCCGGCAGCCGTTCTGCGATCAGCCTGACGCCCGCTGCATCGTCGTCGAGCCCGTCGCCGAAGCCCTGATAGGCGATGTCGATCATCGGCATCGCGCCGGTCTTCTCGCAAAGATCGGCGACCGCGCGCCATTCGGGCAGCGTTAGATTCGCGCCCGTGGGATTGTGGCAGCAGCCGTGCAAGAGCACGACATCGCCCGCCTTGACAGCGGCCAGATCGGCCATCATGCCGTCGAAATCGACCGCCCGCGTCTCGCCGTCGAAGTAGCGGTAAGGCTTCGTCGGGATCTTGAGATAGTTCAGGATCGACAGGTGATTGGGCCAGGTCGGGTCCGAGACCCACAAGGCGGCTTCGGGGTTCGCCAGGCGGATGAGTTCGAAGGCCTGCCGGCAGGCGCCGGTGCCGCCCGGCGTCGCGACCGAGGAGAGGCGGTCGGAGAGCGCCTCGCCGAGGACCAGCGTCGCCATCGCGGCGTTAAAGGCAGGATCGCCCGCAAGCCCGGTGTAGCTTTTGGTGGTCTCCGTTTCCCACAGCTGCTTCTCGGCCGCCTTGACCGCGCGCATCACGGGGGTCACACCGTCGGCGCTCTTGTAGACACCGACGCCGAGGTCGATCTTGTCCTCGCGCGGATCGGCCCGGAACTGGCCCATGAGTTGCAGGATCTTGTCGGCGGGTTGCGGCTTGAGATTGCCCAGCATGGCGTAGCTCCTGTTATCCGGTGGCGATCTTCAGATCGCCATACATCCCCCATTCTGACCAGGAACCGTCGTAGAGCGCGTGGTCGCGCTTGCCGAGCCGCTCGAGCGCGAGGTTCAGAATCGCGGCCGTCACGCCGGAGCCGCAGGTCGTGATCGCGGGCCGCGACAGGTCAGCGCCCGCGGCGCCGAACGCTGAGCGAATCTCGTCGACGGACTTCATTGTGCCGTCTGCGTTCAGCAGGTTGCGGTAGTGAAGGCTGACGGAACCGGGAATGTGGCCGGACCGCAGCCCTTCGCGCGGCTCCTCCTCGTCGCCCTTGAACCGGGTAGGGCTGCGCGCGTCGATGATGACGTGATTGCCCAGCTTCGCGGCTGCGGCGACCTGGGTCACGTCCTTCACGAGATGCGCCTGGCGCTGCACCGTGATGTGGCGGTCGCGCAGGACGGGGGGCATGTCCTCGACCGGCCGCCCCTCGGCCCGCCATTTCGGAAAGCCGCCGTCGAGCACGGCGACGTCCGTCTTGCCCATGAGCCGGAACAGCCACCACACGCGGGCGGCCGAGAAGAGGCCCGCGCCGTCATAGACGACGACCTGATGACCGTCGCCCACGCCCATCGCGCGCATCCGGCTGATGAACTTCTCGGGCGGCGGCGCCATATGCGGAAGGGGCGAGCGCTGGTCGGAAATCTCGTCGATGTCGAAGAATCGCGCGCCGGGGATGTGGGCGTCGTCGTATTCCGCCTTCGCGTCTCGTCCGGCATCGGGCAGGTACCACGATGCATCGAGGATCCGGATATCGGGATCCTTCAGATGTGCCTCTAGCCAGTCGGTGGAAACCAGTGTTGTCGGATCGTCCTCTGGCATGGCCGCCCCCCTGCTTGACTGATATCCCTTATCCGGCAGTGCAAAGAGGGACGCAAGGCCCGCTTTCCGGCGCTCGTCAGCCCTGCTTCAGAAGCCGCTGCTTCTGGCGGTTCCAGTCGCGCTTCGCTTCCGTCTGGCGCTTATCGGTGACCTTCTTGCCTTTCGCGATGCCGATCTTCAGCTTCACGATGCCCTTGTGATTGAAATACATGACTAAGGGAACGAGCGTCATGCCCTCGCGCCCCACGGCCTGCCAAAGCCGGGACAACTCCTTCTTCGAGACCAGAAGCTTGCGCCTGCGGCGTTCTTCATGCCCGAAGATTCCGGCCTGCTTGTAGGGTGCGATGTAGCCGTTGATCAGCCACAACTCCCCGTCCTCGACCGAGGCGTAGCTGTCGGCGATGTTGGACTGGCCGGTCCTCAGCGACTTCACCTCCGACCCGCTCAGCACGATTCCGACCTCGAGATCGCTCTCGACGAAGTAATCGAACCGCGCGCGGCGGTTTTCGGCGATCACCTTGTAGTTCGGGTTGGTTTTCTCGGCCATGGCCGGCATGAGATAGGCGAGGCGCGGCACGGTGTCCAGATTGCGCGGGTTGCGGCAGTCGGCGCGATATCTGCAAACTGTCGGCAAAACGTATGGCAGGCATGTGCCCGGCAGGAGGCTCGGGCGCGCAGGCCGCCGCGGAAAGGAGAGCCCGATGTTCGTTCAGATTTTGCTGGGCACCATTTTGATACTTCTGTCCATCCTGGTCTCGGGACTGGCCTTCTGGGCGCTGGAAGTCCTGTTCGTGCGCACCAGGCCCTGGCTCTTGCGCGAGCCGCACCGCCCGAAACTGACGCTTGTGCTGTCGATCTCGGTGATGTGGGTGCTGGCGATGGTGACGGCAGGGGTCTGGATCTGGGCGGTGGCGCTCCGGGCGCTCGGCATCTTCGTGACGATGGAGGCGTCGGTTTACTTTTCGCTCGTTGCCTTCACGACGCTCGGTTTCGGCGACATCCTCCTGCCGCAGGACTGGCGGCTCCTTGGGGGCATGGCGGCTGCGAACGGGTTATTGAGCATGGGGCTTCTGACGGCGATGCTGGTCGAAGTGCTGCGCCAGATCCGCATGGGGCAGATCGAGAGGAAGGGGCGATGAGCGCGCAGGGACCGATCGGCATCATCGGCGGTAACGGCCAACTCGGCGGTGCCATCGCACGGGGCATACTGATGTCGGGGACCGTCGCGCCCGAGCGGCTGTGGATATCCAGCCGGTCGGGGCAGGCGGCGGGGTTCGACGCGTGGCCGGGCGTGCGGTTCACGCGCGACAACGGTGAGCTTTCAGGCGCTTGCGAGACGGTGATCTTGTCGGTGCCGCCCGCCAACGCCAAGGATATAGCGATCACGGCGCCGGACCGGCTCGTGGTTTCGGTCATGGCCGGGGTGACGCGGGCCGATCTCGCCCGGCTGACCGGCGCGGTCCGTATCGTCCGGGCCATGTCGAGCCCGGCGGCCGGGGAAGGTCTCGCCTATTCGCCCTGGGTGGCGAGCGAAGGCGTGACCGAGGCCGACCGCGCGACCGTCCGCGCCATCTTCGGCGCCTGCGGCGTGACCGACGAGATCGCGGACGAGGCCCATATCGACCACTTCACCGCGATGACGGGTCCGGTGCCGGGCTTCGTCGCGCTCTTCGCCGACGGCATGATCCGCTACGCCGAGGGCGCCGGGATCGCGCCAGACGTGGCGGAGCGGGCAGTGCGGCAACTCTTCCTCGCGAGCGGCGAGGTGCTGGGCAAGGGGGCGGAGACCCCGGCCGGGCAGGTCCGGGCGATGGTGGATTATGCCGGGACGACGGCGGCCGGGCTGGTCGCGATGGAGAAGGCCGGGATCGCGCGTGTCATCGCCGAAGGGCTCGATGCGGCGGTCGAGCGGGCGCGGGGGATCTCACGGGAGTAGCGGCGAGCGGCTGTGTGTCTGCTCCGAGCCCATTTTACAGGATGCTGCATCCTGTCCGAATGGCTCACTTGAACGAAGAAACCGCCTCTACCGCCGGATCGACGTGCTTGTTAGACAGGCTGTATGCCAAACTATGTTCCCCCCAACGAGGCACAAGACATTTTGCGCCAAGCACAGCGTGTCCTAGTGATTGGGTGTTCTGGTGGCGGGAAGACTACCTTGGCACTCAAACTGGCTCAGAGTTGTGCGCTTGAGTATCAATCAATCGACCGTGATGTGCGCTGGCTCCCCGGATGGCAGGTCCGAAATCGTGAGGAACAAAGACTGCTCCTCCAAGAATTCGTGGAGCGAGATAGATGGGTTATGGACGGCAGTGGAGCGTCAACTTTTGACATTCGTGTGCCAAGGGCGGAACTGATTATTTGGTTGCGTGTCCCTCGTTTTGTCGCAATTCTTGGCGTTGCAAAACGCGTTGTGAAGAACTACGGCACGGTACGGGTGGCGATAGCCGAAGGATGTCCAGAGCCGTTTCCTGATCGAGAATTTCTCTCTTACATCTGGAATTTTGAACGTAAATCTGCGCCCGAGTTCGTGAAGCAAATAGACCGATTTGGCCCGAACGTGCCGGTGACGGTTCTAAGATCGCGTAGGGAATTCGATTTACTCATTCCCGGAACCTGACATTGGCGCAGCCGCAGCGAAAGCTCACTTCGTCCGGCAATCCGGACAACCACGGCTTCGGTCATGCCGCCTTTCCCTCGCCCCGATAGATCACCCGCCCGCCGCAGATCGTGAGCGCGACCGACATGTCCGCCACGGCCTCTGCCGGGGTTGTCTCGATGTCGCCCGACAGCACGACGATGTCCGCCGCCAGGCCGGGCCTGAGCGTGCCCGTCACGTGGTCCCGGTGCGCGGCCCAGGCACCGCCCGCGGTGTAGGCGCGGAGGATGTCGTGCAGGGCCACGCGCTGGTCGGTGCCTCCCTCATAGGTCGGCCGGGTCAGGGCGGCGTGGATGCCGCGCAGGACCGAGATGTCGGTCACGGGCCAGTCGGAGGCGAAGGCGAGCGGCGCGCCCGCCTCGGCCAGCGTCCGGCAGAGATAGGCGTCCTTCAGCCGGTGCCGGCCGATCACGTCGATCGTCGGGTAGAGCCCGAAATCCATCGCGCCCGGTGCGTGCGGCGGCTGGACCGAGGCGGTGATGCCGAGGGCGCCGAGGCGGGGGATGTCGGCGGGGTCGATCATCTCGATATGCTCGATCCGGTGGCGGCTGTCGCGCTTGCCGTTGGCCTTCCGCGCCGCCTCGTAGCCGTCGATCGTGGTCCGGACCGCGCCGTCGCCGATGGCGTGGACGGCGATCTGGAGGCCGCGCCGGTCGATCTCGGCCGCGATCTCGTTGAAGCGCGGGCCGGGGAAGAGCGGCTCGGAGCGGTGACCGGGACGTCCGGGATAGTCGTCGAGCCGGAAGGCGGTGCCCGAGTCGATCACGCCGTCCATGAACATCTTCACGAAGCCCGAGCAAAGCCAGTCGTCGTCGAAATCGCGCGTCATCGCCTCGGCCCGGTCGAGCGCGGAGAGCTCCATATGCGGCTTGAAGTGGAACGGCACCTTCACGCGTTGGGTGAGCTCGCCCGCCTCCCGCATTTCGCTCAGAAGCTCCAGCGTGTAGCGGTTGCCGTCCATGTTGACGATCGAGGTGACGCCGTGCTTCGCGGCGTGGGCGAGCCCGGCGGCGACCTTTTTCCGGTCGATGGCGCGGGCGGCCGCGTCGGGCCAGGGGGCGGGCTCCTCCCCCGTCGCGATGCCGAGATTGAGCCGCGCTTCGCCGCCGAGCGCGATGACCGGGGCGAAGGCCTCGAATTCCCTGAGTTCGCCGGTGGCGCGTCCGTCGTCGCCCATCACCACTTCGTGGCCGTGGGGCATCTTCGCGCCGTCGAGGATGCCCGCGGCCTTCAGGGCGGCGGTGTTGGCCCAGACGGTGTGATGGTCGTGCGCGCCGATGGCGATGGGTCGGTCGGCGATCACCGCGTCTAGGTCGTGGCGTGTCATCGGGTGGTCGAGCATCGCATAATGCCCGCCCTGCGCCATCAGGAGCGGGCGGTCGGGATGGCGGCGCGCGAAATCGCGGAAGGCGCGGGCGATGGCGTCCCTGCCCTCGACATGGCCAAGCTGGAGATGGGCGAGCTCGGCGCCGCCGAGGACGAGATGCAGGTGGCTCTCGAAGAAGCCGGGCAGGAGCGTCGCGCCGCCGCAGTCGATGGTCTCGGTCGTCGGCCCAGCGAGCGCCTCGATCTCGGCCCGCGCGCCGATGGCGGCGACCCGTTCCCGGCCGAGGGCGACGGCCTCTGCGCGCGGGCGGCCGGGATCCATTGTCAGGATGCGGGCGTTGGTTAGGATAATATCGGGGGTCATGTTGTCCTCGCGGGCAAAGGTCGAGCGATCTAAACCCGAGAGGAAGGCTCTTGGGAAGGGCAGGCGTCGTCACATACCGTCGCGCTGGCGGGCGGGCTTGCATCAGGTAGGAGACATGAGCAAAAAGCAGACGGAATCCGAATACCGGACGGATCTGGCTCGGGATCGGACGCTTCTGGCCAACGAGCGCACGTTTGCGAGCTGGAACGGCCTTGGCCTCGGCTCCGTCGGCGTGGCGGTCGCGCTCAAGGCAGTGTTCGGTGCGTTTGAGCCGACCTGGGCGGCAAAGCTGGTCGCGTCGATGTTCCTCTTGGCGGCGGTGCTCGTCTTCTGGGCTGCACGGCATCAGGCCTGCAAGACCTATGCGCGGCTTCAGGAGGCCGAAGCCGAGGCGCAGCCACCGTCGCGGATGACAACGCTCGCCTGGGTCCTGTCGCTTTCAACCATCGCGACCGGTGTCGTGCTTTGGAGCCTGTGACGGTTTACGCCGCCCGACGCGCGGCCTAACCTGACGGCCGATCCCGAATCCCGAGATTGCCCATGTCAGAGACGACCGGGACCCGATACCAGGTCCTCGCCCGCAAGTACCGCCCGGAAACCTTCGCCGACCTTGTCGGTCAGGAGGCGATGGTGCGCACGCTGAAGAACGCCTTCGCTGCCGACCGGATCGCGCAGGCTTTCATCATGACGGGCATAAGGGGGACCGGAAAGACGACGACAGCGCGGATCATCGCCAAGGGGATGAACTGCGTCGGCGAGGACGGCACGGGCGGGCCGACGACGGACCCGTGCGGCAAGTGCGAACATTGCGTTGCCATCATGGAAGGCCGCCATGTCGACGTGATCGAGATGGACGCGGCCTCAAATACCGGTGTCCAGAACATCCGTGACGCGATTATCGACAGCGTGGCCTATCGCGCCGCCTCGGCCCGCTACAGGGTGTTCATCATCGACGAAGTCCACATGTTGTCGACGAGCGCGTTCAACGCGCTTCTGAAGACGCTGGAGGAACCGCCCGCGCATGTGAAGTTCATCTTCGCCACGACCGAGATCCGCAAGGTGCCGGTCACTGTGCTGTCGCGCTGCCAGCGCTTCGATCTGAGGCGGATCGAGCCCGAGGTGATGATCGCGCTTCTGCGCAAGATCGCGACGGCGGAGAAGGCCGAGATCACGGACGACGCGCTCGCGCTGATCACGCGGGCGGCGGAAGGCTCGGCGCGCGACGCGACCTCGCTGCTCGATCAGGCGATTTCGCACGGCGCGGGGGAGACCACGGCCGATGAGGTCCGCGCGATGCTGGGGCTGGCCGACCGGGGCCGGGTCATGGACCTCTTTGACCTGATCCTCAGGGGTGATGCGGCGGGAGCTTTGAACGAGCTTGGCGCGCAGTATTCCGACGGGGCCGACCCGATGGCGGTGTTGCGCGATCTGGCCGAGATCACCCACTGGGTCAGCGTCATCAAGATCACGCCGGAGGCCGCCGACGACCCGACCGTTCCGCCGGACGAACGCGCGCGCGGGCTCGGCATGGCAGAGGCGCTGCCAATGCGCGTGCTGACGCGGCTTTGGCAGATGCTGCTAAAATCGCTGGAAGAGGTCGCGGCCGCACCGAACGCCATGATGGCCGCCGAAATGGCGGTGATCCGCATGACACATGTCGCGGAATTGCCCGACCCTGAGCAGCTTCTGCGCCGCCTGTCGAATGGACCCGGACCTACCGCGCCCGCTCCGCAGGGACGCGGCCCCGCGCCGTCGACCGGCGCAACGCATAGCGCGCCGCGGGCCACGTCCATTTCGTCGCCCGGCCCAGGCGGTGCTGCGACGGCGCTTGCGACAGCGCCGGAAGTTGCGCTGGCCCGCTACGCGACCTTTCCGGCGGTCGTGGAGCTGATCCGCTCTAACCGCGACGTGAAGCTTTTGATCGAGGTCGAGAATCATCTGCGGCTTGTCCGCTATGCACCAGGCCGGATTGAGTTTCAGCCGACCGAGGAGGCGCCGTCCGATCTTGCGCAGACGCTCGGTCAAAGGCTGCAAAGCTGGACCGGCGTGCGCTGGGGCGTTTCTGTTGTCGCCGAGGGCGGCGGCCCGACCATCGCCGAGGAGCGCGATGCCGACCGGATCACCGCCGAAGCGGCGGCGATGGAAAATCCGATTGTGAAAGCGGTCTTCGCTGCCTTCCCGAACGCGAAGATCATCGATATCAGGACGCCCGAGGAAACCGAGGCCCAGGCGGAGGCCGATGCCCTGCCCGAGGTCGAGGACGAATGGGATCCGTTCGAGGACAACTGAGGAGAAAGAGATGTTGAAGGGCTTGGGTGGGCTCGGCGGTCTTGGCGACATGACCAAGATGATGAAGGCCGCGCAGGACATGCAAGAAAAGATGGCCGCGCTTACCGAGGAGATGGACCGCATCATTGTCACCGGTGAAAGCGGGGCGGGGCTCGTCAAGGCGGTGTGCTCGGCGAAGGGAGAGTTGAAGTCGCTCGACATCGACGCGTCGATTTTCCAGCCGTCCGAAAAGGAGGTCGTCGAGGATCTGATCCTCGCCGCGATCAAGGACGCGCAGAAGCGCGCGGCCGACCGCATGCGCGAAGAACAGGCCAAGATGATGCAGGCGATGGGCCTGCCGGCCGACATGAAACTGCCGTTCTGAGGCGGTCTTGAGCGAGGCCACCCGCGACATAGAGGCGTTGATCGAGCTGATGGCCCGGCTGCCGGGACTCGGCCCCCGGTCGGCGCGGCGCGCGGTGCTGCACCTGATCAAGAAGCGCGGACAGGTGATGGGCCCTCTGGCCGAAGCGATGGCGACAGTCGCTGCAAGTGCCCGCGAATGCGCGACTTGCGGCAATATCGGCACCGCCGATATCTGCGACATTTGCCGGGACGATCGCCGCGCCACGGGCGAGATCTGCGTCGTCGAGGATGTCGCCGACCTCTGGGCGATGGAGCGGGGACAGGCGTTCAAGGGACGCTACCACGTGCTGGGCGGCACGCTCTCGGCGCTTGACGCCGTGGGTCCGGAGGATCTGGGCATCCCGAAACTTCTCACGCGCATCCGCGATGAGAGCATCGGCGAAGTGATCCTCGCGCTGAACGCCACCGTCGACGGCCAGACGACCGCGCATTACATCGCCGATGCGCTGGAGGGCACGGGCGTCGCCGTCACCTCGCTCGCCCAGGGCGTCCCGATCGGGGGCGAGCTCGACTATCTCGACGACGGTACGATCCAGGCCGCGCTGCGCGCGCGCAAGCGTCTTTAGCGGCCGGTTCGCAATTTCCCGGTTTCGTCCGCCCTGCGGTCCCGCTATACGGGGTCCGTTTGCCGAATAAGGAACGGACTATATGGCCAATGTCGCTGTTGTGGGCGCCCAATGGGGTGACGAAGGCAAGGGCAAGATCGTCGACTGGCTGTCCGAGCGCGCCGACGTGATCGCGCGGTTCCAGGGCGGGCACAATGCCGGCCATACGCTGGTGATCGGCGACACCACGTTCAAGCTGTCGCTCCTGCCGTCGGGCATTGTCAGGAAAGGCAAGCTTGCCGTGATCGGCAACGGCGTCGTGCTCGATCCCTGGTCGCTGTTTGCCGAGATCGATAAGCTGACGGCACAGGGCGTTGATATTTCGACGGAAAACCTGATGATCGCCGAGAATACGCCGCTGATATTGCCGTTGCACCAGGACCTCGACCGTCTGCGCGAGGAAGCGGCGGGTGCCGCGAAGATCGGCACGACCGGGCGCGGCATCGGGCCGGCCTACGAGGACAAGGTGGGCCGCCGGACGATCCGCGTGGCCGATCTTAGCGACGAGGAAACGCTGGACGCGCGTATCGACCGGCTGCTCGCGCATCACGACGCGCTCAGGCAGGGCCTGAAGGCGGCTCCGATCGACCGGGCGGAGTTGAAAGCGAAGCTCAAGGAGATCGCGCCCAAGCTCTTGGCCTACGCTCAGCCAGTCTGGAAGGTCATGGACGAGATGCGCCGGGCGGGCAAGCGCATCCTGTTCGAGGGCGCGCAGGGAGCGCTTCTCGACATCGATTTCGGGACCTATCCCTACGTGACCTCGTCCACCACCATGTCGGGCATGGCTGCGACCGGGACCGGCATGGGTCCGTCCTCTGTCGATTTCGTTCTTGGCATCGTCAAGGCCTACACGACCCGCGTGGGCGAGGGACCGTTCCCGACCGAACTGCACGATGCGGACGGCCAGCGGCTGGGCGAACGGGGGCACGAATTCGGCACCGTCACGGGGCGCAAGCGGCGCTGCGGCTGGTTCGACGCGGTGCTCGTCCGCCAGACCTGCGCCATTTCCGGCGTCAACGGGATCGCGCTGACGAAGCTTGATGTGCTCGACGGGTTCGAGACGCTGAAGATCTGCACGAGCTACGAGATCGACGGCGTGACCTACGACTACCTCCCGACTGCGGCGGCTTTGCAGGCAAAGGTCCAGCCCATCTACGAAGAGATGGAAGGCTGGTCTGAATCGACTGCCGGCGCCCGAAGCTGGGCGGATCTGCCGGCCGCCGCGATCAAGTATGTCCGCCGGGTCGAGGAGTTGATCCGGTGCCCGGTGGCGCTGTTGTCGACCAGCCCGGAACGCGACGATACGATCCTCGTCACCGATCCCTTCGCCGACTGATGCTGAGCTACCGGACAAGGCGGCGGCTGTCGCTTCTGATCCTCTTGGTCGGGCTGCCGATCTACATCGTTGTCGCGGTCAGCGCGGTGAACTGGCTCGACGCGCATTTCGGGCGCCAGCCCATCTGGATCGAGCTTCTTGTCTATATTGCTCTGGGTTTCCTTTGGGCGCTCCCCTTCCGCTTTGTCTTCCGTGGGGTCGGCAAGGCAGATCCGGACGCCAAGGACCAGGGTGACTGACCAAAGACATCGGAGCGGCCCCTGAGGACCGCTCCGTTGATACTCGTGACGTTTCGGGCGGAACTTAGCGCGACGCGCGGCGCGCCTCGCTCATGAAGCGCGAGGCATCGGTGATGCGGAACTGGCCGCGGCTGATCTTCTGAATCTTGCCCTCCCGCAGGAGCATGCCGAACGAGCGGAGACCGTCTTCGCGAGAAAACTCTTCCTGTTCAGAAGCATAGGCGATCTTATTCAGGATCTGAGGGCGCGAGAAATGCGGCTGGCCCTCGACGGTTGCGGTATAGGCAGCGGCGGCTTCAAGCAGGTCCGACAGGCCCGAGGCGCCGAGGCGCTCGGCAAATTCGGCGAAGCTGCCGGCCTCTTCGGGCGACAGAATTGGCTCGCTTGTTTCGGACTCTTCCTCGTCGCGCGCGCGGACGGGCTTGGTGGCGCTCACGCGGCGCGGTCGTACGACGGCGCCTTCCTCTGGCGCTTCGGCCGACTTGTCGATGCGCTGTTCGGAAACGAGTACGAGCGGTGCGGGGCGCTTGTCGAGCGTAGGACGCGGCGTCGACGCGCCGCTTTCGGCGGCCGGCCGGCGCGGGCGGACCGCTTTCGACAGGTCGTCGCGGTAGCGATCGATCGTCGCTGGCGCGGCTTGGCCGGTCTCCGACGGCGCTTCCCTCGACTTCAGCTTGCGGTCGGCGACGGTCGCGGCGACCGCTGCCTTCAGATGCGAGATGGCAGAGAGGCGGCGGCGGCTCTCGTCGCCTTCGAGCTTCGACTTCGCCTCTTCCATGAGCCGCTCGACCGATGCGTCTTCGTCGGCGGCGCTGCTTTCGAGAATCGCCCGGCCTTCGTGGCTGCCACGGCGCGCTTCACGTGCCATATCGTTCAGCTCGCCCAGAAGCTTCTCGTCGTCGTCGGACGCGCTGGCGCCGATGGCGGCGTCGATCCCGGCCATCAGCCGGTCTTCATCGTCGTCGCGGGCGGAGATGCCGTCGTCTTCTACCGCCTCTCCGATCTCCGCCTCGATCTCCTCGGCCTCCGCCTCGATCTCGTCGGCTTCCGCTTCGACGGCCTCGTCGAGCGCCGCCGCGATATCGCGGTCATCGTTGCCCGTCAGGTCGTCGGCGTCCGTTTCATCCGTTGGCGCCGATACGACGTCTTCGGCGACATCTTCAAAGTCGGACGCGTCCGCGATGGCGTCTTCGGCCTCCGGCAGATCGCCTTCGGCTGCCATTTCGTCGTCGCTGCGGCGAAGACGGATCACACGGGCGGCGCGCTCGAACAGGCTTCTGCGCGGGGCGGAGTCAAGCGTCGAAATCGCAAGCGACTCGTCGTCGGCGAATTCGTCCTCGCGGGCCGGCGCGTCTGCTTCGATGCGCCAGGCGCTGAGATCGAGCGCTTCGGTTACGGTTTCGTCCGCGTCGTCCTCCGCCGTCGCGGCGAGGGCGTCGTCGTGATCATGATCAGCGCCGTGATCGGCGCGGGTTTCGGCGATAAGGGCGGCGATGTCCTCTTCGGCCGTATCCTCCTCGTCCCATTCCTCTTCGGCGGTCTCTTCGGTGTCGTCGACGGCGAGAATGCGCGCGATGGCGCTTTCCTCGGTTCCGGCTTCATCATTGGCGACCGGCTCGTCTTGGGCGACGGGTTCGAACGCCTCCTCCGCTTCCCCGTCCTCGAGCGCGGCAACCTCCTCTTCGGTTCCGTCCTCGGCGACGACGTCGCCGTCTTCAACTGCCTCGTCCGTAGTGTCGAGCGCGTCGTCGCCGATAGCCTCGAGTTCGTCCTCGACCTCGATCTCGGCAACGACCTCATCATCTGCCGTGGCGGTGAACTCGGGCTCCGGCGTCTCAACCTCGGCTTCCACTTCCGCTTCTGCCTCGGCAACGATTTCGTCATCGTTGGCGGCTGAGAGTTCGTACGCCGCTTCCTCGTCCTCGACGGCAGCTGTCAGGTCTTCCGCCTCGTCGGCGAGAATCATTCCCTCGGCTTCGGCAGCTTCAACCTGGAACGTCGTATCTTCCTTCTCGAGCGCGGCAACGTCGTCTTGCGCCGCGTCCTCTGCGACGACTTCCTCATCCTCGACAGCCTCAAACTCGGGCGCCGCATCTTCGTCCTCGAATATGACGGCCGTGTCTTCCGCGGCCTCTTCGGCGGCGATTTCTTCGTCCTCGGCTACCTCGATTGCTTCGGCCTCGAGCGCGGCTTCATCGTCCTCGAACGAGACGACTGCGTCTTCCGCCGTATCTTCGGTGAGGATCTCTTCGTGCTCGACGGACCCGAACCCGGGCTCCGCGACGTCGGATCCAACTGCGCTCGCCTCGATTTCGGCGACGTCCACGGTTTCGGACGTATCGTCTTCCATCGAGCCATCGGCGACAGTTTCGCTTTCCTCGGCATCCGTCGCGTCGTCCTCGAACGCCGCGATGTCGGCTTCGGTCACGGCTTCGGCGGTGATTTCTTCCATTGCGGCGGTTTCGACCTCGTCGACCTCGTCGAAGACAGCGATGTCTTCGGCTTCCGCCTCAACATCCACCTGGACATCATCCACCTGGACATCGACAGCGGTCTCAGGCGCGGCCGCCATGTCGGCTTCCCATTCGTCGTCGAACACCTCTTCTTCGGCGACGGGCTCTGAGGCGACGTCTTCGGCGGCTTCCCACTCGGTCTCGGTCTCGGCAATGGCAGCCTGAACAGCGGCGCCCGCGTCGTCTTCTTCGGTATCGACGACGGGCTCCGCGGTGTCTTCGGCAATCGGCGGCGTTTCGTCGAGATCGAGCTCGAACCCGAAATCGCCGGCGGGCACGGTGGCGGTGCCGGTCGCGAACTCGTTCGACGGCTCTTCGTCCTCGAAGCTCAGCTCGGCCGTTTCGGCAGAGGTCTCGTCGTCCTCCGGCGCGCTGCGCGCAGCGGCGACGACGGCGCGGATGCGCATGAGCTTGGCTGCGATACCATCGGCGTCGGAATTCTCATCCAGCGCAGGTTCGGCGTCCTCGATCGCGGGCGCGACCGGCGCGACGTCCTCGGCCTGCGGCGCCTCGGGCACGGGGGCCTCGACGACCTGCGGTTCTTCTGCCGCGGCTGCCTCGTCAACCGTCTCGGACCCGGCAATTGCAGGAGCCGCGGTGAGCGCGGCGGTTTCGGTGACCGGCGCGCGCGGCTCTTCGGCCGGGGCAGCCTGGTCGGCCTCGCGCGGGCGCAGGACGATCCCGTGTTCGGAAATCTTCGCCTCGACGCGGCGCTGGATTTCGCGCTCGGCGATCCGGTGCAGCATCTCGGCATCAGGCGTTGGCGGTTCGGCGCCAAAATAGCGGTCGTCGGCGGCGAGGTCGCGGAAGTACTCCGCGATAGCCTTCATCGTCGAGAACGGCTCCTCGAAGCCCTCCAACGTGCAGGAGAACGTGCCATAGGAGACCGTTAGGATTTTGCTAGCTCCGACCATGAGACGCTCGCTTTCTGCTTTTGCCTGTCCGTGCAGGATCTGTAATAACTGGTGCGCAAGCGTGGACAAAAACAGGTAAAAAGAAGGATTTTTTCGGGCCGAGATTGTGTTCTTCTGCCTTAATTGTCATCAATCCGGCCATGAAAAAGGTCATTGTTCACTCAAAATTGCCCGTCACGCTCATTGGCGCAGGCGCGTTCTCCCAGGAATTCGTGAAGGAAGCCCTGAGGCACGCGCCCTGTCTTGTAGCAGCAGATGGTGGCGTGAATGTGGCCGTTGCGATGGGGCTGGTGCCCGAAGCGGTCATCGGCGACCTCGATTCCGCGTCGGAGGCGGCGCTCTCGGCGGTGCCGAAGGACCAAATCTGGCCGGTCAAGGAGCAAGACACCACCGATTTCGAGAAGTGCCTCGCCCGAATCAAGGCACCCGTCATCCTTGCTGTGGGCTTTGCCGGCAGCCGGCTCGACCATCTTCTGGCGGTCTTCGCGGCCCTCGCGCGATATCCCGGATGCAACTGTGTCGTCATCGGGGACGAGGACGTGATCTTCCTCGCGCCGCGCGTCCTTTCCCTTGACCTGCCGGCCGGGACTAGGGTGTCGTTGTTCCCCCTCGGGCCGGTTACAGGGCGGTCGGAGGGGTTGGAATGGCCGATCGCGGGGATCGAGTTCGCACCGGATGGACGGATCGGGACCTCGAATCGCGTGACGGGGCCGGTGACGCTGAGCTTCGACGCGGAGAAAATGCTGGTTCTTCTGCCGCGCGACTGCCTCGTCGCGGCTATCGAAGCTCTGGTGCCGGCGGATTAAGCGTGAGGCGCGCGGCCCGCGCCACCTGGCGTTCGCGGTGGATGACGTAGAGCCCGGAGGCGACAATGATCGCGATTCCCGTCCAGGTCAGGCTGTTGGGGAAATCCCCGAAGACCAGATAGCCGAGGACGGTCGCCGTTACGATTTCGAGGTAATGAAGCGGCGCGAGCGTGGCCGACGGTGCGAACTTCAGTGCGTATGTCATCGCCAGGTGCGCGACCGCCGAGGCGAGGCCGACGCAGAAGACCCAGAGCCAGAAAATCCCTTTCGGCGCCGCGAAGGTCAGCGACGCCACGTCCGCCGCGGTGCCGAGCGCGAGGAGCGGCAGGCAGAGGATGGCGGCGAGAAGCGCGGTGTGGAACTGCATCGCGACGGGATGTACCTCGCGCGAGAGACGCCGGGTCACGAGCATGTAGAGCGCGAAGGACAAGGCGGTGCCGAGCGGGAAGAAGGCGACCGGGCCGAAGGCCGCGAAGGACGGCTGGATCACGAAGAGCGAGCCGATGAAACCCACGGCGCAGGCGGCGAGCCGGCGGGGCCCGACCTGTTCGGACAGGACGAGCCGGCCGATGAGCAGGATGATGAAGGGCTCCACGAAGGCGATGGCGAGCGCATCGGCGATCGGCATCACGCGGACGGCGGCGACGAAGCAGTAGGTGGAGCTGACGAGCAGGAGCGCGCGGAGGGCCGCGAGGCGGAGCGCGCGGCGCGAGAGGTGCAGACGCAGGCCCATCACGAGGACGACGGGCAGCATGAGCGCGGCCTGAACGACGCCGCGACCAAGCACTATAACGCCGACAGGCACGGCTTGGGCGGCAAGCTTTGAGGCCACGTCGATCAACGGCGCGAAGACGCAGAAGGCGATCATCAGCGCAACGCCGAGCAGGATTCGGTCATCGAGGTCCATGCGCTTCCGCTAGCGGGAAGCGCGGAGGGCGTCCATCCCGAAAGCGACGCCCGCACCGGTTCCGAAATGGCGGCCCGTTCCGGACCATACCCTATGCCTCGCGCCCCGGACCGACGCCCGGGGCGCTCAGGCGGCGCCGAGGCGCGCGATCCGTCGTTCGCGGGCGATGACATAGAGCCCGGCCGCGATCGTAACCGCGATGCCAAGCGCGGCGAGCCCGTTCGGGAGGTGGCCGAAAATGATCAGGCCGACGATCGTCGCGAGCGGGATCTCCAGATACTGCATCGGTGCGAGCGTCGAAGTCGGCGCATGACGGAGCGCCCCGGTCATCAGGAGATGCGCGATCGTGCCGAGAAGCCCAAGTGCGAGTAGGAGCGCTGCATCCGTCCTACCCGGCAGGATCGGGTCGAGCTCTGGGATGGCCGTTCCCTCGGCAAGGGCGAGTGCAGGCACCAGGACGGCCGAGGCCGCGAGGCCCGAGACGGCCTGGAGCGTGACAGCGTCGGTGTCGCGCGCGATCTGGCGCGTGACCAGCATGAAGAACGCGAAGATCACTGCGACGAGAAGCGGCAGGAGCGCGGGCGCGCCGACTTCGGAGAAATTGGGCTGGATCACCAGAAGCGTGCCCGCGAAGCCGACCGCGCAGGCGGCGAGTCGGTGCGGGCCGACCTCCTCGTTCAGGATGAATCGACCGAGAAGGAGCATGATGAACGGCATCACGAAGGCGATGGCGACGGCGTCGGCCAGCGGCAGGTGGCGGAGCGCAAGGAACATCGCCGATATGCCCGCGATGTGAAGCGCGGTGCGCACGAGAGTCAGGCGGAACGCGCGCGCGCCCATGCGAAGCGTTCCGCCGGTGGCGAGCAGTAATGGCGTGAGCACGGCCGCCTGGATGGCGAACCGCGCGGTCACAAGCTCGAGCAGCGGAACACGCGGGCCGAGGATCTTGGCCAACGCATCGCCGAGCGGAGCGAAGAGGCAGAAACCGAGCATCATCAGGATGCCGAGAAGGGGACGGTCGGGGCGCATCCGGGCGAGATTAGGCAGCGTCCCGGCGCTCTGCAATCGGCACTTTCCGGAATGTGGCGCTGCAGGCGAATACATACGTCACTGCGCCGACCGGAGCCGAATTCCTTTCGGCAGGGGTGATTGGAGTGGAGATGCGCCGCTGCAGTTCGCAGACTTGACTTCTATCGCACGGAGTAGGGTCTCTTTGTCCTTCTCGTGCATGTCCTGGCCTGTCAATCGAGCCGACAGGCCGTCGGCATTGGCCGCCCAGAGAAGCCGCGTACGGGCCCAACTGCGGCCACATTCATCACAGAGACCGTAGTCTGAACAATGAACGATTGAACCGGTTGATTAGGAACGAGAATGTTGACGCGGCCCCGTATTCTGGCATTGCTGCCTTCCCTTCTCGTTGCGTCGCTCATCGTCGTTCTTTTTGGCCTTCGGCCGCTCGACATACTGGATCGTTTGTTTGTTCCCGATGACACGTACTACACGCTGACGATCGCTCGGTCCCTTGCGATGGGCGAGGGGCCGGTGGCGAGCCACGGGACTTTGACGTCGGGCTTTCAGCCGCTGATCGCATTTTTGATGGTGCCTGTTTTCTGGCTAGGCGCGGAGGCCGATCAGGCACTTCGAGCGGTGCTCCTGCTCAGCAGCAGCATTGGCGTTCTGGTCACCGGTATGATGGTGCTTTTTCTTCTGAGACGGACAGGTTCCGTCAGTGTGGCTGCGATGGGGGGCCTGTTTACGGCGACCTCGCCAAACCTCATCACCAATCATTTCAACGGGCTGGAAACATCGCTCGCGGGGTTTCTAACACTGCTCGCGGTCCTTCTTGCGTACGAAATACCCCGTGGGCGTCCAGCGCGAATTGCGTTGGCGACCGGGTTTGTCGTGGGTCTGGCGATCCTGGCGCGGATCGATACCATCTTTGTCGTTGTTCTGATCGGGCTATGGATACTCGCCCGGCACGGCGCGGCGGTGACGGCGATCGTTGCGGGGACGGCGTTTGTGATCGTCGCGCCATGGTGGACGTATTGCCTTGTGGAGTTCGGATCGGTCGTGCCGGAAAGCGGCGGCGCGGTGCGGCAGCTGGTGCACTACCATCAGGAGGCCGGACACCAGACGTCATTTGGGCAGGTCGCAATGGCCGTGATCGCATTGGGGACGCTCGGCTACGGGGCGAGTGCTTCGGGACTGGTCGGCTCCTTTACAGGCATAGTGTTCGCCAAGTTCGCGGCGATCTATTCCGCCTTGCGAAACTGGCGAAGCGGTCCCGAAGCGCTGCTTGCTCTCGCTTCGCTGACGTTGCTCGCCTTCTACGTCTGTTATCTCCCCGCCCTCTGGTTCTTCGAACGCTATCTGTATCCCGTCTTTCTCAGCGCGATCGTGTGCGGCGCGGTGGGGATCTGGAAAATCGCGAGCCGCGGCGGCGATGCAGGAATCGCGATGTCCGGACTGATCGGCGCCGGCCTCGTTGCCACGAATCTCTTCGTTCTGCTTCCGTATCTGTCTTCGCCTGACGGTCGGCTCGAACGTCGCATCGATGGGCCCAAAGGCTACCGCGAGGTCGCAATCGCGGTGCTTCAGCAGCTGCCGGACGCCGCTGTCGTAGGTTCGATGCAGACCGGAGCATTGGCATTCTACGCCGATCGGGACATTCGCGTCGTCAATCTTGACGGAGTCGTCAACGGTGAGGCGAAAGACGCCATGGGCCGGGGCGAACTTGGCGACTACTTGTTGCGGAGATCGGTTGCCTACTTCGCTGACTGGGAACGTGGTCTCAGCAAGCTGCGGTATTTCGCGGCGGACGGAGACGCATCGCTGGATTTTCGGCCCATCTCGACATTTCCGATGTCATTGGACGATCCTTTCATTCTTTACGATGTCGATGAACGGTCGGAAATGCGATCCCTGCCACACGGAGCGTAGACGCGAAATTTTGACACGAAGGTCTTGGACTGCCGAATTTCCTTGCTGCGAAGCTTCAAGAAGCGCAGAGCTGCCAGCCGCAAGCCCCTATTTCAGCAGTACGCTGTCTGACGAACAATCGGGATCTAGCAATTCGGGACGTTGACCGCGAGACCGCCGAGCGAAGTTTCCTTGTATTTCTCGTGCATGTCGTGGCCGGTCTGCCGCATCGTCTCGATCGCCGAATCCAGTGGCACGAAGTGTTTGCCATCGCCCCTGAGCGCCAGCGACGCAGCAGAGACCGCCTTGATCGCGCCGAGGCCGTTCCGCTCAATGCACGGTACCTGAACCAGCCCCTTCACCGGATCGCAGGTCATGCCGAGATGGTGCTCGAGCGCGATCTCGGCCGCGTTCTCCACCTGTGCGGGGCTACCACCCATCACCGCGCAGAGGCCGGCGGCGGCCATCGCCGCGGCGGAGCCGACCTCGGCCTGGCAGCCGCATTCGGCACCGGAAATGGACGCGTTGTGCTTGCAAAGGCCGCCGATGGCAGACGCGGTCAGGAGGAAGTCGCCGATCTTCGAGGCGCTCGCTCCGGGCACATGGTCGAGCCAGTAGCGGATCACGGCGGGCAACACGCCCGCTGCCCCGTTCGTGGGCGCGGTCACGACCTGGCCACCGGCGGCGTTTTCCTCGTTCACCGCCATGGCGTAGACGCTCATCCAGTCGTTGATCACATGGGGCGCGGTGATGTTCAGCCCGCGCTCGGCTTTCAGCGCCTCGTGGATGCCCTTGGCGCGGCGGCGGACCTTCAGCCCACCGGGAAGGATGCCGTCGGTGGCGAGCCCGCGTTCGATGCAGTCGTTCATCACCTGCCAGAGGCGCGCCATGCCGTCGTCGAGCTCCTTCGCGGAGCGGAAGTGCAGCTCGTTCGCGCGCTTGATCTCGGCGATGGAATTGCCCGAAGCGGCGGCCATCTCGAGCATTTCGGCCGCGGTCTGGAACGGGTAGGGACAGCCCGAGGGTTTCGCGCCGGCCTTGCCCGCTTCGGCAAGCTCGGCCTCAGTCAGCACGAAGCCGCCGCCGATGGAGTAGTAGGTCTCTTGGAGGATCACGTCGTCCTGGGCGTCCGTTGCCATGAGGATCATGGCGTTCGCATGGCCGGGAAGCGGGTGGTCGTAGTCGAAGACCAGGTCCGTCGCGGGCACGAATTTCAGCGTCGGAAGGCCCGGCGGCGAGACGGTGCCCGTTTCGGCGATGGTGGCCAGCGTGGCCTCGGCCTTTTCGTTGTCGTAGCTGTCGGGCAGGAAGCCAGCCAGGCCGAGAATCGTCGCGCGGTCGGTCGCGTGGCCCTTGCCTGTGAAGGCGAGCGAGCCGTGAAGCGAGGCCTTCAGCCCATGCGCGTTGAATGGTGAGGCCCGCAGCGCGTCGAGGAAGCGCGCACCCGCCACCATCGGTCCCATCGTGTGCGACGAGGATGGGCCGACGCCCACTTTGAACATGTCGAATACGGATAGGAACATGCCGTGGCCTTTCAGGTCGCGCTGCCCTCGGGCGGGCAGGCATGGGAGGGTTTCGTAAATATCGTTGCGCCGAGGCCCTCCGCAAGGGTGGCCTTGCGGGCCGAAGGCCGGCGCTCCATCGCGGCGGCCACTGCGCGCAGCGCGGGGTAGGCGGCGAGGTCGAACCAGTCGGTTCCGCCCTTGGGATAAAGCGCGAGCCAGCGCAGGAGGCAGGAGACATAGAGCGTCATGGCGGACGACGAGTCCGGACTGAACCATGTCGGGCGGGTCTGCGCCATCTCGTCGAGAATGGTCAGGTGCCGCGCGATGCGACCGCGCGTCGCGGCGTCGAAGGCAGGGATTGCCTCGGGTGCGCCGGCGAAACGGTCGGCGTAGAAATGCATGCGGATGTCGGCGTGAAACGTGTTCGAGGTGAAGAACAGCCACTTGAGGAACGCCACCCGTTCGGATGAGCCGGGCTGGGGGGCGAGCGCGCCGTGACGTTCGGACAGCCAGAGGAGGATCGCTCCGGTTTCGAAGATCGCGCCGTCCGGCGTCTCGAGCGCGGGAATGAGTCCATTCGGATGAAGGCGGCAGTACTCGGCGCTGTCCTGCTGCCGGGTGCGGCGATCGACGAGCCGGGTCTCGTAGGGCTGGTCGAGTTCCTCGAGCGCGAGCCGCACGATCAGCGAGGAATTGTCTGGGGCGTAGTGCAGGACGTACATCGGCGGCGCTCCGGGTTACGGGCCCTTATGCGCCGCTGCGGCCCGGGCGGCGAGACGGAAAGCGACGTTTTGCGGAGAAATCCGCGCGGGCTCAGGCGATGCGATACTGCAATGGTTTGCGGTCGGTGCGCGAAACACCGGAAGGCCGAAGATCGTGGCGCACGATTTGCCCCTCGCGCCCCGGCGGCTTCTTCCCTATAACCGGGGCGCCATCGCTACGGAGTATCAGATGTCCGCCGATCTATCGCCTTCCGACAATGCCAAACTCGCCGCCGCGAAACGCGCGGTGGAGTTCATCGAGGCGGGCATGCGTGTTGGACTCGGGACCGGGTCGACGGCGTTCTGGATGGTCAAATGCCTCGGCGAGCGCGTGCGCGAGGAAGGGCTGAACATCGTAGGCGTGCCGACATCGTCGCGGACCGCCGCCCAGGCGCGCGAGGAGGGGATCGAGATCGTGACGCTGGACGAGGCGCGCTGGCTCGACCTGACAATTGACGGGGCGGACGAGTTCGATCCCGAGATGAACCTAATCAAGGGTGGAGGCGGCGCCCATCTTCAGGAAAAGATTGTGGCCACGGCGTCGGACCGGATGATCGTGATCGCGGATCCGTCGAAAGCGGTCGACCATCTCGGCACCTTCCCGCTGCCGGTCGAAGTCATTCCTTTCGGGCGCGAGGCGACAAGGGCGCTGATCGAGCGGTCATTGCGAGAGCAGGACGTCTGGGCACGCGACGTCACGCTCAGGATGAGTGGCGACGCGCCCTTTGTGACGGACGAGGGCAACCACATATTCGACCTGAGCCTGCGGCGGATCGGCGATCCGCGAGAGCTGTCGCTGATGCTGAACCAGGTGCCGGGCGTGGTCGAAAACGGTCTTTTCATCGATATCTGCGACTGCGTCATCATCGGCCATGGCGACGGCCGGGCCGAGACGCGCGAGCGTGGGCCGCGCGTCTTACACGCCGAGGCCGACAACGTGTTCGCCGATCTCGGCGATTGAAGCGCCGGGGAGGGCGGCATGGCCTTCGACTACGATCTTTTCGTCATCGGCGGCGGGTCGGGCGGCGTGCGCGCCGCGCGGGTTGCGTCGGGCGAATACGGTGCGAAGGTCGCGCTGGCCGAGGAATACCGGATGGGTGGAACCTGCGTGATCCGGGGCTGCGTGCCGAAGAAGCTGATGGTCTTCGCCTCCGCTTACGCGCCCGCAATCGAGGATGCGCGCGCCTATGGCTGGCGGGTCGAGGCTGGAACGTTCGACTGGCCGGCGTTCCGCGCGAAGCTCGACGCCGAGCTTGACCGGCTGGAGGGCGTCTACCGCGCGGGCCTCGCGGATGCGGGCGTCACGGTCCACGATTGCCGGGCCACGGTCGAGGACGCGCATACCGTTCGGCTCGCGTCCGGCGAGACGGTTACGGCGAAGCATCTCCTGATCGCCACGGGCGGGCGGCCGTCCCTGCCGGAGATGGCGGAGAAGGCGGGCGCGCTGACGTCGAACGATCTCTTCAAGCTTGAGACGCTGCCGAAGTCGATGCTGATCGTCGGCGGCGGCTTCATCGCCTGCGAATTCGCCTGCATCCTGAACGGGATGGGCGTGGAGGTCACGCAGTTCTACCGGGGAGAGCAGATCCTGCGCGGCTTCGACGGCGAGGCCCGCGGTCATATCGCCGAGCACATGCGCGACAATGGGATCAACCTGCATGTCGGAACGGACGTGATCGAGATGAAGGCCGTCGACGGCGGCACTTGGGTGAAGTCCACCGACGGGCGCGAGGCGGTCTACGAGAAAGTCGTCTACGCGACCGGGCGGGTGCCGAACACAGACGGGCTCGGCCTCGAAGGAACCGGCGTGAAGCTTGGCCGCAAGGGCGAGGTCGAGGTCGACGAATGGTCGAAGACCGCCGTGCCATCGATCTACGCCGTGGGCGACGTGACCAGCCGGATCAACCTGACGCCGGTCGCGATCCGCGAGGGGCACGCCTTCGCCGACACGATCTTCGGCGCCAGACCCACGAAGCCCGACCACGACCTCGTGCCGAGCGCGGTCTTCACGCAGCCGGAATTCGGCACGGTAGGCATGACCGAGGAAGCGGCGCGCGACGAGCGTCCGATCGAGGTCTACGCGACTTCGTTCCGGCCGATGCAGACTGCCTTTGTCGGGCGGCCCGACCGGGTAATGATGAAGCTGATCGTCTGCGCCAAGACGCGCAAGGTTCTGGGCTGCCATATCGTCGCGCCGAATGCCGGCGAAATGATCCAGCTCGCCGGCATCGCCATCAAGATGGGCGCGACGAAAGAGGACTTCGATCGCACCGTGGCGGTTCACCCGGTGATGGCCGAGGAACTCGTGACGCTGCGCAAGCCGGTGAGGACGGGTTGATATTCGTGTGATAAAGACCAGTTGGAAAGTGAGATTGAGATGACGCACAACAAAAGGATAACGAGCTGATGGCTGGAAGCGGAGGCCCTTGGGGCGGCGGTGGATCCGGCGGCGGAGACGACGACGACCGGCCGGGTGGCCGTGGCGGCCGGCGGCCGGGCGAAGGCCCGCAAATCCCCGAGATCGAGGACATCGTCAGGAAAGGCACCGAGCAACTCAAGGTGCTGATGGGCGGCCGCGGCGGCGGTCGCGGCACCGGAAGCGGCGGCGGCCGACCAACCGGGCCGATCTTTTCCCGTGGAACGCTCGGGATCGCTGCGCTGGCGGCCATCGGCCTTTGGGCCTTCGCGTCGTTCTACACGGTCAAGCCCGAGGAACAGTCGGTGGAGCTTTTCCTCGGCAAGTTCTCCTCGATCGGTCAGTCAGGTCTGAATTTCGCGCCCTGGCCCGTCGTGACGGCCAATGTAATCCCGGTAACGCCGGAACGGACCGAGGATATCGGCGTCGGTCGCGGCGGTACGGGTGACACGGGGCTGATGCTGACGGGCGACGAGAACATCGTCGACATCGACTTTCAGGTCGTCTGGAACATCTCCGACCCTACGAACTATCTCTTCAACCTTCGCGACCCTGAGTTGACGATCAACGCCGTGGCCGAGGCTTCGATGCGTGAGATCATCGCGCAGTCGCAGTTGGCACCCATCCTCAACCGCGACCGCGGCATCATCGCCGAGCGGCTGAAGGAGCTGATCCAGAGCACGCTCGACAGCTACGAGTCCGGGCTGAACATCGTGCGCGTGAACTTTGACCGCGCCGACCCGCCGCGCGAAGTGATCGACGCGTTCAAAAACGTGCAGTCGGCCGAACAGCAGCGCGACCGCTTGCAGAAGGAGGCGGACGCCTATGCCAACACGGTCCTTGCGGGCGCCCGAGGACAGGCGGCGCAGCTTCTCGAAGAAGCCGAAGGTTACCGGGCCCAGGTGGTGAACCAGGCCGAGGGTGAGGCCAGCCGCTTTTCGGCGGTGCTCGAGGAATATCGAAAGGCGCCTAAGGTGACGCGCAAGCGCCTGTATCTCGAAACGCTCGAAGAGGTGCTTGGCCGCGTCGACAAGGTGATCATAGACGAATCGCAGGGCGGGCAGGGCGTCGTGCCCTACTTGCCGTTGAACGAATTGGGCCGGAAGCCCGCACAGACGACGGGGGAGTCGAACTGATGAACCGCGCAACGCTTCTTCTGCCCATTCTCGTGCTCGCGATCGCGGGCGCCCTGTCGGCGATCTTCATCGTCGATGAGCGGGAAAAGGCGCTTGTTCTCCAATTCGGCCAGATCAAGGCCGTGCGGGAGGATCCCGGCCTGTACTTCAAGCTGCCGATCATTCAAGAGGTGGTCCGCTACGACGATCGCATCCTTGGGCTCGACGTCGACCCCTTGGAGATCACGCCGTTGGACGATCGCCGGCTGGTGGTTGACGCCTTCGCACGCTACCGGATCGTTGATGTGCGGCAGTTCCGGCAGGCGGTAGGCGCCTCGGGCATCTCGTTGGCCGAAAATCGGATCGATACGATCATGCGCGCACAAACGCGTGAGGTCCTCGGTTCGGTCACGTCGTCGGAAATCCTCTCGGCCGACCGGGCGGGACTGGCGGCGCGGATCCGCGACGCGTCGCGCAACGAGGCGAATTCGCTCGGCGTTGAGGTCATCGACGTCCGGTTGAAGCGCACCGACCTGCCCGAGCAGAACCTCGACGCGACCTTCGCGCGGATGCGGGCCGAGCGGGAACGCGAGGCCGCAGACGAGGTCGCGCGTGGTAACGAGGCGGCGCAGCGCGTGCGCGCGCAAGCCGACCGGACCAAGGTGGAACTCGTCTCCGACGCGCAACGTCAGGCGGAGATCATCCGCGGTGAAGCCGATGCACGCCGCAATTCGATCTTCGCGCAAGCCTACGGCGCGGACCCGGAGTTCTTCGACTTCTACCGCTCGCTCGCAGCCTACAGGCAGTCGCTTCTGGCTGGAAACTCGACGATGATCATGGCGCCGGACAGTGAGTTCTTCGACTATCTCAAGTCGACCGACGTGGAATGACACTCGGGCCGATCACGCTCATCGTTCTCGCGATCGGGCTTGTCCTGACGGTGGAGGGGTTGGTGCTTGCGCTGGCCCCTTCGCGCATTGATGAGCTTCTCGACCTCATCCGCAAGATGTCAGTCGAGATGCGGCGCAATCTCGGGATCGGCGGTGTTGCGCTCGGCCTCGCGCTCATTTGGCTTGCGGCCGTGTTGCAGGGTTGAGACAATTGCCGCGATGACAGGCGAGGCGATCACATCCAGTTGAGTCCTTGCGACAGGGTTTGACTTGAACGAGTGGCTACCTACCTCAATGATGCGCGTATCGACTCCGCGACGTCGAGGCGCAGCTCGCCGCGACAAGAATTAGGGAGATTGGAGTGAAACCTCAGGTGACGACTTATCAACTGGTCCGGCCGTGGAACGGCAGTATCGCCGGACTGATTACCGCGATCCTCGTGGCGATGGCCTTGGCCTTTGCGCAGGCGGTTCCAGCGAATGCGCGCGTGGCGCCTGACAGCTTCGCCGATCTGGCCGACCGGATCAGTCCGTCGGTCGTGAACATCACGACGACGACCACGATTGCCGCGCCGACCGAAGGTGGACCGATCGTGCCCGAAGGCTCACCGTTCGAGGATTTCTTCCGCGAGTTCGGCAATCCCAACGCCCCTCGCGGGCCGCGCCGGTCGAACGCACTCGGTTCGGGTTTCGTGATCTCCGAGGATGGCTACATCGTGACCAACAATCACGTCATCGACGGCGCCGACGAGGTCACGATCGAGTTCTTCTCGGGCAAGACCCTCGTTGCCGACGTTGTCGGCACCGACCCCAAGACCGACATTGCGCTTCTCAAGGTCGAAAGCCCCGAGCCGCTGCCCTACGTAAGCTTTGGAGACTCGGATCTGGCCCGCGTCGGCGATTGGGTGATGGCGATGGGCAACCCGCTCGGCCAGGGGTTCTCAGTCTCCGCCGGTATCGTCTCGGCCCGCAACCGCGAGCTTTCGGGGACCTACGACGACTTCATCCAGACCGACGCCGCGATCAACCGTGGCAATTCGGGCGGGCCACTCTTCAACATGGACGGCGAGGTAATCGGCGTGAACACCGCGATATTATCGCCCAATGGCGGCTCGATCGGGATCGGCTTCTCGATGGCGTCGAACGTCGTCTCGAAGGTCGTGGACCAGCTTCGCGAATTCGGCGAGACACGGCGTGGCTGGCTCGGCGTGCGAATCCAGGACGTGACCCCCGACGTGGCCGAGGCAATGGGGCTCGAAGCCGCCAAGGGCGCGCTCGTCACCGACGTGCCGGAAGGGCCGGCACAGGATGGCGGCGTTCTGGCCGGCGACGTTATCACCACCTTCGACGGCGTTGAAATCGACGACACCCGCGACCTCGTTCGCCGTGTCGCGGATGCCGATGTCGGCGCAGCGGTCCGCATCGTCGTCCTGCGCGACGGAGAGAGCAAGACGCTCCTCATCACGCTGGGCCGCCGCGAAGTCGCCGAAGGCGAGGCCATTCCTGCGACGGTCCAATCCGATGAGCCGGTCGAAAAGGACATGCTCGGCATGACGCTCGGCGTGCTATCCGAGGAACAGCGCGAGCAAATGAACCTCGACGCAGGCACCGACGGTCTGGTGATCACCGATATCGACCAGACGAGCGAGGCCTACGGTAAGGGACTGCGCGCCGGTGACGTGATCACTGAGGCCGGACAGCAGAAGGTCGCCAGCATCGCCGATTTCGAGGCGCGCATCGACGAGGCCAAGGAAGCAGGCCGCAAGTCGCTCCTCCTCCTAATCCGCCGGGACGGCGATCCGCGCTTCGTCGCCCTGTCGGTCGAATAGACGCGTCGTTTCGGGCAAGAATGAAGGCGCCCTTTGGGGCGCCTTTCTTTCATCGAGCGACCTCACGGATGGGGCCGTGCGCGGCAGCGCGACCGAAGGTGGATCCAGATCCAGTTGAAATCCGCCGGTATCCCACGTTCGGCGAGCCACGCTTCCTGAAGCTTGTAGGCCTCCCACTCCGCCCTCGCGGGGCACGGCCACGGACGGTTCGAGTACTGCACGTCGTGCGCAATCTCGTGCAGGAGCCGCGCGACGTCGAGAGGATCGCCGCTGTACCACGGCAGGACCAGATAGATGTGCCGACCGGGCAGGTCATAGGCTCCGCGCAGGTCGTCTGCAACCATGACCGAACGGCCTTCGTAAACTATGACCTCCCCCACGTTGCTGAACGAGAGGCGCGGGGGATCGGCGCGCGCGGCGGCAATATTGTAATCGGTGTTCTTGCCGATCCAGATGATGAGCGAATCGACGAGTTCCGGATCGGGCAAATCCGGATTGTGGCCCGAATGCGCGGCGTTTCCGGGCCGCCGGCTCGTGTCATCTGCGGCGATCTCAACCCGGGCAAGCGCTGGCAGCGCCGCGTGGAGCGCCACAATCAGTGCCACCGCGAACTGGGCTGCGAGCCAATGCCGCGTCAGTCCTTTCGGGCGATGCATGAACTAGTATCGCCCGAGAGGTCGCGGCCGTCTTTGACCAGCGTCAATCGGGTTTGGCGGCATTCGGTGCGCGGGCCTCGCGCGCGGCGAAACGGATATAGACCGCGAGGCTGCCAACTACGACCGCACCGCCCGCGATCTCGCGCAGGCTCATCGCCTCGCCCGCACCGACCCAGACCCAGGCGGGGCCGAACACCGTCTCGAGCAGAAGGATCAAACTGACCGTCGTCGCCGGGGCCTTGCGCGTTGCGTGGCTTATCGCGAGAAAGGAGACTGGCAGTATCAGCGCACCCGTCACCGCGATCGCGGCCGGATTGCCGGACAGAAGCGCGCCAGGCGAGGCGAGCGCCAGCCCGGCGAGCCCTGCGAGGCAGGAGCCCGTCCCGATCGCCGGCAGAATTGGTAGCGTGACGGTCTTTCGGATCAGGACGAAGCTCAGCGCAAGCGCCGCGGCGACGCCAAGCCCGGCGAGTGCCCCGAGAAAAGCGCCCTGCATGCTGCCCGGCTCTGCGCCACCGGACACCGCGAGAGCGATGCCGGAGAGCACCGCCGCAGTCGCAGCCCATGTCGCTGCACTGGCTACCTCGCCCATCAGCGCGCGCGAGAAGATTGCCGCGAAAACCGGAACCGTGGCGACACCGAACAGCACGACGGAGACCGGCGCCACCCAGACCCCGAGGCTGAACAGCGTCGCATTGAGCGCGTGGCAGGTGATCACGCCCAGCCCAGCCGGAGCGCAGAGCGCCCGGGCTGTTCCCCGCCACGCACCGCCGCCCGCGCGAACGAGCCACAGGCCGATCAGGAGCGGCCCCATCAGAAGCCCGCGCCAGGCGAGCATCGCGAATCCCTCCATCTCCGACCAGCGCATGAACAGCGTATCGGGTGTCAGCACGAGCGTGCCGAAGATCGCGAGGGCGGCGCCTTGAAGCGGGCGGGTTGGCATGCGCGGAGGCCTTGTTCGGACGAACCCGACTATTTCTAGAGCTTCTTTGCCCAACCGCAACCTGAGGGGTGCAAGCCGCCGTTCCCGGCGCATTCGGCGTTGCGCGGGCAAAGCGCGCCTCTGGCAAAGGCAAAGCATTTCCCCTATGTCGGCGAGTGCGAGGATTCAGGCGAAGGTAGGACTATGGCGAAGATCACCTACGTGGAGTTTGGCGGCACCGAACATGTCGTCGACGTCGCGAACGGGCTGACGGTGATGGAAGGTGCGCGCGATAACGGAATTCCGGGCATTGAGGCCGATTGCGGCGGCGCCTGCGCGTGTTCGACTTGCCACGTCTACGTCGACCCCGCCTGGGTGGACAAACTTCCGCGGAGGGATTCGATGGAAGAGGACATGCTCGACTTCGCCTATGAACCCGACCCGGCCCGCTCGCGGCTCACCTGCCAGCTGAAGGTCAGCGACGCGCTCGATGGGCTGAAGGTCTTCATGCCTGAAAAACAGATCTAATGTCGAACGGTGCGCGGCGTTCCGGGTCGCTTCTCCGAAAGCGCCGGGCGTGCGCGATGCTCGGACCGGTCGCTCTCGCGCTGGCGCTTCTGGCGGGCAGGCAGCTTGCGGCAGCCGGGATCGTCGCAGCCGACTATGCCGGTCCGACCATGCGCTACCCGCATGGCGCGCTGGGAGACACGATCGAGCACGACACGCTGAGCGTCCGGCTGGATGACGGGCGTCGACTCGCCGCCCGTTTCCCTGACACGATCGTCTTCGAGGACACCGCGCCTCGGCTCGCCGATCTCGATGGCGATGGTCTCGCGGAGGTGATCGTGGTGGAAAGCCACGAAGCGCGGGGTGCGCGCCTCGCGGTCTGGGGCCTCAAAGATGGAAAGCTCGCGCGACTGGCCGCGACGCCCTTCATTGGCCGCCGCTTCCGCTGGCTCGCCCCGGCCGGCGCGGCCGACCTTGACGGCGACAGGCGCATCGAGATCGCCTATGTCGAAACACCGCATCTCGGCAAGAAGTTGAAGATCGTCCGGTTGGAAGGGGACCGCCTCGTCCCCGTCGCCGAGGCGGAGGGGCTGACCAACCACCGGATTGGCGAGCCGTTCATCGAGGGCGGTATCGCGCACTGCGATGGCCGCCCGACGATCCTCCTGGCGAATGCCGGCTGGACCCGGATCATCGGCGCGCTGCTCGACGGCGGCGAGGTTGCCACCATGGATCGCGCCCGTTATCGCGGCCCGGACAGCTTCAACCACGTCCCGGGTTGCGACTGACCAGGTTCGCTTCTTCGGTCCGCTGGTTCTTCGACGGTCCGGGGGCAATGCCCCCGGCGGGTCGGATCGCGTCAGCGATCCGAAGCGGTCAGAGCGCCCGCCAGCCAATGTCGCGACGACAGAAGCCGCCGGGCCAGTCGATCCTGTCCACCATCGTGTAGGCCCGGTCCCGCGCCTCAGCGAGGCTCGCGCCGCGCGCAGTGACATTCAGCACCCGCCCACCAGAGGCGATGATGCCACCCTCCCGCTCGGCGGTTCCGGCATGGAACACCATATGGCCCGAATCCTCCGGCAGTTCCTCAAGCCCGCGGATTTGCGAGCCTTTCCCATATGCCCCGGGATATCCATCCGCCGCCATCACCACCGTGATCGCGTGATCGTCGGCCCAGTTCACCTGGACCTCGCCAAGCCGCCCCTCGGCGCAGGCATGTATCAGGTCAAAGGCCTGCGCGCCGAGACGCATCATGAGGACCTGGCATTCCGGATCGCCAAAGCGCACGTTGTATTCGACGAGCCTGGCGCGCCCGTCCGCGATCATCAGACCTGCATAGAGCACACCCTGATAGGGCGTGCCGCGCCGGGCCAACTCGGCCACCGTCGGTTTCACGATCTCCTCAAGCGCCTGCCGCGCGATCGTTTCGGTCAGGACCGGGGCCGGGGAGTAAGCGCCCATGCCGCCGGTATTCGGCCCGGTATCGCCCTCGCCCACGCGCTTGTGGTCCTGCGCGGTGCCAATGGGCAGCACGTTCTCGCCGTCGCAGAGGACGAAGAACGAAGCCTCCTCGCCCGCCATGAACTCCTCGATCACGACCTCGGCCCCGGCCTCCCCGAACCCGCCTCCGAACATGTCGGCTATTGCGTCCAGCGCCTCATCGACCGCCGCCGCGACGATCACGCCCTTGCCGGCGGCGAGTCCGTCAGCCTTCACGACGATCGGCGCGCCTCGTGCGCGGACGTAGTCCGACGCCGCCCGTGCATCGGTGAAGCGGGCATACGCGGCGGTCGGCGCGCCGCACGCATCGCAGATCTCCTTGGTGTAGGCCTTCGACGCTTCAAGCCGCGCCGCCTCCGCGGAGGGGCCGAAGGTCAGGATGCCAGCCGCGCGCAAAGTGTCCCCAACTCCGGCGGCAAGCGGCGCCTCGGGGCCGACGATCGCGAAATCGACCGCGTTCTCCTCGGCGAAGGCCGCCACGACCGCACCGTCGAGAATATCGATATCGGCGCATTCGGCGATCATCGCGATCCCGGCATTGCCCGGCGCCACGATCAGCCGGTCGCATTTCGGATTATGCTTGACCGCCCAGGCCAGCGCGTGCTCGCGTCCGCCGCCGCCGAGAATGAGAATGTTCATTTCCGCCCCGCTTGGCCTTGCCTGCGCGGCGTTCTAAGGTCGGTCCGCGGAGGATACAAGGCGACCCATGGACATCTTCGAAGACAGCGGCCCCCGCCAGAACGCCCCGGAATTCACGGTCTCGGAGATTTCGGGTGCCGTGAAGCGTATGATCGAGGGCGAATTCGGCCATGTCCGCGTGCGGGGCGAGATCGGCCGCGTGTCGCGCCCCGCTTCAGGCCATATCTACTTCGACCTCAAGGACGACCGGTCGGTTCTGGCCGCCGTCAGTTGGAAGGGGCAGGCGGCGCGGCTGTCGGTGAAGCCCGAGGAGGGTATGGAGGTCATCGCGACCGGCCGGCTGACAACATTCCCCGGCCAGTCGAAATACCAGCTCATCGTCGAAGACATCGCGCCCGCGGGAATGGGCGCGCTCATGATGATGCTGGAAAAGCGCAAGGCCGCTCTTGCCGCCGAGGGCCTGTTCGCACCCGAACGCAAGAAGGCCATCCCGTTCCTTCCGCGGGTGATCGGTGTCGTCACCTCGCCGTCGGGCGCGGTGATCCGAGATATCCTCCATCGGCTCTGCGACCGATTTCCGCGCCGCGTTCTCATCTGGCCGGTGGCCGTGCAGGGCGAGAAATGTGCCCCCGAGGTCGCTGCCGCGATCCGTGGTTTCAATGCCCTGCCCGAAGGCGGCCCGATCCCGCGCCCCGATTTACTGATTGTCGCCCGCGGCGGCGGATCGCTGGAGGATCTTTGGGGCTTCAACGAAGAAATCGTCGTCCGCGCCGTCGCCGAAAGCACCATTCCACTTATTTCGGCGGTCGGGCACGAGACTGACACTACCCTCATCGACCACGCCGCAGACCGGCGCGCGCCGACGCCTTCGGCGGCGGCCGAGATGGCGGTTCCGGTCCGCATGGAACTTCTCTCCTGGCTGGGCGATCAGGGTGCGCGGCTCGCGCGCGCGGTCAGCCAACGCGCCGAAATCCGGCGCCAGCGCCTGACCGACCTTTCGCGCGCATTGGGCCGGCCCGAAAGCCTTCTCGATCCGGCACGACAGAGCCTCGATCAATGGTCCGACCGGCTCGGCCCCGCACTCGGCGCCGCCGCGACCCGAAAGCGCGCCGCGTTCAACGGGGTGGCGGCGCGCATCCATCCGGGTCTGCTCTCACGTTTCATCTCCGAGGAGCGTCGTCGGCTGGGCGACCGTGCCGCCCGCCTCGCCCCAGCCGTGGCCCGGCTTGTCCGTGATGCGGGACGCGAGAACGCCCGCAGGCGCGCGGACCTCGATCAGCTGTCAAGCCAGCTTGCCGGCGCACAGAGAGCGCGATTCGCGGCGCTGTCGGAGCGGCTGTCGAGCATTGATCGGACGCGCCTGACGCTCGGTTATGCCGAAACGCTGAAGCGTGGCTACGCCGTTGTCCGAACCGAAGGTGCCGTCGTCACGACCCGCGCCGCCGCCGAATCCGCGCAATCGCTTGAGATTGAGTTTCAGGACGGTCGCATCCCGGTTCTGCCGGGAGGCGTTCCGAAGCCCAGAAAGCCCAAATCCGACCCGCCCCCGGATCAGGGCAGCCTGTTCTGACCTTCAGGCTTGCTCATTGACCAACCATCCTGTTGGTCGGGGGCGGCAGCCCCCGGCGGACCGGATCGCGCAAGCGATACGACGTCCACTAGGTTCAGACGCCCACGTTCGGCCCGAGGCAGGCCATCGGCTCGGGGCTTTCCTCGACCGCGATCAGCGGCAAGCCGAGCGGATCGCCACGGAAGCGCGCGACAAGCCCTTCGTCGCCGTCCCAGAAGGTCCAGCACTGCGGTTCGGGATTGTCCTCGTAGACGAAGCAGATCTCGGAGCCTTCCTCGTACCATCGCCCCTTGCGGCAATCGTCGCCGAGAAACGCCCAGATCACCCGGCGGCCGGGAAGGTACTGCTCGACCCCGTAAGGCTCGCCGCCGGAATTGTAGAAAAGCGTCCGCCCGACGGTCGCGGCGTCAAACTCTTCCGCCGTGAGCGGCGCGCCCCGCTCCGCTGCCGGAAGCGGCGCGGCGAAGGCAATGAGAGCGGCAGCGAATAGACTGGCGCGCATGGAACAGTGTCGTCTCATCTGCATGGGCCTTGACCATGACAGAGAAGACCGCGGGGCGCCAGTGCCGTCAGGCCGCGCGGCCGGCCTTCAGCGCGGCAAGCCGCCGATCCATCAGCCGGTGCCAAAGTGTGGGGACCAGCGCGATCGTCGCCATCACGGGCAGTGAGTGGGGCAGCTGCGGCGCGCGCGCCGTCGGGGACAGCCTGAGCGCCGGATAGGCCCGGCTCGGATGGGCGTGATGGTCCGAGTGGCGCGACCCGTTCAGGAGCATGAACCCCGAAACCGGATGCGGCGCATCCCAGCTGTGCTGCAGACTCGCCGGTTCGAGCGCGCCTGAGGGCAGCCTGCGCCGCAGAAGGCCGTAATGCTGCACGTAGTCCGACAGGAGAAGCTGAAGCTGCGCGTGGGCGGCAAGCAGCAGGTAGGCCAGAAGCCCGTCGAGGCCGAAGGCCAAGCCCATGCCGATCACGAACGCCGCCCCGCCCGCGAGATAGATCCAGTAGGGATTGAGATCGGCGAACCCGCCCGGTTCGCGCCCCTCGCGCAGGTTTCGTTCCATCTCGTAGCCCGCGACGAAGGCGCCGGGCCATGCGCGGGCGGCGAACATGTAGAAATTCTCGCCCTCCGCGGCAGTGTTCGGGTCGTCCGTCGTCGCGACGAAGCGGTGGTGGACAAGCCGGTGCGCCGAGGTGTGATGCCCGAAGAGCAGCGAGATGTAGACCCACAGTCCCGCCCTGAACGGCCAGCGCTCGGAGCGGTGGATCAGTTCGTGCGCATTCGAGTTGGAGACTTGGCCGAACCATAGGCCGAAGGCGAGAAACGTTGCAATCCAGCCGAACAAGCCGAACCCGGCCGCGCCGGACAACGCCCAGACCGCGAAGGGCAGCATCAGGAAATGCAGTCCCGCGAGGTAGAGCGACAGGCGTTGCGCGCGGAGTATCGTCCCGGGTTCGGGCGTCTCGGTGCGCTTTAGCGCAAGGCCCCGCCGCTTGGCGATTTCGTCGAGGGTGAGATGCACCGCCGTCATCGACAAGAGCGCGAGAAGGCACCAGATGCCGCCGAGAAGGCCCGCAAGCAGCAAGAGCGGCACCGGGCCGAGCGTCGCGACGAGAAACGGTGCGAGAGGCCGCCAGCCCGTGAAGTCGAACTGCACGCGCGGCAGGCCCAGCATCGGCACGCGTAATCGCGGCAATGCGCGTCTCTTGCGCGCCGGTCGCATGGCGGCGAGAGCCGCATCCGTCCCTTCCTGCGTGTCCTCCTGCCGCATCTGCTTGGGCTTCACGGTAGTCGCGGGTGCGTCCGCCTCTGCGGGCTGTCCGCGGGACGCCGAAGCCTCTTTTGCGACCTTGCGCGCCCGCTTCGCCTGGGACGAGGGCGCCTCCGGGCCAGTGGGGGCGTCCTGGGTGGGTTCCGTCGACGCGCTTTCGCCAACGACGCGGAGGTCAGGCTTCGCAGCGCGCTTGCGCGGTGCGTCCGTTGGCGACGCAGTCGGTCCAGTCGCGGCATCCGGGGCGTTGCCGGACAGCACCGACATGACGGCGGCCACGGCGGCCTCGTTCCCGGCGGACAGCTCTTCGTCCTCGGGTTCGGGGGCCGGAACGTCCGCTGGTTCAGTCAGGGGCGCGACCGCCTCGGGCTTTGCAGAGCGCAGCTTCCGACGCTTCCAGGGGAGGAGATTCCTTGGGTTCATATTTCGCCGAATACGCGATCTTCAAGGCAAAATCTTGGCGAAGTGGCCTCCAAACTTCGATCTGCGCCGCGATTGTTTCCGCTGCGCCAAGCCGAAGATCTGATTGACGCATGTCGTGTAAAGGGGCCTTGTCTCCCTCACAGTACCCTTGGAGATGTGGCCGGATTGAAGAAATGACGGGATCTGCGTGGGCATTCATCGGGTTTGGCGCCGCGCTCGCCGCGCTCTACGGTGTCCGCTTCGCCGGTGCGGCGCCGTCGGCTTCGAAAAGCGCGGTGAAGACTGCTGCCACGGCCGCTCTCGCTGCCTCTGGCTTACCGCTTGGTGCCCCTTGGATGGTCGTCGCGGGTCTCGCGCTGGGCGCGCTCGGAGATTTTTTCCTGTCGCGGCCGGGAAACCAGGCGTTCATGGCTGGGATGGCCGCCTTCGCGGCCGGTCATCTCGCCTATGCCGGGGCGTTTCTGGCGGTGGGCGCGGACGCGCTGCCGGTTCTGCCCGCGCTGCTTCTCCTGGCGCTTGCGCTCTCGACCGAGGTCTGGCTCGCACCGCACACGGGCGCGCTTCGTTGGCCTGTCCGCGGCTATGTGGTGGTCATCACGCTGATGGCGTACACCGCACTATCTATTAGCGCCGACGTGAGCGGGGCCGTGATCGCGATCGCCGGGGCCGGGCTATTCATCCTATCGGACCTCCTCCTCGCGCTCGAGACCTTCGTGGTCGCCGCGCCGGATACGCGCCGGGGTCTCGCGCGTCTGCTATGGCCTGCATACTGGGGCGGACAGTTGCTGATTCTCGTCGGACTTGCGACCGCATTCTCTGCCTGACCCTTCCCTCAGGGCCGCTTATTGACTAGGTGAGAGACGGGACTCACCAGCCGGGGGCGGTATGTCGTTTTTTGGCAAGCTCAAGGACAAGCTGTTCAAGTCATCCTCGAAGCTCGAGGCGGGGCTTGAAGCCATCGTCGCTGAAGGCGCGGAGCCTGAAACCGAGCCTTCACAGCCGACGCCTGAACCGGAACCCGTCCCCGCACCCAAGCCCGAACCTGCACCGGAGCCGGAACCCGCACCGGAACCGGAACCAGAGCCGGTCCCAGAGCCCGAGCATGAGCCCACGCCCGAGCCCGGCCCCGAGATCGTGCCGGAACCCGCGCCCGAGCCCGGGCCGACCCCGACGCCGACCGAGATTCCCCGGCCGGTTCCGGAAGCGCCGCCTTCCACGCCCCAGGAAACGCCCGTCGCGCCCAGCGAACTGCCCGAGCCTGCGCCCGCGGAGATTCCCTTTCCGGGGCCGCTGGAGATTCCGCTCGACGACATGGACGACACGGATGTGGCGGCGGCCACCCGCCCCGGCTTGCTCGACCGGCTATTCAGGCGCCCGGGAGCGCCTGCCGCGCCCCGCCGGGTGCTCGACGACGCGATGCTCGAAAGCCTGGAAGAGCTTTTGATCCAGTCGGATATGGGCGTCGAAACGGCACTTCGTGTGGCCGCGAACCTTGCGGAGGGTCGCATGGGGCGCAAGCTGTCGGTGCCAGAAATCAAGGCGCTTCTGGCGGGCGAGGTCTCCCGGATCATGGAGCCGGTGGCAAAGCCAATGCCGCTTTATCCGTCGAAGCCGCAGGTCGTGCTCGTCGTCGGTGTGAATGGCTCTGGCAAGACCACGACGATCGGCAAGCTCGCCAGCCAGTTCCGTGCCGCCGGAAAAAAGGTGGTGATCGCGGCGGGCGACACGTTCCGTGCCGCCGCCGTCGAACAGCTTCAGGTCTGGGGTGACCGCGCGGGTGTGCCGGTGATGACCGCGCCGGAGGGGTCCGATCCGGCCTCGCTCGCCTTCGACGCGATGACGAAGGCGCAGGAAGATGGCGCCGATCTTCTGATGATCGACACCGCCGGGCGCCTTCAGAACCGCCAGGACCTGATGGAGGAACTCGCGAAGATCGTCCGCGTGATCCGCAAGAAAGACCCGAATGCGCCGCACAACACGCTTCTCGTGCTCGACGCGACA
This sequence comes from Defluviimonas aquaemixtae, assembly GCF_900302475.1. Classification (NCBI taxonomy): domain Bacteria; kingdom Pseudomonadati; phylum Pseudomonadota; class Alphaproteobacteria; order Rhodobacterales; family Paracoccaceae; genus Albidovulum; species Albidovulum aquaemixtae. The sequence continues at coordinate 249,210 of NZ_OMOQ01000001.1, forward strand.
ACGGGTCAGAATGCGCTCTCTCAGGTCGAGACCTTCCAGAAACTTGCCGACGTCTCGGGCCTCGTCATGACCAAGCTCGACGGCACTGCGAAGGGAGGCGTTCTCGTCGCGTTGGCCGACAAGTTCGGCCTTCCGATCCACGCCGTCGGCGTCGGCGAGAAGATCGACGACCTCTCACCATTCGACCCGGAAGATTTCGCCCGCGCGCTGGTGGGAGTCGAGGCCGCGTGACATGGTCACTTTCGGCGAAAGCGACGTCAGTCGGACTTGGCCGATTCCCCGTCATCGCCGACGGCGCGTGAGATCACCCTCATGACCCAAAGGACGAGTAAGGCGATCATGGTCGCCAGACCGGCGAGCCGTAGGTTGCCGATCCCGCAAGCAAGGCCGATAGCGCCGGCCATCCACATGCCAGCTCCGGTCGTTAGACCGCGTACTTGCGTGCCCCGCGTGATGATCGTACCCGCCGCCAGAAACGCGACACCGGTGGTAACGGCCTCTACAAGTCGCAGGGGGTCGACGTGCAAGTCCGCCTCGCCCGGCGCGGGCAGGAGGACGAGATCGAAGGCAACAAGCGTGAACAGGCAGGCGGCGAGCGAGATAAGTATGTGCGTCCGGAGCCCGGCTTCTTTCGAATGCGTCTCTCGTTCGAACCCGATCATGCCGCCGAGAATCATTGCGGCAAGCATCCGCAGCACGCCTGTTTCCGTGGAAATATTCGTGTATGGGGCGCCCGCGATTTGCGCCAGTTGCTCAAGCATCGCCGATATTCCTTCAGTGCCCGCCACAACGCGTCGGTGCGCCGCCTTGTTCCGCGCGGCACGGTGGGACGGCCGATGAGCGACTGGCTCGTCTCGATCGAAGGCACAGATCTGGGGCGTCGCATGGCGCTTGCACTCGCGCTCATGGCCGCCTTTCTCCACGCGCTGTTCGGCGCTCTCCAGAAGGGGCGGCACGATCCCTGGCTGTCGCGCGCCGCAATCGACGCGAGCTACGGGATCATCGCCGCGCCCCTCGCGCTTTTCGTCGTGCCATGGCCCGAGCCGCACATGTGGCCGATCTTCGCCGGCGCCTTCGTCATTCATGTCGGCTACAAGATCGCGCAGGCGATGACCTACCAGCGGGGGGCCTACGCGGTTGTCTATCCGGTCGTGCGCGGCACCGGCCCGTTCTTCGCCGTCATCGGTGCGGGCATCCTCTTTGGCGAGCATTTCACGTCCGGCCAGTGGCTTGGCGTCGGCATTCTCATGGCCGGGATTTTCGGGCTTGCCATCTACAATCTCCGCACGATCACGGTGGACCGCGAAACGATGGTGCCAGCGCTGATCTGGGCGGTCGTCACGGGTTGCTTCGTTGCCCTTTATACGACCTACGACGCCTACGGCATTCGGGCGACGGCCGATCCTTTCACGTTCCTCGCCTGGTTCTTCTTCATCGACGGCATCTTCATGCCGGTCTATACGTGGCGCCGCTGGCGGAGCCTGCCGTCGTCGGAATTCGTGCCACTCCTGCAACGGGGTGTTATCGGCGCATTCGTTGCCTATTTCAGCTTCGGAGCGGTGATGCTCGCCACGCGGCTGGGCAAGGTCGGAGAGGCGGCGGTCGTACGCGAGACATCGACCGTCTTCGCGGCCCTGATCGCCTGGCTCGTGCTCGGCGACCGGGTCGGGCCGCGGCGGCTGACATTGATGGCGTTGATCGCGCTTGGCGCGGTGATCGTGAAACTGACGGGGTGAGGCGGATGGCTGGAAAGAAGATCAATCCTTGGCTGAAACTGGGGCTGGAACTGGGCCCCATCATCGCCTTCTTCGTCGCCTTCACGCGGTTGAAGGACGCCACGGTGACAATCAATGGCGCCGAGTATGGCGGCTTCATCCTCGCCACGGCGGGCTTCGTTCCGCTACTTGCGGGCACGACGTTGATCCTCTGGCGGCTGACCGGGCGGCTTTCGCCCATGCAGATCGCGACGCTCGTTCTGGTGATCGTCTTCGGCGGACTTTCAGTCTGGCTGAACGACGAGCGTTTCTTCAAGATGAAGCCCACGATCATTTACCTTCTCTTCGCCGGGATCCTCGGCGCAGGGCTTTTGCAAGGACGCTCCTACCTTGCACTCGCGATGGACGAGGTCATGCCATTGAAGCATGAAGGCTGGATGATCCTGACCCGGAGACTGGCGGCGTTCTTTGCGGGTTTGGCGGTTTTAAACGAAGTGATCTGGCGCACGATGTCGGACCAGGCCTGGGTTAACTTCAAGACCTTTGGTCTGACCGCCGCGATCTTCCTTTTCTTCATGTCTCAGAACCGGCTCTTTCAGCAATACGAGGTTGACGAGGGCGATCGCTGAAGTGTCCTGCACCTCGTCACTTCACGCGGGCCAGAAGCCTTTCGACCTCGGGCCCCAGCGCCTCCACAACCAGCGCCACGCCTTTCGCGTTGGGATGCAATCCATCGGGCTGGACGTATTCGGTCATGGCCGCCTGCCGATCCGGCAGGACGAGGATAGGGGCGAGGAACGGCTCGGACAGCAGCGCGCCATGCTCCGCCGCCAGATCAATGTAGATCGCGTCGAAGGCGGCCTTGTACTCGGGCCCGTAATTGCCCGGCGCCGTGATCGGCACCAAGAGGACCGGAAGCCCGCGCGCGGCGATTCGCGACAGGATCGTGTCGAGATTGGCGCGCGCTTCCTCTGGAGGAAGTCCGCGCAGAAGGTCGTTGCCGCCGAGCGTGACGATGACCGCGTCCGCCTCCGGGGCGAGCGCCCAGTCGAGCCGTGCGAGTGCCCCCGCCGTCGTATCGCCGGACACGCCGGCATTCACGATATGCGCTTCCACGCCTTCCGCCACGAGCCACGCCTGCATCTGCGGCACGAAGCCGGCTTCGGCGGGCAGCCCGTAGCCCGCCGTCAGACTGTCGCCAAGCGCGATAATCTCGGCCGATTCCGCAATGACGGGGCCCGTCCAGAGCAGTCCAAGCACCAGGCAGAGAGCGGGCACATGCTTGCCTCGAGCGCGTATTGCCCCATATGCCTTGGTAGAGGCAGACGGGCGGACACGGCGGATGCGCGAAAAGATTCTTGAACTTAATGACGCCGGGCTGATCCTTGAAGGCAATGCGGGGCCGCTGGAAATCCTGAAGGACATCACGCTGACCGTCGGGCGCGGCGAAAGTCTCGGGCTCGTCGGTCCGTCGGGGTCTGGCAAGTCGTCGCTCCTCATGCTCATGGGCGGGCTCGAGCGCGCCACCTCGGGGCAAGTCCGGGCGCTTGACCAAGATCTGACCCGGATGAACGAGGATGCTCTGGCCCGGTTCCGCCGGGGCAATATGGGCATCGTGTTTCAGTCCTTCCACCTCATACCAACGATGACCGCCCTTGAAAATGTCGCGGTGCCTTTGGAGCTTGCCGGCGTTCGCGATGCGTTCGACCGTGCGGAGGCCGAGTTGCGAGCGATGGGGCTTGGATCGCGCATGGACCACTATCCCGCGCAGCTTTCGGGCGGCGAGCAGCAGCGCGTGGCGCTTGCCCGTGCGGCGGCGCCCCGGCCACAGATCTTTCTGGCTGACGAACCGACGGGCAATCTCGACGGCGCGACGGGCGAGGCGATCATGGAGCTTCTCTTCGGGCTTCGCGACCGGCACGGCGCGACGCTCGTCCTCGTTACGCATGCGCCGGAACTCGCCCGGCGTTGCGACCGCATCGTGCGGCTGCTCGACGGCCAGATCGAGGGCGAGGGGCTTTCCGCCGCGGCGAAGGTGGCCGAATGAATCTTCAGCTCGCCGCCCGGTTCGCCCGGCGCGAGATGCGCGGCGGGATCGGCGGGTTCACCGTATTCCTGCTCTGCCTCATGCTCGGCGTCGCAGCGATCGCCGCCGTGGGCACGGTACGGAGCGCCATCAGTGACGCGATCACCGCTCAGGGCGCGGTTCTGTTGGGTGGCGATGCGCAGATGTCCTTCACTTATCGGTTTGCCAGCGACGAAGAGCGCGCCTTCATGGACGCCCACGCCGTCCGTGTCTCGGAGATCGTCGATTTCCGCTCGATGGCCGTCACGCGCGAGGGCGAGGCGGCCGAGCGCGCGCTCACGCAGGTCAAGGCGGTGGACGCGGCCTATCCGCTGATCGGAGAGGTCGCGCTCGACCCGCCGATGCCGCTCGCCGAGGCGCTGGCGTCGCGGGACGGAGTGCCGGGCGCCGTCGTCGACCCGGTCCTCGCCGACCGGCTGGGGCTTGTGCCCGGCGACCGGTTACGGCTCGGCGTGAAGGAATTCGCGATGACGGCCCGGATCGCGCTTGAACCCGACGGCGCGACGATGGGCTTCACGCTCGGCCCGCGCACCATCGTCGGGACCGCCGATCTCGAAGGATCGGGCCTTTTGGAGCCGGGCAGCCTTTTTGACACGCATTACCGGCTTCTACTGCCCGAGGGGGCGCAGGTTGAAACCGTCCGCCGCGCGGCCTTGGCCGCTTTTCAGGATACGGGCCTGCGCTGGCGCGACGCGCGGAGGGGCGCGCCGGGGATGCAGCGCTTCGTGGACCGGATGGGCTCGTTCCTCGTCCTGGTCGGATTGGCCGGGCTCGCCGTCGGAGGGGTCGGGATCGGGGCTGCGGTGCGCTCCTACCTCGAGGGCCGGGTCGAGACGATGGCGGCGCTCAGGGCGCTGGGTGCCGAAAGCGGCACGATCTTCGCGGTTTACCTGATCCAGGTGGGAATGCTCGCGCTCGTCGGCGTAATCGCCGGGCTCATCCTCGGTGCGGGCCTGCCGCTGGTGGCAGCGCCACTCATCGCTGAGCGAATGCCGATCCCGCTGGAGATCGTCATTGCGCCGCGCCCGCTGGCCGAAGCGGCGCTCTACGGGCTTCTCACCGCCGCTCTCTTTGCCCTTTGGCCGCTTGCCCGGACGCGCGAGGTGCGCGCGGCGGCGCTCTTCCGCGATCTCGGGCCGGGGCGGCGCGCGCTGCCGGGCGCGCGGCTCGGCGCCGTTCTTCTCGGCCTCGCCGGAGCGCTGGGCACCATCGCGGTTGTCCTGTCTGGCGTGCCCCGGCTCGCGCTCGGCACGCTCGGCGGTGTGGCTGCGGCGCTCGTTGTGCTGACCTTGGCGGCGCTTGCGCTGCGCTGGCTTGCGCGGCGTCTGTCTGGGCGCGCCCGCGGACGACCGGCGCTCAGGCTCGCGCTCGCCGCGATCGGCGGCCCACGCGAGGAGGCGACCGCGGTGGTCTTGTCGCTTGGGCTCGGTCTGTCAGTCCTCGCGGCGGTCGGCCAGATCGACGCGAATCTCAGGGACGCCATCGCGCGCGACCTGCCCGAGGTCGCCCCGGCCTATTTCTTCGTCGACATCCAGCCCGACCAGATCGAAGGTTTCCGGGCACGGCTTGAGGACGACCCGGCCGTCAGCAAGGTCGACAGCGCCCCCATGCTGCGTGGCGTGATCACGAAGATCAACGGCGGCGACGCGCGCGAAGTGGCGGGCGATCACTGGGTGTTGAGGGGCGACCGGGGCCTGACCTATTCGGCCGCGCCGCCGGCCGACACGCGGATCACGGAAGGCGCATGGTGGCCCGAGGATTACGCGGGCACACCCGTCATGAGCTTCTCGGCCGAAGAGGCCGAGGAGATGGGGCTGAAACTTGGCGACATGGTCACCGTCAACGTCCTTGGCCGCGATGTCGAGGCGAAGATCACCTCCCTCAGGGAAGTCGATTTTGGAACGGCCGGGATCGGCTTCGTGATGGCGATGAACCCGGCCGCGCTTCAGGGCGCACCGCACAGTTGGATCGCTACGGTCTATGCGGAGGAGGCCGCCGAGGCGGCGATCCTGCGCGACCTCGCGACGGCCTATCCGAACATCACCGCGATCCGGGTGCGCGATGTCGTTGACCGGGTGTCGGAGGCGCTGGCTGCGATCGCGCGGGCAACGGCGCTGGCGGCGGGCGTGACGCTCCTGACCGGCGTTGTCGTGCTGATCGGCGCCGCAGCGGCGGGCGAGCGGGCGCGCATTTTCGAAGCTGCGGTGCTGAAGACCCTGGGCGCCACGCGGGCCACGGTGCTGCGGAGCTTTGCCCTTCGGTCGGCGCTGATGGGGGCCGCGGCGGGATTTGTCGCGGTGGTGTTCGGCGCGGGCGCGGGCTGGGCGGTGATGGTCTTCGTGATGGAGGGAGACTACCGGTTCGAACCGGCCTCGGCGCTCGCGATTGTCACGGGCGGCGCGCTTTCGACGCTGATCACCGGGCTTCTCTTCGCCCTGCGCCCGCTCTCAGCGCGGCCTGCCGAGGTTCTGCGCGCGCGCGAGTGAGGGACGGCGGTTCAGCGAACGATAGCAGGATTGCAGGGGAGGGAACCTAGACGGCTCGCCGCCACGGCCCCGCGCGGCGCAGCCGGAGCGCATTCGTGACGACGAACACCGACGAAAGCGCCATCGCGCCCGCGGCGAGCATGGGTGACAGCAGCATCCCATTGAGCGGATAGAGCGCACCGGCGGCGACCGGGATCAAGAGGACATTGTAACCGAAGGCCCAGAAGAGGTTCTGCCGGATATTGCGCATCGTCGCGCGCGAGAGGCGGACGGCATCGGCGACCGCGCCCGGATCGCCGGTCATCAGAACGACCTCCGCCGCCTCGATCGCGACGTCGGTGCCGGTGCCCATCGCGATGCCGATATCGGCGGCGGCGAGAGCGGGGGCGTCGTTGATCCCGTCGCCTACGAAGGCGGTCGTCCCCTTCTCGCCGAGCCCGGCGAGCGCCTCGACCTTGCCTTCGGGCAGGACCTCCGCCGCGACATGGTCAATGCCGAGGTCGCGCGCTATCGCCTCGGCCGTCGCGCGTGTGTCGCCGGAGATCATCGCGGTTTTCACACCCATGTCGTGCAGGGCCGCGATGGCCGCCCAGGCGCCCTTTTTTACCGGGTCGGAGACGGCGATCACCGCAGCGAGCGTACCGTCGATCGCGACGTAGATCGGCGTCTTGGCCTCAGCGGCGAGGCGGTCCGCCGTTCCTGCGAGGCCGCCGGGATCGATGCCCGTCTCGCGAAGCGCGTGGGCGTTGCCGATCAGCATGGCCTTGCCGTTCACACGCGCTTTCAGGCCGCGCCCCGCAAGCGCTTCGGCCTCCGATGCCGCGGGTATGGCGAGGTCGCGCGCCTCGACTTCGGCGACGATCGCGCGGGCAAGGGGGTGCTCCGAGCGCGCCTCCGCCGAGGCGGCGAGAGCGAGCACGCTCGCTTCGTCGAACCCATTCACGACCTCGATGTCAGTCAGTCGCGGCGCGCCCTCGGTCAGCGTGCCAGTCTTGTCGAAGGCGACAATCCGGGCCCCGGACAGTCGCTGAAGCGCGTCGCCCCGCCGAAACAGCACGCCGAGTTCGGCGCCGCGCCCGGTGCCGACTAGGATCGACACCGGCGTGGCGAGCCCCATTGCGCAGGGGCAGGCGATGATCAGGACCGAGATCCCCACGACGAGCGCATAGGTGAGCGCGGGCGCGGGGCCGACGATCAGCCAAACGGCAAAGGCCAGAACGGCGAGCGCCATGACCGCCGGGACGAACCAGAGCGTGATCCGGTCGACGAGCGCCTGGACAGGCAGCTTCGCGCCCTGTGCATCGGCGACCATCGCGATGATCCGCGCGAGCACGGTGTCGGCGCCCGTCGCGGTGACGCGATAGGTCAACGCGGACTGGCCGTTCACGGTGCCGCCAGTGACGGTTGTACCCGATTGCTTTTCGACCGGGGCGGGTTCGCCGGTCAGCATGGATTCGTCGATCCAGCCGTGACCTTCGGTGATTGCGCCATCGACGGCGACGCGCTCGCCGGGGGCGAGGCGGACGATGTCGCCGGGCCGAACCGCATCAACCGGGATGTCGACGGCCCTGCCATCCCGCACCACGCGCGCGGTCTCGGGGCGCAGCCCGATGAGCCGGCGGATCGCCTCGCCGGCCCGCCCCTTCGCGCCTGCTTCGAGGAGCCGACCGAGGAGGATCAGCGTCACGATCATCGCAGCGGCCTCGTAGTAAACGCCGCGCGCGGCTTCCGGCAGAAGTCCGGGCGCGAAGGTCGCGGTGGTGGAATAGGTGAACGCCGCGAGGCTGCCGAGCGCCACGAGCGAGTTCATCTCGGGCGCGCCGCGCAGAAGCGCTGGGAGGCCATGCCTGAAGAACAGGAAACCGGGACCGAGGAGAACGGCTGCGGTCAGCACGAACTGGATGCGCCACGAGTTCGCCTCACCCAGGGTCGCCGTGACCCAGTGGTGGAACGCGGGCACCATGTGCGTGCCCATAGCAAGTACGACGACGGGTGCGGCGAGCGCGGCGGAAAGTGCGAACGCGCGGCGCAGCCTGTGAACCTCGTCGACCTGGCGTTCGCCACGCGGCGTATCCGCTTCCGCAGGTCTGGCCTTATATCCCGCGGCCTTGACTGTGTCGGCGAGTGCCCCGGGCGACGACGCTCCGGATGAGTAACGAACATGAGCAGAGCCCGTGACCAGATTGACCTTCGCCTGTTTCACACCAGGCACGGCCTCCAGCGCACGCTCCACCCGGCCTACGCAGGACGCACAGGTCATGCCGTCGATCTCCAGCGCGGCTTCGGTCTCGGCGACGGAATAGCCGGCCCTCTTCAGAGCTTCGGCGAGACGGATCGCATCGGTCTGGTCGGAATGGTCGACCTTTGCCGTACTCTCAAGCAGGTTCACGCTCGCATCCGCGACTCCGGGGACGGCTTTCAGAGCGCGTTCGACCCTGCCGACGCAGGATGCGCAGCTCATGCCTTGGACGGTGAAAATTGCTTGCATCGTGATGGTGACTCCTTCTTCCGGTCCTAAATGCAGATCGGAATAGGAGATTGTCAAAGGGCTTGCAGCCGTTGGTTCTAGGAACTCAGAATCAATTCTTCGGGCGCTCGACAACCGGCACTTTGTCGGCGATTGCGTCGGAGGGATGCAGAATGACCCGGTCGCCGGGTGCGAGCCCATCGGTCACTTCCGCCGCTGTGCCGTTGCGGTGGCCGATTGTGACAGGGGTCAGCGTCGCGATGCCGTCCTCATCGCGGAAGACGACCCAGCCACCGTCGCGGCGAAAGAGCGCCGAGAGCGGCACCTGCAGCACGTCCTCGCCCTGCCAGATCACGATGCGAAGGTAGACGGCGTAGTGATCGCCGAGCCCCTGCCGCGCCTCGGGCGGGCTCGAGATGTCGAAGATTGCGTCGACGCGCTGTTCCTCGATGCCAAGGGCCGAGACCTTGGTGCGCGCGGAGGGCTCGAGGCTGCGAAGTTCCGCCTCAAGCGGATCGGCCCCGCCCCAGCGCTCAACGATGGCGCGGTCGCCGGGCTTCAACCCCACGGCGTCGACGGAAAGGAGATCGGCGACGATTTCAAGATCGTCGATCCGCCCGATCGAGACGAGCGGAGTGCCCGCCGTGACCGGCCCCTCGCTGACGATGTCGACCGACAGCACCGTGCCGGTGATCGGGGCACGAAGCGTGACGCAGCAGCGTTCGCCCGTACCGGCGGCCGCGCCGGGTTCGATCAGCGCCGCACGGGAACGCTGCAGCGCGCTGGTTGACATCGCGACATTCGATCGCGCCGCCTCGCGGGCGGCGAGGCGGATCGAGAGGATCTGGCTCGCATCCTCAAGCTGCGTCTGCGCGGTCACGCCCCGGTCTGCCAGCGTCCGGGCGCGGTTGTACTGGCTCTGCGCATAGGCGAGTTCCTCCTCGGTCTGGCGGAACTGCGCTTCCGCGAGCCGGAGCGCCGCCTCGGCTTCCCTGACCGCGGCCTGGGCCTGTTCGCGCGAGCGCGTGTCGAGAAGCGTGGGCGCCGCCGGCTCGACCACCGCGACCACTGTTTCGCCTTGGGTCACCGGGTCGCCCACCTCGACAGGTGCGCGCCGGGCGGTGCCGGAAATGGGTGCGGAAACCTCGAAGACGTCGCGGATCCGGGTTTCTCCATCCGCATTCACCGTCACCAGCATCGGGCCGCGGGCAAGTTCAGCGATGTCGACCGACACGGGCTCGGTCCGAAAGGCGAGCCAGCCAAGTCCGGCGATCGTGGCAGCGCCGACGACGCCGACGATGTAGTGTCGGGTTTGCAGGGACATGGTTTCACTCCCGTGTTTTCATAACGGCGACGAGGTCAAGCCGGTCGATGCGGCGGCGCACTACCAGCGCGGCGGCCAGGGCCGTGAGAAGTACGATGAGGCTCGCACGAGCGAATGTTGCAGGGCGGATCTCGAAGGGTATGGCGTAAAGATCGCTGTCGATCCCTTGTGTAAAGGCCCAGGCGATGCCCATTCCCGCAAGCCAGCCGAAGGGTTGGGCGAGGACCGCAAGCAGCATCGCCTCGCCGACGAGGATGAAGGACACTTCGCCTCTCGAAAAGCCGAGAATCCGCAGGCTTGCCAGTTCTCGGGCGCGTTCGGACAGCTGAATCCGCGCGCCGTTATAGGTCACGCCCACCGTGATCAGGACGGCGATCACGACATACACGGTTGCTGTGATGTTGATATTTTCCTGAATCGTGTTTTCGAACGACCGGCGCATGTCGGTCAGCATGGCTGTCCCCGCCAGGGCTGGCATGTCCTTCAGCGCCCGGTGGAACTCGGCGCGCCGGTTTTCATCGAGCGTCACGTTGGCAACCGAAACGCGTGGCGCTTGGCGGAGGGCGAGGTTCAGCGTTTCGAAATCCACATAGGCCCCTAGGCCGACATATTGTGAGATCGTGCCGTGCAGAGGCAAAGACAGCGTTTCGCGGCGGCCCGACAGGAAGTCGATCTCCACCGGATCGCCAATCGACAGGTCGAGATTCTCCGCCAGGCGGTCCGCGAGCACGAGCCCGCCGGGTGGCGCGGCCATGACGCGGCCCGCGCCGCCGACAACGCGGGAAAGGTCCGTGTCGGGCCGGCGCGCCTCGAGGCCCACATGCTTCGACAGGTGGCCATTACGCAGTACAACCGGTTCGTTCAACTGACCTTCGATCTGCATCGCCCCGGGAAGGGTGCGGAGTTCGTCGATTGCAATCTCTGGCAGGTCATCGGTGAACATCAGAACGGCATCCTGCCGGTTGGCGAGGCTGAACGTCGTGTCGAGCATTTTGTTCAGCGCATCATCGAAGAAGTTCGCCGCGGCGAGAACGGCGACGGCCATTGCGATTCCAAGCGCGCTCGCCGCCGCGCGGATCGGCCAGCGCGCAATGGAGCGCATGATCATCATCATGGGCTGGGAAAGCCTCAGGCTTTCCATGATCCGGTCGGTGAGGCCGCGCCGGAATCGCGCCGGAGCGGGCGGCTGCATAGCGACCGCGGGCGGCAGCCGCGCGGCGGTGAGCGCGACCCTGAGCGCCCCGAATGCCGCCGAGGCGAGCCCGATCAGGCCCGCGACGGCATAGACCGTCCATGTGCCGCGGAAAATCAGATACGGAAACGAGAAGAAATCCGCGTAGATTCTCGCAAGCCCATGGGCGAGCCAGGCCCCTGCAGCCCAGCCGATCAGAATGCCGACGCTCGCGGTCAATCCAGCGAGCAGCAGGTAATGCATCGCGATCGCGGCGTTCGAATAGCCGAGTGCCTTCAGAAGCCCGATCTCCGCACGTTCCAGCGCGACGATCCGGCCAAGGACCATGTTCACGAGAAATGCCGCAACACCGAAGAAGATCGGCGGAAGCACGATGGTCATGGTCCAGAGCTGAGAGAGTTCGGAGGTCACAAAGCTGTCCGAGATCTGGCGGTCGCGCCCGTAGGCGCCGGTCCCGCCATAGGCTTCCAGAAGCGCGTCAATGCGATCGATCACCTCCGCCTCGTTCGCGCCGGCGTAGAGGCCAATGGTCGCGCTGTTGAACGCGCCCGACATGTCGAAGGCGGCCTGAACGGCGCGTTCGGGCATCCAGATGATCGCGAACCCTTCCTTGTCCGGCATCAGCGCGCCCGGGCCGAGCGCGTAGATAAACTCGGGCGATAAGAGCGTTCCTGTGATCGTCAGCTCGCGCCGCGTGCCGTTCAGGTTGGCGAAGAACCGGTCGCCCGGCCGGTAGCCGTTCGACAGGGCGAAGGGTTCGTTCACCGCGACTTCGCCATTGGCATCGGGGTCGGGAAGGCGCCCGGCGCGCAGGATCGGCACGTTCAGCAGCGGTTCGCCCGAGGCGGGCAGAGAAACGATCTGGCCGACAGCGGTGTCGTCACGGCCCGGCAGGTCAAGCGTCACGAGCCCTTCGGTCCGCGCTTCGGCCGCGCGGACACCGGGAACCGCCGCGATCTCGTGCAGAAGCGAACCGGGTGCGCGGCGGGCCGGTGCCCAAAGATCGGCGAAGCGGTTGCGTTCGTAATAGGCATCGCGGCTGTCCCCCAGCGCCTGATACATGCCGAACGACATCAGGAGCGCCGCCACTCCGCAGGCAAGCACGAGCGCGATCGCCAGTGCCTGCGCCCAGAGGCGGACGAAATCGCGCAGGAGTTTCCGGTCGAGCGCGCGCATCACCATTCGATCTCCGACGGCGCCAGAAGGGTCTCGTTCGTTTCGACTGCGCCGATGCGGCCATCCTGAAAGCGCAGGACGCGGTGGGCCATCTTGCGGATCATCGCATTGTGCGTGATCACAACGGTGGCCGTGCCGAGCTGTTCGTTGACTGTCTTCAGCGCCTCCAGAACCTGCACTCCGGTCTTACTGTCGAGGGCGCCGGTGGGTTCGTCGCAGAGGAGCACGTCGGGCCGTTTGGCGATGGCGCGTGCGATGGCCACGCGTTGTTGTTCCCCGCCTGAAAGCTCCGCCGGAAAGTGATCGAGCCGCGGCTCCAGCCCGACGAGCGCCAGCGCCTCGGCCGGCCGCATGGGATTTCGCGACACATCGGTGACGAGCTGCACATTCTCGCGCGCGGTGAGAGAGGCGACGAGGTTGTAGAACTGGAAGACGAACCCCACGTGATCGCGCCGATAGGCGGTGAGCGCGCGGTCCCCCATCCCCGTCAGCTCCGTGTCACGAAACCAGACATGGCCCGAGGATGCAGCGTCGAGCCCGCCGAGGATGTTCAGGAGCGTGGATTTGCCGGAACCGGACGGGCCGAGAAGCACCGTAAGCTCGCTCTCGTACAAATCGAGATCTACGCCGGCCAGGGCGTGAACCTTGACCTTCCCGGTATCGTAGACCTTGGTCAGGCCGACGGTTCTGAATACGATCTGTGGCATGGCGCGTTCCTTGTGCGCGATCTGACGAAACCTGGCGCACACTGTCCTTGATTTGGCTCAACCGAGAGCCACACTGGTGGAAAAATGAACCGAACGGGGCGTATTTTCGTCAGGTCCGCGACATAATATTAAGGAATCACGGACCGATGTCCGGTATGTTGACGGCTTCCCGGAAAGGTTCCGCTCGCACCGCGACAGTTAGCGATGGAGGAGGCGATGCTCGACCGCCGTAGATTTGCGACCGCCGCGATCGCGACAGCAGCCCTTGGCCTTTCGGGCCGCAGGGCGGATGCGTTCTTGTTCGAGGAAGTGATCAAGCAAGAGCTGCAAATCCCCGAGGGGCCGATTGCGGGCGTGTCGATCGCGCCGGAACTTTACCCGACCGTGGTCCAGGTCAAGCGCAGCTTCGTGCCGGGCTCGATCCATGTGCTGTCCTCGCAGCATTACCTCTATTACATCGCGAGGAAGGGCATCGCGATCCGCTATGGCGTCGCCGTCGGCAGGGCCGAGCTTGTCTATCGCGGGCAGGCCGTTATCGGAAAGAAGGTCGAATGGCCAAGCTGGAAGCCCACGCCCGAAATGATCGAGCGCGATCCCGAGGCCTATGAGAAATACGCTGAAGGCGTGCCGGGCGGACCGGACAACCCCTTGGGCGCGCGTGCAATCTATCTCTACGAGAACGGCCGCGACACGGCGGTCCGGATCCACGGCACGACCGAGCCGAACTCCATCGGCCGCTCGATTTCGAACGGATGCTTGCGCATGGTCAACGACCACGTGATCGATCTTTTCGAACGGGTGGAACTCGGCGCGCCGGTCATGGTCTACTGAGCACGGCCGGCCCGCTGTTGTGCCCGGACCTTCCGGCCCGCGCGCAGCCGGGTTAAGAGAAACGCATGGCGCTTACGCTTACCTCTGTCCGGCAGATCGCCGCGTTGGAATTCGACGACGTGATCGACGTGCGCTCGCCTGCCGAGTTCGCCGAGGACCACCTGCCGGGCGCGATCAACCTGCCCGTGCTGGATGATGCCGAGCGGGCGCGCGTCGGGACCATTTACACGCAGCAGTCGTCCTTTCTTGCCCGGAAGATCGGCGCAGCACTCGTCGCCCGGAACGCGGCGCGCCATCTCGAGGGGCCTCTCGCGGACAAGCCGGGTGGCTGGCGCCCGCTTATCTATTGCTGGCGTGGCGGGCAGCGGTCGAGCTCCTTCGCGACCATTCTTGCGTCAGTTGGATGGCGCGTGGAGCTTTTGGAAGGCGGCTACAAATCATGGCGTCGGCTGGTGGTGGCGGCGCTTCAGAACGAGCCGGTGCCGTCGCCCGCCATCGTGCTCGACGGCAATACCGGCTCGGCCAAAACCGAGCTTCTGGCGCTTCTTGCCCGGCGCGGCGTGCAGACAGTCGACCTCGAAGGCCTCGCCAATCACCGCGGTTCGCTTTTCGGCGAACGGCCCGGCGGTCAGCCGCCCCAAAAGGCGTTCGAGTCCAGGCTGGCGCTTGCGTTCGCGAGTCTCGATCAAGGGCGTCCCGTCGTGGTTGAGGCAGAAAGTTCGCGCGTGGGCGACATCGCACTGCCCAAGCAGCTCTGGGTGGCGATGCGCGCTGCGCCGCGCATCCGTATCGCCGCACCCCGCCCGGAGCGCGCCCGCTACCTTGCGCGGGCCTATGCCGATTTGACCTGCGACAAGTCCCGGCTCGCCGAGATCGTGTCCTGCCTTCGATCTCAGCACTCCGCCGAACGGATCGAGACCTGGCTCGCTGCCGCCGAGGCCGGTGATTTCGTGCGCCTTGCCGATGGGCTGATGGAGGCGCACTACGATCCGCGCTACGATAAGCACCGCGCCCGCGCGACGCCTGCGACCGAGCGGGTGGTGACGACAGACAGCCTCACGCCGGAGGGGCTAGACCGACTGGCCGCGCAGATCGAGGCGGAAATCGGCACACTCAAGCCTGCGGCGGTCTAATTCCTTCACCCGTCTGATGCCCGCTCGCGGATCAGTCCTCGACGGTTACGTAGGGCGGTCCCTCCACTACCTCGCCGATTACGGCTGCAGTCTCGCCGATGTCGTGCAGCTGGCGGACGACATCGAGCGCGACCTCGGATGGCACCGCGGCGAGAAGGCCGCCTGCAGTCTGCGGATCGAAGAGGAGATCGGAGCGCGGCCCCTCAGCCGCGAACATCCGTTCCATCACCGCGCGGTTTGCTGGAAGAAGCGTCGAGTGATGCCCGTCCGCGGAGAGCGCCATCGCTCCAGGCAGAACCGGGATGTGCTGAAGCGAAAGGCGCGCGCCTGTGCCCGAGGCATCGAGAATCGGAAAAAGGTGGCCCGCCAGGCCGAACCCCGTGACGTCCGTCATCGCGTGCGCCTGAGGTGCAAGTAGCCGGGCCGCTGCGCCCTGCGGCCGCGCCATTGAGGCGAGCGCGCCAGTCACGACGCCGCCCGGCGCCGCGCGCGCCATCTCCGCGGCGAGGATCACGCCGGTTCCGAGGGGCTTTGTCAGGATCAGCCAGTCGCCGGGTCGGGCGCCCGACTGCGGGACCGGCTGCTGAGCGGCCAACCCCGTGACCGTGAAGCCCAGGTTGAGTTCTGCTCCGACGCTCGTATGGCCACCCACGATGTCGGCGCCCTCGGCCGTGAAGACGCGGGACGCGGCCTCCATGACCTCCGCCAGCGTGCGCGTCTGAAGCCGGGGTGACATCCGGGGCAGGATGACCTGCGCGAGCGCCGCTTGCGGCCGCGCACCCATCGACCAGACGTCCCCCATCGCGTGAACAGCCGCGATTGTGGCGAATAGCCAGGGATCTTCGGTGAACGCGCGCAGGTGATCAGTGGTGATCACCTGATGACCCTTGCCGTGGGCGAGAATGGCCGCATCGTCGCCCGGGCCGGACAGGACATCTGGCCGCGCCGTCGGAGCAAGTTTGGCCAACGCCTCGCGAAGATCCGCTTGACCCACCTTGGAGCCGCAGCCGCCGCAGAGGGGCTTACCGCCCTGCAGCTCGCCGCGGACACCTGCTGCAATCCGAGCGGGAAGCTCAGGTCGCGTCATTGGAGGCAGGTCGCGGAGCTTCGCCATGAACTTCCGGTCGATCCGGTCCTTCCAGCGCCAGAGCCATGCGCCGTCGAGCGGAAGACCCCATTTGTCGGCGACCGCGCCCTTGAAACCCGTCGAGATGAGTTTCAGGTAGTCGCGTTGCGGGTGGTAACGTCGCATCCGACCGGTCTCCGTCAGCGCGACCTCCAGATTGTGCAGGAGAACGGGGGCCTGCCGCACCGCGAAAACGCCTGCCTTCGGCCGCGGCGCGGCATCGAGATGGGCGATGTCACCCACCGCGAATATCTCGGGGTCGGTGACGCTCTGAAGCGTTGGTCCGACCCGAACGAACCCGTCCTCGAGCGCGAGCCCCGTCCGCCCGAGCCAGCCCTGCGCCCGTGCCGCCGCAGCACCTAGCGTGAAGTCCGATGCAATCTTCCGCCCGTCGGCCAGCCACACGCCGTCCGCCTCCACTGACTCTGCAGGTGCGTTTTCCACCAGCCCGATCCCCGCGCGTTTGAGATGAGACAGAAGCGCCCGCCGCGCTCCCGTGCCGACGAGGGTCAGGGCGCGGCCTTCCTCGATCACCGTGATCTCGGCGCGCGCACCCAGCCGGTGACGCATGGCCAGTGCAAGTTCCACTCCCGCCACGCCGGCTCCGATCACGGCGATCGCGGCCCGCCCGCCCGACGCGGCGCGAGACGCCGCGAAGGTGTCCCAGCGATCGGCGAAGGCGTCGAGCGGCTTGGCGGGCATCGCATGGTCCGCGAAGCCCGGCATGTACGGCATTGTCGAGGAGATTCCGATATCGATCGACGCGACGTCGTAGCCGATAGTCGCGCGCCCTGGCACCTGGACGTGCTTATCGGCGCGGTCGATCCCTGTCGCCCGGCCGAAGATCAGCCGCGCGCCCGCGAACCGCGCGAGCCTGACGAGGTCGATCTGCAACTCCTCGCGCGCATAGTGTCCGGCAACGAAGCCCGGCAGCATGCCCGAATAGGCCGCCGTCGGTTCGGGGTTGATCAGTGTCAGCCGGACGCCGGGCAGGGGCTGCATCCCCCACCTGCGCAGTATCAGCGCATGGGTATGCCCGCCGCCGATGAGTACGAGATCGCGGGTCAGGGGTATGTCCGTCTGCATCGGCGGGTCGCTCCTTTCGCCCCAATCCCTAGCCTGCCGAGCGCAGTTTGGCGATGCCGGGCTTGGCCCGGCGGGTCGGACGGGCTAAGCATCGCCCGGGCGCTCAGGCAGGGAGGGTACATGCGGGTCTACATCACTGGTGCGGCTGGTTTCATCGGCTTCCACCTTGCGCAGCTCCTGATCGAGGAAGGCATCGTCGTCCACGGCATGGACGGGATGACGGACTACTACGACGTTGCGCTGAAACGGGGTCGGCTTTCGGTTCTCAACCAGAAGCCAGGTTTCACCTTCACCGAATGCATGCTCGAGGATCACGACACCCTCCATGCGGACATCGCCCGCTTCCGGCCCGACGTGATCGTGCATCTCGCCGCGCAGGCCGGGGTGCGCTACAGTCTCGAGGCGCCGAGAAGCTACCTCTCCTCGAATATCGACGGCACGTTCAATGTTATGGAGACTGCGCGCGAGCTCGGGCTGAGGCACCTTCTTCTTGCCTCGACCTCATCGGTCTTCGGCGCGAACACCGAAATGCCCTATCGCGAGACCGACAAGGCCGACACCCAGGTTTCGCTTTACGCCGCGACGAAAAAGGCGACGGAGGCGCTCAGCCACGCTTACGCACATCTCTGGTCGATCCCCACGACCTGCTTCCGGTTCTTCACGGTCTATGGCCCATGGGGCCGTCCCGACATGGCGCCCTTCAAGTTCACCAAGGCGATCCTCGCGGGCGAGACGATCGACGTCTACGGTCACGGCAACATGTACCGCGACTTTACCTACGTGACCGATCTCGTCCGCGCGATCCGGTTGCTGATCGACGCCGTGCCCGAACGGCCTTCGTTACAGGGTGACATCGCCGAGGGCGACAGCCTCTCGCCTGTCGCACCCTGGCGCGTGGTCAACATCGGCAACGGCGAGAAGGTCGCGCTGGGCGACTTCATCGCCGCAATCGAGGCCGCGACCGGCAAAACCGCCAGGCGGAACCTGATGGGGATGCAGAAGGGCGACGTGCCCGCGACCTGGGCCGACAATGCGCTCCTCCGGCGGCTGACCGATTACAGCCCCGAGACCAGCATCCGCGACGGTATGGGCGCCTTTGTCGACTGGTATCGCGGCTATTACAGCCTGTAAGCCCGCAGCCTGAGATTCTGCCTTGACGGGGGCTAGGCGCTGGCATACCTACGCGCCGCATGTGGCGAGGTAGCTCAGCTGGTTAGAGCGCGCGACTCATAATCGCGAGGTCGGGAGTTCAAGTCTCCCCCTCGCCACCAAACCCGCCCGTTGTCGCGACCGCACGATTCCATCGCATCTGTTGGCAGTTATGGACAGAGTCTGCGCGCTGGCGCAGTATGACCGCATGTCCAATAAGACCGTTCCCACCGCCGTCCCGGTGACAGACTTCATCGGCGCATTGGAACCTCCGCGCCGCCGCGAGGAGGCCGCACGACTTGACGCCCTGTTCCGCGAGGTGACGGGATTCCGGCCGGTGATGTGGGGACCTTCGATGATCGGCTACGGGCGTTACCACTACCGGTACGAAAGCGGCAGGGAAGGCGATTTCCTCGCTACTGGCTTTTCGCCGAGGAAGGCGGCAATCAGCATCTACATCATGCCGGGCTACGCCGATTTTGGGCACATTCTGAAGGATTTGGGCAAACACCGGATCGGCAAGTCCTGCCTCTATGTCAATAAGCTGGCCGATATCGACGAAGCGGTATTGAATCGGCTGATCCGCGCCGGGCTCGACGATCTCGGGCGGCACTGGGAGGTTGAGCCGACCTGAAAAGCGGCATTGGCGTCTAGGACGATAGTGCCCTGTCCGAAGGCACGGACGTCACTGCGACGGGCGATGTTTTGTCCGGGCCGTCTGATTGATGGTGAGCATTTCGTCAAGTCTGCGGAGCGGCGGTCAGACCTGTGTGACCGTGCAGAACTCCACCAGCCGTTTTACGTCACCAGGGCGGCACAACTCCGTCGCTTCGGTCATGACGGCAGCGCTCGCCGCGGCCATGGCCTCCTGCAGCGCGCGGTCCAGCGGCCGGTCCAGCGCAAGCGCCAGCGTGAACGCGGCGACGAAGCTGTCGCCCGCGCCGACCTTGCTCGAGACGGGAACCTCCGCCGCACGGGCAAAGAGCCGCTTGCCGGCTGTCGCCAGCACCGATCCGTCGGCGCCGCGCGCAACGATCACAATTCGCGCCGCGCCCTGTCGGACGAGGCTCTGCGCGAAGTCCGCGCTGTCCCTGCGTGACTTAAGCGGAGTGCCCGCCAGAACTTCGGCCTCTGCCTCGTCCATGCGCAACACATGGACCGGCGCTTCGGGTCGAGCGGCCTGATCGAGCGTGGGGCCCGACGTGTCGAGGATAAGTCGTCCGCCGTTTGGCGCAAGCGCGCGCGACAATCGCGCGGGAGCATCGTGCGACAGGCCGGGCGGGAGACTGCCGGACATGACGACGAGCGAATCCGTCGACGCAGCGTCAACGACGGCGGAGATAGCCGCTGCGCCCTCAGCTTCGGACCAGGTCGAACCGGGGAGCACGAAGCGGTATTGTCCACCCGTCTCGCGGTCGGTGACCGACAGGCTTTCCCGCGTTTCACCGGGGGCGGCGTGGGTGCGGGTCCGGACGCCTTCGCGCGCAAGCGCATGCGCCAGCCGTTTGCCCGTCGCACCGCCGAGCGCCACGAAGGCGAGGCTGTCGCCGCCGAGGCGCGCGATGACGCGACTAACGTTGATCCCCCCGCCGCCCGGATCGATGCGCGGCACATCGCAGCGCAGCTTCGGACCGGGACGGACGCGTTCGGTCGAAGTCGCAAGATCGAGCGCGGGGTTGAGCGTGACGGTTAGGATCGGGGTCATGGCTTCTCCGGCGATGGCCCGACCCTGACCGGAAAGCCTAGCCCGGACAAGGGGCGGCAGGCGGCTTTGAGCCCTTGGGCCTTCACTCCCACCAGCGGTCGATCTCGGCGATTTGCTCGTCGGTCCAGCCGAAATGGTGGGCGAGTTCGTGGATAGTCACGTGTGCGACGAGCTGGCCGAGCGTGACTTCGCCGCGTTCCGCCCATTCGTCGAGGATCGGGCGGCGGAACAGCCAGATCGTATCCGGCCGGTCCGCGACATCCATCACCGATTTTTCGGTGAGCGGAATGCCGTCGTAGAGTCCGGTCAATTCGAAAGCGTTCTCGATGTTCATGTCATCGAGTACCTCCTCCGGCGCGAAGTCCTCGATGCGCAGCAGGACTGCGCGGGCCGCTGCCGCGAACTGGGGAGGCAGGTCTTCGATCGTTGCCCGCGCCATGCGTTCGATCGTTTCGAGATCGGGCGCGGCGCGCCCCAGCCAGTCGTTCATACGGGTCTCCTTGCCACCCCCATATGGACAAAATGTGCGTCCTGTGAAAGAGGGGGCCCGACAGGAGATTTCCGATGACCGTGACCCGTTTTGCCCCGTCGCCCACTGGCTACATCCACGTGGGCAACCTGCGCACCGCGTTGATGAACTACCTGATCGCCCGCAAGGCCGGCGGCACGTTCATCCTGCGGCTCGACGACACTGACAAGGAACGCTCGAAGCAGGAATACGTCGACGGGATCAAGGAGGACCTCGACTGGCTCGGGCTCCATTGGGACCGGATCGAGCGGCAATCGGATCGGCTCGGCCGCTACGGCGAGGTCGCAGACAAGCTGCGCGGATCGGGGCATCTCTACGAGGTCTTCGAGACGCCAACGGAGCTGGACCTGAAGCGCAAGAAGCTTCTGAACATGGGTCGCCCGCCGGTCTATGATCGTGCCGGGCTTGCTTTGTCGGAGGCGGAGAAGGAGAAGCTGAGAGCCGGGCGCGATGGCTACTGGCGCTTTAAACTGGACCAGGAGCGCACCGAGTGGACAGACGGCATTCTGGGCGACGTATCGATCGACTCGGCCTCGGTATCGGACCCGGTCTTGATCCGTGCGGACGGGCAGGTGCTTTACACTTTCGCCTCCTCGGTCGACGACATCGACATGGGGATCACGCATGTCGTTCGCGGATCGGACCATGTGACGAACACCGCGACCCAGATCCAGATCATGAACGCCATCGGCGGCCCGCCGCCTGCATTCGCGCATCACTCGCTCTTGACCGGCCCGCAGGGCGAGGGGCTGTCGAAGCGGTTGGGCACGCTGTCTTTGCGCGACCTGCGCGCGAAAGGCGTTGCCAAGGAGGCGCTCTTGAGCCTAATGGCGCGCCTCGGCTCCTCGCAGCCGGTGGAGTTGAAGATGTCGCTCGACGAGATCGCCGAGGGTTTCGAGATCGGCCAGTTCGGCTCCGCCCCGACGAAGTTCGATGCCGAGGACCTTTGGCCGCTGACCCGCGCGCGCAATCAGGCGCTGCCGTTCGAGGCTGTGAGGGAGCGGGTCGCCGCGCTTGGAGTGCCGACTGAAATGGCCGAACGGTTCTGGCAGGTGGCCTCGCAGAACATAACGACGCTCGACGATCTCGGCCACTGGTGGGAAGTCTGCCGGGACGGTGCGGAGCCGGTCGTCGCTCCGGAAGATGCCGAGTTCGTGCGCGACGCGATGGCTCTCTTGTCAGAGCCGCCCTTTACCGATGCGACCTGGGGTGCCTGGACGCAGGCGGTGAAGGAAAAGACTGGGCGGAAGGGCAAGGGCCTCTTCATGCCGCTCCGGCTTGCGCTGACGGGACAGGCGCAAGGACCCGAGATGGCGGAACTGATGCCGTTGCTTCAGAAGGTGCGGGCGAACGGCTGAAGAGGCGGTCGCGGGCTACCGCCGATGCTCCGGCCTCTCGCTGGACATCAGGGCCCGGATGGTGGCGTCGGGCACTGCATCGGCCGCGTAGTCGAATGTTCCGTCCTCAAATACCTCGCGTGCGGCGCGGATGACCGCGCCAAGCGCCGCGCGGGCGAACGAGCCGCCGATGCTGATCCGTTTCACGCCCGCTTCCGACAGTTCCGCGACCGAGTAGCGCTTGCCCTGCAGCCCCATGAGGACGTTGACCGGCTTGTCGAGTTCCCGGCAGACGGTCCGGATCGCGTCGATATCCGGCAGACCGGGCGCATAGAGGACATCCGCGCCGGCCTCGGAGAAGGCTTGAAGCCGCTTTACCGTGTCCTTCAGATCGGGATTTCCGCAGATGAAGTTCTCGGCGCGCGCGGTCAGGACGAAACGCTGGTCCCGCGCCGCCTCGGCCGCCGCGGCGACGCATGCGACGGCGGCGCCGAACTCTCTGATCGGACGGTCGGCGTCGCCCGTGGCATCTTCGATCGAACCGCCGACGAGCCCTCGCGCGACAGCTTGCCGGATCGTCACCGCACAGTCTTGGGGCCGCGCGCCGAATCCGTCCTCTAGATCGGCGGAAACGGGAAGGTCGGTGGCCTTGGCGATGGCTTCGGCGTTGTCGAGGATTTCGGCCCGGGTCAATCCGCCTTCGGAATCCCGGCGGCCGGTCGCGAACGCGTATCCCGCGCTTGTTGTGGCAATCGCGGAAAAGCCGATCGAGGCGAGAATGCGTGCCGTTCCTGCGTCCCAGGCGTTCGGCATGATGAACGCGACGTTCGAGTGGTGGAGCGCGCGGAACAGGTCGTGCTTCTTCTGCTGCATTGAGTGCATCGCTTGCGTCATTCGAGTCCGGTCAGATGCAGGCTATCGCAAGTCGGACGCGAAGGGCGAGAATTCCTGTGCGCTTCAGCCGCGGCGCCGCGCAAGACCCAGCGCCTCGGCATGGCCGTCCGTCAAGGCCCGCTCGCTCGCTGTCGCTCGCTGGTGCCGGGAATAGATCGGCTCTTCGCGGTCGTCGAGGAGCGCGGTCCAGCTTGTCGTCGTCGCGAAGAACCGGGCGACGCCGGCTTCGCCGAATTCCCGCAGGAAGCCTTGAACGACGGTGTCGAGATAGCTGAGCAGGATCGGATGCACGGCGGCTTTGGCCGCGTTGACTTCGTCCACCGCATAGATCTCGACCCGGTCGGCCCAGCCCGGCGAAGAGGTGATGTGTTCGTGCGCGAGCGTATGGCGGCGATAGGCCGCCTCGCGCTGGTCGAGCAGCGCCCAGTCGTCACCGGGCACTGCGGCGACGAGGCCCTCGATTTCGCTTTCCGCGGGCTCTGCCGAAAGATAAGGCCAGGGGCGGAGCCTGGTATGCCGCCATGTGCGGCGCCAACCCCTGAGCAGCGCCGGTTCCCCCGGCGCGTAGTCATGGGTCGCCCGGTTCACGAGCGAGCCGTATCCGAAAAAAGCGGGATGCCGTGGATCGGCCATGCGGCATGTGTGGCCGAGCTGGCGTCCCAGCGCAAGGGGACGGAAGCGGTGCAGGCTCCGTATCCCGTCGTATACCCTCTTGCCAGCGGAGGTCCCGATCGGGTAACCAAACCCGGTCAGGTCCGGGAGAATCCGGCGGGTCACAACCTCGCCGGTGCCGAAGGAGCAACCGCCCCGGTAAACTCTCAGGCGCAAGGACCGGCTTGGCAGTGGAACTCTGGAGAGACCCCGAACTAGATCCGGGGCGCCGAAGGGATAGCGATCTCAGGCGGAAGGACAGAGGGGGCATCGGTTTGAGTGGTCTTGACCGCTCGGTGCGATGCCGGACAGCATGAACCGGCGTAATGATGGAGGACGGCATGGCCGACCTGAAACGTACGGTTCTATACGATCTTCACGTCGAGCTGGGTGGCAAGATGGTGCCCTTCGCGGGATACGAGATGCCTGTGCAGTACCCAATGGGCGTAATGAAGGAGCATCTCTTCACGCGCAAACATGCCGGGCTATTCGACGTAAGCCATATGGGGCAAATTCTTCTGACTGCGCGGTCCGGACGTGTCGAGGACGCAGCGCTGGCACTCGAAAAGTTGGTGCCTGTCGATGTCCTGGGCCTTCACGAAGGCCGCCAGCGCTACGCACTTTTCACGAACGAGCGGGGCGGCATTCTCGACGACCTGATGGTCGCCAATCGCGGAGATCACCTTTTGCTTGTCGTCAACGCCGCCCGCAAGGAGGCGGATCTCGTGCACCTTAAGGCGCAACTCGGCGATGAATGCGATATCGGCATGGTCGAAGACAGGGCGCTGGTCGCGCTGCAGGGGCCGGATGCCGAGAAAGCGCTCGCGCGGCTCGTGCCGGACGTGGTCGAGATGCGCTTCATGGACGCAGGTATCCGCCATTGGGATACTGCGGAGTTGTGGATTTCGCGGTCTGGCTACACCGGCGAGGATGGTTTCGAGATTTCGGTTCCCAACAGGTTCGCCGAAACTTTCGTCCGCACGCTCGTAGACATGAACGAAGTCGCGCCAGTCGGGCTTGGCGCGCGCGACTCGCTGCGGCTTGAAGCCGGGATGTGCCTTTATGGCCATGACATCGACGAGACGACCTCGCCGGTGGAAGGCAACCTTGCCTGGGCGATCCAGAAGGCGCGGCGCGCAGGCGGCGCGCGGGAGGGCGGTTTTCCCGGCGCGGCGCGCATCCTGAAAGAAATGGCCGATGGGCCGTCGCGCCGCCGCGTGGGGCTGCGCCCGGAGGGCCGCGCGCCGATGCGGGAGGGCACCGAAGTCTTTGCCGGCGCGGAGGGCGGCGAGCCCATCGGCACGATCACATCGGGCGGCTACGGGCCAACGATCGAGGCACCGATGGCGATGGCCTATCTGCCGTCCGACATGACCGAAGACCGGACGGTCTACGGCGAAGTGCGCGGCAAGCGCCTGCCCGCAGTCATCGCGGCAATGCCTTTCCAGCTCAATCGTTACAAGCGCTAACCAACAGGGAAGAGACCGATGAAATACACTGAAGACCATGAATGGCTCCGCGTCGAAGGCGATCACGTCGTGGTGGGGATCACCGAGCACGCCTCCGAGCAGCTTGGCGACGTTGTCTTCGTCGAACTGCCCGATGCCGGCAGGGGCGTTTCCAAGGGTGAGGAAATTGTGGTGATCGAGAGCGTCAAGGCCGCCTCGGACATCCTTGCGCCGCTGGACGGCGAGATCGTCGAGGTGAATCAGGACATCGTCGACAATCCCGGAATGGTCAACGAGGATCCGACCGGCAAGGCGTGGTTCTTCAAGATGAAGTTGGCCGATATGTCCGCGCTCGACGGGCTGATGGACGAGGCGGCCTACAAGGAAATGATCGGATAAGGACGCGAAAGATGCCCTTCACCCCCACTGGTTACCTGCCCTACGACTTCGCCAACCGCCGCCACATCGGCCCGTCTCCGGTAGAGATGGAGGAGATGTTCAAGGTGCTGGGGGTGAAGGACCTCGACGAGTTGATCGACCAGACCGTGCCTAAATCACTGAGGCAGGACAAGCCGCTGGACTTCGGCAAGGCCAAGTCAGAGCGCGAGCTTCTGTGGTTCATGCGCCAGGTCGCCAAGCAGAACAAGGTCTTCACTTCGATGATCGGGCAGGGCTTCTACGGCACGGTCTGCCCGCCCGCGATACAGCGCAATATCCTTGAGAATCCGGCGTGGTACACCGCCTACACGCCTTATCAGCCGGAAATCAGTCAAGGCCGACTAGAAGCGCTCTTGAACTACCAGACAATGGTTTGCGACCTCACGGGGCTCGAGATCGCCAACGCGTCGCTACTCGACGAGGCGACGGCGGCCGCCGAGGCCATGACCATGGCGCAGCGCGTGGCCAAGTCGAAAGCCAAAGCCTTCTTCATCGACGAAAACTGCCATCCGCAGAATATCGAGGTGATGAAGACACGCGCCGCTCCTCTGGGGATCGAGATCATCATCGGCGATCCGGATAAGCTCGAGGCCGACAATGTCTTCGGCGCGATCTTCCAGTATCCCGGCACCTACGGCCATCTGATCGATTTCACGCCGCATATCGCGAAGCTGCACGAAGCCGATGCCGTTGGCATCATGATTGCTGACATCATGGCTCTGACCTTGTTGAAGGAGCCGGGCGCGATGGGGGCCGATATCGCGGTCGGCTCCACCCAGCGTTTCGGGGTGCCGATGGGCTTTGGCGGGCCGTCGGCCGCCTACATGGCCTGCAAGGACGCGCATAAGCGCAACATGCCGGGCCGGATCGTCGGCGTGTCGATCGACGCACAGGGCGGGCAGGCGTATCGCCTGAGCCTGCAGACCCGCGAACAGCATATCCGCCGCGAAAAGGCGACGTCGAACGTCTGCACTGCGCAGGCGCTTCTGGCCAACATGGCCTCATTCTATGCTGTGTATCACGGGCCGGAGGGGCTGCGCGCCATCGGCCAGCGCATCCACCGCAAAACCGTGCGGGTCGCGCGGGGGCTGGAGGCCGCAGGCTACAAGGTCGAGCCCGAGAATTTCTTCGACACCATCACCGTCGATGTCGGCCCGATGCAGGGTGCGATCCTGAAGGCGGCGCAGGACGAACGCATCAACCTGCGCAAGATCGGCAAGACCAGGGTCGGCATCTCGATTGACGAGACCACCCGGCGGCTGACCATCGAACGGCTCTGGCGCGCTTTCGGGATCGACCAGAAGGATGACGATCTCAAGCACCATTTCAATGTCCCCGATGCGCTGGTGCGTAGCTCAGACTATCTCACCCACTCAATCTTCCACCTGAACCGGGCTGAGACCGAGATGATGCGCTACATGCGCCGTCTCGCCGACCGCGACCTCGCTTTGGACCGCGCCATGATCCCGTTGGGCTCGTGCACGATGAAGCTGAACGCCGCAGCCGAGATGATGCCGATCACCTGGCCCGAATTCGCCAACCTCCATCCCTTCGCGCCGGCCGACCAGACCGAAGGCTATGCCGAGATGTTCAAGGATCTGAGCGAAAAGCTCTGCACCATCACCGGCTATGATGCGATGAGCCTGCAGCCGAATTCCGGCGCGCAGGGCGAATATGCCGGCCTTCTGACCATTCAGGCCTATCACCGGGCCATGGGGCAGGGAGAGCGCGACGTCTGCCTCATCCCGGTCTCGGCGCATGGCACCAACCCGGCCTCGGCGCAGATGGTGGGGCTGAAAGTCGTCGTTGTGAAATCGGCGGAGAACGGCGATATCGACCTCGACGATTTTCGCGCCAAGGCGGAAGCTGCGGGCGACGCGCTCGCCGCCTGCATGATCACCTATCCCTCGACCCACGGCGTCTTCGAGGAGACGGTGCGCGAGGTCTGCAAGATCACCCATGACCATGGCGGGCAGGTCTATATCGACGGCGCCAACATGAACGCGATGGTTGGCCTCGTGCGGCCGGGCGATCTCGGCGGCGACGTGAGCCACCTGAACCTGCACAAGACCTTCTGCATCCCGCATGGCGGAGGTGGGCCGGGCATGGGACCGATCGGCGTGAAGGCGCATCTCGCGCCGCATCTGCCCGGCCATCCCGAGACCGGCGGAGAAGAGGGGCCGGTGTCGTCCGCGCCGTGGGGATCGGCGTCGATCCTACCGATCTCCTGGGCCTACATCCTGATGATGGGCGGGCCGGGACTGACGCAGGCGACGAAGGTCGCGATCCTCAACGCCAACTACATCGCGAAGCGCCTTGAAGGCGCCTACGGTATTCTGTTCAATGGCCGGAACGGGCGTGTGGCGCATGAATGCATCCTCGACACCCGACCCTTCGCCGAGAGCGCGGGCATAACTGTCGACGACATCGCCAAGCGGCTGATCGACAACGGCTTCCACGCGCCCACGATGAGCTGGCCTGTGGCCGGAACGCTAATGGTGGAGCCAACCGAATCGGAGACCAAGGCTGAGCTCGACCGCTTTGTCACCGCGATGCTGTCGATCCGCGAAGAGATTGCGGCAATCGAGCGGGGCGAGATAGATCCAGAGAACAACCCGCTGAAACACTCGCCCCATACGGTCAACGCATTGATCGGGGAGTGGGACCGACCCTATACGCGCGAGGAGGGCTGCTTCCCACCAGGCGCGTTCCGGGTGGATAAGTACTGGCCACCGGTCGGCCGGGTGGACAATGTCTATGGCGACAGACATCTCGTCTGCATCTGCCCACCGGTCGAGAGTTACGCCGACGCGGCGGAATGAGTCGCGCGGAGGTGTCCGCGCACCGTCCAGAACAGCAAGCGCCAGAGCGGCGCGCGGGCGGCTCGGAAGAGCGGTGAGGGAGTCAACATGACGACGCTGCGGGAAATGCGTGCCATCATGAACTGGCACCTGGGCAGTGCGCGCTGGCTTTTTATCCATATTCCGAAAAACGCCGGCGTCTCGATCCGAAAGGCGCCCGAACTGTCGAGCCGCATCGTTTCCGCCGATCCATACTTCTACCGGAGCCGCGCGCAGGTGCGGGCGGTTCGCGACTTGATGCAGGCACGCGGCGAGCATCACGGGTTGCAGCACGCCCGCTGGCGCGATCTTCACCCCAAGGTGACCGAAAGGCTTGCCTGTGTGGCCATCGTCAGGAACCCCTGGGCGCGCACCGTGTCACGCTGGCAGTTCGCGCGGCTTGTGGCCGAGCAGGGCAAGATGGACCCAGCTGATGCGCCCGAACGGTTCGAGGACTTCCTCGAACAGCGGCATGACTATGGGCAGGAGCCCTATTTCTGGCACCGCGCGATCAGGGGTTGGTATCTGCAGGCGGACTATGTAACGAATGAACGGGGGGCCGTCCGCGCCGACATCTTGCGCTTTGAACATCTGCGCGACGACGCGACCCGCTATTTCGCCTTGAAGGCCCCGCCACGCCAACGCAACAGAACTGCTCGGACAACGTTGGAATATCGCACGGTATACAATGCGCGCACGATTCAGATCGTTGCGGACTGGTATCAGCGCGATATCGAACTGTTCGGCTTCGACTACGACACGCCCGCTCGGCAGAATACGGTCTTCGGCGACGAGTCAACCGAGCGTCCGGGTGCGGTTCCGATGCGGCGCCGCGCACGCTCTTGACATTGTCCGGGCCGTAGTCCACATGAGCGCCCGGAGCGGGGCAGTAGCTCAGTTGGGAGAGCGCGTCGTTCGCAATGACGAGGTCAGGGGTTCGATTCCCCTCTGCTCCACCATGATATCCGCCCAATTAGCTGAAAATAGCGTGAAACTTGGCCGTCCAATCTCGGGGCCAACATTTTTTCAACAGCTGGCTTTGGCGTCGCGGTCTTCGCGGGAAGGCAGTTCATCCCACTAAGTCATTTGACTTGAATGTTTCTTTCAGGGGCTGGGTAACGTCCTCCACGCATTCCCCCCCAATGGATTTAAAAGGGTCATGGTCTCCTCCTCGTTGGTTAGTCTTTGTTATCGGGTGCCGGAAAGCCGGCATTGCGGTCAGCGTGCTCCCGTCGCCGTGGGAGGGGCATGGGCCAGATCCGCGAAGCGCTCGGCCCGGAGATGGCAGAACTTGAAGGCCGGGCCAGTGCATCCGGGACCAACGGCGACGGTCAGCAGCCCGGCGGCATTGGCGGCGCGGGCGCCAGGCAGCGAATCCTCGACGGCGAATGCGTCGGGCGCAGTCAGGCCGAGCGCGCCGAGGGTGGTCGTGTAGGGCAGGGGGTCGGGCTTGCCTACGGGCAGTTCTGCGCCGGAGACCGACAGCTCCACAACATGCCGGAGGTCGAGCATCTCGATCGCCCCCTCGATATGCCGGCGCGGCGAGGAGGAGCATACGGCGATCCTTAGCCCCGCCTCCGCCAGCCCTATCAACCAGTCCCGCGCGTCGGGTATGGGTTCGCGCAGGCGGTCGAGCCACAGATCCGCTTCCGCCCCGATCTGGTCGCCGATGGCGCGGCGCATCTCGGGTGTGAGCGGCATGCCGAAGAGTTCGTCGAGGAAGTCCTTGAGCCCCCGTCCGACATAGGCGTCGAGAAGCGCGCGCGAGGGCTTCTTGCCGTAGCGCGCGGTCACCTCGATCTTGGCCTTTTCCCAGACATGTTCGCTGTGGACGAGCGTGCCGTCGAGATCGAAGATCGCCGCACGGAAGCAGTGCGGGTCGAAGATCGTCTCTCGCGGTCGCCCAATCATGCTGTTAGCGTCGCCGCGAAACGGATCGACGCGCTGGGGGTGGAATGAACGCCGGGGACATTGACAGACGATACGCCGAAGCGCGGCGCATTGCGCAAGGGGCCGGGGGCCTTGCGCTCGAATATTTCCGCCGCTTCGACGGGCTGAATGTCGAGGTGAAGAGTCATCAGGACTTTGTCTCGGAGGCCGACAGGAATGTCGAGGCCTTCGTCCGCGAGGCTCTGGTCGCGGCCTTTCCCGATGACGCTATCGTCGGCGAGGAGGACGCTCCGAAGGCGGGGACGAGCGGCTTCACTTGGGTGATCGACCCGATTGACGGGACGACGAATTTCATCCATGGCATTCCCGGCTGGACGGTAGTGCTGGCGGGCGTCGCGGGGACGCGGACCGAAGTCGGAGTGATCCACGACCCAAATCACGACGAGATGTTCCATTGCCGGCGCGGGCAGGGAGCCTTCTGCAACGACCGCCAGATCGGCGTCCTGAAGGGCCGCGACATCCATACCGGATCTGTCGGCGTTGGATTTTCCGGCCGCACGCGCGCGAGCGGCATCAAACGGCTTGTGCCTGAAATCATTGACGCGGGCGGCGTGTTCTACCGCAACGCTTCCGGTGCGCTGTCGCTGGCCTATGTCGCGAGCGGCAAACTCCTTGGCTATGTCGAGGAACACATGAACGCATGGGACTGTCTCGCCGGGCAGCTTCTGGTTGCCGAGGCGGGCGGTGTGGTCGAGGATCAGAACGCGGCCACGATGGTGGCACAGGGTGGTCGCGTAATCGTCGGGGCGCCGGAGGTTTTTGACGGCCTTCTCGCGATCGCGGAGCGGGCGTTCGGCTCCGGCTAGCGGGAGGCGGCAGGCCTCAGGCATCTGGCACCAGGACGGGACCTGAGGCGGCGAGGCCGATATTGACCGCATCTCCCATGCGGTAGGGATCATCGACATTGTCGCTGACTGCGAAGACACGACCGAAATCGCCGGCGAAGGTGTATTCCATCCGCGCACCGACGTAGGTGACCTTCTCGACCGTCGCAGGCAGGCCTTTGCCCTCGACGACACGGACACGAGACGGGCGGATAGCGAGCGTCGCCTTGCCGGGTTTCAGACCGCGCGAGGGCAGGCTGTGGCGGGCGCTGCCAACTGCGATCTCGGCCATGTCGCCGTCGGTTGCGGTGATCTCGCAGCCAATGAGGTTTGCCTCGCCGATGAAGTCGGCGACGAATGTGTCGGCCGGCGCGTCGTAGAGCGCGCGCGGCGTGCCGATCTGGGCGATGGTCGCGTTCTTCATCACGACAATCTCGTCGGAAACTGCGAGCGCCTCCTCCTGGTCGTGCGTCACGTAGACAACGGTCAGGCCAAGCTTCTGCTGGATCTCGCGGATCTCCTCGCGCACCTGGCGGCGCAGCTTCGCATCAAGATTCGACAAGGGCTCGTCGAATAGAAGCACCTGAGGCTCCAGCACCAGCGCGCGGGCAACGGCGACGCGCTGCTGCTGGCCGCCCGAAAGCTCGGAGGGCAGGCGGGCACCGTATCGGTCGAGACCGACAAGCGAGAGGCCGGCATTGGCGCGCTCCAAGGTCTCGGATTTCGAGTAGCCCGAAAACCTGAGGCCGTAGCTTACATTCTCGATCACCGTCATGTGCGGAAAGAGCGCGTAGGACTGGAAGACCATGGATACGTCGCGATCGGTCGCGGGAAGCTTCGTCACATCCTTGTCACCGATGAGGATGCGGCCCTTCGTTGCCATCTCGAGCCCCGCGATCATGCGAAGCGTGGTCGTCTTGCCACAGCCAGAGGGGCCGAGCAGCGTCACGAGCTTGCCAGGCGCGATGTTCAGGTTGACCCGGTCCACTGCGAGCACGTCGCGGCCATAGACCTTCGTGACACTATCGAATGCTACCGAGGCCGCCTTGGAACCTAATCCGGCCATCAGACACCTCCCTCATCATGGGCGAGCCGGCGCCCGATCTGCGTTCGGCCCACCAGAAGTTGCAAGAGGCCGACCGCCGCCAGCATCACGAATATCAGCGTCGTCGAATAGGCGATGGCTAGGCCGTAATCGTTGTTCTCCACCCGGCCGATGATATAGCTCGTCGCCATGTCGTAACGGGCGGAGACGAGGAAGATCACCGCCGAAATCGCAGTCATGGCACGGACGAAGCTGTAGACGAGGGCGGCGAGGATCGCGGGGCGCAGAAGCGGCAGGATCACCCGGCGGAAGGTCTGCCAGCTATTCGCGCCGAGGGTCAGCGAGCTTTCGTCGAGCGAGCGGTCGAGTTGGCTCATCGAGGCGATGCCGGCGCGGACGCCGACGGGCATGTTGCGGAAGATGAAGCTGATGACGAGGATGAGGCCGGTTCCCGTGATCTCGATCGGGGGCACGTTGAAGGCGAGGATGTAGCTCACGCCGATCACGGTGCCGGGAATTGCGAAGCTCAGCATTGTGCCGAATTCGAAGCTGCGTTTGCCCGCAAAGTTCTGGCGGGTGAGCAAATAGGCGGTAATCAGGCCCACGCCGGCGGTGAGGGGCGCCGCGACAGTCGCGATCAGCATTGTCGTCCAGAAGCTGTCCCAGGCCGAGCCGGTCCAGCGGATGCCGCCATCTTCGAGCCGGACCGAAAACGCGGTGATATAGTGCTTGAAGGTAAGCGTGTTGTCGACGCCCCAGAGCTGCACGACCGAGCCGTAAAGGATCATCGCATAGATCACGAGCGTGAACGTCGCCCAGAGCGCGGCGACGATGTAGACCGGGATGGCGAGGCCCCTTGGCATCTCGGGGTGTACGCCCGCGTCTCCCTTTCCGGTGACGGTCGTGTAGCTCTTGCGGCCAAGCCAAACGCGTTGGAGGTAGAAGGCAGCGAGAGTGAAACCCAGAAGCACGATCGCCAGCACTGCTGCGCGGCCCTGATCGTACTGCGCTCCGACTATGGCGAAGAAGATCTCGGTCGACAGCACGTCATAGTTGCCGCCAAGGACGAGCGGATTGCCGAAATCGGCCATGCTTTCGATGAACCCCAGCAGGAACGCGTTCGCAAGGCCGGGCCGCATCAACGGCAACGAAACGGTGCGGAAGGTCTGCCAGCGGTTAGCGCGCAAGGTCTGCGCGGCTTCCTCCATCGAAGGCGAGACGCCTTCGACGACACCGATGAGTACGAGGAAGGCGATGGGCGTGAATGCGAGAATCTGGGCGATGAGAATTCCGGGCAACCCATAAATCCAGCGCGTCGGGCGCACGTCCATCACGTCGGCGACCCAGGTGGTGACGGCGCCGGAGAGACCGAAGAGAAGAATGATCGCAAGGCCGATTACAAAAGGTGGTGTTATGATCGGGAGGACCGTCAGCGCTCTGAGGCTACGCTTCAGCCGGAAGTTTGAGCGGGTGAGGACGAGGGCGAAAACAAGTCCGAGCGCGGTGGTAATGATCCCGACGAGTACGGCGAGGAAGAACGAATTCCACGCCACCCCGCAGCGACCGCCCGTCAGGCAGCCGAGGCCCCAGATCCGGTTGTCGAAGAACTTCGACAAGAAGACCAGCGCGGAATAGCCGCCTTCCTCGGTGATGAAGGCCGCGATCAGCATCTTGGCAATGGGGAAAAAGACGAAGATGGTCACGACCGCGATCACGCCACCGATCGCGCCGGTGACGAACACATCGCCGTTGATCGCGCCGCGCGCCGCGATGCCTTGCGTGAAGAGGAACAGAAAGGCTGAGGCGACGACCAATGCGCCGTAGCCCATGCCGAACTGCCGGTTCTCAAGCGGCCCGAACAGCGTCTGAAGCCAGTCCGCTGTCCAGCCGCGGATGCCGATGCCGAGACCTTGGGCGGTGAGCCAGGCGAAGCCGCACCCGCCCGCGGCAAGCAAGACCAGCGCGAACGAGGGATCGGTCTTGCGGTGGTTCAGGACCAGCAGCGGTGCGGCCAGTGCCAGAAGCATCGGCGCGAGCCACAGCTTCTCTCCTTGCGCCAAAAGCAAGGCGGCGGGCGCATAGTCGCGATCCGTCGGCCAGCCGTCGATAAGCCATTCAAAGCGCCAGAAATCCTCCACCCCATACCAAGGGATGACACAGAAACCCGCCCATCCGGCAACGATCCAGAAGATCAGCACCGGATGGGTGGTTCGCTCCGACGTGACTTCGCGCAAGACGCTTACTGCGGCAGGGTGGAGACGTCGCTATCCCACTTGGACAGAAGCCGCTTGCGCTCGTCGCTCGACCCGTACTTCTTGAAGTCGTAGTCGATGAGCTTGATCGAGGCGAGATCTGGCGCCTTGTCCGAGGTCTGGGCACCCTTGTTCGACGGAACCTGGAAAGCGTTGACCTCAAGCGCGAGGTTCTGCGCCTCGGCCGTCAGCGCCCAGTCGTAGAACTGCTTGGCCTCGTCGAGGTTGCGCGCGCCCGCGATGATCGACATCGAGCCGATCTCGTAGCCGGTGCCCTCGCAAGGTGCGACCGTCACGACCGGAAATCCCGCCACAGTCTGCGCGACTGCGTCATGCATGAAGACGATGCCGACCGTCGTCTCTCCGCGCCCCGCCGCCTTGATCGGCGCGGAGCCCGATTTCGTGTACTGGTTCACGTTGGCGTGTAGCCGCTTCATGTAGTCGAAGCCGCCATCCTCGCCAAAAAGCTGCATCATCGTGGCGAGCGTCGTGTAAGCCGTGCCCGAGGAGTTAGGGTTGGCGATCTGGACGTGGCCCTTGAATTCCGGCTTGGTCAGGTCCTCCCAACAGGCCGGTTCGGGCAATCCCTCAGCCGCCAGGAGATCTGAGTTGTAACCGAAGCCGAGCGCACCGGAATAGATGCCGATCGTGCGGTCGCCCGCACTTTCCGCCTGCGAGATCGCCCACTCATGCAGTTCCTCGCGCAGGGGAGAGACGTAGGGCTCCGTCAACCCTTCTTCGGCGGCCTGAAGGTGCGGATCGCCGGTGCCGCCCCACCAGACGTCGCCTTTGGGGTTGGACGCCTCGGCCTTGACCTGGGCGAAGGTCTCGCCCGATGATTTGCGCGTCATATCGACGTCAATGCCGGTCGCGTCCTCGAAGCCGCGCGCCATGACCTGGCACCATTCCTCTTGCGCCGAACAATACAGGCTGAGCTTGCCCGCGGCTTCCGCTGCACTTCCCGCCGATATTGCAATCAACGACGCTCCGACCAGGTATCTCATCAGTAGTTCCTCCCATTGCAGATCTTTTTTGTAACAGTTTTTTGTCAGGCTATGCGCGCGGCGGAGACGTAGCAAGATCATTCGTGGCCGGGGTTTTTTCACCGATGTGCCTTTGGTCCCTCGTCAGTGCCTCCGGAACATCCAAGCTGGATTCTATGGAAAGGAATCTGTCGGTACTCATCATCCAGACCAACGCCGTTCGTACTATCCGGTGAATGGCACCCTGCTGCCCGCTTCCACCGGTACCGGACTTTCGCGCCAATTCAGGGGCCGTGTCTGCCTCAAGCGAAGATTGCGTCGGCCGACCTTTGTCGTGCGAGCGGACTAACAGCCGGTCCAGATACTGCGCAGCGCGCGAAAGGCCGTGCTGGTAAAGCCTCACTGCAGCGACGCTGACTTGGGCCGATGGCCGGATTGGTTAGTCGACTGCCAGGTGTCCGCGCCCGCTTTCTGTTCAAGGAACTCTTGACAGCGCCGCTCCGAAGCCTCATGTCCGATGCAATGCTGCGCTGCCGCGTGAGGCAGCCGCGCTCGGAAATTTATGCGCATCAGCGAAAATCAACCTCCCAGTTCCCCATCACGCAGGGTTCTAGACGCGAAGCCGGGCAGAGCGAGAGCCACTCGCCAGTCACCAGGCCTTGCAGCACCCTCGTGCGCCGCACTTCGCGCGGCCATGCATCAATTCCGCGCGGCCAATGGGCCCAATGCGCGGGCGAAAGGATACCGTTTGTTCGATTTCGACATGCTTGGCCTCGCGCCGGCTCTGACCGAGGCGCTCGCGCACGCCGGTCTTTCCCAACCGACTCCGATCCAGAACCAGGCCATTCCGCTGGCGCTGGAAGGTCACGACATTCTTGGCCTTGCGCAGACCGGCACCGGAAAGACGCTGGCATTCGGGCTTCCGCTCATCGACCACCTGCTCGCGATGCCAGGCAAGCCTGCACCGAAAACCGCCAAGGCACTAGTTCTGGCGCCGACGCGGGAGCTTGCGAACCAGATCGCCGAGAACCTGCGCGGCCTCACCGTAAAGACGAAGATCAGGGTTGCTATCGTGGTTGGCGGGCAATCCATCGGCAGGCAGATCGAGCTGCTTCGGCGCGGCACGGACATCCTCGTGGCAACGCCCGGGCGGCTAATCGACCTGATGGAACGCGATGCGGTTGACCTCGGCACGGTCCGGCACCTGGTGCTGGACGAGGCCGACCAGATGCTGGATCTCGGTTTCATCCATGCGCTCAGGAAGATCGCGCCGCGGCTGGGGACGCCACGGCAGACGATGCTGTTCTCGGCCACCATGCCGAAACAGATGGAGGAGCTGAGCCGCGCCTATCTGACCGATCCGCGACGGGTGCAGGTCGCGCCTCCGGGCAAGGCGGCAGACAAGATCACGCAGTCCATCCATTTCTTAGAGAAACCACGCAAGCCCGCCAAACTGCGCGAGATTCTGTCGCGCGACCTTGACGCGCTGACGCTGGTCTTCGCGCGCACCAAACATGGCGCTGAGAAACTGATGAAGGGTCTCGTCGCCGATGGATACAATGCCGCCTCGATCCATGGCAATAAAAGCCAGGGCCAGCGCGACCGGGCGATCAAGGCGTTTCGCGACCGCACCGTGACAGTGCTCGTGGCGACCGACGTTGCGGCGCGGGGCATCGACATTCCGGATGTGGGCTATGTCGTCAACTACGAGTTGCCGGAGGTGCCTGACAACTACGTGCACCGCATCGGCCGCACAGCGCGGGCCGGGCGCGAAGGAGAGGCGATCTCGTTCTGCGCGCCGGAAGAGGGCGATCTGCTGCGCCAAATCCAGAAGCTGATGAAGGTCGAGATTCCAGTGGCAAGCGGAAAGATGTCCGCAATGGCCAGTTTGGAAAAGGTCGGGCGACGCAAAGGGCCCGCGCGGCGCAGTGGTCGGAAATCGGGTGCGGTAGCAGAGGTCGAGAAAGCTGGTACAGCCAAGCGGCGCCGTCCCCGCCGCCGCCGCGCTGCCTGATTTGCGTTGATGCAGCATTGGGCGCGGCGTCATTCCGGCATCGCCCGGGCTGGGCACTTGGCGATCGGCCATTGGGTCGCATTCGACAGACCGGATCGGTTGCATGCCAAGTTTTGCGCCAAAGGTACTGGGAGTTATCCCTGCAACTGAGCCATCTCAGCTGGCGTAGCAGCGCTTTTCTTCGACCAACCCTCTTCTCGGGCTTTCAGTGGTTGGTGTCGAAAAGACAGGTTTCCGAATCGCGAGACTTGGCGCAATACGCGCTTGATAACAGACTGTAATTAAAAGGCTTTCTGTGGAAAGTAGACCCGATAGCGCGTCTTTGTTTCCGCGCATCGTACCGATCGCGCGGCGAGCCCTGCCTGACGAGATGCGCCGCTCGTCCAGGGCGGCCGTTCGGGGGATCGGTCCGTGGCTCGTGCGCTTTGCCTGGCGGACCGCTCTGGCCGTCCTCCGGGGCGTCTGGCACAGCCTGTCGGTTCTTCCGGTTCTTGAGCTGATGGGACTCGCGGCGCTATTCATTTTCTTCAGCCTGTAGCACTGGCGTGCAGGCCCGCAATCGAGATGCCAGCAAAGCGGCCAAGCCCTATTCGGCCGGGCTCGCCGTGCTTTTCCCGCGCCAGCCAAACCAGCGCCGCTTCTTTGACTTGTCGACGCCCGGCCGACCCATGCCGCGTGAGGTCAGCATCAAGAGCGACGGCGTGACGACGAGCGTGAGGACAGTCGCGAAAGCAAGTCCGAAGACGATGGCGGAACTGAGCGAGATCCACCACTGGGTCGAAGGCGCGCCCAAGGTGGTCTCATGGCTCATAAGTTCGAGGTTGAAGCCGAAGGCGATGGGCAGGACGCCGAGAATGGCCGTTACGGCGGTCAGCACCACGGGCCGGGCGCGTTCATGGCAGGTCTCGAGAATCGCTTCGACCTTCTCCATGCCCTCGCGGCGGAGATTGTCGTAGGTGTCGATCAGAACGATGTTGTTGTTCACGACAACGCCTGCGAGCGCAATGATCCCGATCCCGGTCATCACGATGCCGAAGGGCTGACCCATGATCATGAGACCGAGGAAGACGCCGATCGTCGACATGATGACGGCCGAGAAGATCAACCCGACCGAGATGAAGCGGTTGAACTGCGCGAGCAGCACCGCGAAGATGAGCGCGAGCGCGGCCAGGAACGCCTTGCCCAAGAAGGCGCTGGCTTCCGCCTGTTCCTCGTCCTCGCCCGCCAGTTGCCAGCGGATGCCGTTCGCCTCGAGATCGGATTCGGCGAGCCGCGCGGCGATGGCCTGCCGAATCGGGTCGGCCTGTATGCCTTCGCGGATGTTGGCCTGAACCGTCACCGTCCGGCGCCCGTCGATCCGGGTCAGCGTGCCCACCGTCGGAACCGGTTCGCGGGTCACGAAGTTGGCGATTGGAACGGGCCCCTCGGTGGTTTCGACGCGCAGCTGGTCGAGATGGGAGATCGTGCGCTGGTCGGGCGGCAGGCGCAGGACGATGTCCACAGCGTCGTCGGACCCGGCCGGACGGAAATCCGAGAGCTTGAGCCCGTCGGTGACGAGCTGCACCACCGATCCCACCGCGCCCGGCGAGATGCCATAGCGCGCGGCGGCGGCGCGATCGACCCGGATTTCCCAGTCGATGCCGGGCGGCGGCAGGCCGTTGTCAACGTCGATCACGTCGGGTGTTTCGTCCAACTCGTCCGCGACTCGGGTCGCCGCTTCCTTCAGCCCCCTTGGATCGGCGGCTGACAGACGGATCTGGATCGCCTTGCCCGTCGGGGGCCCCGCGTCCGGCACCGAGACTTCGATCTCGACACCGGGGATGCCCTGCATCTCGTCGCGCAGGTCGGCGAGGATGGCGTTCGCGTTCTTGCGTTCGCGCCAGTCGATGAATTCGTACTGGATGACGCCGACCACGTCCTCGGCGACCTCGTTGCCCGGCCCCCCGCCCGCGCCAGAGCGCGTATAGACTGTCTTGATCCCCGGCCAGCCGAGAATCCGCTCCTCGGCCTGGGCGACGAGCTCGTCTTTCTCGTCGATCGACAGGTTGCCGCGGGCGTGGACGTATAGAAGCCCGTAATCCGGCTCGACATTGGGGAAGAATTCAACACCTTTGCCGTAAGTTCCGTAAGCATAGGGCACGGCTACGAGCGTCGCGACGGCGGTCAGGGTCACGAGCCAGGGATGCCGGATCGCGCGTGCGACGAAGCGCATGTAGAGGTTGTTGCGGCTCCGGTCCTTCTCGACGACGGGCTTGGCGATGATCGCCCCGATCGTGGGCGCGAAATAGAGCGCGTAGACGAGCGACGCCGACAGCGTCGCGATCAGCGTGATCGGCATGTATTTCATGAACTCGCCGACAATACCGGGCCAGAACAAAAGGGGCGAGAACGCCGCGACGCGCGTCGCGGTGGCCGCGATCACCGGGCCGGTCATCCGATGCGAGGCGAGCGCGAATGCCTCGCGCTTTCCCATGCCTTCGGACATCCGGCGTTCGGCATATTCGGTCACGATGATCGCATCGTCGACGAGCATGCCAACCGCAAGGATCAGGCTGAACAGGACGACGATGTTCACCGTGAGCCCCGCAAGCTGAAGCCCGAGAATCCCGATAAGGAACGACGCCGGAATGGCGAGCCCGATCAAAAGCGACGCTCGGCCCGAAAGCGCGTAGAGAATGACGATGAAGACGAGGATCACCGCCGTCAGGACGGAGTTCTGAAGATCAGTAAGCAGCTGGCGGATCGTCGTCGACTTGTCCTGACTGAACGACACGACGGCACCTTCGGGCAGGAGCTTCTTGAACTCCTCGGTCACCGCCTTCACACGGTCCACCGTCTCGACGAGGTTGGCGCCCGTGCGCTTGGACACCTCGATCGCGATAGCGGGCTTGCCATCGAGCCGGGTGATGGATTCGGGGTCCTTGTGGGTCGACCGGATCGCCGCCAGATCGCGTGCCCGCACGATCGCGGTGCCGTTCGAGATGACTGGCAGATTGGCGACATCCTCGACTGTTTCGATGAGCGACGGCACTTTGATTGCGAAGCGCCCCTTATCGCCCTCGAGCGCACCGGCAGCAATCAATTGGTTGTTGGCGTTGACACCCGCGATGAGTTGATCGGCGCGCAGCCCGTAGGACGACAGCTTGGCCGGGTCGATGATGATTTCCACAAGATCGTCGCGCACGCCCTGAAGTGCAGCGTCCAGAACGCCTTCGACCTCTTCGATCCGGTCGCGCAACTCCCGGGCCTGGCGCGACAGAACGCGTTCGGGAACGTCGCCTGCGAGCGTCACGACAAGGACCGGAAACTCCGAGATGTTGACCTCGTGCACGCTCGGCTCATCGGCGCCCGACGGCAGGTCGCGCTTCGCCTCCGAGACTTTTGAGCGCACGTCATCGAGCGCCTTTTCGAGGTTGGCGCCAGCCTGAAACTCCAACAGCACGTTGCCGCCGCCCTGATACGCGGTCGCCGTCATCTCCTTGATGCCGGCGATCGTTTTCATCGACGTTTCCATTGGGCGCAGGAGGAGCCGTTCGCTATCTTCGGGCGAAATGCCCTGATAGCCAAGGCTGACATAGATGATCGGAATCTGGATGTCCGGCTCGGCTTCCTTTGGAATCGTTATGTATGCCTGCGCGCCGGCCAGCATCAGGAAGACGAGAACCGAAATCGTCAATCGCGCGTTACGGATCGTCCGTTCGACAAGGCCCATGGGTCAGTTCCCGCGAGCGCTGGCTTGCGCGTCCTTCACAATCACCTTTTCGCCGTCACGGACGAGATCCTGGCCGGACACGATGATGCGCGCATCCTCCGGCACGCCAGTCAGAACTAGCCCCTCCGGTGTGTCGTCGATGAGTTCTACCGACGCGAAGTTCGCGATGTCATCATGGCCCACAACGCGCAGCCCCAGTTCGCCCTCTACCGAGAGCGTGATGACCGAGCGGGGCACCGTCACGGCGCGTTCCGGACTCGTGAAAAGGCTGACCTCTGCGGTCATGCCAGACGGTATGGTGCGGTCGGGGTTGGGCAGCGCGATCTCAACAGGGTAGGTGCGTGTGGTGGGCGAGGCATCGCGAGCGACGTGGCGGACGTGACCGTCGATGTGCGTTCCATGGACGAGTCGTACCGATGCCGGGTCGCCCTTCGCGACGAAGCCGATGTCGATCTCGCTCACCTCGGCGCGCACGACGATCGGGTCGAGCGCGAGAAGAGTCGCGATCGGCGTGCCGACCTGAACCCACTCGCCAAGCTCGACATCGACTGTATCGATGACGCCGGCGAAGGGCGCGCGCAGATTCAGCCGGTCTGCCGCCGCTTCGGCCTGGCGAAGCGCCGCCTCGGCAGCAGCCTTGTCCGCACGGACGCGGATGAGTTGCAGTTCGGCGGTGTTGCCACTCTGGAAGAGCTTCTCGGCAACTTCGAGTTCCTGCTGGCGCTGGGCTAGCGTGGCCTGCGCGGTCATCACCGCGGCGGTGATATCGTCGCCCTCGACCGACGTCACGATCTGATCCGCCTCAACATAGTCGCCCTGAGATATGTCAAGCGCCGCGATCACTCCTCCCGCCCGAGCGGCGAGTACGGCGTGCTTGTCCGCGCCTGTAACGCCGGAGACTCGAATCTCGCGCGCATGCTCGATGAACTTCGGGGTGATCGCCGCCACCGTGCGCAGCGATTCATCAGTGCCGGCAGTATCGCCGGCCTGCTCGGTTTCAGGGGCAGGCTGGGCTGCACGCGCCTCTTCGCTGCCGACCGAGGTAAACTTACCGGTTCCGACCCAAAGGCCGGCTGCGATAAGCACGATGATGGCCGCAATCTTGTGGCCTTTTATGCGCGAAGCCATGGAAATGAAGTCCCAGTATCGAACACGAAAGAATCAGCCATACCATTATTGTCAGGCCAATTCTCCTGCCCCCATTCGTCGCGTACTATTATCTGGCAAGTGAACGGTAAAGTTCAATATGGCCCCGCGAATTTTCGCCGAAATGCGCGGTCTTCGTCCTCGGATAGTGCGCGCAGGGCATCTATGAAGGCTGCACTCGCAGGGCTGGGTGGCCGGTCGCGATGGGTCAAAACCAGCAGGCTGCGCTCTGCGGCCGGGTCGCTCGGTGCGACGAATGAAATCTCGCGCGAGCGGTCTGCAAGCACCCGGCGGGGCAGCACCGTAGCGCCCAGGCCGCTTCGAACGAAGGACAAGAGCGTCATTGTATTGCGCGCAGTGAGGGTGCTTCCGCGGATCATTGTGCGTGCCGTCGGGTGATCGATCAGGTCGCAGAGCGGGTTCACGATGAGTGGCTCGTCGGCGAGCCGCGACCAACTCAATGCTCCGGTAAGGATGGGGCTGTCCGCGCGGCAGACAATTCCAAGCCGGTCCGCAAACAGCGTCTCCGCAACTAGCTCTGTCCTTAGGGGCTGGTCTGGGGCGCCGGCCGAGGCGATTCCGATATCCGCTTCGTCGAAGCGTAGCCTGCGCAGGACGGCCGCGCTGTCCACGTCCGCGATTTCCAGCCGTACATCAGGCCGCGAACCACGGAACCCCGCGATTGCTGACGGCAGGACCGTCATCGCGGCCGAGGGCACGGCTGCGATCCGCACGGTGCCTGCCGTAGAGCGCGCATGCCGGGTAATAGCCTCGGTGCTGCGGTCGATCGCGTCGAGCGCGCGTTCGCATTCTTCGAGAACGCGCAGGCCGAGCGGTGTAAGCCGGTTCTTGCGCTCGCCCGCGAAGAGCGGCGCGCCGACTTCCGTTTCGAATTGCGAAAGCGTCATCGAGATCGCTGACGGGGTACGCCCAAGTGTCGCCGCTGCTGCCGCAAGGGTTCCCTCTCTCGCAACGGCACGAAAACTGCGCATCATGTCGGGTTTCAACAGCATGTTCAGATAGTCTGAAAGAAAGTAAAGAAATTCAAGATTGATTGAAGTCGCGGCGCTGACTTATCAACCCTTGGCACAGGAGGATCAGGATGAGCGAAAAGACGGGGCTGTTCATTGCGGGTCGTTGGCAGGACGGCGCGAGCGAAATCGAAAACCGGAACCCATCGGATGTCTCCGACCTGATCGGACGCTACGCACAGGCGAATACGGCGCAGTTAGAGGAGGCGCTTGTCGCGGCGAGGACGGCGCAGCCGCTTTGGTGGTCCGCCGGAATCCAAAAACGCCACGACGTACTCATGGCGATCGGAACCGAGCTCATGTCCCGCGCGGCCGAAATCGGCGCAATGGTGTCGCGTGAGGAGGGCAAGCCGCTGGCCGAGGGCAAGGGCGAGGTCTACCGCGCCGGACAGTTCTTCACCTACTTCGCGGCCGAGGTACTCCGCAATCAGGGCGACCTTGCCGAAAGCGTGCGGCCCGGGGTCGAGATCGACGTGCGCCGCGACCCGGTGGGTGTCGTCGCCATCGTCAGTCCGTGGAACTTCCCGATCGCGACCCCGGCCTGGAAGATCGCGCCGGCGCTGGCCTTCGCTAACGCGGTCGTCTGGAAGCCGGCGAATCTGACTCCGGGCTCGGCGGTGATGCTGACCGAAATCATCGCGCGTCAGGACATCCCCTCGGGTCTCTTCAACCTCGTCATGGGGTCGGGCCGCGAGGTAGGGCAGCGGCTCGTGGAAAGCCCAGGCGTGGATGCGATCAGCTTCACGGGCTCGGTGCCCGTCGGACGAGGTATCGCGGCGGCGGCGGTCGCGAACATGACCAAGGTGCAGATGGAGATGGGGTCCAAGAACCCGATGCTGATCTTGGAGGACTGCGATCTCGATTTGGCGGTCGCGCATGCCGCAATTGCGGCCTTCGGCGGCACAGGGCAGAAATGCACCGCGGCCTCGCGGCTCATCGTGCACGAGAAGGTGCACGACGCATTCGTCGAACGGCTCGTGAAGGCTGCCGAGGCGCTGAAGGTTGGCCACGCGCTGGACGAGGGCACCCAGATCGGTCCAGTGGTCAGCGCGGGCCAGCTCGCACAGAATCTCGACTATATCGGGATCGGCAAGTCCGAAGACGCGGAGCTTCTAACCGGCGGCTGCCGGCTCGATCGCAAGACCGAGGGGCACTACATGGCGCCCGCTGTCTTCGCAGGCACAAGAAACGACATGCGCGTCAATCGAGAGGAGATGTTCGCTCCGATCACCTGCGTGATGAATGCGGGCAGCTACGACGAAGCCCTTGCCATCGCGAACGACAGCGAGTTCGGCCTGACGGCCGGGATCATGACCCGTTCTCTCGCCCGCGCGAGCCACTTCCGCGCCAACATGCGCGCAGGCTGCGTGATGGTAAATCTGCCGACGGCGGGGACCGACTATCATGTGCCGTTCGGCGGTCGGGGTGCATCCTCGTTCGGACCGCGCGAACAGGGACGCTATGCGGCGGAGTTCTACACGACGGTGAAAACCGCCTATGTCGCCGCCGGGACGCCGGAATGAATCCGCTGATTGACGGCCTGCAATACGCCAACTGGTCGGAGAAGATCTTCCGGCAGATGCGCGAAGGCTGCGTCGACGGGATCCACGTCACTATCACCTACCACGAGAGCTTTCGCGAGACGGTCCTGCAGATCGAGCGCTGGAACCGCTGGTTCGAGCGTTTCC
Organism: Defluviimonas aquaemixtae; assembly: GCF_900302475.1. Lineage (NCBI taxonomy): Bacteria > Pseudomonadati > Pseudomonadota > Alphaproteobacteria > Rhodobacterales > Paracoccaceae > Albidovulum > Albidovulum aquaemixtae. The sequence goes on from NZ_OMOQ01000001.1 coordinate 294,175, forward strand.
CCGACCTGATCTTTCAGGGCTTCACAGCCGAGGATGTCGCGAAAGCGCGCGACACCGGCCGAACCGCGATCTTCTTCGGCTCTCAGAACCCGTCCTGCATCGAGGACGATATTGGGCTGGTCGAAGTGCTGCACCGGCTGGGCCTCAGGTTCATGCAGCTCACCTACAACAACCAGTCGCTTCTCGCGACGGGCTGCTACGAGGCCGAGGACATGGGCCTGACACGGATGGGCCGCGAGGTTGTGGCCGAAATGAACCGGGTCGGGCTCGTCGTCGACATGAGTCATTCCGGCGAACGCTCGACGCTGGATGCGATCGAGCATTCGACGCGCCCCATCGCGATCACCCATGCCAACCCGCATTCCTGGCACCCCGCACTTCGCAACAAGTCCGAGACGGTGCTGCGCGCCTTGGCCGAAAGCGGCGGGATGCTCGGCTTCTCGGTCTATCCGCATCACCTGAAGGGCGGCAGCGGTTGCCCGCTGGAGAGTTTCTGCGCGATGATCGCGCGGACCGCCGAACTGATGGGTGTGGAGCGGATCGGCATCGGCACGGATCTGTGTCAGGATCAGCCCGACAGCGTGGTCGAGTGGATGCGCGTCGGGCGGTGGACCAAGAAGGTGGACTACGGCGAGGGCAGCGCCGCAGCGCCGGGCTTTCCGCCGATGCCGGACTGGTTCCGCGACAACCGCGATTTCGGACGGATCGCAGAGGGCCTGCGCAAGGTGGGCATGTCCGAGGCGGAGGTCGCCGCCGTGATGGGCGACAACTGGCTGCGGTTCATGGCCGAGAGCTTCGGCCCGATGGCGAACGGTTGACGGCATGAAGAAAGACGCTCGCACGCATGACGATCTCGCCCCGTTCCGCCGGCCGCCCGAGGTCGTGATGCGGCTTGCCCGGATGGGAAGCGCGCACCCGACGCGGCTTTCGTTCCTGCGCGTCCTCTTGCGTCGGATGCGCGACGAACGCTGGCGCTTCGACCGGCCGCTTTGGGAGATCGACGCGAAGGGCGTGGGCCGGGCGGTCTATCGCGCCACGGGGCCTGAGCGGACGTATTCGCTCGTCGCCTTCGCCCACGATCTGCCCGACCACATGCGCTCGGACCGTGTGATCGCCACCGCCTGGGATGCGACCTTCACGCTTTTCGACGGCATGCCGACAGTGGTCGATCTTGACCGGCTTCAGGCCAACGTCCCGTTGCAGGAGGCAGGACGAATCAGCGGGTCGGAGCTGTCGCTCAGCCGGGCGAACCGATCCGTGCGGCTGTTCGAGCACGTGGTCGCCAGTCTGGCCGAGGGACGCCAGCCCGACGCCGAAGAGATTGACCGCGTCGGCTATCTGATGCGCACGACGGCGGTCTACGGATCGGGTAAGTTCGGCGCGGCGGATCGGTCTGTGCTGACCGGGCGGCCCGAGATGAAGGGGCCGTTTCAGGCCGAGATGCTGTCGGTCTGGCTGACCCGGGCATTCACGGTCGATCTGGCGGAACACCTCGCGCGAATGCGGGGAGGCGACAGGGCCGTCGCCATGGCGCCCGATCTTAGGCGGCGGCTCGGCGTCGGCAATTCGACCGGCCTCGGGATGGCGCCGTTTCTCATCCGGCACCCGGCGCTTTTGAACAACTGGATGTTGGCGCGAGAAGAGGCGCTCGCGCGGGTCCGCGCGCAAGTCGGCGCCATGCCTGACGCGGTTGCCGCGCTGGGCGAAGCGCTACGCGCGGCGGAGGCCAATCACAAGCACTGGCGGTCCGAGCATCCCATCCAGATCGCCAAGCTCGCCGATCTGGGGCGGGACCTTGAGCGGATCGGGGCATATCTCGAAAACTGGCCGGGCGGCGAGGAGCGGCCGTGGGACGCGCTCTGGCGTTGGGGCGAGGAGGTGCTAAGCCTCGAAGGGCAGGAGGCGCTTCTAGCGATGATGCTCGAGCCGCATGGGGCACTCGTCGACGACCTCGCCGCCACGATGGACGCCGACGAGGGATCGGAGTTCCGCATCGATGGCACCGTTCCGGTCGCGGCGATCAGGGATGCGCTGGCGCGGCACTACGGCTGGGCGCTCGACGTCAACTACGGCGACAGGGAGGCGGTGGCGCGGTTCTGGTATGTGTCCGAGGAGAAACTGGAGCCGCGCCTCGGCGAGCGGTTCAGCGAACTCGGGGCGGCGCGGGAACTGCCGCTCGGCACCGGCCGGATGGCTGCCGAGATGGACCGGGCGCTTGCCGTCTGGGAAGGGGAGGGACCGCTGGCCGCTTTCCTTCTCGCTCATCCTGAACACCGCTTCATGGCGCGCCGGCTCCAGATCGCGAGGGGCCACCCCTATGCCGAAATCCGCGACAACCTGCTGGCAGCCGACATGCTGCCGATCGATCTTCTGCGCTGCAAGCTCGCGTTTTTTGGCGCGACGCATTTCGATCCGCGATCGGACCGCTGGGTAAGGATTTCGCTGTTCCAGAACGCGCCCTACCCATACGAGATGGCGGAAGGCTCGGTGGCATGAGCGCTCTGCCGAACGATCCCACGCGAGCGGGCGCACCGGTTGCCGGTGCCGCGGTTCTGTCGCTGCCGGAGGTCGAGGCCTTGTGCCTCAAGGCCGCTCGGGGCGCGGGTATGAGCTGGGGCCTTGCAGAGGAGGCGGGTCATGCAGCCGCCTGGCTCGCCGCGCAGGGTCTGCCGGGACCGGAATTGATGCTGCGTCTTCTCGAGGCATCAAGGGGCCGGGAGTGGTCGGATCGTAGCCCCGCTCTCGGGGCGTTGCGGTGGCGCGCGCAGAATGGGTTGGCGTTACTCCCGGTTGCGACCGGCGCGGCATTCGCCGATCTCGCGGGACCGCTTCCGCTCAGGATCGAGAGGCTCGCTTATCCGGGGCTTGTTCTACCGTCGATTGCTATTGCCGCCGGAGTGCGGGGGCACGCAATCCGACTCGAGTGGTCCAGCGGGTCGGTCGCAGTCACTGCCGAGGCGCTCGATGATGCAGAAGCAGCGCAAGGATTGTGCGATACCGCTGAAGCGAACGTTTCGCTGCAAGCCGCTGAGACGCTGGTGGACCCCGCTGAGCGGCGCCCCGGGCATTCGATTTCCCGCGCAGTGTGGCAGGCGCTCGACCACTTCGCGCTTCTCACCACGGTTCCGGCGACCGAGACATCGCGCGCCGATGCGGGTGCGGGCAGCAGCGACAACGATTGACCGCGCGTTCAGTCCGCCGAGGCCAGCGACGGATCGGACGCGATCCGAGCCAGGTACCGGCCGTACTGGGTTTTCAGATACGGCCCCGCGAGCGCGTTGAGATGAGCCGCGTCGATCCAGCCATTGAGGAACGCGATCTCCTCGGGGCAGCCGACCTTGAGATTCTGCCGCTCTTCGATCGTGCGGATGAAGTCGGCGGCGTCGAGAAGGCTCTCATGCGTGCCGGTGTCGAGCCAGGCGAAGCCTCGGCCAAGCGTTTCGACGCTGAGCCGCTCGTCGCGGTGATAGAGGTTGAGAAGATCGGTGATCTCAAGCTCGCCACGCGCGGAAGGCTTGATGGTCCTCGCCCGCGCGGGCGCGTCGCCATCGAGGAAATAGATTCCGGTAACCGCGTAGGTGCTTTTCGGCTTTTCCGGCTTTTCCACGATGGACAGAACCTTGCCGTCGCGGTCGAATTCCACCACGCCGTAGCGTTCAGGGTCCGACACGCGGTAGCCGAAGACCGTGCCGCCCTCGCTCCGCGCGTCCGCGGCGCGAAGCTTCGCGGACAGCCCTTCGCCGAAGAAGACGTTGTCGCCGAGGACCATCGCAGACGGCGCCCCGGCGAGGAACTCCTCGGCCAGGATATAGGCCTGGGCGAGACCGTCGGGCGAAGGCTGCACGACATAGTCGAAGCGCATGCCCCAGGCCGACCCGTCGCCCAGAAGCGCCTTGAACTGGGGCAGATCGCGCGGCGTGGAGATCACCACGACCTCGCGGATGCGGGCGAGCATCAATGCCGACAGGGGATAGTAGATCATCGGCTTGTCGTAGAGCGGCAGCATCTGCTTCGACACCGCATGGGTGATCGGATAGAGCCGGGTGCCCGATCCGCCGGCCAGGATGATGCCCTTGCGTCCGGTGTCGCTCATCTCCCTTCCTCCAGTTCGCTGATCACTTGCGCAAGGCCAGCGCGCCAGTCAGGCTGTTCTATTCCGTAGGCAGCACGGATGCGGCTGCAATCGAGTGCGGAATTCGAGGGTCGCCGGGCGGGCGTCGGGAACTCCGAAGTCGGGATGCGGCGGACATGCGGCCGGCGCGGCAGACGGGCTTCGGCAAAGATCGCGTCGGCGAAGTCGGCCCAACTGACCGTCGGAGCGCCGGCAAAGTGATAGATGCCGGACTGTCCGCCGCCGCCATGAAGCGCCTGAGCGACCGTCCAAAGCGCGTGCGCTATGTCGGCTGCCGGCGTTGGTCCGCCCCGCTGATCATCGACGATGGACAGAACGTCGCGCTCGGCGCCAAGCCGCAACATCGACTTTACGAAGTTCCGCCCATGCGCCGAGAAGACCCAGGCGGTGCGCAGGATGACATGCTCGCCGCTTGCCTCCATGACGACGCGTTCGCCGGCGAGCTTGGTTTCGCCATATGCGCCGAGGGGAGCGACGGGGTCGTCTTCGCGCCACGGCCGGGAGCCGGCACCGTCGAAGACGTAGTCGGTTGAGACATGGAGGAACGGCACGCGGCGCGCGGCCGCGGCGCGCGCCATTGCGCCCGGCGCCTCGGCGTTGACGGCATGGGCGGTCTCGCGGTCGTTCTCCGCCGCATCCACGGCGGTGTATGCGGCGGCATTGATCACGATATCGGCGTCGGCGGAGGCGATGATGTCGGCACACGACGCGGGCTTCCTCAGATCCGCCGCATCTTTCCCGAGTGCGACGACCTCGACTCCGCGTGGCGCGCGGCGTGCAAGCTCGATCCCGAGTTGGCCGGTTGTTCCGAATACGAGTGCTTTCGCTGGTCTCGAGAAGGTGATCATGCCGTATGCCTCACACGCGCAAGTGCGGGCGCCTCGACAAGATGCCAAGATAGGACGGCGCAGAGGCAGGTCGCCGGCAATGCAAGTGTCATGTTTAGGACCGGCGACGTCACGCCCGATGCTGCGACGAGCTGCTGGATCGGGAAGGCGAAGATATATGTGCCGTAGGAGTAGTCTCCGAGCCGGTTGTAGACAAGCGCCGGGCCCCGGTGGGCGAAGCCGATCCAAAGTACGGTATACGTAATCGCGAGGCTAAGCAGCATTGGAAACATGACCGTTCCCAGAGAAAACAATGCGGCCAGGGCTAAGCTTACGGCGATGAGAGGACCAAACGGAATTCTGTCCCGCATCATGTATATCGTGCCCCCGAAGGCGAAGGGTAACGCGAGGTCGGCAAAGTTCGACAGCCGCCCTGGAAGCGACGCGACTTCGTCGGCGATCGACAGGCCGATCAGAGCAGCAAGAAACAACATGATCATGTGGCCGCGTCGCAGGAAGCCGGCTACCCCGAGAGCGAAGACGCCAAGGTAGCAAGCCACCTCGTAAAACAGCGTCCAGAGCGAACCGTTGATCGCTGGTCCGTAAGGATTGTCTGTAAAGACGCCCGGCAAATCGTAGATCGGAAAAGCAAGCGAGACGTTTCGGATCAAGTAGGTTGGCGTCACTTGCCAGAACAGCCCGGGATCGGCGGTCGTCACGAACGTGCCGGCGACAAGGATGGTCAGGCAAAGTACCAGGACGAGCGCCGGAAACAGCCGGTAGGCGCGAGCCTTGATAAACCGTCGCCAGTCAGCTCCACGGTCAAAGCTCTTCGTGATAAAGAAGCCCGAAATCGCAAAGAAGCTAATGACGCAGACCGCACCAAGCGTTGTGCCTCCGAGCCACTTCTGAAGCGGCTGGGTCGCGTCTGGGCCAAGCGAGATCGGATAGGCATGTGACACCAGAACACCCGTGGCCGCGATCATGCGGATCAGGTTGAAATTGTTCTCGCGCCCCTGCGCTACAGAAGAAAAGGTTTCGGTCGGTCTCATCCTGTTCCGAGCCTTTTGCCAACGCCGTCGCGGTCCTGAAGTGCGCGCCACCAGTCTTCGTTGTCGAGAAACCACTGAACGGACATTTCGAGCCCCTCGTCGAGCGTGACCGAAGGCCGCCAGCCAAGTTCCTCGCGGATGCGGCTGGGGTCGATGGCGTAGCGCCGATCATGACCTGGCCGGTCCGCAACGAAGGTAATCTGATCGGCGTAAGGTTTGTTGCCGGGGCGCTTTTCGTCGAGGATCGCACAGATCTTCCGCACCAGTTCGAGATTGGTCGCCTCGTTCTCTCCGCCGATATTGTAGCTGCGGCCAAGAGCGCCCTTCTGCACGACGAGAAGGAGCGCTTCGGCATGATCCTCGACGTAGAGCCAGTCGCGAACGTTGTCGCCCTTGCCGTAGATCGGGATCGGCGCGCCAGCGAGCGCCTTCAGAATAACGACGGGGATCAGCTTTTCAGGGAAGTGGTAGGGTCCGTAATTGTTCGAGCAATTGGTCAGTACGACGGGAAGACCGTAGGTTTCGTGCCAGGCTCGGACGAGATGGTCTGATGAGGCCTTCGAGGCAGAATAGGGTGAGCGCGGATCGTAGGGCGTGTCCTCGGTGAACCTGCCCTCGGAGCCCAGGGAGCCGTAGACCTCATCGGTCGAGATGTGGTGGAAGCGGAAGCCGGGCGGCTTGCCGCGCTCCGCCCAGTAAGCGCGTGCGGCCTCGAGCAATGTGTAGGTGCCGGCTATGTTTGTCTTGATGAAGGAATCGGGGCCGTCGATCGAGCGGTCGACATGGCTTTCGGCTGCGAGATGCATAATCGCGTCCGGCCGGTGCCGGTCGAGGATCGCGTCCACTGCGGTGCGGTCGCAGATATCCGCCTGCTCGAAAGCGTAGAGAGGGTTCTCCGACACCTCGGCCACGTTCGAGAGGCTTCCGGCATAGGTCAGCCTGTCGAGATTGACGACGGCATGCCCGGAGCGAACCGCATGACGTACGACTGCGGACCCGATGAAGCCCGCCCCACCTGTCACCAGAAGTTTCATGGTGAGGGCTCGTAGACGAACGGTGTGGCAAAATTGCGGAAAAGCGGCGCGGCGCGGTCTTTGTCGGAAAGGATCGCCATCGCCGGATCGAGACCCCAGTCGATGCCGATTTCCGGGTCGTCGAAGCGCACCGCCCCGTCGCAATCCGGCGCATAGACGTCGGAGCACTTGTAAAGAAGCTCGCAATCCGGTTCGCGCGTGACGAAGCCGTGGAGGAAACCGGCGGGGATCAGAAGCTGCCTGCCGTTTTCGGCCGACAGCTCCACGCCTGTCCATTTGCCGAAGTGTTGCGAGCCTTTGCGGATATCCACCGCCACATCGAAGACTGAGCCTCGCGCGCATCGTACGAGCTTGGCCTGTGCGTGGGGAGGCGACTGGAAATGCAGTCCCCGGACTGTGCCTGCATCGCTTGAATAGGAATGATTGTCCTGGACGAAGTCGAGCATGATTCCATGCTCGGCCAGGGTGGCCCTGTTCCAGACTTCGGAAAACCAGCCGCGCGCGTCGCCGAAGCGGCGCGGCGTGAGGATCAGGACGCCGGGCAGCTTAGTCTGTTCTATTTTCATGGAATCCTGACAGTCGTCGCGTTTCACGGGATCATATCGCCGGGACCGGCGCTGCGGAAGAGGCGGGCACGAACTGCCAGCCCCGCCCGACTGCGCGTTGCTGAAATGCGCCAAGCTCGGGGAACCGGTTGGAATGGCGCCCCGCCTGTTCGATCCGAGCAGGAACCGCACCGGTTTGTTTCGATCTCGGCAAAGATTAGGCGCACAAGGCGGCACGATGTACCGTCCGGAAACTCACCAGTCGTGGATATTGCGAGTTCGTGCTAACACCTCCTCGGAGTGGTAGTGTCGCACGGTCGCATTGAGGCGATTGGCGAGGCAGGGAGGGATGTAGCGGAAGGACCAGCGGTTTGCTGGACGAAGCTTCGACAAGCAGGTCACAGAATGGCCGTTTTACGGGGCATCTGTCGCGCGGTGTTGCGGCGGGGCGAACATTGGGCTTGGATTACGACCTGACAGGATAAATGCCTCAAGCACGAATGGATTTTGATGAGCAATTTACTCAAGCGAATCGATGAGTTGGTCAGAGACACGCTCGTCCGGGTCGCGATTGCGGTCGCACCGAAACACGACGAAACTTCTCGCCCGGCAGTGCGGCATGCCGTAATCCTGTGCCGTACGGATGAGCGCGTACCGCGCGGAGCGTGCCGATCGCAAGCCGACAGTCTCGGCCCCGGTCGCGGCTGCAGAAGGGGCTACTGAGCATGAGCGTCATTTCAAGACGCATCTTGGTGACCGGCGGCGCAGGCTTTCTCGGTTCGCACCTCTGCGAGCGGCTTCTCGATGCCGGGCACGACGTGCTTTGCCTCGACAACTACTTCACCGGAAGGCGCGCCAATGTCGCCCATCTCTTGGACAATGCTCGATTCGAGGTCATGCGCCACGACGTGACCTTTCCGCTGTACGTCGAGGTGGACGAGATTTACAACCTCGCTTGCCCGGCAAGTCCCGTTCACTACCAGCACGATCCGGTCCAGACCACGAAGACCAGCGTGCACGGTGCGATCAACATGCTGGGCCTCGCCAAGCGGCTGCGCGCCAAGATTCTTCAGGCTTCGACGTCCGAGGTTTATGGTGATCCGACGATCCATCCGCAGACCGAGGCTTATTGGGGCAACGTCAATCCGATCGGTTTCCGTTCGTGCTATGATGAAGGCAAGCGTTGTGCAGAGACGCTTTTCTTCGATTACTACAGGCAGCACCGGCTGCGAATAAAAGTAGCAAGAATTTTCAACACTTACGGACCTCGAATGCACCCGCAGGACGGACGCGTCGTGTCCAATTTCATTATGCAGGCGCTGGCGGGAGAGCCGATAACGATCTACGGCGATGGCAGCCAGACCCGGTCGTTCTGCTTCATGTCGGACCTGATCGAAGGATTGATTGGCCTGATGGATACCGACGACGAAGTAACGGGTCCGATGAATCTCGGCAATCCTGTCGAAATGTCGATCCGCGAGTTGGCCGAGGCGGTGATCGAACTGACAGAGTCACGCTCGGAGTTGATCTTTCAACCGCTGCCGCATGACGATCCGGTGCAGCGCCAACCCGATATCGGACTTGCGCGAAAGACGATCGGCTGGGAGCCTAGGGTACAGCTGCGCGAGGGGCTGACGCAGACAATTGCGTATTTCTCCGCGCTCCGCGAGGAAATGCGCCTGTCCGGGAGGGTAAGCTGATGGCGATGGCGGCTAGCAATGGCGGGATCGTGGGCCAAGCGAGCGTCGGGCGCAGCGTGCTTTGGCTGGCGCTCGCGGTGCTTGCCTGTCTGAGCGTGCTCTTCGTGAACGGCAAGCCGCTCTTCTACTTCGATACTGTCGGTTACGTCTCGCAGGGGCATACAGCGCTGCGCCAGCTTGGCTGGCGAGGGGAATCTCCCCTGGCGGGCCGGCGCGAAATGCTGCGCGAAACCGACGGTCAGGCCGCTCAGGGGTCTTCGCCAGGTACAGCCGAGATCGAGGGTGAGCATACGGTTGACGGTTCACGATCGGCATTCTTTGCACTCATGTCAGGCGCTCTCGCGCGTCTCGGGGCGCTGGAGGGGCTGGTCGCGCTGAACGTCGTGTCCGTTTTCGTGGCGGTATGGCTGCCGATGCGGGTGGCCGCGCGCCGATGGGGGCTGCATGTGCCCGTCGCGCGCGCCGTCGCGTTGCCGATCATCGTGGCCTGTCTCGGGTCGTTGCCGTTCTTCATCGCGTTCCTCATGCCCGACACTTTCGCGCCAGTGCTTCTGCTGGTGATCGCGACACTGACGGTTTTTGCGCGGCACATGCGAACCTGGGAAATCCTCTTGGCCCTGGCGCTTGGCTCGCTCGCCATCGTCTCGCATCTGTCGCATCTTGCCATCGCGGCGCTGATGGTGCCGGGCTCGGCGCTGATCTCGGTCATTCTTGCGCGGCGGCGCTGGTGGGTGGCGCCCGCGCTCGTGGCGGTAATCGTCGGACTAGGGTTTACCGAGCAGAGCATGCTGCGGTCGGCGGCGAAGGCCGTGTCAGACTCCGATGTCGTCATCAAGCCCTACATCACCGCACGCCTCATTCAGGACGGTCCGGGCCTCGCCTATCTGGAAAAGCACTGCCCCGACCAGGCGATCCCGACTTGCAAGCTTCATACCGCACTTCAATGGTCCGACGATCCCTACAGGATCACCGCGAGCCACATCGTCTTTGAAACCAGCGAGCGGCTGGGATCTTTCCGGCTCATGGATCCGGCGGATCAGAAGGCCGTCGCCGACGACCAGATCGGCTTCTTCTTCGACGTTTTGGCTGATCAGCCGGTCGCGACCTTCCTCGCCTTCCTGAAGAACACCTTCATCCAGTCGGGTTGGGTCAGTGTCGAGATGACGCTGCCCACGGACAAGATCATCGCCCAGAACGCGGGCGTCTCGGGGCTTGTGATGGGCGAATTCGAGGCCGGTAGGATCACGGACGACATCGGTTGGCTGACCGTCGTGACACCGATGCAGGAAATCCTCTATCTCCTGTCGCTCGCCGCAATCCTCGTTCTTGTCCTCCTGCCGCGCCGCGTGCCGGGAGAGGTGAAGGCGCTGGCAGTGATGGTTCTGCTCGGCATTCTGGCCAATGCGCTCGTTTGCGGCGGGATCTCGCAGCCTGCGACGCGCTACGGCGCGCGAGTCATCTGGCTCTTGCCACTTACCGCGACCATCTTGTTGATCTTCGCACGCCGTGCCCGACAGTTCGACATACCGGCCGAGGGGCGCGGATGAGCGGGGCGGGTCAGGCGACGATATCAGTCGTGATGCCTGCGTACAGCGCGGCCGGCCTTCTGCCGCGCGTCCTCGCACCGCTCATCGAGATGCAGGCGCGCGGTGAGGTCGCCGAGGTCATCGTGGTCGACGATCGCTCACCCGACAATACTGCGCAGGTCGCGCGGGACATGGGCGCGCGGGTTCTCGTCACGCCGCAGAACGGTGGGCCCGGTGCCGCGCGCAACCTGGCCGCCGAACATGCAGTAGGCGACGTACTGTGGTTCGTCGACAGTGACGTCATCGCTTGGGACGACGGCGCCGGAAAGGTCCGCGTTGCCTTCGCGGATCCCGATGTCGCGGCTGTTTTCGGGTCGTACGATTCCGCGCCCGACGGCCAGCACTGGTTTTCGCGCTACAAGAACCTGATGCACCGCTACTATCACCAGAAGGCAGAGCGCGACGCACGGACCTTCTGGGCGGGCTGCGGCGCAGTTCGCAAGGATCTGTTCCGTCAGGTCGGCGGGTTCGACGTGGACACCTACCGGGTGCCTTCCATCGAGGATATCGAGCTTGGCTACCGCATCCGCCGAGCCGGGGGGCGGATCGTCGTGGACCCGACACTTCTGGGCAAGCACCTAAAAGTCTGGACGCCGAAAAGCGCCATTCACACCGACATCTTCCGGCGCGCGCTGCCGTGGTCGCGGCTGATGATCGCCCGAGAGGGAGTGCACAACGATCTCAACACTTCGCATGCCGAAAAGGCGCGTGCCCTGATTGCGGGCATTTTCCTGCTGTTGCTCGTCGCGCTGCCATTCACGCTGTCGATCTGGCCCGCGACGCTTGCGCTTTTGCTGCTCGCGCTATTCGTGAATCGACGCTTCGTGCGTTTCATGTACGACAACGGCGGCGCCGGATTCGCGATTTCGACATTCCTCTATCACCAGGTCTATTACGTCTATTCGGCGGCCGCCTTTGCCTGGTGCCTATTTGAGTATCACGTCCTTGGCGTGAAAAACCGCCTGCATGTGCCGTGAAGCGTACAGGCCCAATTGATTGAACCGGACCGGATACGGTGAAGGGAATGAGAGATATGGAAGACAGGTTGGCCGATACGGACGCGATGGGTGCGCCGGTCTCGGATGTCGAAGGCATGTCGCTGAGCGTCGTGATCCCCGCCTACAACGAGGAAGGCGCGGTGCGCGAAACGATCGAGGATGTGCGCGGCGCGATGGGGCCCTTGGGGATTCCGTACGAGATTATCGTCGTCGACGACGGGTCAGAGGACCGGACCCTGGAAATCGCGCGCGAAACCGGGGTCATTGTTGATAGTAATCAGGTCAACGCCGGCTATGGCGCCTCGCTGAAGCGCGGGATCAGGAAGGCCCAGCACGAATACGTGGCGATTATCGACGCCGACGGGACCTATCCGCCGCACTACCTGCCCGAAATGCTGGCGCTCTGCCGCGATCAGGACATGGTCGTTGGCGACCGAGGTGCGGCGATGAAGAACGTGCCGTGGATACGTAAGCCGGCAAAATGGGTGCTGAACACCTTCGCCTCCTTCCTGGCCGAGCGGAAGCTGAACGATCTCAATTCGGGCCTACGCGTGTTCCGCAAGTCGGAGCTTGTGCCTTTCATCCCGCTTCTGCCGCAGAAGTTTTCGTTCACCACGACCATCACGCTGTGCATGTCTTGCAATGGCAAGCGGATGATCTACACGCCGATCGAGTACGGCAAACGGGTCGGAAAATCGAAGATCCGGCCTGTGGACTTCATCAACTTCCTGATTCTCGTCCTGCGGATGACAGTTCTCTTCAACCCGCTCAGGGTCTTCATCCCGATGGGGCTGGCTCTGATGGCGCTCGGGGCGGTGAAGTTCGTATATGACATCTGGATGGACAACCTGTCCGAGACCACGATCTTTGCTTTCCTGTCAGCCCTGATCATCTGGTCGCTCGGGCTGATCGCTGACATGATCTCTCGTCTGCATCTGAGGCCTTGACGTGGCGGTGAGCGGACAGGCGAAGCGCAAATGGGCGATCCGCGCAGGCGGATCGGTGCTGGCGCTTGCGCTCATCTTCTGGTTCCTGCCGCGCGAGGCGATCTTCCAAGGCATCGCGCGGCTCACATGGCCGCTCTTCCTTTCGGTCTTTGCGATGTTCCTTGGCTGTCACGTGGCGGCGGCGGCGAAGTGGTGGCTCTTGATGGACCGCGCCATTCCCTACCTCACGGCGCTTCGGGCGCACTTTGGGGGGCTTGCCGCCAATTTATGCCTGCCAGGCGCTGCGGGCGGCGACGCGGTGCGCGCCGCGCTTGCGCATGTCTCGCTCCGGGACGGGCCGCGCGTGGCCGCCGCGGCGGTTGGCGACCGCATGATCGACCTTGTTGCACTCGTCTGCCTGATGCTTACGGGCCTTGCGCTGCTGGGAGGGCAGAGCAGCGGATCGGCGCTCGCTTTCGTGGTCGCCGGGTTGATCTTCGCAAGCGCCGTCGCGGCGCTCTTTGTCTTTCCGCACGTGGCGCGCGCCGTCTGGACGCGCTGGCCTGGTCTTCCCGCGCAGGCGCTCGCCTTCCGGGTGGCCGATGCTTTTGCCGAGCTTGGCCGGCGTCCGGCGTGGCTTCTCGCCGCGCTCGTGCTTTCGGCGGCGATCCAATCTGTGCTGATCTGGTTGTCGATTCGGCTCGCGGTGGTCGTCGGGGTCGACGTGCCGGTCGCGGCCTGGTTCTTCGCCTGGCCGCTTGCAAAGATCATCGCGACACTGCCGATTTCTCTGGGCGGTCTCGGGGTGCGGGAAAGCTCGCTCGCGGCGCTTCTGGTGCCCTTTGGCGCGACCGCCGCGGAGGTGGTGGCCTCCGGGCTGGCTTGGCAGGGCGTTCTCTTCCTTGCCGGAGCGCTCGGCGCAATTGTGCTTGCGGTATCGGGCGGCAGCCTGCGTATCGGCAATGGAACGGCGAAGGAGATTTCAGAGTGACAGATGTCGATACCGGCGCGGGCGGCGACGTGCGTCCCCGTGTCGTCGTCCTCGGCGCGGGCCCGGCCGGAATCGCGGCGGCCCATGCGCTTACAAAGCGCGCGGCGGAGGTCGAGGTGCTGGAGCGCGCGCCGGTCGCGGGGGGCAACTCAACCTCGTTTCAGATAGACGGGATCTGGTGCGACTACGGTTCGCACCGGTTCCATCCGGTCGCCGATCCCCAAGTTATCGCCGACGTAAAGCAGCTTCTGGGCGACGACCTTCTCTTGCAGCCGCGGCATGGCCGCATCCGCCTCGGCGGGCGCTGGATCCATTTCCCTCTGAAGCTCCAGGACGCGCTTCTGAAGCTGCCGCCCGCCTTCGCGGCCTCGCTGATCGGCGACATGGTTCTGAAGAAGTTCCGCAAGAAGTCCGAGGGTCCGCGCAGCTTTTCTTCCGTCCTCTACGAAGGACTCGGCCCGACGATCTCGGAGAATTTCTACTTTCCCTACGTGAAAAAGCTCTGGGGCCTCGACCCTGACCAACTGGCCGTGATGCTAGCCGAGCGGCGGGTGTCGGGCAGCTCTGTCGGCAAGATCCTTGGCAAGATGATGCGGATGATCCCCGGTCTTCGCGGCGAAACGACCGGCCGGTTCTATTACCCGAAGAAGGGCTTCGGCCAGATTTCGCAAGCGATGGTCGAGGCTGCCGAAGGACAGGGCGCTGTCTTCCGTTTCGGGGCGGACATCGTCCGGATCGAGCGAGACGGGGCGCGGGTGACCAATGTTGTCACACGCAAAGGCGACAAGGACGTCCGGCACGCGGCCGACCAGGTCTTCTCGACGATCCCGCTGACGGCGGCGGTGCGGCTCATGGATCCGCCGCCTCCGCCAGAAGTCGTTGAGGCTGCGCGGTCGATCCGGTTCCGGGGTATGATCCTCGTCTATCTCATCCTCGAAACCGACCAGTTCACCGAATATGACGCCCACTACTTTCCCGAGCTCTCGATTCCGATCAGCCGGATGTCGGAGCCGAAGAACTACTCGTCCGCCACCGAACCCAAGGGCCGGACCATCCTCTGCGCCGAGCTGCCCTGTGATCCGGGCGAGAAATGGTGGGACATGACCGACGAGGAACTGGGAAAGCACTATTGCGCCTGGCTGGGCGAACTTGGACTTCCGGTCACGATGCCCGTTATACGCTGCGAGACGCGCCGCATCGCGCATGCCTATCCGGTCTACGACCTTGACTATCAGCGCCATTTTGAAACGGTGGACAACTGGCTGTCCTCGCTTGACGGGTTCCTCAGCTTCGGAAGGCAGGGGCTTTTCGCCCATGACAACACGCACCACGCCTTCGCCATGGCCTATGCCGCCGCCGACAGCCTGACGGCGAAGGGCGGCATTGACCGGGCGCGCTGGGCGGTCCACCGCCGCGAATTCGAAAGCCACAGGGTCGAGGACTGAGCCTTGGGCGCCGTCGTCGATATCCTGATGTACCACTCGATCTCGGATCGTGGCGGGGCGACGTCGATCGCGCCGAAGGTCTTCGCGGCGCAGATGGCTGCGATCGCCGAAGCTGACGTACCGGTGATCACGCTCGACGACTATCTCGCAGCCCGCGGCGGACGGCGCGAACTTGCGCCGCATTCGGTAATCCTGACCTTCGACGACGGCTTTCAGGATTTCGCCGATGCCGCCTGGCCCGTGATGGCTGGCCACGGCTTCCGGCCGATCGTCTACCTGCCGACGAGCTATGTCGGCGGTAGCGAGGCATGGCGCGGGATCGCCGATCCCCCTCGCGCGCTCATGGGTTGGGGGACTATCCGGGATCTCGCGCGTGAAGGCGTCGTTTTCGGCAGCCACACGGTGAGCCACGCTGAGCTCGATGCGCTCGGCCGCGACGCGCTTACGGCGGAACTCGACCGGTCCAGCGCCGCGATTGAGGACCGTCTCGGCGTCGCTCCCCGGCATTTCGCGCCGCCCTACGGCATCGCCGGCAGCACTGCCCGCGCGGAGATCGCAAAGCGCTACAAGACATCAGTGGGAACGCGGCTCGGCCGGGCGGGCGTTGCCTCTGACCC
This sequence comes from Defluviimonas aquaemixtae, assembly GCF_900302475.1. Lineage (NCBI taxonomy): Bacteria > Pseudomonadati > Pseudomonadota > Alphaproteobacteria > Rhodobacterales > Paracoccaceae > Albidovulum > Albidovulum aquaemixtae. The sequence goes on from NZ_OMOQ01000001.1 coordinate 310,028, forward strand.
TTTTGCTCTGCCGCGTCTGGAGATGTTCTATTTCACCGATCCCGCGCGCTGGCGGGCGCACTTGGCGGGGCGAGGGCACGCCTATCTGGCGGCGCGGCGGGGGCTTCGCGCCGTCAAGGGTGCGATGATGAAGCCCTGGGCGGGCCTGTCATGAGGACGGCGCGCAATGTTCGGGGCCGAGACGCATGACGATCGGCAACAAGTTCATCAAGGGTGTGGCCTGGATGGCCGCAGGCGGCTGGACGGAGCAGGCGATCAACTTCGTCGTCTTTGTAACCATGGCGTCGCTGCTTGGTCCCGAGCTTTACGGCCTTCTGTCGATGGCGGCGGTTTTCATCGTGCTCGCCGAAGCCTTGGTGCGCGAAAGCGTCTCGGAATACCTCATCGCCGCGCGTGATCCCAAGGAAGAGGACTACAACGCCACATTCTGGTTGACGGCCGTGCTGGGGCTGCTGCTTGCGCTTGTCCTCTGGGCGGCCTCCGGGGGAATTGCCGCCATATACGGGCATGAGATCGTGGCGGGCCTTATCCGCGGGCTTTCGGTGACTGTACTCCTGATCGCATTCACCGCCGTGCCTGTTGCCATACTGCGTCGCGAATTCAACTTCCGCGTCCTGTCGCTCAGGGCAATTGCGGGCGTCGCCGTCGGCGGCGCAGTTGGAATCACCATGGCGCTGACCGGCTGGGGTGTCTGGAGTTTCGTCGGCCAGTGGATTGCGATGATTTCCACGAATGTCGTCTTGGCCTGGACGGCGGTGGAATGGCGGCCCGGCCTAAAGACTACGCGAGATCACATACGAAGGGCAGGCGCGTTTGGCGCACAAGTGCTCGGCCTGCGCATGGCCGAACTCGCCGTCGTTCAGATGCCGACGCTTCTGATCGGGGCGACGCTGGGGCCTTTGGCAACGGGGCTCTACTCCGTATCCTGGCGCTTGGTGGAGACGCTGACCTTTCTGATCTCCACACCCTTGCGCATGGTTTCGCAGCCAGCCTTCGCCGCCGTGACACGGGAAGGGGGACGGGCGGGGGACCTACTACTCGACATCGCGCGGCTGACGGGCGTCATCGCCTTCCCGTTCTTCATCGGGCTCGCGGTGGTGGCCGAACCGGTGCTACGGCTTTTCTTCGGCAGCGAATGGCTTGGCGCAGCGCCCGTTCTGTCCGTGATGGCGTTCCTCGGGCTCTATTTGTCGGTCGCGATGGTTCAGCAAAGCTTCTGTCTCGCGGCGGGGAAGGCGGGGGAGATTACGCTTCTGACCTGGGCGAACGTCGCGCTCGGCGCGGTCTTGATGCTGATCGCCGCGCGCTGGGGACTTGTCGCGATCACGGCGGCTTTCGTCGCGGCGCATTACATCCTGTGGATATTCCGGTACCGGCTGGTGGCGCGGCTGGGTGAGATGGAGGTGGCGCCTCTCATCACCTGCAACCTGCTGCCCGCGATGGCCACGGCCACGATGGCGGCCGTCGTCATATTGGTGCACCGGGCGCTTGCGGGCATGCCGTTGGTCATCGATGTCGTTCTGTCCATCCTTACCGGGGTGCTGGTTTTCGCTGCGATCACGCTGCTCCTCATGCGCGACCGGCTTAAGCTCTTGCGGTCCTACATCGCGCCGGGCGGGGCGGCGTCAGTGGCGGATGAGGGCGGAGCCGTATGAGATCGCTCAACATCGTCATGTTCACGACATTTTACCCGCCCTATTCCTTCGGCGGCGACGCGATGGGCGTGCAGCGCATGGCGCGTGCCCTCGTCGCCCGAGGCCACGATGTGACGGTCGTGCACGACGAGGACAGTTATCTGATACTTGGCGGCAAGCCTGCCGCATCCGAGCCGATGCCCGACGGCGTCAGGCGCATTGGGCTGAGAAGTCGCCATGGTCTTCTGTCGAATCTTCTCACTCAGCAGCTCGGCCGGCCGTTCGTGCATGCGCCGCGCATCCGAGAAATCCTCGGCGAGCGGAATCCCGACATCCTGTGGTACAACAACACATCACTGATTGGTGGGCCTGGACTCTTGCCAATGGGCGATGGGCTCAAGCTTTACGAGGCGCACGAGCACTGGCTTGTCTGCCCCACCCATGTTTTGTGGCGCCACGGACGCGAGCTTTGCGATCGGCGCGAATGTCTGCGCTGTGTCCTGTCTTACAAACGTCCGCCGCAGCTCTGGCGCTACACGGGTATGCTCGACCGGGCGCTCGATCACGTCGACCTCATCGTCGCCAAGAGTGAGTTCAGTCGCGCCAAGCACAAGGAATTCGGACTAAGACAGGAAATGGAGGTTCTGCCCTATTTCCTTCCCGACCTCGAAAATCTCGCCGAGCCCTATACGGGCCATCCGCGTCCCTATTTCCTGTTCGTCGGGCGGCTTGAGAAGATCAAGGGGCTTCAGGACGTATTCCCGGCCATGGGCCGCTATTCGGACGCGGACCTACTGATCATTGGAGATGGCGATTATGCTAGCGAGCTGAAGCGGCTCGCGGCGGGCAATTCCCGCATCCAGTTCCTTGGCCGGAAGAGCCCTGAGGAGCTTGACGCCTATTACCGCGGCGCGCTCGGGCTAATCGTCCCCTCGGTCTGCTACGAGACCTTCGGGATCATCCTGATCGAGAGCTTCCGGCTCGGCACACCGGTGATCGCGCGCCGACTCGGCCCCTTCCCCGAAATCGTTGAGCGCGCGGGTGGCGGGGCGCTTTTCACGACCGAAGACGAACTCTTGGATGCGATGCGGTCGCTCCAGGGGGACCCGGAGCGCAGGCAGGCGCAGTCCGATTCTGCCCGTACCGTCTTTGCCAAAGTCTGGCGAGAGGATCGGGTACTCGAAGCCTACGGCTCGGCGCTTGCACGGGCTGCGCATCGCAAGGGCGACCAGGACCTTGCAACGCTGCTTGAAGCAGGGGCGCTCGACCAGGGGCCGGGCCAGGCAGCCTGACCGATTGTTCAGGGGCAGTGGGTGCCGATGCGATGCGCATTGGCCATGACAGAGAAGGTGATGGTCGTGGCCGGGACCGCCGGAAGGCTCGTCGCGTCGATGACATGGACGCGCAACAGACCATTGGGCCGCCCGAGCGCGTCGCTTTCGCCCGAGGCGGGTTCGCGCGCCATCGGAAGGCTTGCGCCGACATGGAAGCTCGAGCCCGGTCCGCCGGGCCGCGCCGCGAAGGTCAATGCCGTCAGGCCCGCCTTTCCCATCACCTTGCCAACCCGCCCCGCGGCCGCTCTGGAAATGCGCTCCATATTCACATTAGGCTCGAGGCTCGCCGTCAGTCGGCCGTCCTGCGTCCGTGTCAGCGAGATCCGGTGTGAATGGTCCGAGTGCAGGAAAAACTGCGCGACGATCAGCCGGCGCGCAAGCGCGGTGAAGAACGGATGCGAGAAGGGCAGCTTAGAGCCGTAGTTCTGGATCAGGTCGCGCGCGTAATGTTCGTTCCAGCTGTATAGCTGGGCATGGACGAGATGGGGCGAAATCTCAGGCGCGTCGATCTCAACGAAAATTTGCGGCAGCGTGTGGAAGGCCCCCTTATCGGGGCGCGTCCGGTTCCTCCAACGCTGGATCATTGGCAGAAACACATGCTGGCTGTCGCGAAGGACGAGAGCATCGAGTCCGGGAAGCGAGGCCAGAAGAATACGCGCCGTTTCAAGCACGCCCGCACCGAGAAAGACGCGTGTGCCAGTGACGCTTTCGCCGCTGTCGAGGTGAACGGTCACGCTTTCCGGAGATTCGGCAAAGCCGACGACGGTTTGTCCCGGCCGATAGTCGAAGCCCGGCGCGGCCTTAAGTTCCTCGAGCGTGTCACCCGCCTTCCAAATCAGTCCAAACGGGCAGCCGTGCAGGCACAGACCACAACGCCGGCATGATGTGTCCACCGCTTGTCGGGCGCCTCCGACGCTGGCGCCGAGCGCTTCGATTGCACCGCGTGCGGCCCTGAGACGGGTCAGCAGAGCCTCGGCCTGCGAAGCGGGTGCGAGGCCGGTCCGCCCGCTCATCGGAAAGGCCGGCAGCAGTGCTTCCAGATCGTCGGGCACTCCTGCAATGGGCAGGAACTCTGCGACCGCTTGGTAATGCGGTCCGAGGTCGTCGGCCGTGATCGGCCATCCTGCCATGTCCTCCTGCCGGTACGGCAGCACCGCTGCGCCCCACAGGTTGGAGAGTCCCCCGGCCGCCCGGCTGGCGCGAAGCCCAAACCAGGACGGCGGATCGGCCAGCGTCGCGGTGGCGGGTTCCATCGCGAAATCAGAGCCGTAGCGGCGAAACTGGCCCTCGGCCGCTTCGAACTGCGGCACCATCCATGCAATGCGATCCGCGTCACTCCAGCCTGCGGGATCGCGTGCGGCGAGCGCGGCGCGTCGGGCCTCCGCCTCAGGTTCAAGCACTTTCCCGCCATCGAGCATCACCACCGTCCGGCCTCGCGCGAGCAGCGCCTTGGCCGCCGAGACTCCGGCGGGACCCGAACCCACGACGATATCGCGAAGTTCAGTCACGGCGCATGACGATTACATCGCCGTCGCCGAGCGTGCCGAAGAAACACCCCACCGTGGTCAGGACCGTCCCAACTGGCCGGTCGGGATTGCAAATGTCCTCGCCCGCATCGACAGCGAACTGCGGCACTTCGCGCAGGTTCCGTCCGGGAAAGCCAACGACGAGGATGACGGGACCGGGTTCGGCCATCGCCGCCTTGTATTCATCGTTGGTGAAGATTATTGGCCAATCAGCCTCGAAGTAGTCTCGATAGACCTCACCCGCATAACCGATGGAATAGATTCTGTCGCCGGGCTGACGGATTTCTTCAGCAAGCGCGTAGGCCGCGCCGAGATCCTGTTTCGGCAGCGCATAGTTGCGCTTGGCGAGGAAGGCCGAGATCGCGACCATCGCAACGACCGCCAGTGCGAAGAGAACGCGTGCAACGCGTTCGACTCTGGTCAGGTGGCCGATAAGCGCGCATGAGAGCCTGACACCCATCACGATGAGCAGCATCAGAAAGGCGATGTCGACGAAGAAGAAGCGCGGCCAGATCCGCATCCCGACCGCCATGAGGAGACCCGCCGTCAGCACGATATGCAGGAACGTGATCGGCGCGAAAAGGGGTGCGTCGCGGTGAAGCGCAATCGCGCCGAGAATCGACAGGACGAGACCAGCACCTCCGACCAGCGCCACGACGGGGCCGGCGCTGCCGATGCCGGTGCGAATTGCCTCGAACGCCGTCCAGATCGGGTTCTGGTATTCCTGCATGACGTCCACAGCGGAGGTTTCTGACACGGTCGAAACCGTGTCGATCAGGCTTGGCAGGATCGGCAAGTAAAGGAGAAGCGCGACGATTCCGCCGACGAGAAAGCCCAGAAATGGCAAGCGGACGAGAGACCCATCCAACCGGCCCGAGAGGGCACGTGTGGCGATGAGGGCAAGCCACAAAAAACCTTGAGCCATAAAGAAGAAGGCGCCAGTCAGATGCGTGAAGACCGCCGCCGCCAGGCAAACACCGTAGGCAAGCCAGGTGCCGAGTGTGGGCCTTTGGACTCCCCTGAGGAAGAAGAGCATGCCGAGCGTGGAGAACAGCGCAAGACCTGTGTATCCGCGCGCGTTCTGCGCGAACCAGATCTCGTGATAGGACAGCGCAAGAAGAAGCGTAGTCACGTGGGCAATCGTCGCCCCCGCGACGTCGCGCGCGACGAACCACATCGCGGCCAGCGCACCTAGGCCGAACAGCATCGCAGGAAGACGGATCGCCCAAGAGGCGTCGCCGAACAGCGCCATTGAGACCTTTGCCGCGATGTTGTGCAGATAGTGGTGATTCATCGAGTAGCTCTGGACCACCTCGCCCCAGTCGAGACTGAGATGGGTCACGACAGTCTGCAACTCGTCGTACCAGAGCGGGGAGTTCAGCCCCCAAATCCTGAGTGCCGCGGCCAGCGCGAGGATCGCACCAAGCCAGAGATAGTCGTTCCGGTCGCTCCGTTCCATCGGGGTGCTCACGCGGCCATCGCGGCGCGTTTCTCGGCGACGATGTCGGCGATGATCTCGCTCAGCGGACGGCGCGGACGGAAGCCGATCGTGCGTTCAAGCTTGGAGACATCGGGCAAGCGGCGCTCCATGTCCTCGAAGCCCTCGGGATAGACGCTTTCGTAGGGAACGAGCCGGATCTCGGAGCTCGAGCCGGTGGATTGGATGACCTGTTCGGCCAGCGACCGGATCGTGACCTCCTGGTCGTTGGCGACGTTGAACACCTGACCCTGCGCGGCGGGCGTCGTCATCAGCCGCACCATCGCCTCGACCACGTCGGCGACATGACCGAAACAGCGCGATTGTTCACCCGTGCCGTGGACCATGAGCGGACGGCCCTCCAGCGCGGATTGTACGAAATTCGGCAGAACCATTCCGTAACGCCCGGTCTGTCGCGGGCCGGTCGTGTTGAAAAACCGCAAGACGATTGCAGGAAGCTGCGTCTCGCGGACGTAGGCGAGCGTCAGGAATTCGTCGAGCTGCTTGGCCGAGGCGTACGACCACCGCAGGTTTTTTGTGGCCCCGATTGTCAGGTCGTCATCCTCGCTGAAGGGAAACTTCTGCGCCTTGCCGTAGACTTCGGAAGTCGATGCAACGAAGGTCAGTTTCCCGTCCTTCAGCGCCGCCTTCAGCACATTTTCCGTGCCGTTGATGTTCGTGAGGATCGAGCGCGAGGGCTCGTCCATGATAAGTTTGACGCCGACGGCCGCCGCAAGGTGGAAGATTGCCTCCGCCTCGTCCGCCAGGTCTTGCACCAACATCGAGTCAAGGATCGTACCTTCGACGAACCGAAAACGGTTGTGGCCCGTCAACGCTGCGACGTTCTCGCGCCGTCCGGTGGAAAGGTCGTCGAGAGCGGTGACGGAATGGCCATCGGAGACGAGCCGCTCGGCCAGATGCGACCCGATGAAACCGGCGCCGCCTGTAATCAGAATCCTCATATATCCTCGCCTGAATGCCGTGCTTTGAATGTGCGCCGGAGACTATCACGGGCGCAAGCCCGCGGCCATCTCGTTGTGCCGAGGGGCCGCGGCTCGGAAACAGTCCCGCATGCCAGACGCCCACGGAGACGGAACCGGAACGACGCGAGTGGTCGGAGCCGCGCTTCCCCGCAGCACGACTTGTTTGCGATCTGCCCGAAACACAGGCAGGCACGGTCAAACGCGGCGCACCTGTTGTATTGTCCCCGCTCAGGGTACAACATTCCCGACTATAGGATCGTCATTTGCCTGTCGTATTGTTCAAGTGCAATTGTGCGCGTGCTGTGCTATCCCGGCGCGGGTTCGCGCGCATTGCCAAGGGCCGATTATGACTAACGCATTTTCATTGTATTCCACCTTGAAGGAGAGGATTGTTCGCCGCGACGCGCACGTCGCGACGATCGGGCTTGGCTACGTGGGACTGCCGCTTGCGCTCACTATCAGCGAGGCCGGGTTCCGGACGACGGGGCTCGATCTGAACAAGCCGCGCGTCGACGCGATCAATGCGGGCGAGCGGGTGATCTCATACTTCCCCGAAGACCGCATCCGCAACGCGGTGGCGGACGGCAAGTTTGCGGCCAGCGCGGACCCTTCCGACATTGGCACTGCCGACATCGTTCTCATCTGCGTGCCGACGCCTCTGTCGTCCGCGCGCGAGCCGGATCTGAGCTATGTGATCCGCGCCGCCGAAGGCGCCGCGGCCTGGCTGCGGCCGGGTCAACTCATTGTGCTTGAAAGCACGGTTTGGCCTGGGGCCACCGCGACCGTGATAAAGCCGATCCTCGAGCGCGGGGGCCTGCGCGCGGGCGAAGATTTCTTCCTCGCCTTCTCGCCGGAACGCGAGGACCCGGGCAACGCGCATTTCTCGACCCAGTCGATCCCGAAGATTGTCGGCGCCGACGATCAGAAGTCGCGCGAGCTGGTCGAGCAGTTCTATTCGCAGATCGTCGAAAAGGCCGTGCCGGTCAGTTCGCTCGCCACGGCCGAGGCAGTCAAGCTGGCGGAGAACAGTTTTCGGACCGTGAACATTGCGCTGGTGAACGAGATGAAGGTCGCGTTCGAGGCGATGGGCGTGGATATCTGGGAGGTCGTGAGCGCCGCCGCAACGAAGCCTTTCGGCTACATGCCATTCTACCCCGGCCCCGGCATCGGCGGCGATTGCATCCCGGTCTCGCCCGTCTACTTGTCTTGGCGTGCGCGGGACGTCGGCTCTTCGCTTCCGATCGTCGATCTCGCGCGGGCGAACAACGACGGCGCGCCGGAACTGATCGCGGGGCGGGTCAATGCGGAGTTGACCGCCGATCGCCGGGACGGCGCCAAGGGCGCGCGCGTGCTGATCCTCGGGATTTCCTACAAGAAGAACATCGAGGATACCCGCGAAAGCCCTGCTCTCGCGATTCTCAACTGCCTGGAGAAAATGGGCGCGCGCTGCGACTATTACGATCCCTACTTCCCCGTAATGCCGGTCACGCGCGATCATCCGGATCTTGCTGAACGACGATCGGTTGCGCTGACTGCGGAGACGGTAGCGAGCTACGACGCGGTCCTCGTGACCACGGACCATTCCGATGTGGACTACGCGCTTGTCGCACAGTCGGCGCGCCTGGTCCTCGACACGCGGAACGTATTCGCCGCGCTTGGGCTACGGCCGAGCGCCGGGAGGATCGTGAAAACCTAGCCGCGGATCTCGCAAGGTGAAAGGCAACGTATTTCCGCAACAGCTACGTCGATTCGGGCGGCGACTCGCCTCCTCACTGATGTGCCAGCGCTGAGACAACTGTGGGTTGCTTGCGGGCGTCTAGGTCTTCCTGCGCTGCGGTGCGACGTAAACGAAAGGTATATGAAATGGTCAATTGGTTCCTGTTAGGCTATGGATAACACGAGAAATTTCGAAGATCGTTTTGATGCCTTGCCCGCATTCTGTATAGTGCGGTGGGTAGGGTGGATTATTGATTAACGTGCATTGAAAGGGCGGTGGAACTATGCAGCAGCAGAAGACGTGTCCGGTCGTTGTGATCGGCGGAGGCCCTGCCGGCTTGACGGCCGCCTACGAGCTTCAGAAGCGCAGTAGGCGGCACACGCCGAAGGTCTACGAAGCGTCCAACATGGTCGGTGGGATCTCCCGCACCGAGACGAACAACGGCTACCGCTTCGACATCGGCGGACACAGGTTCTTCACGAAGGTGAAGGAAGTCGAAGCCATGTGGCATGAGGTGCTGAAGGACGACTTCATCACTGTCCCGCGCCTTTCGCGCATCTACTACCGTGAAAAGTTCTTCGACTATCCCCTGAAGCTCTTCAACGCGCTGGTCAACATAGGCCCCTACGAATCGATGCGCATATTGCTCAGCTACTTCAAGTGGCAGGTGCTGCCCTACCGCAAGGAGGAGAGCTTCGAGCAGTGGGTCATCAACCGCTTTGGCGGCCGGCTCTACATGCACTTCTTCCGCAGCTACACGCAGAAGGTCTGGGGCATTAATCCCAAGGACATCCGCGCCGACTGGGCGGCGCAGCGGATCAAGAACCTATCGCTGTTCAAGGCGGTCTGGAACGCGATTTCGGGCGCGAATGACACGGCATCGCTAATTGAGGAATTCCAGTATCCGAGGCTCGGCCCCGGCATGATGTGGGAAAAGACGCAACGGATCGTCGAGGAGCAGGGCGGCGAAGTTCATCTGCGTTCGGAGGTCGTGCGCGTGAACCGCGAGGGTAATCGCGTGACCTCGATTGAGGTCAAGCACTGGCACGAGGACGGACGGGAGCCGGTTGTCGAACGGGTCGAGGGCGAACACTTCATCAATTCGATGGCGCTGCGCGAACTGATCTACGCCTTCGATCCGCCACCGCCTCCCGAAGTGGTGGAGGCCGCGAGCAAGCTCAGGTATCGCGATTTCCTGATCGTGACGCTGGTTCTCGATCATGCCGACCCGTTCAAGGACAACTGGATCTACATCCATTCGCCCGAGGTGAAGGTCGGTCGCATCCAGAACTTCCGCGCTTGGTCGAAGGAGATGCTGCCCGACCAAAACACCGCCTCGATCGGGATGGAGTACTTTTGCCAGAAGGGCGATGGGCTATGGAACATGTCCGACGAGGACCTGCGCACGCTTGCGTCGCAGGAACTCGAGCAACTCGACCTTGCCAAGGCATCGGACGTCATCGGCGCAGCGATCATTCGCCAGCCAAAGGCCTACCCTGTTTATGACGGCGAGTACCGGCAGGCGCTGGATGTGCTGGAGGAGTGGCTCGTGTCGCTCGAGAATTTCCAGACCGTGGGCCGCAATGGTCTGCACCGCTACAACAACCAAGATCACTCTATGTTGTCGGCGATGTATGCCGCACGCAATATCCTCGGCGAGAAAAACGACGTATGGAACGTCAATGTCGAGCGGTCCTATCACGAGGAATTCGAGGTCGACAAGAAGCCGGCAGCCCAGGTCAAGACCGCGCTCGCTGCAGAGTAGCGCGGTCTGATGGAAGGCGGACGACATGATGCAGCGATGAGGCGGACCGTCGACAGTACCTATGTCTTGTGGGCGCTTCTGGCGCTCCCGGCAGTTTGGTTCCTCGCCGAGCGGTTCGTCCTACACGGCAAGGTCGCTTTTGTCCCTTGGACGGGGATTCTGTCCTGCTGGTTTCTGATCCTCGCAATGGCGGTGACACCGCTGCAGCTCATTTTCGGGCCGCTTCCGTGGCTCAAGAGGCGGCGGCGCTATTTCGGCGTGGCGAGCTTCGGCTACGCGTTCCTTCACCTGTTCTTCTGGATGATCAATGCCAACATGGGCGCCCTCATCCGCTCGTTCACGCGAACGGAAATCCTGACCGGCTGGGTTGCGATGGCGGTGATGACAGTGCTGGCGGCGACGTCCTACGATGGGGCTGTCAGGACGCTCGGGCCGAAATGGAAGACGATCCAGCGCTGGATCTACCCGATGGCGGTACTGACGCTTGTTCATTGGGTGATGACGACGGATCACCTGATGGACGTGGTGATCTACTGCGGGCCCCTGGTCGTCCTCTATGTCTGGCGCGTCTGGCGCTACCAGAGCCGGCTCCGCAAGGCGTGAGGATCGGTCTTAGATCGCGGCCCAGTCGGTGAACTTCCAGACCACGCGTGGCGGGCGCGGCTGCCGGTCCCCCGGTCGGGGCTGCTGGACGGGTGGGTTCGGGGCTTGGCGGTGCATCTCTTCCTCCTTCGATCGGGAAAGACATGGGAACCGCGAGGCATGTATCCAGATTTGTGTCAGCCCTCTGGCGAGGTCGTGAGATTCCGTGTGTTCGGCCGGGGTCGCCGAGCGTTCGGGACCCCGGCTGTAAATACCCTTCGGTCCCTTGGAAAATGTCTTTCTGTAATGGACTCACCCTAGCACGGCCGGGCTGGGCGCGCAGGTCAGGAAAACCGGAAGATCGGCGGATTTCACGGTTGGAGGGTGAGCCAAACTATTGAAATAAGAGGCTACCACAGAAATCGTTAAGCTCTTTGAAGGAGCTTAGCGGGCAATTCGCCCCCGGATCGATACGCGTAGAGCCCGCCGAGGTCAGCGGTTCCGGACGTAATTGAAAAGCGCCAGAAGTGCGATCGCGACCCAGAGGACCTCGATCAGAATCGCGCCGGCATTCGGGCGGTAGTAGAGCGACCAGAGAATGAGCCCGGCGCCCCCGAGATTCATCAGGTTAAAGGCCGGCAGCCGACCGTCGACCCAACCGCGCGAGACGGCGAGATAGGCCCCCGCGATGACGAAGGAGCCGACGACGCCAAGCCAGTCGATAAGGGTCATCTCCGCCAGCATGGGCGCAGTGTGCGGGCACGCCGGGGCGGAGGCAAGACTGGTCGGGCGGCGTCAGCCAGCTTCGCCCTCGTCCTTGTCGCGGACGACCTCGATCTTGACCTTGGTCACGAAGGCGGCAAGTGCGCCGATCACCGCGAGAAGCGGCGCAGCGAGGACGACCGCGCCCCCGGCGATGGCACCGATGGTCAGGGGCACCTCAAGGACGAGATCGCCGTCAGGCTCGGTGATGCGGATGCGCTTCACCTGGGCGTCGGCGGCGAGTTCCTTGACCCGCGCGACTAGCTGATCGCCCCTCACCTCGATCTCTTCGGTCCAGCTGCGCCGCTTGTCCGTGCGTTCAGTCGCCGATTGCGGTTCATTGATTTCGGTATCGGGCATCGGATTCTCTCCGGTCTGAAAATGGAATGCGCTGATCATGGGCGGTGCCGCCCGCGCCTGCACTGACACTGATCAAGTCGGGCAAGCGACCGTCGCACGTTTGGCGCCGCTAGAGGCGGCCCAGGAGCGCGAGGATCAGGATGATGACCAGGATCGTGCCGATCACGCCCGAGGGCATGTAGCCCCAGCCGCGCGAATAGCCCCAGGTCGGCAGCGCGCCGATGAGAAGCAGGATCAGGATGATCAGAAGAATCGTGGACATGGGAGCCCTTTCAAGGTTGAGCGATATGCCGGGATAACGCAGTCGTGAGCAGGCGGTTCCCGAGAGCTGCGCGGGTGACGGGATCAGAGTCGTTGATCCGGCGGCGGCCCGGCACGTGGCAGGGGCGAATCCGTTCGGGCGCCGAATCGTTCGGACGCGCGGCGGGGATGCCGCGCGGGGGGTGGGACTGTTCAAGGTTCCGCAACAAATGCCCCCGTCTAAGCAGAGATCGTTAGTGCAACCTTAAGGCGTCTTCAAATCGACACCGAAATGACGCGTTTCAGGCACATATGCGCCATTTTGCGGACAATTCCTTGATCAAGGCTCAACCTAGGGTAGCAAATGTGGCGGCGAAATCGGAAGGCTACTCAACCTGAAGGGGAGAACTGACATGACGAATTTCACTGAAAAAGCCCGTATCGGACGCACCAACGCCCTGTCCAATCTGCGATACGGCCTTGGCGACGTCGCGCCCGGCGCCCGCCGCTGGACACAGGTGCGCCACAATCCGGTGACCTTCGTCTCGGGCCGGGCGCGGGCGGGGAGCGCCACAATTCTGGCATGATCCGGCGGCACCGGCCGGTCCAGGGGATGAGAAACGGGCGCGCCAAGGGGCGCGCCTTTTTCGTGTCTGCGCGGCGTCGGCAAGGCGTATGGCATGCGTATGGCATCCGTCGGGACAGCCGGGAGGCGAGAATCTCGGCGCGTTCGGGCTCCCCCGCCGCCGGACAGGGCCGGAGGGGGACGCATTCAGGGACCGATCACGCCCTTCTTCAGGATGATGTTGCCATAAAGCCGGGTCTCTCCGGTCTGGATGACGGCGAAGGCGGCCTTCGCGCGGTCGTAGAAAGCGTGACGCTCGATCCCGGCCAGGGTCGCGGGCGCATCGGCGACCTCGTTGACGATTGCCTGAAAGTCGCGCACCGCCTCGGGGACCGCGTCGGGGTCGCCGACGACCTGCATCGTGACGGCCGGGTCATCGACGAAGGTGTCGAGCGGCATCAGCGACAGCACGGCGCGGAGCATGGCGCTGGCGGTCACGCCATCCGCCCGGATGAGAAGCCGGCCCATGCTCGTGCCCGGGAAGTTGGCGTCGGCGATGACGATCTCGTCGCCGTGGCCCATCGCGGCGAGCGCGTGGAGCAGGTCGGGCGAGAGGATCGGATCGATGCCGCGGAGCATTCGGGGGCTTTCGTTGGGGTCGGGGTATATGAGCGTGGGGGAGCGGGTGGGTCAAGGAACCCGGTTGTGCAGTACGGGCGAGATGGGGCTCGGCCGCCGAGATTATAGGAGCATCACATCCGGGAGGAGGCGGATTACGCGGCGCATGTCCGGTATTGTTGGATCAATCCGGTCAAGCACGGGTTCGCCGAGCGGGCCGTGGATTGGCCGAACTCATCCATCTGTCGCGACATCTAGCGCGGGTTGGTCGAACCGGAATGGTCCGGATTGGTGCCCGAGGGCGAATTCGGGGAGTAGGGTGCGCTTCAGCGCACCGTTATGCCGCGGGGCGGGGTTTCAAGGGCGAGTGTTGCGCTGAAGTGAACCCTACGGCTTGCTGCCTACAAGAATGCATAGGCATACGTCAGGTGCAGGGCACAACATATTGGTTTCGTTGGAATACGAGTATTCTTCTTGAAGTTGGGGGAGTCTAGTAGTACATTCAAGGTACGTCCAAGATGGGTCGCCAAGCGTCCCGGCTTAGATTGTATGGTCTAAAAGCTTGGTCGATTTCCTACTTTGGTGTACCTGACTTTCTATGTATATCTGCTACCTAGATGAGTCAGGTACACCGGAAACTCCCGGTACATCTTCGCATTTTGTCTTATGCGGTATCGCGCTGCCCGTGGAACATTGGCGCGCAAGTGATCAAGCAATTACGCAGGTGCTGACTCCCTTCGGCCTTGAGGACACAGAGCTTCACACGGCGTGGATGGCTCGAAAGTACTTCGAACAGAGCTTGGTTCCTGGGTTTGATGGGCTTTCTTATTCTGAAAGGCGAACAAAAGTGCGCGGACTACGAACAGCGGAGATACTTAAGCTCCAACGCAGTGGTAACGCCAAGAGGCTGCGCCAGACCAAGAAAAACTACGCAAAAACTGACGCGTACATTCACCTTACTTATTCTGATAGGTGGGGAGTAATTAAGAAGGTAGCTGATACGGTTGCAAATTGGGGTAAGGCGCGCCTGTTTGCGGAATGCATAGACAAGGTTCATTTTGATCCGGTTTGGGCCGGGAAGACGGCCGAAGAGCAGGCTTTCGAGCAGGTGATTTCGCGCTTTCAACAATTCCTTACTAGCGCCGGACCCGGTGGCGACTCTCTGGGAATGATCGTGCACGATAACAACGAAAGCGTCGCCATGAAGCACACGGAACTGATGCGCAAGTACTACGAAACAGGAACCCTTTGGACCAGCGTAGACAAGATAGTTGAAACTCCGCTGTTCGTCGATAGCAGCCTGACGCGCATGGTGCAGGTTGCCGATCTTTGTGCATACGCCATTCGTAGGTATCTAGAGAACGACGAAGTCGACCTGTTTCGTCGCATATTCGCGCGCGCGGACCGCTTGTCCAGCGGCAAGACAGTTGGGGTGCGCCATTTTACCAGCAATGGTTGTGTGTGCGAAGTTTGCAGTACACACTAATCACCTCGTAAACTTCTTATACTTCACCCGCTTCGGCTCCACCGAATCCGGCCCCAGCCTTCTGATCTTGTCCTCCTCGTAGGCCTCGAAGTTGCCTTCGAACCATTCGATCTTGGCCTCGCCCTCGAAGGCGAGGATATGGGTGCAGAGGCGGTCCAAAAAGAAGCGGTCGTGGGAGATGATGACGGCGCAGCCGGCGAAGTCGTCGAGGGCGGCTTCGAGGGCCTGAAGGGTCTCGACGTCGAGGTCGTTCGTGGGTTCGTCGAGGAGGAGGACGTTGCCGCCGGAGCGCAGGAGCTTGGCCATGTGGACGCGGTTGCGTTCGCCGCCGGACAATAGCCCCACCTTCTTTTGCTGGTCGCCGCCCTTGAAGTTGAAGGCCGAGCAATAGGCGCGGGAGTTCATGGTGACGTCGCCAAGCTCGATCTGCTCGGCGCCGCCGGAGATTTCCTCCCACACGGTCTTGCCGCTGTCGAGCGCGTCGCGGGACTGGTCGACATAGGCGAGGCTGACGGTGTCGCCATAGGTGATTGTGCCGGTATCGGGCTTTTCCTGGCCCGTGAGCATCCTAAAGAGCGTGGTCTTGCCGGCGCCGTTCGGGCCGATGACGCCGACGATGCCGCCGGGCGGCAGCGCGAAGGAGAGGTCCTCGATCAGGAGCTTGTCGCCCATGTGCTTCTTCAAGCCCTCGACCTCGATCACCTTGCCGCCCAAACGGGGGCCGTTCGGGATGATGATCTGGGCGCGGGTGAGTTTTTCGCGTTCGGATTTCGCCGCCATCTCCTCGTAGGCGTTGATCCGGGCCTTCTGCTTGGCCTGCCGGGCCTTGGCGCCGGCGCGGATCCATTCAAGTTCGCGTTCGAGCACCTTCTGGCGGGACTTGTCCTCGCGCGCCTCGTGCGCGAGCCGCTTGGCCTTCTGTTCGAGCCAGGCAGAATAGTTGCCCTCGTAGGGGATGCCGCGGCCGCGGTCCAGTTCGAGGATCCAGCCGGTGATGTCGTCGAGGAAGTAGCGGTCGTGGGTGACGATGAGGATCGTGCCGCCGTATTCGATGAGGTGCTTCTGGAGCCATGCGATGGTCTCGGCGTCGAGGTGGTTGGTCGGCTCGTCGAGCAGGAGCATGTCGGGGGCTTCGAGGAGGAGCTTGCAGAGTGCCACGCGGCGGCGTTCGCCGCCCGAGAGGGTGTCGACCTGGGCCTCGTCGGGCGGGCAGCGCAGCGCCTCCATCGCGACGTCGATCTGCGAATCGAGGTCCCAGAGGTTCTCGGCATCGATCTCGTCCTGGAGCTTGGCCATCTCTTCCGCCGTCTCGTCGGAATAGTTCATGGCCAGTTCGTTGTAGCGGTCGAGCTTGCCCTGCTTGGCCTTGACGCCCTCCATGACGTTGCCGCGGACGGAGAGCGCGGGGTCGAGCTCGGGCTCCTGCGGGAGGTAGCCGACGGTCGCGCCCTTGGCGGCCCAGGCCTCGCCCGAGAAGTCCTTGTCGAGGCCGGCCATGATCCGGAGAAGCGTGGACTTGCCGGCGCCGTTGACGCCGACGACGCCGATCTTGACGCCGGGGAGGAAGTTCAGGCGGATGTTCTCGAAGAGCTTCTTGCCGCCGGCATAGGCCTTTGAGACGCCGTCCATGTGATAGACGTATTGATAGGATGCCATGGGTGAAGTCCTCTGGGATAAGGGTTTGGCCCTCATCTAGACAAGGCGGGGCGAAAGGGCAATCGCCGGGCGTGGATGTCGCCGCGCGGCGGCTGTGACGAACGTGCGCGAGGCAGGGCCTTGCGATCAGCCGGGCGGATGTCGGAGCCGGGCTTCGTGCGATATCGCTTCGGGTGGGGGCGAGCGTCGCGGTGATCCTGGCCGGCACGACAGGGCGCGGGTTGAGGCCGCGCTGGTCAGGGGCGCGGATCGAAGCGGATGTCTGCGCCGGTCACGGAAACGCTTCGCTAAGATTCGAGATGGCAGGGCTGCAGAACCGATCTTCAGCGCAGCGCGAACGCCGCCAGCGCCAGAACGAGGATGGCATTGATGACCCAGATCGCGAGAGAGATCCGCCGCCGCAAATCCATATGTTTGAACGGATCAGTCATAGTCGAACCGCTCTGACAGGATGTGGGACGACGGCGTGCCGCGCGCGATCAGATGGTCTTCGACTATGTTCATCATGATGGCCGGTCCGCACATGACAAAGATCCATTCCTTGAATTCCGTCGGCGAGAATACACGATCCATCAGCGCCGCATCTATGAAGCCCCTCGCGCCCTGCCAGCCTTGGGGCGGTTCCGTGAGCACATAGGTCACGTCCTCGGCATCCAGTTCGTCGCGACAGGCGATCTGATCCTCCAACCGATTTCCATAGATGATCTTGACCTTGCGCGGATCGTCGGTCAGGCGCATCTGCCTGAGAATGCTGATCAGAGGCGCGATGCCCACGCCCCCGGCAATCAAGGCGACGCCCGGCTCGTCGCGGCCCTCGATCGAGAGACTGCCATACGGCCCGTCGAGATAGGCGACCGAGCCCGGCTCAATCTGCCCGACCGTGCGGGTGAAATCCCCAAGCTCCTTTATGATAAACGAAACTTCCGGCCCGGCCGATGGCGCCGAACTGATCGAAAACGGGTTCTCCTTCAGCGAAAACGCGCTGTGCCCGACATTCAGCCAGACAAATTGCCCAGCTTTGAACTCAAGGCCGGAATGACCGTCAGGCGTGACGGTCAGCTCCCATTGCTTCGGCGTGAGGCGATTGACCGAGGTAACGCGCCACCCTCGTGCTTTGTCCCGAAGCGGCACCAGCAGGTAGACGTAGAGAAGCGACCCGATCGCCATGCCGGTCATCGCCCCCCAAAGCCAGGTCATCACGGGCAGCGATCCGTAGCGTCCGGCATAAATGGTGTGATGCAGCAGAAGTGCCGCGACCAGAAGCGCCCCGATTCCATGCATCAGGCGCCAAGTTTCGTATTTGACGTCCAGCTGAGTGCGCCCGATCGCCAAAAGAACAAGAGTCGGCAGGATGAGGAAGGCCGCAATTCCGGTGGAAAGGTCTGAAAAATCAGTGGTAATCGTCAGCTGCCGAGTGGGGTCCCAGGGACGCTGACCCCCCGATGGCGCGCCTCGATAGAGAAACGGGTGCAACAATGCAAAAGCCAGTGCCGTGCGCGCCATCATCTGATGAAACCGCATGGTCACGTCCATGCCGACGCCATTCGATATGCTCTTGAAGCGGCCGGACAGGACGAACTCCATGAGGATCATGGTGAAGGCCAGAATGCCGAGACCGGAGGCGAGCTCTTCGCGGAAGGGTCGTGGCGGCCCGCCGACAAGCCAGGAAACGATCAGTGGAAGCGCTACAGCGGCGAGGTAGGCGACAATCAACCAGGCTGGTTTCATAAGCTTTTCCCGAACCGGTAATTCTGACGGTGCAGACTGATCGCCGCGTAGAGATGTTCCCGACGCACAGTCGCGAATTCAGGTTGTAATGTCTCGACAATGGATTGCGAAGGTCTTGAACCGGGCCAAGGCATCGGCACGAACTGGCAAAACTCAGACATGGCGCGGACGGATACGCAGCGATCTGAGCGCGTTGAGCACGACCGCGACATCGATAGCTTCTTGCAGGAGCGCGCCCTGCACGGGCGAGATATAGCCCAACGCGGCGGCGATCATCCCCGCCACCGACAGGCCGATCCCCGCCGCGACGCTCTGCCAGGCGATGTCGCGCGCATTTTGCGCAATTTCGAGCGCCCCGAGAACCGCGTCCAGGCGGTCGACGAGGAGGACGACATCAGCCGCCTCGGCCGAGGCGGCGGCGCCCCGCGCGCCCATCGCCACGCCCACGTCCGCGGCGGCGAGCGCGGGCGCGTCGTTCACCCCGTCGCCGACCATCATCACCGGTCCGTTCTTGCGTTCGGTCAGAACCAGCAGAACCTTCTGGTCCGGCGTGAGTTCGGCATGAACGGCTTCGAGGCCAAGGCCGTAGGCGATTGTCTCGGCCACATCCGTGCGGTCGCCGGTCGCGAGAAGGATGCGCTCGACGCCAAGGTGCCGCATGGCGGCGAAGAGCGTCCCAGTCTCGGCGCGCAGGTTATCCGCCATGACCATGTGTCCCGCGAAGACTCCGTCCACCTCGAGTGCGACCAACACCGACCCTGGCCGCCCGTCGAGGATCGGCGCCGCATTGCCGTCTCCGGCGAAGTCCAGCCCGCCGACCTTGACCGCCCGGCCCGCGACGTTGCCCGCGACCCCCTGGCCCGGAAACTCGGTTACGCCGCTCGGCACCGGCAGCTTGAGCTGGCGCGCGACCGCCTCGGCGACGATGGCCTGCGCCACGGGATGCTTGGAGGCCTGATCGAGCGCCGCGGCGAGGGCCAGCAGCTCTTCCTCGGACAGACCGTCCGCCGGGCGGATCTCGACGATTGCGGGATGGCCGATCGTCAGCGTCCCCGTCTTGTCGAGAATTACCGTGCGGGTCCGGGCCAGGTTCTCCAAGACCCGGGCCCCCTTGATCAGCACGCCGAACCGCGAGGCACACGACATTCCCCCGACGAGCGCAACCGGCACCGCCAGGATCAGCGGGCAGGGCGTCGCTACCACGAGAACGGCCACGGCCCGGACAGGATCGCCGGACGCCCACCACGCCATCGCCGCAAGAGCCAGCGTTACCGCCAGAAACCCGAGCGACCACCGGTCCGCCATGCGCGACATCGGTGCTTTCGACCGCTGGGCCTCCTCAACGAGGCGCACGATGCCGGCATAGGTGCTTTCGGCGGCGGCGCGCGAGGCCAAGAGATCGAAGGCCTCGCCGACATTTGTCGCGCCGCTCATCACCGCGCCGCCGGAGCCGAAGCGCACGGGCAGGGGCTCTCCGGTCAGCGCCGAGGTGTCGAGAAGTGCGCTGCCCCCGGCTACTTCGCCGTCGACCGGGACGGCATCGCCCTGTCGGATCAAGAGCCGGTCACCCGGCGCCACGGCGTCGAGCGGCACCTCCTCGAGCGCTCCGTCGCGGTGCCGGGTCGCGCTGCGCGGGACCCGCGACAGAAGAGCGTGCATCTCGCGGCGGGCGCGAAATTCCGCGAAGCTTTCGAGAAACGTCCCACCGGCATACATGACGGCCACCACGGCGGCCGCGAGTTCTTCGCCGAAGACGAGCGCGGCGGTCATCGACAGCGCGGCGACGATGTCGACCCCAACCTCGCCCCGCCGCAGGCTTTGTACGATTTCCCAAACCAGGGCGGCGATAGTGGGGACGACGCCGGCGAACCAGACGATCCTGGCGCCGCCGTCCCGGTCGGCGGCGAGCAGGATCAGCCCGCCCGTCAATCCGGCCAGAGCGATCAGAAGAAGGCTGATCCGGAAGTTCGAGAGTTTGATCTTGCCGCCCCTTCGCCTCTGCCGCCTTCGCCCGGGATCCGCGGCCGCGGATGGATTCCAAGCGATGTGGCCCGGACGATTGCGCGAACTTATCTCACCCGGCTCGCGACACGTCCAGCGACGCGAGGTAGAAACTCGCGTGGTTGACGCGGGACAATCCCCTCGAATCCGAGTGGCTTGGCACCGGTATCAACGACGGTGGCGAACCCTGGGGACGACGGGAATCTTTGCTTCTTCACAAGGGAACTAAGGTCGCGCAGGGAATGACGAATGCCGACGCCGCCATCGCGTCGACGCGGCCCGCGATGGGCGCGCGGTCGGAGGCCACCTTGGCCGCCACTTTTTCTCTCGGTTGTCGACCCTCTGGCTGCCGGGACTTTCGGGACTTCTGATCGCCCGTCGGGAAGCGCGATCGATTCCGTGGCGATCGAAGCGGAGGTGCGCCTCAGCGACCGGCCCGACCCGGGCACCCGTGGCGCGCGCGGTCCAGGCTCGGGTGCGCGCGTCGATCGGCCCGACAGAATCCTTTGCGGTCTGCTTCCAGCCGGCGGACCCCTTCCACGCCATATTCGGGGACCGACTTGCCGATGCTGACCGTGGCCCGAGCGTCGCCCATCCTGTGGCGGATTTAAGCCGACGCCGGTACGGGCCCAGGCTTCCTCGGCGCGACGGCAAGGTGCTTGTCCTTGAAGCGTTCGCCGCATCCGGCGCACCTTGCAGGCCAAAGATGTGCCGGAAAATTCGCAGTCAGATTAGGCAAGTATCGGTGGATGGCCCCCCGTAGCGTCCCGACAACCCGCGGCATGGCCGCGCTGCCGGGCGCCCGCCTTGCCGCAACTTGCCCGAAGCTTACACCGAAGTAATTTGAACGGCTTGGCGCCGGGTCGTAGATTCCGGCGTGGGAGCGGGAAGATGCCGGCCCCCGAAAACCCAAACGGACATCTTCAGACTGCTCAGAAAGGGCCGCCTCCAGCGGTCAAACAGAAGGAATATGCCAATGCGAAAGTTCCTTTACCCGACAATCGTCGCAGCGATGCTCGCCACTTCTGTCGGCGCCTTCGCGGCGGACACGACAACCACCGACGCCATCAAGGCCTTCGACATGAAGGCGATGACCCTGACGCTTCAGGATGGAAGCGTCTACTATCTGCCCAAGGGCTTCAAGGATCCGGGCCTGAAGGTCGGCGAGAAGGTCAATGTGACCTGGCATATGACCAGCGACAAGCATGAGGTCGACACGGTCACGATCGCGAAGTGACGCCGATCAGGGGTTTGCTGGCAGTGGGGACCCCTCGGGGTCCCCACGTGTCTGTGCAGGGTTGCGCGAGCGACGGCGCCGTTCCGCCGAACCGTCACAAGGTCTTCTCGAACCAGTGATGCGCATAGGGCTCATTGTTGAAGGCAGCAATCTCATGCCAGCCTAGGCGGCGGTAAAGAGCGATGGCCTCCGTCAGCGAGCGGTTGGTGTCGAGCCGGAGCCGAGTCATGCCGAGCGTTCGGGCGCGGGTTTCGGCCTCTTCCATCAGGCGTTTGGCGATACCGAGGCCGCGGGCGGCCGGGGCGAGCCAGAGGCGTTTAATCTCGCCCGCCGCTGTGCCGTTTCCCTTCAGCGCGACGCAGCCGAGAGGGAGAGTGTCGGACATCGCGACGAGGAAGGTGCCGAGCGGCGGGCGGAGGGCGGCCGCGTCGGGGTCGAGGCTTTTCGTGACTTCGAAGCCAGTCTCGAACCGGCGGGAGAGGGTGGCGTAGTATTCGTTCAGACAGTAGCGCGCCTCGGGTGTTTCGGGATCGGTTTCCGCGATCTCGATGCGGTCGCGGGAAAACGCGGTGGCGACAAGGTCCATCGCCGCGAGGAGCGCATCGGTATTGCGGGACTGCCGGGAAAGGAGGCGCGCGGCGCGGTCGTTCGAGAGGCGTTCGTAGGCGGCGATCTCGGCACGGCCTCTGTCGGTTGGGCGGGCGATGCGGCGGCGGCGGTCGTTGGGGGCGGGTTCGGTGGTGACGAGCCCCTCGTCTTCGAGCCTTCGCAGGAGGCGGCTGAGAAGCCCGCTGTCAAGGCCCGTGGCTGCGCGCAGCACCGAGACCTCGGCGGCGTCCGGTCCGATGGCGCAGAGCACCCGCGCCGCGCCCAGCGGGCGGTCGCGGCCGAGGTAGGAGGCGTCGAGCGCGCCGATTTCGGTCGTCACGGCGCGGTTGAAGCGGCGGATACGGGCGATGGGGTCGGGCGGCATGATGTCTGACTTTAGTCAGATATCTTTCCGGCGCAAGACAGGGTGCCGCGCGATCAGCTGTTCCGGCCGAGATCGATAAGCCAGATTTCCAGATGGCCCGCAGACACCTTGCCCGCGAGGCGGGAAAAGTCGCGCACAGCGATTTCCGATTCGGGGATCAGCGCGTGGATCGCATGGGCGAGCCGGACCGCGTCGTCCCGATGGGCAGGGTCGAAGTAGCGGACCTCGTTCCGGTCGGGAACGGCCTTGACCCACTCGCCGCCCTCCTCGGCGCCCTCGACGGGCCAGCCATTCTCGGCCAGCGTCTCGGCGAAACGGGCCGATTGGTCGCGCGTGATGGGATCGCCGAACTGCAGATAGATTGGCCCGCCGGAATAGGCGGGCTCGTCCGTCTGCGCGAGCCACAGCCGCTCGGGCCCGCCCACCAGGCGGAGGAGCCCGCGCGTTCGGAGCGCCGCGTTCTCGGTCCCCCCGATGACTTCGACCACGGGGGCGAAGCGCTGTTCGCAGCTTTCGCGCGTTTCGACGAAAATCCTGAGATAACAGGGCGGCGCGGGAAGGCGGCCCGAGATCTGAAAGGCGGAATCGACGAGCCCGACCATGTAGAGGGTGAAGGATGCGGTGAGCGTCCAGCCAAGCCAGCGCCGCATGGCCGGATTCGTTGCGACAAAGGCCACGACCGAACAGACGAGCGCGAAACCAAGCACGTAGGACGCCGCGAGAAGGACGTCGGGGCTGAAGCCCCAACTCGCGACGATGGCGCCGGCTGCGACGCAGGCAAGGCCGACCAGCAGGAACTTGCCGTTCCTTGGGTCTACATCGAGAAGTTTAGCAAGTACCTCTGAGGGAAGCATAATCCTGCTCCAGTCTGTAAGAAATGGACATAAAACTACCGCAGATAGAATAGCGCCACGTCTGATTCTCCGCAAATCCCTGACTCGTGAGGACATGGCGCGGCGGACGTTGACAGGGCAGGGGCTCGGGGCGACAAAGACTGGCCGCGGGTGCGGCGCGGTACTGAAGGGGGCGTTGTGCTCGGATTTCCCATTGCCATGGCGGAGCAGGCCATCGGGCTTCTGGGCGGTTCGTTCGACCCCGCGCATGAGGGTCATGCCCACATCACGCGCGAGGCGCTGAAGCGGTTCGGGCTGGATCGCGTGTGGTGGCTCGTCTCGCCGGGCAATCCGTTGAAACCGGATGCGCCGGCGCCCATGGCGGACCGGATCGCGCGGGCGCGGGCGGTAATGGCGCATCCGCGCGTCGTGATCTCGGATATCGAGGCGCGGCTTGGCACGCGCTACACCGCCGAGACATTGCGGCTACTGATGGCGCTCTATCCCGGCGTGCGGTTCGTCTGGCTCATGGGCGCGGACAACCTGGCGAGTTTCCACGAATGGCAGGATTGGGATTGGATCATGACCAATGTGCCGATCGGCATCTTCGCGCGGCCGGGATCGCGGCTTGCGGCGCGCGGCGCGCGTGCAGCCGAGGAATACGAACGCTTCCGCCTGCCGGCGGAAGCCGCCGTCCTTCTTCCGCGCTGCCGGCCGCCGGCTTGGTGCTTTGTCAATGTCCCTATGCTCGACCATTCGTCGAGCGCGATCCGGGCAGAGGGCGGATGGCGTCGGGACTTGCGTGGCGGGCCCCGGTGAGCGAGGCTGACGGGCCAAGGAGGAGAGCGACGTGACGGTCACGCGGCGCGGCTTGCTGAGTGGACTTATCGGATGTGTGGCAGGGCGGGCGCTTGCCAACGCGCCCCTGAGTTCGCCCCGGCCCGAGGCGCGGGCCGGCTTCGTTCAGGGCTCGATGCCGGTCGTCGCGCGCGCCCCCGATGCGCTGATCGAGGCGGCCGGGCTGGGCGGCGAGGTCACCTATCTGGTCGCCGACGCGCGGACCGGGCTGTTCCTCGAAGCGCGGCAGGGACATCGGCCGATGCCGCCCGCCTCGACGGCAAAGGCGATCACGGCGCTCTACGCGCTCGAACATCTGGGCGCGGGCTACCGGTTCGAGACACGGCTGATTGCCACGGGGCCAGTCGAGGCCGGCAGAGTCCAGGGCGATCTGGTGCTGGTGGGCGGCGGGGACCCGACGCTGACGACCGACGATCTGGGAGATCTCGTCCGTGCGCTGGCGGCGGCGGGTATCAGGGGTGTCACCGGCCGGTTTCGCGTCTGGGCGGGCGCGTTGCCCTATATCGAGGCGATCGACCAGAGCCAGCCGGTCTGGCTGGGCTACAATCCCGCCGTATCGGGGCTGAATCTCAACTTCAACCGGGTGAATTTCGTCTGGAAGCGCAACGGGTCGGGCTACGAGGTCGGTATGGATGCGCGGGCGAAACGCTTCGCTCCCAAGGTCTACTCCGCACGCGTTACGGTCGCCGAGCGAAGCCAGCCCGTCTACAGCTACAAGAATGGCGGACGCGTCGAGGAATGGTCCGTCGCGCGTCGGGCGCTCGGCAAGGGCGGCAGCCGCTGGCTACCGGTCAGGCGGCCCGATCTTTATGCGGGCGACGTGTTCCAGACGCTTGCCCGCGCCCAGGGCGTGGAGCTCCCCGCGCCCGAGGCGGCGGACAATCTGCCCGGCGGCACGGTCGTCGCCGTCCATCGCAGCGCCGATCTGGCGCCGATCCTGCGCGACATGCTGAAATACTCCAATAACATGACAGCGGAGGCGATCGGCATGGCGGCTTCGTCCCGGCGCGGGGTGGAAAGCCATCTAGCCTCAGGGCAGGCGATGGGCGACTGGCTCAAGGCCCGAGCGGATGCGACGAACGCGCGGTTCGCGGATCATTCCGGGCTGGCGGGCGCCTCGCGCATCTCGGCCGTCGACATGGTTCAGGCGCTGGTGGAGCTAGGGCCAAGGGCTGGGCTGAAGGGACTGTTGAAGGACATCCCGTTCCACGATGCGAAGGGCAAGCGGACCACCGCGCAGCCGGCCCGGGTCGTCGCGAAGACCGGCACGCTCAACTTCGTCTCCACGCTCGCGGGCTATGTCAGCGCGCCGGGTGATACCGAGCTTGCCTTCGCGATTTTCACCGGCGACGTCGCGCGGCGCGATGCGGTGCCGGATGCACAGCGCGAGCGCCCCGATGGCGGGCGCGACTGGATCCGGCGGTCGAAGCGGCTGCAACAGCAGCTGATCGAGCGCTGGGTCGCGGTCTACGCAGCCTGAGCGACCCCTCAGATCCCGTAGCGCGCGGCGGTCAGGCCGTCGAAGTCGATCTCGGGTTTCTTGCCCATGACGAGGTCGGCGACGGCGCGGCCCGATCCGGCCGCCATCGTCCAGCCGAGCGTGCCGTGGCCGGTGTTGAGATAGAGGTTGCGGTAGCGCGTCGGCCCGAGGACCGGTGTGCCGTCCGGCGTCATCGGGCGGAGGCCGGTCCAGCCCTCGGCGCGGTCGAGATCGCCGCCCTTCGGGAAGAGGTCGCCGATGACGTGGCGGACCGTATCGGTTGCGTGGGGCCCGAGCTTGTTCGAATAGCCCGCGATCTCGGCGGTGCCCGCCACTCGGATGCGGTCGCCGAGGCGGGTGATCGCGACCTTGTGGGTTTCGTCCATGATCGTCGATTGCGGCGCGAAAGCGTCGTCGGTGACCGGCAGCGTGACCGAGTAACCCTTGACCGGGTAGACCGGGAGGCGGATGTCGATCGGGCCGAGCAGCTTCGGCCCGAAGCTGCCGAGCGCGCAGACATAGGCGTCGCCCTCCACCCGGCCGAGATTCTCGGTCATGACGCCGATCACCTCTTCGCCACGCGTCTGAATGAGCCGGATCTTCTGGCCGTAGTGGAAGGTCGCGCCAAGCTCGGCGGTCTTGTCGGCGAGCGCCATCGTGAACAGCCGACAGTCACCGGTGCGGTCGGCGGTGAGGCGGAGACCGCCCACGAACTTGTCGCGCACGAGTTCGAGCGCGGGTTCGGCGGCGATGCAGCCGTCGCGGTCGAGCACTTCAAACGGACTGTCGAATTCGGCGAGGATCGCCTGGTCGGCCTTCGACGCCTTGAGCTGCTTCTCCGTCCGGAAAAGCTGCAACGTGCCCTGTTCGCGGCCGTCGTAGCCGATCCCGGTCTCGGCGATGAGGTCAGGCATCACGTCGCGGGAGTAATTGGAGACGCGGACCATGCGGGACTTGTTGAGGTCGTAGGCCTCTTCGGTGCAGTTGGTCAGCATCTGTGCGCCCCATTTCCACATCCGGGGGCTGATGAGGGGCCAGATGAAGAGCGGGCGGCGCTTCATGAAGAGCCACTTCAGCGCCTTCATCGGGATGCCGGGCGCGGCCCAGGGCGAGGTCATGCCGTAGGACAGCTCGCCCGCATTGGCGTAGCTCGTCTCCATCCCGGGGCCGGGCTGGCGGTCGAGGACCACCACCTCCGCCCCCTGCCGAGCGAGGTAGTAGGCGGTGGTGACTCCGATCACGCCTGCGCCCATGACGACGACTTTCATAGAGGCTTTCCTGATCCCTGAGGTTCCGGTGTGAAGCATGGCTTCAGGTGCGCGCCGTGGCAATGCCGGTGGCAAAGCGACGGCCACACAGCCATTTATCGGGCTGCGGGCGCAGAGAGCCGACCAATCTTTCGGATCGCGGTGATCGCTCTTGTTAGGCGTTACAGCACCAGATGCCGCGCCCTTGCGCCCCATTCGATCGCGGCGGCGTGGAGACGGTCGATCTTCAACTCGTGCCGGATCTCTTCGAGAAGCCTCAGTTCGCCCTGGCGGATGCTGCCGTCGGCGGCGGCGACGTCGCAGCCGAGCGCATAGGCGGTTTCCCAGAGCCGATCAGGCAGCGCGTCGCGGATCATGACGAAAAGGGTGTCGAGTCCGTCGTCGTCTTCCATCAGCTTGTAGACGGTCTCGGCAACCTCGCGGACGGTGTCCATGTCGTAGTCGGCGAAGATCGGCAGGTGATTCACCTGTCGCTCAATCGCGACTAGTTCGGAGGTGCGAATGGTCTCGTCCGAGACCGAGACAGTGACCATGAGCGCGACGAGCGCGTCTTGGGGCGAGAAGGCGGGGAGGGTATGGGTCACAGTCCTGGTCCTTTGATGGCTTGCGGGGCAAATTATTGACGATGCCCCTCGCGTTCAATAGGAAGCGGGCCTTGCGGCACGGCGGGTGCCGGTCTTCGGGAAAGCTGAACCCATGTCTTCTTTGCGCGATGCAGCGATGTGCTCCAAAGCCTGGCCGTTCGAAGAAGCGCGCCGCGTGCTGAAACGCTACGGGAAGGCGCCGCCGGAAAAGGGCTATGTGCTCTTTGAGACGGGCTATGGGCCGTCGGGCTTGCCGCATATCGGGACATTCGGCGAGGTGCAGCGGACGACGATGGTCCGGCGGGCGTTCGAGATCATTTCGGATATCCCGACGAAGCTTATCTGTTTCTCGGACGACCTCGACGGGATGCGGAAGGTGCCCGATAACGTGCCGCACCCGGAGATGCTGAGGGAACATCTGCAGCGGCCACTGACCTCGGTGCCGGACCCGTTCGGCGAATATCAGAGCTTCGGGGATCACAACAACGCCATGTTGCGGCGGTTCCTGGATACGTTCGGCTTCGAATACGAGTTCATCTCGGCCACCGAATTCTACAAGTCAGGCCGGTTCGACGAGATCCTGCTGCGCTGCTGCGAGCGCTACGACGCGATCATGGAGATCATGCTCGCGTCGCTCAGGGAGGAGCGGCAGCAGACCTATTCCTGCTTCCTGCCGCTCCATCCAGAGACGGGGCGGGTACTTTACGTGCCTATGAAAGAGGTCAACGCGAAGGATGGCACGATCACTTTCGACGATGAGGACGGGAAGGAATGGACGCTGCCGGTGACGGGCGGGCAGGTGAAGCTTCAGTGGAAGCCCGATTTCGGTGCGCGATGGGCCGCGCTCGGTGTCGATTTCGAGATGTACGGCAAAGACCATTCGACCAACACGCCGATCTATGACGGAATCTGCCGTGTGCTGGGCGTGCGGCCTCCGGAGCATTTCACCTATGAACTCTTCCTCGACGAGCAGGGGCAGAAGATCTCGAAGTCGAAGGGCAACGGGCTGACGATCGACGAGTGGCTGACCTATGCTTCGACGGAGTCACTGGGCTATTTCATGTACCAAAAGCCGAAGACGGCGAAGCGGCTATGGTGGGACGTGATTCCGAAGGCAGTCGACGAGTATCACCAGCAGCTTCGTGCCTTCCCGGAACAGACGGTCGAGCAGCAGCTTGCGAACCCGGTCTGGCACATCCACGGCGGCCAGCCGCCGGTGTCGGACATGGTGGTGCCGTTCGCGATGCTGCTGAACCTCGCGAGCGTGGCGGGGGCGCAGGACAAGTCGGGGCTGTGGGGCTTCATTCGGCGCTATGCGCCCGACGCGACGCCGGAGGCGAACCCGCAGCTCGATCAGGCGGCGGAGTTCGCGGTGCGCTATTTCCGCGATTTCGTGGCGCCGACGCGGAAGTTCCGTGCGCCATCCGCGAAGGAGCGGGCGGCGATGGAGGATCTGGTCGGGCGGCTGAAGGTCTGGGATGGCGGGCTCGATGCGGAGGCGTTGCAGTCGATGGTCTTCGCAGTCGGCAGGGCGCATGAGTTCGAGCCGCTCAGGGACTGGTTCACGGCGCTTTACGAGGTGTTGCTGGGGGCGAGCCAGGGGCCGCGCTTCGGCGGGTTCATAGCGCTCTTTGGAATCGACGAGACCGTCACGCTGATCGAGCGCGCGCTGCAGGGCGAGATGGTCGCCTGACCCCGGACGGGGCGGTCAGCCGAATGTGATCTGCCACCAGCCGCGCCAGCGGCGCGAGAGATTGCGGGCGGGTTCACTGAGAAAGAGCGTCGAGAGGCGCTGGGCATTTCTCACAAGCGCCGTTTCGTCGGCGAGGGCCAGGTCGCGCAGCTTCTCCGCACCCGCCATCGGCTCTAGCGCCTCGGCCAGAAGCGCGAGGTCGCGCGCATCGCCGAGGGTCTCGCCCAGCGTGTCGGCGACCGCGACGTGGTGCGCCATCATCTCGGGCCAGATCGGCTCGAGCAGGCGGGCGTGATACCAGTGGTCCTTGATGCGCTTGCGCCAGCGGTGCAGGGTTGCGCCGCTGGGCGCTGCGGCGGCTCTGGTCTTGGCGGATTGCGCGGCCTTCCAGGTGTGTTCGAGCCCGCCCGCGAGCGCATCGAAGCCCTTGCTGCCGATTTTCCAGAGCTGGACGCGCGCCGCGATTTCGGCGATGGCCGCGCGATGTGCTTTCAGCAAGTCTTCGGCGCTGGTCGCAGGCGCGTCGAGTGCGCTTGACGGCAGGACTTCGGCCCGGATGCGGGCCACGGTCTTGGCAGGCATCCCGGCGCGCTGTGCGATGGAGTCGAAGTGCAGGGCCAGGATATCGGCATCGCGCAGTCCGGAGATGATCCTGGCTGCATTGCGGAGTGCCGTGTTTTCCCTGTTGAAGCGGTTGAAGTCGGGACGGGCCAGCCGCAGGAGCCCGCGGGTCTTCTTCACGTTCTTCCTGAGTTCGTGAACCAACTCGGGTCGGTCGAGGCTGGACTTGTCGATCAGAGCAAGCGAGGCCTCCAGACGTTCGCGCGCTATTCGCCGCACGGCTGTTGTGACCGACTTGTCCATTTCGGAGAATGCCAACGCCATTCTCACCCCTCGAGGTATTCTGCATGCAAGATTTTGCGCAGATGACGCGAGTTATGTATCGTATTTGTGGCTTACATCGTCTGAGGCCGGTCAAGGAAGGACTTCGATGCGCCGCCGGGACTTGCTGCTGTCGCTGCCCATGGCCGTCTTGGTTCTCGCGCCTTCGCTGCGTGCCGGGGACGGAGAGGATGTCCGTGCGGTGATCGGCAGTCAGATCGAGGCGTTCGGGGCCGAGGATCTGGAGAGCGCCTACGGCTTTGCGTCCCCGATGATCCAGCGCATGTTTCCGACGCCCGAGATATTCGGGCGCATGGTGCGCGAGGGATACCCGATGATCTGGCGCCCCGACGGCGTGCGCTATCTCGAGCTCCGCGAGGAGGACGGGCGGCTCTTGCAGCGGATGGAGTTCAGCGACGGCGACGGCCGCAATCATCTATTCGACTATGAGATGGTCGAGGGCCCGGACGGCTGGCGGATCAACGGTGTTTACCCGGTTCCCGAGCCCGGCCTGGCCGCGTGAGGGGCAGGCAGCGAACGCTGCGATAACCGCCCGGTCACCCTATCACGGTAGAGCTTTGCGACACAGGGCCCGCTTCGGGCTCGCAATTCCCTCTTGAGCAGAACCCGCAGGCGGCCCGGCAGGACGGGCCGGGTGCCCGGCTGCCGGCGGGCTTTTTGGGGTCTGCCGGACGGGGGTCTGAACTGGACAAGGGGTGTCATCGACATGAACAAGGCGATTACCGACGGGCTGGTCTTCACGCCGCCGCAATTCGAGAACGGGCTGGACGTCTGGTCGGCCGGCGACGGGACGCCCGGGTCGCCGACCTATGCGGGGTCGCCCAATGCGGCGCTGGTGCCGGCCGATCAGGATTTTGGCGGCTGTCTGGAGCTTCTGAAGAACATCACCACGACGAAACTTCGCTACATGGGCGATACGCCGATCCTGCCCGGCTGCTACCTGCGCATCCGCGCCCGCGTGAAGGCGATGAGCGGCAATCTGCCCGCGGTGCGCATCGCCGCCTGGGCCGGCGGCGCGGGTGGGGCGCATGTGACGGGCGTCACCGAGACCGGGCCGAGCGTGCAGCTGACTGCCTACGGCAAGGTCGAGACCGTCGAGGCGATCGTCGGCACGGGCGCGCGGACGGGCGTGAACATGGCCTGGGGCACGGGCACGCTTTACGGGCATTTCGGGATTGACCTCACGGGGCCGAATGGTGGGGTCGTCCGCATCGACGACATCGAAATCGAAGATGTCACCTCGGCCTTCCTGCGCACCATGATGGACTGGGTTGACGTGCGCGACTACGGTGCGAAGGGGGACGGTGTGACCGACGACTCGGCAGCCTTCGACGCCGCCGACGCCGCCGCCGATGCCACGGGCCGGGACCTGTTCGTGTCCGAAGGAACCTATTTCCTCAACGCCGACGTGACGCTCGAAGCGCCGGCGCGGTTTGAGGGAAAGGTCACCATGCCCGCCAATCGCCGCCTGTCGATGACGCGGAGCTTCGATTTGCCGTCCTACGCGGCGGCGTTCGGCAGCGAGGAGGAGGGGTTCAAGAAGGCGTTCCAGGCGCTTCTGAATTTCTCCGATCACGACTCGCTGGACCTGAAGGGTCGGCGGATCGAGGTGACGGCGCCGATCGACTTGCAGGCGTCAGTCAGTAACAAGACGACCTTCGCCACACGCCGGGTGATCCGTAACGGTCAGTTCAACGTCATCTCTGGATCGGCGTGGAACCCGACCGTCGTGACATCGCAGGCGAGCTATTCGACCTCGAACCCGACGACACTGACCGGGGTCGCGAACATCGCCAACATTACCGTGGGTGCGCTCGTTGAGGGCACCGGCGTCGGCCGCGAGATCTACGTGAAGGCGGTCAACGTGGGCGCAGGCACGCTGACGCTGTCCAATCCGCTTTACGGCGCGGCCGGCACGCAGGTCTACACCTTCACGCGGTTCAAATATGTGCTCGACTTCGGCGGCTTCGACTCGCTGTCGCAGATGGCACTCGAGAACATTGACATCCAGTGCAACGGCGAGGCGAGCGGCATCAACCTCGCGCCGTCGGGCATCGTGTTCCAGATCCGCGACAGTTTCATCCAGAACCCGAAAAACCGGGGCATCACGTCTATGGGGACAGGCTGCCAAGGCATGATGATCGACCGCTGCCAGTTCCTGTCGGCCGAAGGGCCGCTTCTGGCGCAGGACCGCGTGTCCATCGCGTTCAACACGAACGGCAACGACGTGAAGCTGAGGAACTGCCGGGCGGTGAACTTCCGTCACTTCGGGATCATGGCGGGGGCGGGGAGCCTGATCGTCGGCAACCACTTCTTCCAGGCAGACAGCGCACCGGCGGGTGTGCGCCTGGCGGGGCTGGTGCTGATCGGCACAGATCTCAGGACCGCGATCACCGGCAACTCGATCGACAACGCCTTCATCGAGTGGACGAACGAGCACGAGGCAGATCCCGATTTCTTCAGCCAGTATTCGTTCGGCGGGCTAACGATCACCGGCAACGTCTTCACGGTGTCGGACAGCGCGCCCTGGTTCAGCTGGATCGTCGTCAAGCCCTACGGATCGGGGCACTTCATCCAGTCGCTTAACGTCACCGCGAACGCATTCAAGGCGTTCAATGGGAATATCGACCGGGTGGAGAAGGTGGACACGACCTTTGCCCCCCTGGACAACAGCCGGATGCGCAACATCTGGTTCGAAGGCAACACCTTCACCGCCGTGAATCAGGTGATCGCGAACCCCGTCATCTACGAGTTCACGCAAGGCTCGGCGGCGTCGACCTGGACGGTGAATCCGGGCGCTTATCTACCCCTCGGCGGCTGGGCACGAACGGTCGAGGCCATGGTGCCGCAAGGTGCCATCACCGGACCCGCGGGCGAGCGGCGGTCGGATATGCCCTATGTCGATGTCGAGCAGGGCGCGCAAAAGCAGAACGTCACGCTCAACTGGCTAGCGGCTTCGAAGGGCAAGGTGCGGGTCTCGGTTCGGATGGACAGCCCCTACTGACGGGCAGACGCGGCGGGCGGGGCACCGCCCTGCCCGTTCGTCAGAGCGGCGGAGGCGGCGGCACCGCCGAAAGGATCTCTGCCCAGAGAAGCCTCCGGTCGATCGGCTTCGTGACATAGCCGTTCAGGCCGAGTCCGATGAAATGGTCGCGACGGTAAGTGACGGAATCCGCCGTAAGCGCCACGACAGGGATTTCGGACCATTCACGGCGGGAGGCGCGGATCTCGCGGAACGTCGCCTCGCCATCCATGTCGGGCATATTCATGTCCAGGAGCACGAAGTCGAAGTTGTCAGAGGCGAGCCGATCGAGCGCATCCGAGCCGCCGCCAGCCTCCACCGCCTCGATCCGAAGCGCGCGCAGCATCTGCACGACGACGAAGCGGTTGGTCGCGATGTCGTCCACGACAAGCGCGCGGAGCCGCCCATAGACGGTTTCTGCGCCGGTGTCCGGCGGTTCGGGGACCATCACGAACGGCAGCTCGATCCGGGCGACAAAGCTGCCGTCGGGCGCCTTTAGGATAGCGGAGCGCGCGCCCATTACGTCGGAAATCCGGTTCACCAGCGTCATCGAGAGCGGTTCGCCGGCGCGCGGGTCCGGCTCGGGGTCCGAGATCCGAGCAGGTTCGCGGCCGGCCAGCGTCAGCCGGAGCCGGTCCTTCCGTCCGGGAGCGAGTGCGCAGCGAATGTCGAGCCGCGCGGGCTGTTCGTCGCCTTGCGAGGTCAGCACCATCGTCGCGAGATGGCTGAGGCACTTGCGCAGAAGAAGCGGATCGAACCGCCCGAATTCAGGCACCTCCTGCGCGATCTCGATCGTGATCTCGGGCGGGCAGTCCGCGGGGACCGGCAGCTTCATCGATGCGATCATCTCCAGCTCTTGCCGGATGACGGCAGTGACGGGGGTAAAACGGATCTCGCCTTCGGTCGCCGACGACAGGTCTATAACGTCCTCCACGAGCATCTTCAGTCCGCGCGCGCCGGTCTGGATCGCGGCCGCGTGGCGCTTGACTGCGGCTGTCTTGGCCTCGCCCTCGAGCAGATCGCTGTGGCCGAGGACGGCGTTTAGCGGCGTCCTGATCTCGTGGCTGAGAGCGGACAGGAAGCGCGTCTTTGCCCGGCTCGCCGCGCGCGCCTCGTCCACGGCCTTGACGAGTTCGTTCTGGGCGCGGTGGTTCTGCACGAGTGCGGAGAGGAAATATCCGATCAGAACGATCGCGCCGGCCGTCGCGAGCGCCGCGTAGTCGCCCGCACCGGAGTCGCCCAGGTCTTGCATCGGCATCCAGAGAAGCGCGAGGGCCGGGGGGAGGCCGCTCGTGATACCCATCGCGAGATGGGTAGACCGTACCACGCACGTATTCAGAAGCGCGCCGATGAGGGCGAGCACGCCGGTGAACTTGAGCAGCGGATCGCCATACTGCCAGACGAGAAGCGCGGGCACCGAGTAGACCGCGACGCCGAACGCGGAATTCGCCAGAACCGCGGCGCGGCGTCCCCCAGTGGGGTTCTCGTCGAAGGCGAGCATGAGTTGGCGCTGGGCGACTTCGGTCCCGACACTGATGAGGTAGGTCAGGAACACTACCCAAAACGGCAGCACAACTCCGAAGATAACACAGCTGAGGGCAACGCCAAGCTGACGCGAGACGAGATCACGTTCCAGACGGACCCGTTGGCGCCGCATCTCGTCCTGCAAGTCCCTGCGATCCGTCATCACAATACGCCGTAAACCATTGACGCCACATCTTGATTGGATGGGCGTCACGTCACTGTAAGGTCATTCTCCGAAAGTGCATAGGCCCTAGCAAATCCGGCATTAAGATGGCCGTCTGCAACGTCGAATGCCACGAAGTGAAAATCCGCGAAATCGATGTAGAGCGCGGCCTTGGGGTGAGAGGCCAGCCACGCAGCGCGCAGCGCCGGATGTTCGGAATTGTCCCGGGCAATGAAGCGGGCAGAGGCGCGCAGCGTCAGGCGCGGATGAGTGAGGGGATCACCCCTCTGCCCCGGTTCACCGATGAGTAGCGCCACGCGTGGATCGGAGCGCAGCGCGCGGGTGTGGATCGCAAGGTCGGAGACGAGCGATATGGGCGTGCCCGCGCGCGTCAGGCCAAAGCCCACGCGACTGACGAAGGGGGCGCCGGTTTCGATCTCCATCACGGCGAGCACGGCTGTGCGCGCGTCCTTGAGCAGCGCGATCGCCTGCTGCCGCGCATCTTCATCGGCTTCGCGGATCGGATTGATCTTGTCGCTCATGGCGCGCCTTCTGTCATCCGCCTTCATCGGTATCAACGCCGCAGTTTGCCGGCAAGCCAGTGTGCGTCGCCGATCGCGGCGACGAATCACGGCTGACGGTTCAAGCCATCCGGTCGGTCACGGGCCCTTTTGCGGCCCGACCACGCGGTTTTTGGGAGATCGCCCGCCGCCGCGGCGAGTCACCATTTCGTGAACAGCCAAGCGGTTGAAACTTCGTGGCAAAATTTGGGCAGCGCTGGTGAAATTTACAAAATTATCCCATTTTCTGTCAATAAATTAACAATTAAATACAATGTTTAAAATAGGTTATACAAATTGTTCCTAATAGTTTACACTGCGCCGCACGGTCCTGGCCTGGGCCGGTTCGACGTTGGGGGCTGCGCGGTCTGGCCGAACGCGCGGAGCAGACAGCAAAGGAGCATGGGCATGACGGAACAGGGTGGTGTGAGCGCCTCGGTCAAGCGGGCGATCCCGGCAGGGTTCGAGAAGGCCCATGCGACGCCTTCGATCTATGCCGACATGTATGCAGCTTCGACAAGTGACCCTGAAGCTTTCTGGGGCAAGGAAGGCAAGCGTCTCGACTGGATGACGCCTTATTCCAAGGTCAAGGATACGAACTTCAATTTCGGCGAGGTCTCGATCAAGTGGTTCGAGGACGGCAAGCTGAACGTCGCGGCAAACTGTATCGACCGTCATTTGGCCAAGCGTGGAAGCCAGACCGCCATCATCTGGGAGCCGGACGACCCGGAGGCGCCGGCCAAGCACATCACCTATTCCCAGCTTGCCGACAAGGTGGGCCGCCTGGCCAACGTGCTGAAGGCGCAAGGCGTGATGCGGGGCGACCGGGTCGTTCTGTACCTCCCGATGATCCCCGAGGCAGCCTATGCGATGCTCGCCTGCGCCCGGATCGGGGCGATCCATTCGGTTGTGTTCGGCGGCTTCTCGCCCGACGCGCTTGCCAACCGGATCAACGACAGCGAGGCAAAGGTCGTAATCACCGCCGACACGGCGCCGCGCGGCGGACGGCGGACGCCGCTGAAATCCAATGCCGATGCGGCGCTTTTGCATTGCGACGAGGACGTGAAATGTCTCGTCGTCAAGCATACCGGCGACCAGACGACCTGGGTTGACGGCCGCGACGTGGACGTGCTGGCCGAGATGGAAAGCGCGAGCCCTGCCTGCCCGCCCGAAGCGATGGGGGCGGAAGATCCGCTCTTCGTCCTTTACACGTCGGGCTCGACCGGCAAGCCGAAGGGCGTGGTGCACACGTCGGGAGGCTATCTCGTCTATGCCGCGATGACGCATCAGTACACGTTCGACTACAAGGACGGCGATATCTTCTGGTGCACCGCCGATGTCGGCTGGGTCACCGGCCACAGCTATATCGTCTATGGACCTCTGGCGAACGGCGCCACGACCCTCATGTTCGAGGGCGTGCCGACGTATCCGGACGCGGGGCGGTTCTGGGCGGTGTGTGAAAAGCACAAGGTTAACCAGTTCTACACCGCCCCGACTGCCATCCGCGCCCTCATGGGCCAGGGGCCGGAATTCGTCGAGAAGTACGATCTTTCGTCGGTGCGCCTGTTGGGGACCGTGGGCGAGCCGATCAATCCCGAAGCCTGGAACTGGTATGACAAATATGTCGGGCGCGGCAAGTGCCCGATCGTGGATACATGGTGGCAGACCGAGACCGGCGGCCACCTGATCACGCCTCTGCCTGGCGCGACTGAGACCAAGCCGGGCTCGGCCACGGTGCCGTTCTTCGGGATCAAGCCTGTTGTGCTCGAAGCCGAAAGCGGCAAGGTGATCGAGGGCAATCCGGCCGAGGGTGTGCTGTGCATCGGCGACAGCTGGCCGGGTCAGATGCGCACCGTCTGGGGCGACCACAAGCGGTTCGAGGAAACCTATTTTCAGCAGTACAAAGGCTACTACTTCACGGGTGACGGCTGCCGCAGGGATGAGGACGGCTACTTCTGGATCACCGGCCGGGTCGATGACGTCATCAACGTCTCGGGCCATCGGATGGGGACGGCCGAGGTCGAGTCGGCGCTCGTCGCGCATGAGAAGGTCGCCGAGGCAGCGGTCGTGGGCTACCCGCACGAGATCAAGGGCCAGGGCATCTATGCATATGTGACGCTGATGAACGGCGTGGACCCGACAGACGACCTGCGCAAGGAACTGGTCAAGTGGGTCCGGACCGAGATTGGGCCGATTGCCTCGCCGGACCTGATCCAGTGGGCGCCGGGTCTGCCTAAGACCCGCTCGGGCAAGATCATGCGCCGGATCCTGAGAAAGATCGCCGAGAACGACTACGGCGCGCTCGGCGACACCTCGACGCTCGCCGATCCGTCGGTCGTGGACGACCTGATCGGCAACCGCATGAACAGGGGTTGAGGGCATGGTCGAAACGACGATCACTCCCGCCGTTCTGATCCTCCTCGGCCCTCCGGGGGCAGGGAAGGGAACGCAGGCGCGGATGCTCGAGAAGGCCTTCGGCCTCATCCAGCTTTCGACCGGTGATCTTCTGCGCGCCGCAGTCTCTGAAGGCACTTCTGCCGGTCTTGCGGCGAAATCGGTGATGGAGGCCGGCGGGCTCGTATCGGACGGGATCGTGCTCGCGATCCTGAAGGACAGGATGGCTAAGCCCGACGTGAAGGCGGGCATCATCCTCGACGGCTTCCCGCGCACTGACGCGCAGGCCGCGGCGTTGGACGCGCTGCTGAATGAAGAGGGACAGAAAGTGAGCGCGGCGATCAGTCTCGACGTCGATGACGAGGCGATGATCGACCGCATCGCGGGGCGCTTCACCTGCGCCGGTTGCGGAGAGGGATATCACGACACCCACAAACAGACCGCGAAAGCCGGCGTTTGTGACAAATGCGGCGGCACGGACTTCAAACGCCGGGCCGACGACAATGCCGAGACGGCGCGCGAAAGGCTGAAGGCCTATCACGCTCAGACGGCACCGCTGATCGCGCACTATTCCAAGTTGGGGGTGCTCGAGGCGACCGATGCGATGGGTCCCATCGCATCGGTCGCCTCGGCGCTGAGGACGATCGTTGCGCGCGCGACAGCATGACAACAGGCCGGCATCCCGAGTCCGGGGTGCCGGAGGGAAACGAGGGAACTCAGGGGAGTAACACTCATGGCGGACAAATCTTCGTCCAACGCCTATTGGAAGGCCAATATCCGGCTCATCCAGATATGTCTGGTGATCTGGGCGCTGGTCTCCTTCGGCTTTGGGATCCTCCTGCGGCCGATGCTGATGGGCATCAAGGTCGGCGGGACCGATCTCGGTTTCTGGTTTGCCCAGCAGGGCTCGATTCTCGTGTTTCTGGTTCTGATCTTTTTCTATGCCTGGCGCATGAACAAGCTCGACCGGGAACATGGCGTTGAGGAGTAAGGCGTAATGGAACAGTATACGCTCAACATCATCGTCGTTGGTCTGAGCTTTGCGCTCTACGTCGGCATCGCCATCTGGGCGCGTGCCGGGTCGACCAGCGAATTCTACGCCGCCGGCCGCGGCGTCAATCCTGTTGTAAATGGTATGGCCACGGCGGCTGACTGGATGTCGGCGGCCTCGTTCATCTCGATGGCCGGCCTGCTGGCCTTCGGCGGCTACCAGACCTCGCTCTTCCTCATGGGCTGGACCGGCGGCTACGTGCTTCTGGCACTCCTGCTTGCCCCATATCTGCGCAAATTCGGCAAGTACACCGTGCCGGAATTCGTTGGCGACCGCTTCTACTCGAAAGCGGCGCGGATCGTGGCGGTCGTCTGCCTTCTCGCGGCGTCGATCACCTACGTCATCGGCCAGATGAAAGGCGTCGGCGTGGCGTTCTCGGGCTTCCTCAACATCGGTTACTCGACTGGTCTGTGGATCGGCGCGGCGATCGTTGCGGTCTACGCGGTTCTCGGCGGCATGAAGGGCATTACCTACACCCAAGTGGCCCAGTATTGCGTGCTGATCTTCGCCTACACCATCCCGGCGATCTTCATCTCGCTTCAGCTGACGGGCAACTTCCTGCCGCAGCTCGGCCTCTTCGGCACGCATGCGGAAAGCGGCCAGCCGCTTCTTGCGAAGCTTGACGAGGTCGTGACGCAGCTTGGCTTCGACCAGTACACGGCCTACACGACGAACCCGCTGAACATGGTGCTCTACACTGCCTCGCTAATGATCGGCACGGCGGGTCTGCCCCACGTCATCGTGCGCTTCTTCACCGTGCCGAAAGTGGCTGACGCCCGTTGGTCGGCCGGCTGGGCGCTGGTCTTCATCGCGATCCTCTACACCACGGCCCCGGCCGTTGGCGCGATGGCGCGGCTGAACTTCATCACCACCGTCTATCCGGGTGGCGACATCACTCAGCCACTGGCAGTCGCTGACAAGCCCGACTGGATGGGGAACTGGGAGCAGACCGGACTTCTCCAGATCGAGGACAAGAACGGCGATGGCCTGATCCAGTTCACTAACGACGACACGAACGAAGTCACCAAGCTCGACCGCGACATCATGGTTCTGGCGAACCCGGAAATCGCGGGCCTGCCGGGCTGGGTCATCGCGCTCGTCGTCGCGGGTGGTCTCGCGGCCGCTCTGTCGACCGCGGCGGGCCTTCTGTTGGCGATCTCGTCGGCGGTCAGCCACGACCTCATCAAGGGCGTCTTCAATCCGTCGATCTCGGAGCGGGGCGAACTGATGGCGGCGCGGATCTCGATGCTGGTGGCGATTATCATCGCAACCTTCCTCGGCCTCAACCCGCCGGGCTTCGCAGCCCAGGTTGTGGCCTTGGCGTTCGGTATCGCGGCGGCCTCGCTCTTCCCGGCGATCCTTCTTGGTATCTTTTCCAAGCGGATCAACAAGCAGGGCGCAATCGCGGGGATGCTGGCAGGTCTGATTTCGACCCTGCTCTACATCTTCGCCTACAAGGGCTGGTTCTTCATCCCGGGCACGGCGTTTGCCGAGACGCACATCCTCGGCATCGCCCCGGAAGCCTTCGGTGCGGTTGGTGCGATCATCAACTTCATCGTTGCCTATGTCGTGTCGAACGCGACCGAGGAGACCCCGGAAGAGATCCAGGAACTGGTGGAATCGATCCGAGTGCCGAAAGGCGCAGGTGCGGCCACCGGCCACTGATCCGACAAAGACAACGGCGCGTCCCCGATGCCTGGGGGCGCGCCAGCCCGCATCTCGGAGGGTCAGGTGAGCAAGGACGTCCGGATCGTGCAGGCCTTTCTTGAGACGGTCCATCCCTATGACGGTCTGCCGCAGGACGAGTTGGCGCGGGTCGCCGGTTCCTTCGGCCGCAGACAATTGCCCAAGGGCGCAGAGGTCTACGCGCAGGGCTCGGTCCTGCCGGGGCTCTTCCTGATCCAGGAAGGTGGCGTCGAAATCCTCGATGCGAATGGCGCGCTCGTCTCGCTTCTCGGCCCGCGCAACAGTTTCGGCGAACGCGGGCTGATGCGCGACGGCACGGCGGCGACCACCGCGCGCACGACGGGCGCGGCGACGCTGCTCGTGCTGCCGGTCGAGGAATTCCGCCGCCTACTGAGCGACGTGCCGGCCTTCGCGAAGTTCTTCAACCGCGGGCGCGGCGTCGAGCCGCGCGGCAGCGACCTCGCGACCCGCCGGGTCTCGGAGCTGATGGTGGCCAATCCCGTCGCCTGCCCGCCCGACACCCCGCTCTCCGAAGCGGCGCGGATCATGCGCGACGCGGGCGTCTCGTGCCTAGGCGTCACCTGGCCCGGAGGCGAACTGACGGGGATCGTCACGACGCGCGACCTTGCCCATCGCGCGCTGGCCGAGG
Source organism: Defluviimonas aquaemixtae (assembly GCF_900302475.1). NCBI lineage: Bacteria > Pseudomonadati > Pseudomonadota > Alphaproteobacteria > Rhodobacterales > Paracoccaceae > Albidovulum > Albidovulum aquaemixtae. The sequence goes on from NZ_OMOQ01000001.1 coordinate 351,340, forward strand.
GGCGCGACCTGGCGACACCGGTCGCGGAGATCATGACGCCCGATCCTGTTTCGCTGCCGCCCGATGCGCTCGGTACCGACATTCTGCACCTGATGCTGGAACGCCGCATCGGCCACGTTCCGGTAACGAAGGGCGGGCGGCTCGTCGGGATCGTGACGCAGACCGATCTCACGCGTCATCAGGCGGTCAGCTCGGCCGTCCTGATCCGCGACATCGCGGTTGCCGACAGCGCGGCCGAGATGTCCGAGACGACGTCGCGCATTCCACTCCTCCTACGCCAGCTCGTCGGCGGTCATAACGCGCATGAGGTGACGACGCGGCTCATCACCGACATAGCCGATGCCGTGACGCGGCGGCTGCTGGCGCTCGCCGAGGCGGAATTGGGCGCGCCGCCCGTGCCGTATCTTTGGCTCGCCTGCGGCAGCCAGGGCCGTCAGGAGCAGACCGGCGTTTCCGATCAGGACAACTGCCTGATGCTCGACGACGCGGTGACCGAAGCGGACATGGCCTATTTCGAGAAGCTCGCGAAGTCCGTCTCGGACGGTCTGAACGCCTGCGGCTACGTCTACTGCCCTGGCGACATGATGGCGACCAATCCGCGCTGGCGGCAGCCGGTCCGCGTCTGGCGCGACTACTTCCGGGGCTGGATCGCGACGCCCAGCCCCGAGGCACAGATGCTCGCCTCTGTCATGTTCGACCTGCGCCCCATCGGCGGGGCCGTGGACCTGTTCGGCGACTTGCAGACCGAGACGCTCGAGGCAGCCTCGAAGAACTCGATCTTTGTCGCCCACCTGATATCGAACTCGCTCAAACACGCGCCGCCGCTTGGCCTCATCCGCGGCTTCGCGACGATCCGCTCGGGCGAGCACCGCAACCAGATCGACATGAAGCATTCCGGTGTCGTGCCGGTCACCGATCTCGCCCGCGTCTACGCTCTTCAGGGCCGGCTAGCGCCGGTCAACACGCGCGCGCGGCTGGAACGATCCGTGGATGAGGGCGTGATCTCCCCCTCCGGCGGGCGCGACCTGATCGAGGCCTATGACCTGATCGCCGAGACGCGGCTGGAACATCAGGCCGCGCGAGTGAAGGCTGGCGAGAAGCCCGACAACTTCCTCACCCCCGCGAGCCTTTCGGATTTCGAACGCAGCCATCTGCGCGACGCTTTCGTCGTCGTGCGCACAATGCAATCGGCTCTCGGCCACGGCAAGGGCGCCCTGAACTGATGGAACGGCCATGCTGATCTTCTTTATCTCGACGGTGGCCGCGGGTTTCGCCGCCGCCGGGGTCGTGATGCTCTTGAACCGGCTTTCGGGCCGCAGACTCCCGAAATGGGCGATCCCGGCGGCGGCGGGGCTTGCCATGGTCGCCTATGCCATCTGGAACGAATACAGCTGGGCCGAACGCAACCGCGCGACGCTGCCGGACACGGCGGTGGTGACCTTCGAAAACGCGCGCAGCGATCTCTGGCGGCCCTGGACCTTTGTCGCGCCCGTGACGACTCGGATGGCGATTCTGGACCGCGGGCCGGAAGCGGACCTGCCAGCCGATCCCGGGCCCGGCATGCGCCACGCGCAGCTGTACCTCATGGAGCGCTGGAAGCCGATCTACCGGCTCATCGTTCTGTTCGATTGCGCCAGCGCGCGCCGACTGGACGCGGCCGCCGGCGAGGCAAGCGCCGCCGATCTCGCGGTGGCGGACTGGATTCAGCTCGACCCGGACGATCCGGCGCTCCGGGCGGCATGCGAGGGAGGTGGAAATGGCTGACGGCAAGAAACGCCACCGGGTCCTGATCGTCGAGGACGAAGACAACATCGCGCTGGCGCTCGACTATGTGCTGACGCGGGAAGGTTACCAGCACGACCGGATCGCGAACGGCGCCGAGGCGCTGCCGATGATCCGCGACACGTCGCCCGATCTCGTTCTTCTTGACGTGATGCTGCCCGAAGTGTCGGGCTATGAGATCTGCCAGAACGTGCGGATGGACCCGAAACTCAAGGATGTGAAGATCCTGATGATGACGGCGCGCGGATCGGCGATGGAGCGCCGCAAGGGGCTCGCGCTCGGTGCCGATGGGTTCATCGCGAAACCGTTCGAACTCAAAGAGCTCAGGGACGAGGTCCGTAAGCTGCTAGAACCCGATGGCGAAGGGGCGGGAGGGGATGCGTGACGGGCTGAGCTTGCGGCAGCGGCTGCTCTTGTTCTTCGCGGCGCTCGCCGTCGGATGCATGGCGGCGGTCGCGGGCGGCCTGTGGCTCGGCTACGACCGGCTTGGCGATCCTTCGGCGCAGTCGGCCTTCGTGACCGCAGGCGCGGTGGCGGGCTTCGCGATCCTCGGGCTCTCCGCCTGGATCTGGCTTCTCTTCGACGACAATGTCGGCCGCGCGCTCGACCGGCTGGCGGCGGGCATGCGTGCGCAGGCCCACGCCGACAGCGCAGGCACCTTCGATGCCGCGCCGGGGCGCTATCTCGGCGACCTCGGCCCGGCCGCCACAGCCCTCTGCGAGACGCTTACCCACACGCGCTCGGCGCTCGCCGACGCGGTGGCGCGGGAAACAACGCGGCTTCAGGATGAGAAGGCGCGGCTCGAGACTCTCCTGTCCGACATTCCGGCGGGCGTGCTTCTCTGTTCGGGCGGCCATCAGCTCGTCTTTTACAATGGAACCGCGGCCGACATGCTCGGCGCCGGGGGGACGGCCGGACTTGACCGGAGCGTCTTCGGCTCGCTGCGCGAGGCGCCGCTGCGCCACGCCTACGATCGGCTCCTGACGGCGCGCGACGAGGACGCGGTGTCGGACATTCTGGTCGCCACCAAGGAGGGCGCGCGGGTTCTTTCAGGTCGGATGCGGCTTCTCGAGGCGGGCGGCGCCGCGCCGGGCTACGTGCTGACCCTGCGCGACGTGACGCGCGATCTTCAGGCCCATGCCGGGCAGGACCGGCTTCTGGAAGAAATCTTCGACCGCATCCGGCGCCCGGCGGCGAACCTTCAGACCGTAATCGGGGTTCTCGCCGAGGAGCCGGGCGGCGAAGCGCTGAACGCGGCGCTTCTCGAGGAGGTCGGCGCGCTCGCCCGGTCGGTGAATGAGCTGGCCGCGCGCTACGACGCGGCGCGGGGCAGCTGGACGCCGCTGCCGACGACCCGAGCTGCCGATCTGATCGACGGGTGCCGGGCGCGGCTTGAGGCGGTTGGCCTGACAATCGCGGCCGAGGGCGAGGAGATGATCCTGCGTTGCGACGGGTTCGAAATCGTAGCACTTCTGGCTTCGCTGGCCCGCCGCCTGGCCGGGACAGGCGACGCGCGCGACTTCCGGCTCACGCTCGGCGCGGACGGGGCGGGCGCGATGATCGAGCTTGGCTGGACGGGCGCGCCGCTATCGGTCGGTACGCTCGAAACCTGGCTTTCCGAACCAGTCGACCCCGCAATCGAGGAGGTGACCGGCCGATCCGTCCTGGCCGCCCACGCGACCGAATGCTGGCCCGAAACGAGGGGCGGCGGCCAGGCCGTGCTTCTGCCGATCCGCGAGGCGCGCCGCGCCCAGGGCCGCGTCGCGCCGGTCGCGCGCCGGGTCGTCTACGATTTCGACCTCTTGTTCAAGCCGCAGCCGGCAGAGCTTACGGCGACGCCGCTTCGCGATCTGACATATGTGGTCTTCGATACGGAGACGACGGGCCTTCTGCCCGAGGAGGGCGACGAAATCGTGCAGATCGCAGGGCTGAGGCTCGTCAACGGCCGCCGGGTCGCGGGCGAGGTCTTCGACATCCTCGTCGATCCCGGCCGGCCGATCCCGCCGAAGGCGACCAAGGTGCACGGCATATCGGACGCGATGGTAGAGAGCGCGCCGGCTGTCGGCGAGGCGCTGTCGCGGTTTCACATCTTTGCCGAGGGCGCCGTGTTGATCGCGCATAACGCGCCCTTCGACATGACTTTCCTGAGGCGCCGCGAGGCCGATATCGGCCTGGCCTTCGATCATCCGATCCTCGACACCGTTCTGTTGTCCGCGGTCGTCTATGGCCAGACCGAGAGCCACTCGCTAGACGCGCTGTCGCAGCGGCTCGGAATAACCATCCCGGAAGAGGCGCGCCACACCGCGCTCGGCGACACGATCGCGACGGCGGATGCGTTCCTGAAGCTTCTGCCGATGCTCGAGGGGCGGGGGCTCGTCACCTTCGGCGACCTGCTGGCCGAGGTCAGGAAGCACGGCCGCTTGCTCAGGGATCTGAACGCCTGAGGGGGCGCCGCCCCCATCCCCGCTGATGCGGGGATTCCCCCGAGGTATTTCGGCAATGAGGAAGTATGCGCTCAGGCGAAGGGATCTTCTTCGTAGCGCACGCCCGTGAGGTAAAGTCCCTCGGCCGGTGAAACCGGACCGCAGGCGGCGCGGCTGCGGGCATCAAGCGCCGATCTGACGTCGTCGGGAGTCCAAGCGCCCGCGCCCACGCGTTCGAGCGTGCCGACGATGGAGCGGACCTGGTTGTGGAGGAAACTGCGGGCGCGGAGGGCGAAGCGGAATTCGATCCCGTGCGGGATCACGTCCTCGGTGATCGTGATCTCGTCGAGCGTTTTCACCGGGGTCTTGGCCTGGCAGATCGTCGAGCGGAAGGTGGTGAAGTCGTAATGGCCGACGAGATGGGCCGCGCCCGCGCGCATCGCGTCCGCGTCGAGCGGGTTAAGGACGCGCCAGGCGAGGCCTGCGTCGTGGGTCAGGGGCGCGCGGCGGGCGATGAGGCGGAAGAGGTAGCGCCGCTCGACGGCCGAGAAGCGGGCGTGAAAATCGTCGTTCACGCGCGCAGCGGCGAGGACCGCGACCGGGGCGGGCTTGAGGTGGTAGTTCAGCGCCTCCGAGAGCCGGAATGGGTCCCAGTCGCGCGCGAGGTCGACATGCGCGACCTGGCCCGTCGCATGGACGCCAGCGTCCGTGCGGCCCGCCGCGGCGATGCCCTGCACGCCGGGTTCGAGCTTTCGAAGCGCCGCCTCGACCGCCTCCTGAACCGAGGGCTGGCCGGACTGCCGCTGCCAGCCCGAGAACGGGCCGCCGTGATACTCGACTTTCAGCGCGTAGCGGGGCATGACCTTCCCTATCCGGTTCCGCACGCGGCGAAAAGGGCGTCCTCCACGGCCCCCTACACAGGCGCGCAGGTCGCGCCTATCTTGGGCCAACGGCAAGAAATCGGACGGCGGGGGCAGGACTTGGTCATCGGGAATATCGCGGACAGGGTGATTCACGGCGTCGAAGGCATCGGCGCAGGCTTCAGCGAGGCGTTCTTCGAGCCGGTGATCCGGCTCGGCGTGACCGGGCTCAGCCGCGCGGGCAAGACCGTGTTCATCACCTCGCTCGTCGCCAACCTGCTCGACCGGGGCCGCATGCCGGGCCTGCGCGCCGCCGCCGAGGGGCGGATCGTCTCGGCCTTCCTCCAGCCCCAGCCCGACGACACCGTGCCGCGCTTCGACTACGAGGCGCATCTGGCCGCGCTAACGGGCCCCGAGCCCTTTTGGCCCGAGGGGACGCGGTCGGTGAGCGAGTTGCGCCTGTCGTTCCGGCTGCGCGAGAGCGGCCTTCTGGGCATGTTCCGCGGGCCGCGGACCCTGCATCTCGACATCGTCGACTATCCCGGCGAGTGGCTTCTGGACCTGTCGCTGATGGACGAGACCTATGCCGGCTGGTCCGGGGCCGTCCTGGAGCGGCTCGAGGGCCGGTCGGAGGCCAAGGCGTTCCTCGCCGCCGCCCGCGCCGCCGACCAGCAGGCCGAGCTCGACGAGGTCGCGGCCAAGGCGCTGGCTGCGGAGTACACCGCCTGTCTAAGCTCGATGCGCGCGGCCGGCTACTCGGACTGTACGCCGGGGCGGTTCCTTCTGCCCGGCGATCTCGCCGGCTCGCCGGTCCTGACCTTCGCGCCCCTGCCGGAGACGGGCGGGCGGGCGCCGCGAGGATCGCTCCGACGCGAGATGGAGCGGCGGTTCGAGGCCTACAAGGCGCAGGTCGTCACCCCCTTCTTCCGCGATCATTTCTCCCGGATCGACCGGCAGGTCGTTCTCGTGGATCTTCTCGGCGCCATCCATGCCGGGCCGCCCGCCGTGGAAGATCTGCGCCGCGCCATGACGGGCATCCTTGGCGCCTTCCGGCCAGGGCGGACGAGCTGGCTGGGCGGGCTTCTCGGCATGAGCCGGGTCGAACGCATCCTCTTCGCCGCGACCAAGGCCGACCATCTGCACCACACCGAGCATGCCAAGCTGACCCAGATCATGGCCGCGCTGATGCGCGAGGCGAAGGACCGGGCCGATTTCGCAGGCGCGGACACGGCGGCGATGGCGATCGCCGCGCTCCGCGCCACGGTGGAGGAGACCGTGAGCCACAAGGGCGGCGCTCTCGACTGCGTGCGCGGACGGCTTCGCGCCGATGGGCGGGAGGCGGCGTTCTATCCGGGCGAGCTGCCCGACAATCCCGCCGCGCTTCTGGCGCCGGCACGCGAGGGCGCGCCGGACTGGCTCGGCGCCGATTATGAGGTGATGGAATTCGCGCCGACGCCGCTGACGCTCCGCCCCGGGGAAGGGCCACCGCATATCCGACTCGACCGAGCGGCAGAATTCCTGATCGGAGACCGGCTGTGAGTGCGGAGCGGCGCAGCGCGATTGAGCTACCGGTTGAAAGCGCTCCGCCGCAGGTTGGAGGGCGGAAAGGGCGACTCAGTAATTTCCGTTATCTGATCAGTATACCCTTCAGATTTGAAATTTATGCAAACAATATTGCATATTTCGAACATTATTCACGTTCCGGTGCGTCGAAACGCGATGCGGCCGATGAATCGAGGTGAGCCATGACGAAACCGAAGGGGCCAGTGCTGATCGAAATGGAATCTCCTCCTGGGGAAGGACCGCACAGCGCGCCGCCAGTGCCCGAGGTCACGCCGGGCGCGCCGGAGGGGCGGGCGATGCAGACGGTCGCGGCCTTCGCCGCTCGGCCGCGCTCGAAGCTCGGCCGTTTCTTCTGGGGCGCGGCGGCGGCGCTCTTTGGCTTCGTGCTGTCGGTCGCGGCCTGGCGTTTTGTCGAGGGGCTCTTCGCAGCCAACCCGCTCCTTGGCTGGGCGGCGGCGGTGCTGGTCGCGGCCTTCGTCCTCGCGGCGGTTCTCCTAGCGCTCAGGGAATGGGTCGCCTATGCGCGGCTCGCGCGGCTTGACCGGGTCCATCAGGCGGCACTCGATGCGGTGGGGTCGGGCGACTTGGCCGCCGCCGGGCGGGTGACGGACAGGCTCGCCGCGCTCTATGCCGGACGGCCGGATACCGAATGGGGCCGGGCGCGGCTGGCTGAGCGGCGGGGCGACGTGTTCGACGCGGACGCGCTTCTGGCGCTGGCCGAGGCCGAGTTGATGACGCCGTTGGATCGCGCGGCGCGGACCGAGGTCGAGGGCGCGGCGCGGCAGGTCGCGACCGTCACCGCGATCGTGCCCATCGCGCTCGCCGACGTGGCGACCGCCTTGGTAGCCAACCTGCGCATGATCCGCCGCATTGCCGAAATCTACGGCGGCCGCGCGGGCACGTTCGGAAGCTGGCGGCTGATGCGCACGGTCCTTACGCACCTCGTCGCGACCGGCGCGGTGGCGGTCGGCGACGACCTGATCCAGTCGGTCGCGGGCGGCGGGCTACTCTCGAAACTCTCGCGCCGCTTCGGCGAGGGCGTCATCAACGGTGCGCTGACCGCGCGGGTGGGTCTTGCGGCGATCGAGGTCTGCCGGCCGCTGCCCTTCTCGGCGCTTCCGAAGCCGCGCGTGACCAACATTGTCAAGCGCGCGCTGACCGGGCTCTTCACCGCTGGCAGGCCCGACGCGGCAGAGGGGAAATCCTGACTTCCGTTCCGCGGCTTCCGGGTTAGAAAGGGCGCAAGGGGCAGGAAGGGGCAGCGATGGAAGGTCTTCTCGTTTTGGCGGCGCTGGCTGTGCTGGCGATTCCGGTCGCCGTCGTCGTGCTCCTGATCTCGGTCTCGCGCCTTAAGGCGCGCGTGGCAAAGCTCGAACGCGCGCTGACGGAGCAGGCGAGAACGGTGCGTGACATCCTCACCCGCCCCGCCGCACCTCGGCCAGAGACATGGCAGGCTGACAGGCCCGCCGATGAGAGCGCGGCCGAGCCGACACCCGCGCCCGAACGCACCGCCGTGCTCCCCGAGACGCTGGCCGCCGAAGTCCCGCCCACGGGGGCCGACGCGCGGAGTGCCGAACCCGCAGGTCCCGCCAAGGGACCGTGGGCCGAACCCGTGCCATCCGCTCCTACGCTCCGGCAGACGCGTGGCGGCGGCGGGGCCGCGGCGCTCGGCGCCTGGCTGCGGGAGAACTGGGTGTACGCGATCTCGGCCCTGTCGCTCGCGCTGGCTGGCGTGTTCTTCGTGCAATACGGCGCCGAGAGGGGGCTATTGCCGCCCGAGGCGCGCGTGACTGCCGCCCTCCTCTTCGGCCTCGCGCTGGTCGCCGTCGGGGAATGGCTGCGCCGCCGCTACGGCGATGACGAACGCTCGAGCACGGCCTATCTGCCCTCCGCCTTTTCCGGGGCGGGGATCGTGTCGATCTTCGCAGGCGTTCTGGCCGCCCGTCAGCTCTATGGGCTGATTGGGTCCGAACTCGCCTTCGCGGGCTTCGTCGCAGCCGCCGCGCTCGCCATGATCCTCGGCTGGTTCCACGGGCCGTTCCTCGCCGCCTTCGGCCTGATCGGCGCCACTGCCGCGCCTTTCCTCGTCGGCGGCGACAGCGAGGCGCCCTATTGGCTCTACGCGTATTTCGCGCTTATCGCGGCGGCCGGGCTCGGCGTCGATACGATCCGGCGCTGGGCCTGGCTGTCGGTTCTGTCGCTCATCCTCGCCTACGCGGGCGGCTGGTTCGTCTTTGCGGGAACCGGCGGGGCCGGCTGGGCGGCGCTGATGTTCGCCGTCATTCCGGGACTCGCGATCTGCATCCCGGCCCGGGGGTTGCTGCCCGACCATGCGGGCGCGATGTTGGCCGAGGCGCTGGTGTGGAAGCGGCCCCTGCAGTTCCCGACGCTGCTTGCGGGCGGCGGGGTGCTGGCGTCTACGGCGCTTCTTACGCTCCTGCCGACCGAGAACGGTGCGGAAAGCACTCTGGTCTTCCTGTGCCTCGCCGTCCTCGCACTGGCGTTGACCGTCTGGTCCGGGGCGGCGCGCGCGATCTCTGACCTCACCGCCCTGCCGGTCGCCGGGTTCCTCCTGCGCCTCGTGATCGAGGCGGTGGAGCGCGGCCCGCTCGCCCGCGATTATGCTGCCGCCGCCATCGTCTTCCGCGCGCCCGAGACCGCGGGCCCCATGACCGCGACGCTCCTTCTTGGGCTCGCCACGGCGGTGACCCTGGCGGCGGCCTGGGCGAGCGGGGCCGCGGGCCGGCTGAAGCCCTTCTGGGCCGTGGGCGCGGCATTGGCAGCCCCGCTCGCCGCCGTGGTGCTGGAGATCTTCTGGACGCCCGCCGCCGTGACAGGCTCCTACGCTTGGGCGCTCCACGTCATCGCGCTCGCCGCGCTGATGGTGGCGCTCGCAACCGCTTTCGCCCGCGCCGACGGCCAAGACCGGCGCCGCGCGGCCTACGCGACGCTGTCGGCGCTGTCGCTCATCGCGCTTGCCCTGTTTCTCATCACGACGAAGGGTGCGCTGACGCTCGCGCTCTCGGCGCTCGTCGTCGTCGCCGCACTCATCGACCGGCGCTTCCGGCTACCGGAGATGTCGCTCTTCATCCAGGCCGGGGCGGTCGCGTTGTCGTGGCGGCTGATCGTCGATCCGGGGTTGTTCTGGGCGATCGAGCGCGCCGCGTTGTGGGAGGCGCTCGCCTCCTATGGCGGCGCGGCGGCCGCGATGGCGGTGGTCCTCTGGGCGCTGGCGGGACTCGGCCGCCGGGGCGCGAATGTCTTCGCCGAAAGCGCGGGTGCGGGCTTTTCCGCGCTTCTGGCCAACGTCCTCCTGACCCGGTGGCTGACGGGCGAGGGGATGGGCGATGCCGTCCTGTCGCACTGGGCGCTCAGCCTCAATGCGACGCCGTGGATCGTGCTCATGCTCGTCCAGCTTTACCGGCTAAAGCTCGGAGGCGCGCTCAGTTGGCTGCGCTGGGCGATCGCCGGGGGTGCCGGGCTGATCGCGCTCGGGGGGCTTCTCCTCGCGGCGGGACTGGCCAATCCGGCGATCGGCTGGAACAGCGGGCCGGAAACGCTGGTGCGCGGGCCTTTCGTGCTCGACACGCTCTTCGTCGCCTACGCGCTGCCCGGGCTCCTGCTTCTGGCCGCGCGGGTGCGGCTCGGTCATTTGAGGCGTTGGCTGCTTCTCGGCCTTGCCGGGATCGGGGGGGCGCTGGTGGCGCTTTACGCGGGGCTCGAGATCCGGCGCTTCTGGCGCGGTGACGACCTGACGGTGCCGGGCGTCACGCAGGCCGAGCTTTACAGCTACACGATCGCGATGATGGTGGTGGGCGCGGGGCTACTCTACCAGGCGATCGCGCGGCGGTCCCAAAGCCTCAGGCGCGTCGCGATGGCGGTGATCGCGCTCACCATCGCCAAGGTGTTCCTGATCGACATCTCGGGTCTCACTGGCCTCACGCGCGTCTTCTCGTTCCTCGCGCTCGGCCTGTCGCTCGCCGGTCTCGCCTGGCTAAACCGCTGGGCTGCCGGGCGGCAGGGTGAGGGGGAAGCGGGTAGCGCGGGTTAGACGAGCCTCGGCACCCCTCCCGGCAGGGTGGCCGTCTCGACCAGCCCGTAGCGCATCCCGCGCCCGATCCGGTGGGCGAGCGCCGACCAGGCCGCCGCCGTCGCGGGCTCAAGCTCGCGCGCCAGCACTGCGTCGAAAAGCTCGAGCCAGGCGTCGAACATACCTGGCCGGACATTGCCGGCCCGGCGATGCACCTCCATCGGATTTCCGTCGTAGCTGCGTTCGTAGAGGATGGCGTTGCGCCAGAAGCCAGCGATCTTCGCTTCGTGCGCGGGCCAGTCCGTGACATGGGTCGCGAAGACCGGCCCGAGGCCGGGATGGGCGCGGATGGCGGCGTAGAAGACGGCCACGATGCGGTCGATCTCTTCGGGCGTGACGCGAAAGCGCGGGGGGAGGGCGGTCATGCGGCCATCCTTGCGTCCGCGCGGGCTCCGACGCAAGGGACGCTTTGCCGCGCCTCTTTACCATCAACCGGCGCCTCCTTATAAGCCCGTGCCATGAGGCGCATATCCGCGATCATCATTCGAATTACCGGCCCGGCGTGCTGATCCTACAGGCGCCGGGAACAGGCGTTTGAATTTCCGCGCCGCCCCATCCAGAAGCTAGTCCGAGGACCGCCCGAGATGTGCGCCGATACCCCCGACAAGACCGCGCCCGACTATCGCAAGACCGTCTTCCTGCCCGAGACCGAATTCCCGATGCGCGCGGGTCTGCCCGCGCGCGAGCCCGATTGGCTGGCCCGCTGGGAAAAGATCGGCGTCTATGACCGCCTGCGCGGGAAGACGGGACGCGCACCCTTCATCCTGCATGACGGGCCGCCCTACGCGAACGGCCACCTGCATATCGGTCACGCGCTGAACAAGATCCTGAAGGACATGGTCGTCCGCTCGCAGCAGATGATGGGCCGCGACGCGCGCTACGTCCCCGGCTGGGACTGCCACGGCCTGCCGATCGAGTGGAAGATCGAGGAGCGGTACCGCCAGAAGGGGCTCGACAAGGACGATGTCGACGTCGTCGCCTTCCGTCAGGAATGCCGCCGGTTCGCCGAGGGCTGGATCGACGTCCAGCGGGATGAGTTCAAGCGGCTCGGCGTCACCGGCAACTGGCCCGATCCCTATCTCACGATGGACTACCACGCCGAAGCGGTGATCGCCGAGGAGTTCCTGAAGTTCCTGATGAACGGCACGCTCTATCAGGGCTCCAAGCCCGTGATGTGGTCGCCGGTCGAAAAGACAGCACTCGCGGAGGCCGAGGTCGAGTATCACGACCATACCAGCCACACGATCTGGGTGCGGTTTCCGGTCGTGTCGGCGTCCGAGTTCAAGGAACTCGACGGCTGCCTGCAGACCGATCTCCTGCAATCCGCCATCGTGATCTGGACCACGACTCCCTGGACGATCCCGCAGAACCGCGCCGTCGCCTTCAATCCGGATGTCACATACGGCCTATACGAGGTCGGTAGCGTCGGCGAACATTCCACTGCCAAGCCGGGCGAGACGCTGGTCGTCGCGGACGCGCTCGCCGATGCGATCTTCACCGCCGCGCGCGTCGAGGCACACAAGCGGCTCCGCGACGTAAGGTTTGAGGAACTCGCCGCGCTCACGCTCGCCCACCCCCTCCGCGGCGTCGAAGGCGCCAGCGGCGAATGGGACTACGACGTCCCCATGTTGCCCGGCGATCACGTCACCGACGAGGCCGGCACCGGCTTCGTCCACACCGCGCCCAGCCACGGTGACGACGACTACCAGCTTGGCCTGAAGCACGGCCTTCCGATGACCTACAACGTCACGGAGGACGGCTCCTTCCGCGCTGACCTGCCCTTGTTCGGAGGCGAGACGATCATCAACCCTGACGGCAAGGAAGGTCCCGCCAACGTCTCGGTGATCAAGAACCTCGCCTGGGCCGGCAAGCTTTTCGCAAAGGGCAAGATCAAGCACTCCTACCCCCACAGCTGGCGGTCCAAGGCGCCCCTCATCTACCGCAATACGCCGCAATGGTTCGTGGCCATTGACGCCAAGCTCGACGACGACATGGGCGAGCATGGGCAGACCATCCGTGCCCGCGCGCTGAAGAGCATCGACCACCTCGTCACCTGGACCCCGAAATCGGGCCGCAACCGGCTGCATTCGATGATCGAGGCGAGGCCCGACTGGGTCCTGTCGCGTCAGCGTGCCTGGGGCGTTCCACTTACCTGTTTCGTGAAGAAGGCTGCGAAGCCCGACGATCCGGATTTCTTGTTGAAGAGTGCCGAGATCAACGCCCGGATCGTCGCCGCGTTCGAGCGCGAGGGCGCCGACGTATGGTACCGGGAGGGCTTCAAGGAAGAGATGCTTGCGGGGGTCGCGGCACCGTCCGACTACGATCAGGTCTTCGACGTGCTCGACGTCTGGTTCGACAGCGGCTCCACCCACGCCTTCGTCCTCCGCGACCGGCCGGACGGGACGGAGGACGGCATCGCCGATCTTTACCTCGAAGGCACCGACCAGCATCGCGGCTGGTTCCATTCCTCGATGCTCCAGGCCTGCGGCACCAAGGGCCGCGCGCCCTATCGCGGCGTGCTGACCCACGGCTTCACGCTCGACGAGAAGGGCATGAAGATGTCCAAGTCCCTGGGCAACACGGTCGCGCCGCAAGAGGTCATCGACGAATACGGCGCCGATATCCTAAGACTTTGGGTTGCGCAGTCGGACTACACGGTCGACCTGAGGATCGGGAAGGAGATCCTGAAAGGCACTGCCGACAGCTATCGGCGGCTCAGGAACACGATGCGATTCATGCTCGGCAATCTCGCGGGCTTCGCCGAGACGGAGCGCGTCGCGCCCGCGGACATGCCCGAGCTCGAACGCTGGGTTCTGCACCGACTGGCCGAACTCGACCACGCCGTCCGCAAGGGCTATGCGGCCTATGACTTCCAGGGCGTGTTCCAGACTCTATTCACGTTCTGCACGGTGGACCTCTCGGCGGTCTATTTCGACATCCGCAAGGATGTGCTCTACTGCGACGCTGCGGACAGCATCTCGCGCCGCTCCGTACGCACCGTGCTCGACCTTCTGTTCCACCGGCTCGCGACCTGGCTCGCACCGATCCTCGTCTTCACGATGGAGGATGTCTGGCTGTCGCGCTTTCCGGGCGAGGAGTCCTCGGTTCATCTGATCGACATGCCGGAAACGCCGGCCGACTGGCTCGACGAACCACTCGCGCAGAAATGGGACAAGATCCGCCGTGTCCGGCGCGTGGTGACCGCCGCCTTGGAAGTGCAGCGCACGGCCAAGGTCATCGGGGCCTCGCTCGAGGCCGCGCCGGTCGTCCATGTCGAGGATCCGAGTGTGCTGAAGGCGCTGCAATCCGTGCCGTTTGCCGATATCTGCATCACTTCGGGCGTGCAGCTGACATCCGACCCGGTCCCGAACGACGCCTTCCGCCTGCCCGAAGTGCCTGGCGTCGGCGTCGTGTTTGAAGCCGCCGAAGGCGAGAAATGCCAGCGCTGCTGGAAGATCCTGCCCGATGTCGGCTCGCACCGCCATGAGGGCACCTGCGCGCGCTGCGACAGCGTTCTGGGCTGAGGAAGCGGGTCAGACGGAGTCCCAAACTCCGAAGCGGCGCCGCAACTCGAAGCGGGTCGCGCCCATGTCGTCCACGAGATGATCATCGTGCCGCATGAGGAGCGCGCGGATGCGCGCGCGCCCGGTGCGGCGGTCGCGCCACCGGACGAAAATGTCTCTGACCGTCAGGCGGCTAGGTGTGCCGGTGAAAAGGCGCGGCAGGGCGATCCTGTTTGGCATGGCGGGGCTCCTTGTGGTCCTGTCACGATTTTCGGGCAGGTCGCTGCATCAGGCAAACGAATAGACTTTATGCTCGATATCAGACATATTGATGCCATGCCTTCGCCCCTCGACAGCGATCTCCTGCGCAGCTTCCTTGCCGTTGCCGACGGCGGCAGCGTCACCGCCGCCGCGGGCCGACTGGGGCGCACACAGTCCGCGGTCTCGATGCAGATCGCCCGGCTGGAGGACAGTCTCGGCCAGCGCCTGTTCGACCGTCTGCCGCGCGGTGTCGCGCCGACGGAGCGCGGGGCGCAGCTCCTCCCCTATGCCCGCCGCGTCATCAGGCTAATGGACGAGGCCGCTTCGGCGCTGCGGTCCCGGCCGCTGCAGGGCCCGGTCCGCCTCGGAATTCCGCAGGATTACAGCGAAACGGTCCTGCCGGACGTCTTGAACGCGTTCCGCGCCCGCTATCCCGAAGTCGAGGTCACGGTGCGCTGCGACTATTCCGAACCGCAGATGGCGGCGATGCGGTCAGGCGAGCTTGACCTCGCCGTCGTCTTCGAGTGGGACAGCCTCGCGCGGACGGGAGGGGAGGTGCTCTGTGTCGAACCGACCGTCTGGGTGACCTCGACGACGCATGAGCAGCACCTTCAATCGCCGCTTCCGATCGCCCTCTACTTTCACTCCGACTGGTGCCGGCAGCGTCTGATCCCGTCGCTGGAGCGTCACGACATCGCCCATCGGATCGCTTTCGAATGCGATACGGTCGGTGGGTTTTTCGCCGCCGCGCGGTCCGGCCTCGCGGTCGTGGCCTTATCGCGCAGTACGATCCCTGACGGGTGCCGCGCACTGACCGAGGCGGAGGGGTTTCCCGTCGTGGATTCCGCGGGCCTTGTGCTGCACAGATCCCCGCGCGGCTCATCGGAGGCCATCGATGCGCTTGCCGACGCAATCCGCGGGGCATTTCGCCCGGCGGGTCTGTTCCCGGAGCATGGGGCATGACCCGGTCGGTCGCCTATTCCAGCCCGCTCGGCCGGCTGGTCATCACCGAAACCGACGGTGCGATCAGCCGTCTGGAATGGCGCGGCGCGGAGGTGGAGTGCGAGCCGTCCGCCCTTCTCGATGAGGCCTGCCGCCAGCTCGCCGAGTATTTCAACCGGCAGCGAGAGGCGTTCGATCTCCCGGTCGCGTTCGCGCCGGGACTGACGGGTGCCGTGATGCGGGCGATGTGCGCCATTCCCTTCGGCGACACACGGACCTACGGCGATCTGGCGAAAGAGCTAGGCGTGCCGGCGCAGGCCGTGGGCCAGGCCTGCGGCGCCAATCCGGTCCCGGTGATCGTGCCGTGCCACCGAGTGCTCGGGGCCTCCGGCCTCGGCGGGTTCTCGGCGCCGGGCGGGGTGGAGACCAAGGTGGCGCTTTTGAAGCACGAGGGCGCGGCGTCACTCCTGATCTGAGGGCGGCGAGGTCGGCAACAGCGGCGAGCGCGGCTTCTTATCAATTCGCAAGACGCCATTCATCGGTCCACCTCGGACCCGCATTTACGTGGCAGTGGATGCCCGCTTCACGATATAGGGCGGCTGCGCGCGAGTGCCCTCTCTGACCGCCATTCGGCGAACAACCGTCAATTCTTCATTGCCAAGGGCCAGGCGTCGATGACCTCGCCGAACAGTTCCCAGCGTTCGCCGTCAAAGCGCATCAGCTGCATCTGCTCGATCGGATAGGAATCTGTCTCACTGGTGTTCAACGTGATGCCGGGAAGCAGCACGTCGAGTTCGACGTTCTGCATGCTGCTGACCGCTTCCATCACGCCAGCGCGGGTGAGATTGTCGCAGGCCGCCTTCAGTACATGCTCAAGCGCCTGCGACACGCCGTAACCAACGATCGTGGCACTGTGGCCTTTGTCGCCCTCGGGATAGTATTCGTCCATGAAGGCATTCCACTTCTGCATGCCCTCATCGTCGCTCCATTTTGGATCCTGGGCAACTTTCGTGAAGTGGGCAGTGATCATGCCCTTCGCGGCTTCCACCGCGGCCGGCTCCAGTCTCAGAACCGCTGTCCTTCCGACACCGACAACGAACTGAGTGGGCTTCCATTCGATCTCCTGCGCGTTGCTGATGGCCTGCCCGGCGAATTTGGGGATCGCAGCGTATAGAACGATATCGGCTCCTGACTCCTTGAAGTTGGCAATCTGCGCATCGACGTCGGGATCGGAGGTGACATATGGCTGTTCGGAAACGATCATCTCGTCCGCCTTCTCGCCGAGCCCGGCGCGCAGTCCGTTGACGAAGTCCTTTCCGAATTCGTCGTCTTGGAAAAGGATGCCGATCCTGCCGTCAGGATAGGTGTCCAGGATGTATTTCGCGTAGATCTTGGCTTCGGACGTATAGGGAGGGTGGAAGCCCATGGTCCACGGAAACTCCTTGCGATGCCCCCATTTTGACGCGCCGGAACTGACGAAGATATGGGGCACCTCCTGCTCATTGAGGTACTCGCGGATGGCCGAATTGGTAGCCGTGCCGATGGTGCTGTAGATCAGGAACACGCCGTCTTCTTCCACCAGCTTCTTTGCCGCCGCCAGGGTCTTCGGCGGGCTGTAGGCATCGTCATAGGCGACGAGCTCGATTTGCCGTCCGCATACCCCGCCTTCGGCATTCAGCATGTCCATGTAGGCCTCGTCGGTCTTGTTCACCATGGAATAGCTCGCCGCGGGCCCGGTGAAGGGGCCGATTGTCCCGATCCTAATTGTCGAGTCCGTCACGCCGGTATCCAGCGCCCAGGCCCCTGTCATGGCAGCCGATGCGGCAATGGTAGCTCCGAAAAAGGCTGATCGTGACTTGAAATTCATCTGCATTTTGAGCTCTCCGACTAGAAATTGATGATCGTAGGAACAGGAAGCCACTTAGGTGCCGCGCCATTTCACAGGCTCCCAGCACCAGACAGGCTTTGCGCCGGCACTCAGCTAGAAGTTTAGCTTTCTGCGTCGACCTTCGCTTGACGAGCGTCAAAGAGAGGTTTTCAGGTCGTATCCGTTACGGCTTGATTGCTCGCGTCTTCACCGAGCTTGTGTGTTCGCGGTAGATTTGGATGAGCGCCGCTTTGCCGCAGGCCCACAAGGCTAGCCGATTGCGATTTACATCGCGACGGTTTGCGGAATGGCGAAAGCTTGTATCAGTGCAATCTGTCAGTGGCGATGAGCTCCCGTCGCGGCTGTTCGGAAAAGAGAATAGCGAGATAGGTCACTCTTCAGCCGCAGGCGCATTCCGGTGCGCTTCAAATCGACGTTTGTTCCGGATTCCAAGCGGTCACGGGAGGCGGGATGCGGGTGCAGGGGGTGCGTGGCGCGGCGTTTGAATGGCGTGTTGCACCGGTGCGAAATGCTTTCGGAAAAGCTAACGTCACAAGAAAAGCTTATTAAATTCAGCCTGTTGCCACTGCCTTCACGCGTGAAATCTGGCTCAGGTGATCGCTTCCAGCCGCTCCTTCGACATCTCGCCGGGCACGATCGTGATCGGGATCGGCAGGTTGCCGGAGGTCTTCGAGAGCTGCGTGACAAGCGGTCCGGGGCCCGACTTGTCGGTGCCCGCGCCGAGAACGAGGACGCCGATCTCGGTGTCCTCCTTGATCTGGTCGAGGATTTCCGACACCGGCTCGCCCTCGCGAATCACGAGTTGCGGCTCGATCCCCTGGCGGTCGCGCATCCATTTCGCGAACACCTCGAAATGCGCCTCAATCCGTTCACGCGCCTCGGCACGCATGATGTCGCCGACGCCGATCCAGTGCTGGAACTCCTCAGGCGGGATAACCGAGAGTATTGTCACTCCCGCCCCGGTATGCGCGGCGCGCAACGCGGCGAACCGCATCGCGTTCAGGCATTCGCGGCTGTCGTCGAGCACCACCAGAAACTTGCGCATGAATATCCCCCGTCAGAAGGCGCGATCATGGCCGCTCGTGCGGGCCAAGGCAATCCTCGCCGTCAATCAGCCGAATGGGCCCAGTCCCAGTAGAGCTCGCGCACGCGCTTCGCCACAGGGCCGTGCTGATAGTGGGTACCGTCGAATTCCACGACCGGCGTCACCTTCGACATGTTGCCCGACAGAAAGACTTCGTCCGCGGCGCGGAAGTCGTCGAACCCCAGCACGCATTCATGGACCTTCACGCCGTCGGCGACGAGGTTGTCGATGTGGCGGGCCCGCGTGATCCCCGACAGGAAGGTGCCGTTGGGGATCGGGGTGAAGACCTCGCCGTCCTTGGCCATGAAGACGTTCGCCGTCGCCGTCTCGGCCACATTGCCGAGCGCGTCGGCTACAAGCGCGTTGTCGTAGCCCTTCGCGTTTGCCTCGGCGAGCATCCGCGCATTGTTCGGATAGAGGCAGCCCGCCTTTGCGTTCGTGACCGCCGAGTCGAGCACCGGCCGGCGGAACCGGGTCGTCGTCAAACGGGTCGTGCTGCCTGCCGGCGCCATCGGAATCTCTTCGAGGCAGATTGCGAAGCCGGTGGCGCCAAGCTTCGGCACGACGCCCAGATCGCCGCCGTCAAGTGCCCAGTACATCGGCCGGATGTAGACGGCGGCATCCTTGGGACAGAGGCCGAGCCCCTCGCGCGCGATTGCGGCGATCTCTTCGGCTGAATGAGTCGGCGTGATCATCATCGCCTCGGCCGACCGGTTCACGCGCGCGCAGTGCTTGTCGAGATCGGGTGCGATGCCCTCGAACCAGCGTGCGCCGTCGAAGACTGTCGTACCGAGCCAGCTGCCGTGATCGGCCGCCCGCATCACCGCGACGTCTCCGTCATGCCACTGACCTTCGAACCATGTACGGATGTTTCTGCCCGTCGCCATTCCGTCGTTCCTCCGCGCCGACACCCCTTTTGGCGCGCATGATGGAAAAGCGGGCGGCGAAGCACAACCCGCCTCCGAGCCGCCTCCCGCCGTTTCCAAACCTGCCCGGCAGTGATAATCCCGCTCCGAACCGCCGGATCACGAACCGATGCCGAACACCAGCAGATCAGCCGAACCCAAGCGCCCCGCCGATATCGGGCGCGTGCTGGTCGTGGGCGGAAGCGGCAAGCTCGGCCGTCTGCTGCGCCTCGCCTGGAATGCGGCGGGGCAGGGGGGGCTTGCTTGGCAGGATCGACGGGTCGGGCCGCTCGTCTTTGACCCGCTGGCCGAGTCCGAGCGTTTCGCCGCTGCCGCCGAAGGAACGGACGCGATATTAAACCTCGCTGGTCCGACCGGCGGCGATGCCAAGGCGCTCGAAGTTCACACCGACCTTGCGCTCGCTGCCTTGCAGGCGGGGCGGGACGCGGGTGCGGGTCGGGTGTTTCTAGTCTCGAGCGCTGCGGTCTACGGCGCCCCCACCGGCCCGGCATCGGAAGTCACCGCGCTGTCACCGCTTGCCGACTATGGCAGGGCCAAGCAGGAGATGGAGCAGAGGGCCTGGGGCTGGCGTGCCACCGCCGGGCCAATCCCGCCGGAGATGACGATACTGCGCATCGGCAATGTCGCGGGCGCCGATCAGCTTCTTGGTGCAGTACCGCGAGCGGAACCACAGGCGCTCGATCTCTTCGCCGACGGGCGGGGACCGGCGCGCAGCTATATCGGCCCACTGGCACTGGCACGCGTGCTAGCGGCGCTCTTTGCGATGTCGCGCAAGGGGCAGGCGTTGCCGGAAGTCCTCAACGTCGCGCTCGATGGCACGGTCCGGATGGACGAGCTACTGGACGCCGATGGCCGCGATTGGCGGGCACGGCCGGCGCCGGAAACGCTCCCACGGGAAGTCGCGCTTGACGTCGCGCGACTGCGGGGTCTGGTTTCCTGGTTGCCCCGCGCTGAGGCGGGCCAGGTCGCGGCGGACTACCGAGCGGTTGTGGCCAAGGGGGAGGGCACGCGATGACACCCGGAAAGCGTTTCTTCGACATCGCGCTTGCACTCTTGCTTCTGCCGCTGTTCCTGCCGCTCATGGGCACTATCGCGATCGCGCTTCTCGCCGCTCAGGGACGGCCGGTCCTTTACGCGTCCGAACGCATGCGAGATCCCTCCCGTGCGTTCAATCTGTGGAAGTTCCGCACGATGCGGCCGGCGCCCGTCGACAGCGGTGTTTCCGGCGGTGACAAGAACGCCAGGATCACGCCCACGGGCAAGCTGTTGCGGCGCAGCCGGCTCGACGAACTGCCGCAGATTTTCAACATTCTCGCCGGAGACATGAGTTTCGTCGGCCCCCGTCCACCACTTCGGCAATATGTGGATGCGTTTCCCGAAACTTACAGTGCGGTTTTAAAGTCGCGTCCCGGCGTGACGGGGCTCGCATCGCTTCTCTATCACCGTCACGAGGAGCGAGTACTCGCCCCGTGCGCGAGTGCCGAAGAGACGAATCGTGTTTATTCAAGGCGTTGCATCCCTGTGAAGGCGCGTCTAGACCTCATCTATCAGCGAAACCAAGGCATCTGTTTCGACATCGCGATCCTCGCCCGTACCCTCGCATCTGTTGCGAATCGGTCCTAAACGCGCGGAAACCGGTGATTTTCCGCCGAAAAGCCTGTGGAAATCGTACAACCGCGGGTATGGTCTTGCAGAGTTCGGCGACGGCTCTATTACTGCGACGGCGACAATAATAACACGCACCTCTCGGGTTTCCGGATCGGTTTCCTGAGCAGCGTGGCGAACGAGGTGGCACATCCATGGTGAAGCTCGTCCTGTCGATGACGCGCGCGCAAAAGCGACTTGTGCTTCTGTTTTTTGACATCGGTTTCGTACCCGTCGCCTTCCTCGCTGCCTCGGTCATCCAGTACAGCACGATCACACCCATCCGTTTTGTCACGGCAAACTGGCCGTTGGTGCCGCTTCTGATGGTCGCGAGTTTTGCGCTGTCGTTCCCGCTCAGGACAGCGGAAGTGCGGCTCAAGTACTACGACATGGCGGCGGCACAGAAGACGGCGCTGTTTGCCGCGATCCTTGGCGCGATAAGTGCTGCTCTGGCCACGATCGGCGCGCTTGGCGCACCGGCCGGGTTCCACGTCATCTTCGGCCTCGTATTCTTTGCGCTGTGCGCAGGCAGCCGGATCTGCCTGCTGCATTTGCTGCTTGCCATCTACCGGCAAAGCGCGGAGATTTCGCGCGTTCTGATCTATGGCGCGGGCAGGACGGGGATGGCGCTAGCCGCCGCGCTGCGCAGCCGCACCGATATCCTGCCAATTGCCTTCGTCGACGACAATGCGACGCTCCGCGGCCTGATCGTCGCGGGACTGCCGGTCTACTCGGGCGCCCATGTCGAACGTATCCTTGCCCACCACCGGATCGACCGGGTGATCCTCGCGATGCCGTCACTGTCGATTCACAAGCAGAACCTTCTGTCCAGCCGGATGGCCAAGCTCGGGCTTGAAGTGCAGACGATGCCGGCCTTTGCCCAACTCATCGGTGAAGACAACATGGTCGACAAACTCATGCCAGCGGGCCCGAGCGCGCTTCTGAGCCGGGCCGGCCTGCATGACGAGATCAATTGCGGCTGCGACGCCTATCGCGACGCGAACGTCATGATCACGGGTGCCGGCGGGTCGATCGGGCTCGAACTGTGCCGCCAGGTCATCGCCTGCCGCCCGGCCCGGGTCGTGCTGTTCGAACTGAGCGAGGTCGCACTCTACAACGCCGAAATGGAGATGCGGCTTCTGACCGAGGGTCTGGATATCCGCATCGTGCCGGTCCTTGGCTCGGTCGGCGACGGGCCGCTCGTAGAGCGTGTGCTGACCGATCACCGGATCGACGTCGTTCTGCACGCGGCCGCCTACAAGCATGTGCCGCTCGTCGAGGCCAACGCGCGTGCCGGAATCGCGAACAACGCTCTTGCAACGGCGGCCCTCGCCCAGAAGGTGCGGGCGTGCGGCGTGGGCCGTTTCGTCCTCGTCTCGTCCGACAAGGCCGTCCGTCCGGCGAGCGTGATGGGCGCGACAAAGCGCATCGCCGAATTGGTTGTGCAGGGGCAGGCTGCGCAGAGCACCAGCACCGTCTTTTCGATCGTGCGCTTCGGCAACGTGCTTGGCTCTTCGGGGTCGGTCATCCCGCTCTTCCAAGAGCAGATCGCCGCCGGAGGCCCGGTTACGCTGACCGACGAGGCGGTCACGCGCTACTTCATGACAATCCAGGAAGCGGCGCGGCTGGTGCTGATCGCGGGCAGCCTCGCCGAGGGCGGCGAGGTCTTCGTTCTCGACATGGGGGCGCCCCTTGCAATCCGTGAGCTTGCCCGGCGACTGATCGAGATGTCTGGCTACACGGTTCGGGATGCGGCGAATCCCGACGGTGACATTGAGATCGTGATCACTGGTCTTAGACCGGGTGAGAAACTTCACGAAGAACTCATGGTAAGTAAGGGCGCCAAAATGACCGCCCATCCGAAGATCATCTCGGTCCGCGAGGCGCATCTGTCGGAGTTGGAATTGGCGGCTCTCCTGCGTGACCTGAGGGACGCGGTCGAGAACTGCGATGAGATAGCTTTGACCGCCACGCTGCGCCGTTGGATTGCGGAGTATGAGCTTGGCGCGCCAATTGCCGTGTCGCCTGCGCAGCAGCAGGGCGGCCGCAATATAGTCGCTGGGGAATGAGTCCCCGACTCGCCGCAAGGACCACACAGAATGCGGTCTGTTAACGAGAGTACTGGCGTCGGTGATTGCGAAGCCGATCCGGTCCCATCAGTGTCAGTTGTCATGCCGGTGCGAGATGCCGCGGCGACGCTGACCGACGCCATAAGATCAGTGCAATCGCAGACGTTCAGCGGCTGGGAACTGATAATCTTCGATGACGGTTCGAAGGATGCGAGCCGCCGAATTGCCGAAGATCATGCGGCCGGAGATCAGCGAATCGTCGTGATGCGTTCGGAGGCGGGGCAGGGTGCCGCCGCGGCGCGCAATAGGGCCATCTCGGTCGCCAAGGGAAAATACGTTGCGTTCCTGGATGCCGACGACCTCTGGCTGCCGGAAAAGTTAGAGCGCCAGATTGCCTTCATGCGCCAGACCGGCGCGGCCCTGACGTTCACCGCCTATTGCCGTCGGGACAGCGCGGGCCGCGAGAGAGTGCGACAGGTGCCGAAGCATGTCGACTATGAGACGTTGCTGCGCGGTAATGTCATCGGTTGCCTGACAGCGGTCTATGACCGCGAGAAACTCGGCCGGAAATACATGCCCGAAATTAGACGCCGCCACGACTTCGCGCTATGGCTTGAAATCGTGATGCAGAGTGGTCCGGCGCAGGGGCTGAACGAAACGCTCGCCGTTCACCGCGTGCGTCCCGGATCGCTCTCGGCCAACCGGATCGCGGCAACCATTGACACTTGGCGCATGTATCGTGAGCGGATCGGTCTTTCGCGTTGGCAGGCCGGTCGCAACCTGGCTGCGCATCTGATGCAACGGGTTTTCAGATGAGCGGATTTCAGCACTCAGCATCGCTTGCACCAACTTTCCCGCGGTTGGTGTCATTCCCGTGGATTGGGATTATTGCAGGGTTGGCGTAAGAATTTACCAGAAGCGCTTTGACAGCAACCTCGCAATGGAAGAAATCGTAGCCGACTCGCACGATCCGGCCACAATCTGGAGTGGACTAGTACAGATATGAAGATTCCACTGGCAATCCCTGATCTGACCGGGAACGAGTCCGCGTACCTTCAGGAGTGCATTGCTTCCTCTTTCGTTTCTTCTGTCGGGCCGTTCGTTCATCGGTTCGAGGCGGAGATTGCCGAACTGAGCGGCAGCAACCGCGCGGTGGTCGTAAGTTCCGGCACGGTCGCGCTTCAGATCGCGCTGGAAACGCTGGGGATTTCGGCGGGCGATCTCGTCATGGTTCCGAGCCTCACATTCATCGCCAGCGCCAACGCCGTTCGCCATTCTGGAGCGAATGTCTGGCTAGTCGACAGTGGCCGCGAGTATTGGTCGCTGGATCTGGCGCTCTGCCGGCGGTTGATCGAGGACGAAACAGAACAGCATGCGAAGGGACGGCGCCATGTCGCCAGCGGCCGCATTCTGCGCGCCATCATGCCGGTAATGATCATGGGCGCGAGCGTCGATCTCGAAGGGTTTGCGGCACTTGGTCGGGAATTCGGCTTGCGTATCGTCGTCGACGCCGCCGCTGCAATCGGCGCGGAGGCGAGTGGCGGCACGAATCTAGCCAAGACCGGCGTTGATGCCGTTTGCTATTCGTTCAATGGCAACAAGACCATCACCTGCGGCGGCGGCGGAGCCATTGCGGCCGCTGAAGATGAGTTGATGGTGAATGCCGCGCATCTCATCTCTACCGGCCGGGTCGGAGAGAACTACGAACACGACATCGTAGCCTACAACCACCGAATGACGAACATCCAAGCCGCTGTCGGTGTGGCCCAGCTGGAACGGCTGCCGCAATTCCTGCGCCGCAAGCAGGAGGTCGGCGCGTACTACGACGACTTGGCCGCACGACACTCCGATCTGTCCCCATTCCCCGCGCCGCCTTTCGGCTCAAACACACGCTGGTTTTCCGGCGTCTGGTACACCGGTGGCGATTTGTCACTTTGCAACGCGTTTCGCGCTCATATGAAATCCGCGGGCGTCGATCTGCGGCAGTTCTGGAAACCCGTGCACTTACAAGCCCCCTACTCCGATGCGCTTGCCAGCAGGATGCCCGTGGCGGAGGACCTGTGGCCGCGCATCTTCCCGCTTCCTTGCTCCTCAGGTCTTTCGGCGGAGGACCTTGCGACCGTCGTTGCCGCGGCGGACGACTTCTGGGGTCGGAATGCAGGCCGTGATGCCTCCAGATCCGGCGCGGTGACGGCGGGCGGCAGGACGGAGGCGGAATGCGGTTGACGACGCTGACAGGCGAGGACCTGCGTCGCGTCTGCGTGCGCACCGACCAGTCGGTACGCGAGTCGATGGCCGTAATGAGCGATGCGGGCCTGCGACTTGCCCCAGTTCTGGATGCCGAATCCGGTCGTTTCTATGGTGTTGCGGCGGATGGTGATCTCCGCCGTTTCCTGGCCGCGAACGGTTCGCTCGAAGCGCCTGTATCGGATGCGGCCAACCGGAATCCTGTGGTTCTCGAAGAGGTCTTGAATCCGACCGAGGTGCGCTCTCGTATGCTATGGCGCGGGATAGAGTACCTGCCCCTATTGCGCGGCGACAGATTGGAGGCGCTGTATGTCCTCTGGACGGTTAGTGCACCGGAACGGCTGACCGCGGTAATCATGGCTGGTGGGCTCGGATCGCGCCTGAAACCGCTTACCGATGCCTGCCCGAAACCGCTGATCAAGCTCGGCGGCAAGCCTATTCTAACTCACATAATCGAGCATCTGCGCAACGAGGGCGTGGGGCGCTTTGTCCTGTCCATCAACTATCTCGGCGACATGATCGTCGATCACTACGGTGACGGCGCTTCGCTCGGCGTGGAAATTGCCTATGTGCATGAAACATCGCGCATGGGAACAGGCGGCGCACTGGGCCTGATCGACCCGGCCACATTGTCGGAACCCTTCGTGTGCCTGAATGGCGATATCCTCAACGATCTCGATCTCAACGCCTTGAGAGAGAGGCATTTGAGCAGCGGATGGGACGCCACGATGGTCGTGCGCGACCACAACTACACAGTCCCATACGGTGTCGTGAGGAAGACCGACGACGGCAGCTTTGTCGGCAGTGAAGAGAAGCCGACAATGGTTTTCCAGATCAATGCTGGCATCTATATGCTCTCCAAATCGGTTCTACCGGTGGTGCCGAAAGGCCGGTTTTACGATCTGCCGACGCTGTTCGAAGATATGCGCACCCGAGATCTCCGTAGCGGCACGTTCACCCATCAGGGCCGCTGGATCGACGTCGGGACGCGTGAGGAGTATGAACGGGCACTGGATATATTCGAGGCGGGCTACTGATGCTGGATATGGATCTGTCCAATGCGGCGCTCGATCGCGAAATTGTCGGTCGCGGGACAAGTTTCTTTGCAGCCGATATCGACGCGCTGAAGGGTAGTCTGACCGAGATGATCTCGGGATCGCGCATATTGGTTATAGGCGGTGCGGGCTCCATCGGGTTTCAAACGCTGCGCACTGTTGCCGCGTTCGGGCCGAAGGCGATGCACGTGATCGACCATAATGAAAATGGCTTAGCAGAACTGGTGCGTGCGGTCCGCGCGTCGCCCGTCCCGTTCCCAGTCGATGACTTTCTGACGTTGCCATTCGACTATGGCGGCGCCCCCTTCGCGCTTTGGCTGAACGCGCGCGCTACGGACTACGATTACGTCCTGAACTTCGCCGCGCTTAAGCACGTACGCAGCGAAAAGGACGCCTACAGTATCCTGGCAATGCTGGAAACCAACGTCCTGCATCTTGAGAACCTTGCTCGCATGTTGGCGGAGGCGCGGGGGCTGAAGCGTATGTTCTGCGTGTCGACCGACAAGGCGGCCAATCCAAGCTCGATGATGGGTGCGACGAAGCGGCTGATGGAGCACGCGCTGTTTCTGCCGATGCAGGATCGGGCGGAGCCGCTGGCGAGCACCTCGGCGCGGTTTGCGAATGTCGCCTTTTCCAACGGTTCGTTGCTGCAGTCATGGCAGATGCGTCTGGCGCAGCGGCAGCCGATGGCCTGCCCCGAGGGTTGCCGCCGGTTCTTCGTGACCCTGCCTGAATCCGGTCATCTCTGCACGCTTGCCGCATTCGGGCTGGAGCCCGGCGGCATTGCCGCGCCAGCTCTCAGGCCGGAAAAGCATCTGGTGCTGTTACAGGATGTTGCGACTCGGTTCCTCCAATCGCAGGGGATTGCGCCGGTCTTCACCCGCGATGAAGCTGAGGCGCTTTCCAGCGTAGAGGCTCTCGCGGCGGCCAGGAAATGGCCGGTGCTGCTGACCCCCCTCGATACCGCCGGCGAAAAGCCCTACGAGGAGTTCGTCGCCGAAGGCGAAGAGGCGCTGGTGACGCCGATGCCCTCCATACTGCGCATCGCATACAAGGCGCCCCAGAACCCGGATGCCTTCGCGAGACTTCTGGACGATCTGAAAGGCCTTCTCGGCCGCAGCCACCAGTCGCGGCCCGTCACCATCGATGAATTGAAAGCATCTATCGGTGCGGTCGAAGCGAGCTTTCTGAAAGGCCACGTTGTGAGCGCGAAATCCCTCGACCAGCGGATCTAGGCGGAAGGCCGATATCATGAAAGATCGCTGCTACGTCATTGCCGAGATCGGTGTTAACCACAATGGAGATGAGTCGCTCGCCCGGCAGCTGATCGACGCGGCCGCGGTTGCTGGTGCCGATGCGATTAAGTTCCAAACCTTCTATGCCGACGAGCTGGTGACCCGGAGCGCCAGTAAGGCTGCTTACCAGATCGCGAACACCGAAAGCGATGAAAGCCAGTATCAGATGCTGAAATCGCTGGAACTGGACGATCAGGCCTACATCCGCTTGAGCGCCTATTGCGCGGAGCGGGGGGTTGATTTTCTCTCCACACCTTTCAGCGAACGGGCGGCGGATCTACTCGAAAGGATCGGGGTCGGCTCCTACAAGGTCAGTTCAGGCGATCTGACTCATCTGCCGCTCCTGCGCCACATCGCACAGAAGTGTAAGCCGGTCATCCTGTCGTCGGGTATGGGCACGCTGTCTGAAATCGAGGATGCACTGAGTGCGATTTATTCGGAGGGGAACCGGCAAGTATCCGTCCTCCATTGCGTGTCGAACTACCCGGCAGCACCTTCGGACTGCAATCTGGCCGCGATGCGAACGATCGCGCGGGCGTTTGCGATCCCGGTAGGCTGGTCAGATCATACGATGGGCGAGGCGGTTTCGCTGGCGGCGGTTGCACTTGGCGCTTCGATCATCGAGAAACACATTACGCTCGACCGCGCTCTGCCCGGCCCCGATCACGAGGCCTCGATGGAGCCCGCGGAGTTCTCGGCATTCGTCGCCAATATCCGTGCGGTGGAAAGCGCGATCGGCGATGGGCGCAAGACCCCCACCGAACAGGAGCGGGAAACCGCAAAGCTCGGCCGGAGGTCGCTTGTCACCACGCGCGCGATGCGCGCCGGCGAGGAGTTGACCGCCGCGGATCTGGCGATCTTGCGACCCGGTACCGGGATTGCGCCGCGCTACCTTCCATTCGTGATCGGACGGCGCGTGAAGGTCGATCTGGACGAGAATGTGCCCCTGACGCTCGGCCATTTGCATGGCGGGTGAGGGTTCGCCTCTTGTTATCATAGGCGGCGGCGGCCACGCCGTCGTCGTGGCCGAGGCGCTTGCGCTCTCGGGACAGGCGGCCATCGGCTACATCGCACCAGAGGCCGCGGAGCGGGCGTCCAAGGTTCTCGGGGAATGGCTTGGAAATGACGATGCAATAGACGCGCTGGCCGCCGACGGTGCGCGGTTCGTCCTCGGTTTAGGCTTCGTTGATGCAGCCGGGGCGGCTCGCCGGCGGCGCTTGCTCGGGAACCTGAGCACGGCGCAGATGCCAGTGGCCTTGCATCCGTCCGCGGTCGTCTCTCGGTCCGCGCACCTTGATGATGGCGTCTTTGTCGGGGCCGGGGCGATCGTCGGTCCGGGCGCGGTGGTGGAAAGAGCGGCAATCATCAATTCAGGCGCGATCGTCGAACATGACTGCCGTATCGGCGCGAACACCCATATCGCCACCGGCAGCCAAATGGGAGGCAATGTCTCGATCGGTGCCGATTGCCTTATCGGCCTTGGAGCCGTTCTGAGGCAGGGCGTGACCATCGGCGACGGCGCGGTGGTCGGGGCGGGGGCGGTGGTAGTCAGCGATGCGGCCCATGGCGCGATGGTGCTTGGCGTGCCGGCGCGGCAAGTCTGAGGATGCAAGCGGTCTCTGCATGGGACCGCAGGGGAGACGAATGAGATGACGACGATCGCAACGATCTGTGCCAGGGGGGGCTCTACGGGAGTTCCGCGCAAGAACGTGCGTGATCTCTGCGGCAAGCCGCTGATCGCCCACACGATCGAGCAGGCGCTTGCCTGCCCCGAGATCGACGCGGTCTATGTCTCCACCGACGACGACGAGATCGCTGAAGTCGCGCGTAGTTGGGGGGCGACGGTCCCGTTTCGTCGCCCCGACGAGATGGCAACGGTCACCGCGCCGAAACTGCCTGTGATCCAGCACTTGGTGGCTCATGTGGTCGACAGCGGCGTCGATGTGAGCTGCATAGTAGATCTCGACCCGACATCGCCCCTGCGCGCCGTATCTGACATCTCGAATGCAATCGCGCTTCTGGATGACGAAACGGATGTAGTCATCACCGGCTATGAAGCGGAAAAGAACCCGTATTTCAACATGGTAGAGGTCGCCGCAGACGGCACTGTCGGACTCGTCAAATCGCTCGGCCACACGGTGACATCGCGCCAGGAGGCGCCAGAAGTATTGTCGATGAATGGCTCGGTTTATGTTTGGCATCGGCACAGTCTGGACAAGGGATTATGGCACGGACGAGCGAGGGTCTACCGGATGCCGCGAGAACGGTCGGTCGATATCGATCACGAGCTGGATTTCTTGTTGGTTGAACTCTTAATGAAACGGGCCTGACGGACGATCCTTTCGGATCGAGCATTGTCCGGCGGCGAAATACGGCTCGGCGCGGAAAAGGTGGAGTGAATGCTAGGAGACTGGGTGTCGAAACGCATCGGTCGAATGTATCACGGGGCCCGTATTCTTCCCCGGTTTCTGGGCGACTCTCGCATGTCCGCGTTCTCGAAGCGCATCTGGGCGCCATTGAAGCGGCGTCTAGCGTGGGGCATGCGTTTTGTCGCGATTCGACAGGCTCGGGTTGTCGATAAGGTCTTCGGCGTTGCCACGGGCAACCAGTTCTTCTGGACATCGCCGACGATGCCCAAGGGCTGGGAAGACGTGCAGCGACGGGTGTTCTTTCTGCATGGCCGTCGCAGGTCTGATCTCGATCAGTTCGTTGAACTCGCCTTCTCGCGCAGCAGCGACTTTGTGGTCTGGACTGGGCTTGCCCGTTCGAGCCTTACGAAAGAGCGTGCCGCAGCCGTGCTCTGCGCGCTCGACCCTGAAGCTGATGCGGGTCTGGCCCGGCGCATCCGCACCAGCCACGTCAGCGCGGCGGCCGTGGTGGGAGCCGGTGCGATTTGCCTCGACGAGGGGCAGATGCAGCGTCTTGCCCGCGCGGTCGAAGCGCTTCTGCCATGGCAGACCGAAGGCTACAGCGCGGCTATCGACAGTCTCGGCGCACGGTTGGATCAACCCCCACGGGACGCCTGTCTGCGCAGCCTCCCCGAGAGCGGCTTCCGCAGCCGCAAACGGCACTGCCTGATTGTCGCTTCCACACTGAGAGACACGCAAAACCTGTCACTTTTTTTCGGGGGTGCGGAAGAAGTTACGCTTTACTCGCTCAGCGATCTCTATGGGAAGGCGGACTTTGCCGGCGAGCCGCTTCACTGCGACCGAGATCTTCCGATCAACGTCGAAAATGCGCGGAGCCGTGTGACCCGGTTCTCGGCGGAGTACCACGCGCTCCATCAGGAAACGCGGGACCAGGCAAAGCGTATCTATGATGATTTGGCTATGACTGGGGAAGGGGTTGACTGGTTGCCGCCAGACACTCGCATTTTCGCGGAAATGAACCTTGCCGACCGCCTGTTCTTCCCGTCGCTCACCTTGGCGGCCCTGCGCAGACTGATCGTCGATCCCGAATTTGACCACATCGTCATCGCCTTGGGCTCGCGAATAGAGGATCGCGATTTTTGCGCCATGCTTGCAGGGCTGGATGAGTTGACCACCGATCCGCGGGTGGAGGTCGTTTCGACCGCGAAATCCGTGTCGGAAAGGCTAACGTTCGCGCCGCGCCTGGCTGAGCTGCGGAACGGGTCAATGGAACTGCCCGACAGTGGCTACTGGGGGCCGCCTCCGTCCGTCTATGCAGGTCAATTTCACGATGTCATTCGAGATGCGACGGCGCCGATTGTTGAATGGTCGCGGGATGGCCGAACCCGCGTGTTGTTCCTCTGTGCCGCCACGAGCGCCTACAATGACTCCACCGCTGCCTATCTGGATGCGTTGCTGAAGCGATTTGAAACGCGGATGGGCTTCGCCGGAAGCAATCCTCTGCCGGTCTTGAACGAAATGGGAGCGCCCGGTGAAATTGCGGCTACGGAAATATACCGGCTGCAAACCAGCATCTCCAAGTCCCAGGAACTGCGCTTGGTCGGGATCAAAGCCTGGTTGGACGGTCTTCTGCGCCGCGTGGTCCGTGAGATGATTCAGGACGGCCGCCG
The DNA here is from genome assembly GCF_900302475.1 of Defluviimonas aquaemixtae. Lineage (NCBI taxonomy): Bacteria > Pseudomonadati > Pseudomonadota > Alphaproteobacteria > Rhodobacterales > Paracoccaceae > Albidovulum > Albidovulum aquaemixtae. Next base: position 383,011 of record NZ_OMOQ01000001.1, read on the forward strand.
CTCCATCCCGGTGCATCTACTGGCCGTCCGCAGGGCCTACTTTGTGCGCGAAGCGCTCATTTCCTTTATGGTCGAGGCGCATTCGATCGATCGTTGGTTCTCCAAAATGAGCGCGGCGGATGCATTGCCCGAAGTGGTCGTCATGTCACCATATCGCGATATGTTCGTTGCGAATGCGGTGGCGGCCGCGCGTCGCTACAGCGTACGCAGCATCGCGCTTGAGCCGCATGGGCTGAATGCCAACTACTGCCGCTACGCCACGATCCACAGTGATTTTTGCGGCGTCATCACCGAAGCGTTTCGCCGTGAGGCTGCGTCGGGGTTTGGGATCCCATTGGAGCGTTGCAGGACAGTTGGATCTCCGCGCCTGACTGCGCCGGAAAGTTACGAGATGCAAGCGCGAACAGAAGCGGCACGGCAGGCCGCCAGCCGAGATTACGGGTATAGCTTTCAGGATGGACGGCTGGTCCTCGCGTTCTTCTCCCAGCCGACGAACTGGAATCAGCTTGGGAAAGTCTGGCGGATACTGCTCGAAGGCAGCGCCGAACAGGACGTCCAGATCTTCCTGAAGGCCCATCCCGAAGAAGCCCCGTCGCGGGCTTTGCGCTATCTCGAAATCGCGGCGGACCTCGGCCTGGGTGACCGGGTGGAGATTTGGAAAGGCAATGCCAAGGAGGCCATCGAATGCGCCGATATCGTGCTTGCCGCCTACAGCGCAACGGTGGTCGAGGCGGCATCGCTGCGCCGGCCAGTCATCTGTCTCGCACCGGAGGGTGTTGATTACCCCTTGGAGCAGCATCGCATCGTCGGCGCACCGCTTCTGCGCAACCCGGCAGAACTGGCCAGAATGCTTTCCGAATTCGTGAAGGATCCTTCTGCGATGCGGGCCGAGGCGGCTCAGTTTGTGACGCAGGAACAGCAGATCATGGAAGGGATCGACGTCAGTCTCGCTCGGCTTGTGCAAGAGATCGTCGACATGCCAGCGGGGCAAGCGATCCGAGACCAAAGCGATCTGCCGGAAAGCTGCTTTCTCGCCGGGCCTCACAGGCCGTTTCAGGTCTGATCCGAGCTGCGGGCCGTCCCTTTGGCTCAATCGTTTTTGTCACAGCGCCCCAATTCTCGCAGCAGCGCCTCCCACCGCGCGTAGATTCTTGCCGGCGCATAATCGGCCATGGAGTCCGGACCCCGGCGCGACAGTCTGCAGCGCAACTCCGAATCCGATACAAGCCGTTCCAGCGCCTCTGATAATGCCACCACCGGCTCGTCCGATGGTTGCACGAGCAGGCCATTGTCGCCGTCGCGAAGCAGTGTGTTGACCCCTGGGCAATCGGCGAAGCCAATCGCTGCCACGCCATGGACGAGCGCTTCGGCCACGGCGAGGCCGAAGCCTTCGTGGGCGGCCGGGTGGCAGAGGATCGAAGCGATGTCGTAGTAGGCCCCGGTTTCTGGGCAGTCACCCTGCATTGTGACCTGGTCGTGCAAGCCGACGCGGTCGATGATGGCCCGCAGCCGCTGTTCCTCGGGTCCAGTGCCGCAGATCACGACCCGCCAATCCGGATGCCGCGCAGCGATCCGTGCCCACGCCTCGATCAGCAGGTCGATGCGCTTGATCGCCGTAAGTCGCCCGACGGACAGGATGATCCTGGAACGCTGCAGGGTCACGTCCGGTGGCGACAGTCGCGACACTGCGTTTGGCAGGACCTCCACTCGTTCGCGCGCGGCCGGAGGGAACCATTCGCGAAATTCCTCAAGCAGCACGAGGATGCGGTCGCAATAGTCGAAGGCTTCCAAACTGCGGCGGCGATAGACCGGGTTCTGGTCCCAGCGCGTGGCATCATCATAGTCGGCCGAGGGCACGTTGTGGAGGACGGCGACGACCTTGGTCGTCGTGCCGCGCGCGGCAAAGGCGGCGGCGGTGATCGCCGGCCGCATGGCCGCGACAATCACGTCGGGCCGATTCGTTTCGATCATGCGCCGAAGCCTTCGAACGAAAAAGCCGTGCGTCAGCGCCCATTTCAGATGCCCGAGTCCGAGGCCGTTGGGCACGGCCTTGAGGAAGCGCTCCGCCCGTCGCTTGCTCGGGGCGGAAGACGGGCCTAGCGACGGTTTCGGACGATCTGCCCTTCCAGCGGGGAAGAGATTTTCGACGCGGACCGGCCCTGCATCGTAGGCCGGGGCTCCGCGGCCCGGTTCGAAACATACGATCGAAACTTCGAATCCACGCTGAGACAGCGCCCGCGCGGTATCGATCGTCACGCGCTCGGCGCCGCCGCGCAGCCCTGCGAGTTTCTGGATGACAAATACGACCTTCACGACCGCTCCGGCAGGGGTTGCGCCCAAGGGACAGGCGGGTTCAAAGCGCGGCGACGTGGTTCGCCAGCAACTGATGTCCGAGGTCGGAAAGGTGCATCCCGTCGGCCATCAATGGCTCGCGAGAGTGATTTTCCCACATGATCCGGTCCACATCCAGCAAGATGAGATCATGGCGATGCACGGCGTCCATGATCTCCATATTGTATTTCGCAAAGCCCCGGTTGATGCCCGGCGTTGCCGGCCAGAACTTCGTCGGCGGCAGGACGATGGTTGACAGGATCAGCTTGCGGACACCACGGGCTTTCAGGATCTCGGTGACTGTACTGAGGTTTGCGCTGAAGCGTTCGAGCGGCACGTAGTTGCGCGACGGCAAATAGCGTAGAATATCACGCCGGTAGCGACGCGCGAATTCGACGACCCGCTTGTTGGTCTCCGGCGTGAGAAGCCCCAGCGCTAGCCGTTCCTTTGCCAGAAACATCCGGTTGGCGCAGTCATTCAACCCGACATGGATCAGGACGTCGCTATCGCGGCCGAGCGTTTCATCCTTCTGCAACACGGCAAGAACATTGTCAGTTGTAAAAAAACGTTGGCAGATTGCGGTCACTCGGCGCTTGTGTTCAGCCCCAGCCAAGAGCCCCGAATAGGTTCGCGCGGCGCCGTCACTCCTCTGATCGACACGAGGCAGGCCGAGCGAGTCGGAAAATATCAGCAGTGGTTCGCCGCTCGCGTTCCTCCCCGATTGGAAACAGGCCGCGAAATCATCGCGTTCTTTTTTGTGGTGGGCAGTATCGGCGTCGATGCGCGCCGCCAGCTTGGCAGGATTGGCTTGGCTGACGGCAATCTGGCGCGCGAGCGAAAAGGCGTTTGCGGCCAGCTCGGCCTTGCCGGCCTGCGCGACCGCGAAGGCATAGGCGATCGCCCCGGCCACCTGATTTTCGCAATTGCCCGATATGCTCATGTCTGTTGCGTCCCCATGCCCGGCTTTGTGAATCACGCACCGAGGCGCCCACCGGTTCGTATCAGTTCGTAGTAACGCGCGAAATTGGCATGGTCGTCCAATGTTTGCAGCCTGCTGCGATCTTCCCCGTACAAGAATGCGCGTACCTGCCGCAGCAGGCCGGGTTTGAAGGCTCTGTCGACTTCGTCGTCCGTCTCCATCTCGGTTTCGGCGAAACTGCCGTGCAACTGCACACGCAGCTTTTCAAGCGGCTGCAGGATGAGCTTGCGCTTCGTCGTCATCACCTCGACCCCCCAGCGTCCGGCGGACAGCCAATTTGCATGCCAGCAGATGATCGCACCCGCCGGATTCCGGCCGAATCCCGCGTAGACTGCGCCAGAAGGGTGCCAGTCCAGCGCCGCCTGTCCTGCAACCGTCGCTTCGAGCGAGGACGGGGCGCCGAAGAAATGGAATGCCAGATCGAGTACGTGCGTCGAGTTTCCGTAGAACCAGGTTTCGAACTCGCGCCTGGATTTCGACAGCTTCGCAATTCGGGCCGATGCTTCGGTGAAGTCGAACTTAACACTGCTTGGGCCGCCATCCTCGCCGATAAGCCGGTCGGCCAGGAGAACCGAGGCCATGAATCGCCGATTGTAGGCGACGTAAACCTCCGTCCCCGCCGCGCGAACCGCAGTACAGAGTGCGTTGAGTTCCGCCATGTCGAGTGCCGCCGGCTTTTCGACGAGAATGCGGTTCACGCCTGCTTCGGCCAGCATCGTCGTGACGCTTGCCAATGCATGCGCGTTAACTGTCACGATGGCAGTACTGGGCAAAGACCCACAAACGCCGATCTGCTCGGCAAGCGGGCCGGTTCCGGCGCTCAGTCCGGTCTTCTCGAAGAAACGGCGCGCCGAGTCCTTGCCGCGCCCGAATACGGCCGGGCGAATTCGAAGCGAATTCAATACGGCGGCATAGGCAACCGACATGTCGCCCGCACCGACGAGCAGCAGGTCACCTCCTTCGGTAGTTGATGCCATGCGAACGGTCCTTCTTCGTCGGCCCGGTCAACTGACCGGGCAGACCTCATCGGGTTCGGCAGGCTGGCCGAAATGTTTCAGGAGTTCGCTGAGAAAGAAACGATGCTGGGCGGTGGAGTCGGCGTAGGGCGTCAGAACGCAGTGCCCCTCATTCAGCAGCTCAAGGTAGGTGTCCGTCAACTCCGAGACATGGCGCATCGCGAAGTCCTCCGCCACGCCACCGCGGATCAGCCGGCGCCCGGTCTCGTCGATCTCAAACTCTTCCGAGCCGGCGGTCAGGTGCACGACCACATTCGGATCTCCGTCGCGGTCGCAAGTGACGCGAATAGTTGCGCCATTCGAAAGCCGCGCTGATATCGTCCCGAAGATTTCCACGTAGCCATAACGTTTGCTGGGCACCGAACCGGGTTGAAGTCCGGCGGCATCCATGGCTTCGATCGACGCCGAGTTCAGAAATTCGGCGAGGTCGAGGAAGTGGATGGCGTTCGAGCCGAGGCCGTAGTTTGCTCCGGTGACGATGATATCCACGGGGGTGGACGAAAGCGCGCTTTGCAAGGCCTGATACCCCGGCGCAGTGCGCCTGCCGCAGTTAACGTAGCCTGCCACCCGGTCGCGCTGCAGCGTTGCAGCCACGGCGTCCAGGTCACCAAGGGTCGGGAACAGAACCTTCTCGAAAACAACCGACTTCAGAGTGTAGCGGCTGTGGACGGCGTCGAAGGCCGCTCTGCGCGCTGCCGAATTTGTGGCGAGGATGGCCAGATCGTACGCGCCTGGTCCGGGCGGCAGTTCGTTAAAAAGTGCACTTTGCGTCGCGGCGCCGAGTGAAGCGAGATAAGCGGCGATGCGGCCGTGGGAGGAAAGGTTCGGCTCCACGACCGTGAGATTGAGGGCGGCGCCGCCTTTGACGGCGCTGCCGAGAGCCTGCAGGTGCCGGAAGCCGATATTGCCGCAACCGATCAATAGGACGTTCTTCATGCCCACCAACCATCGTTTCAGGGTTGCCCGTGCGGAACCGCGGCAAGAAGCGTTCCGCCAATTCGTGCCCTGACTAGCGGGCGGGCCCGCAAAAGACAATGCAGCATGCCAATTGCATTGACGGGCAAGATGCTTCAACAGGTGGCCACCGGTGATTGAACAGACGAGAGCGGAAGATGGCGTTGGACATCCGGCCATGGCGGCCAGGCGAAGAAACGGAAATTCTGAAACTCTTCCAAGCCAGCTTCGGTCGCCCGATGGCCGAGGATTTCTGGCGGTGGCGCTATCTCGATCATCCCGCCGGCGATCCGTTGGTCATTCTGGCCTGGGATGGCGACCGGCTTGCCGCGCATTACGCTGCCTCGCACGCGCCGTTGCAGATCGACGGTGAGAGCGTACCTGCGGCATTGTCGATGACGACCATGACGGATCCGGACTACCGCGGGCAGGGTCTGATGGAGAAGACCGGTTCTGCGCTCTATGACGTCATGGCGGCGTCGGGTATTAAGGCGGTCTGGGGCTTTCCGAACGTCTTCAGCAACGTGACGTTCCAGAGGAAACTCGGCTGGACCTCGGTCGGCGACATCGCGAATCTAAGCCTGACCCTTGACGACCGGCCAGCGCCGGAAACGACTGATGTGGTCGAGGTACCAGAGATCGACGGTCGGTTTGGCCAGCTCGCCGCAAGGGTCGCGGCATCGGTGCAAGTCTGCGGAGCACGCGGCGAGGCGATCTTGCGGTGGCGCGTCGACCGGAATCCCGTCAACCGCTACACCCGTCTCATACTGCCCGACGGAGAGGAGATCGCCGCCTACGCGATCCTCAAGTCCTACGGCGACGACGCGTTCGACCTCGTCGATTTCTGCGCCGATGGCGCGGATGCGGCGCGGGGGATGATTCTCGCGGTGGTCGGCGTCGCGCGCGCGCACGGACGGACGCGGGTCAATGCGTGGTGCCTGAACCGCGATGCCAACAGGCTGGTACTCGAGCGCGCAGGTTTCGTCGCCGGCGGGCCAGTCACCTATTTCGGTGCGCGGGAGTTCGGCGATCCGGGCCGCGATCTGACGGACCCGAGGCTTTGGCGTCTATCGATGCTGGATTCGGATCTGTATTGAGGGCGGTATGACAAAACGCATTGTCTTCTTGACCGGCATCCGGTCCGAGTACGATATCCTAGCCCCGGTGATCGGGGCCGTCCAGAACCGCGACGGGCTGGAGGCAGGGATCATCGTGACTGGGGCGCATCTGACCGCCCGACATGGCCACTCGGTGAGGCAGATCGAGGCTGACGGCTACCCGATCGTAGCCCAGATCGAATCTCTGCTGACATCTGACTCTCTGTCCGGGCGGGTCAAGGGCGCGGCGTTGCAGCTTATCGGGATGAGCGACCTGTTCGCGCGCGCCCGTCCGGACTTTCTGGTTGTGATGGGGGATCGCGAGGAGTCGATCACCGGTGCGATGGCTGCATTGTATCACCACATTCCCGTGGTCCATATCGGCGGCGGTGATCATGCCGAGGACGGCAATGTCGACAATCCGGTCCGCCACGCCGTCTCGAAGCTTGCGCATCTGCACATGGCGACGACGCGTCTAAGCGGCCAGCGACTGCGGGCGCTTGGCGAAGAGGACTGGCGTATTCACGTCGTCGGCGCCTCAGGGCTTGACCGGCTCACGTCGACGCCGAATTTGGCCCGCGAGCAGCTAGATGCGGCGCTGATGTCGGGTTGGGACGGTGCGGACTACGCGGTTCTGCTTTATCACCCCACGATCACCGACTTCTCGGCCGCGCGGGCGCACATGGCCTCGATCTGCGGCGTGCTCGAAGAAAGCGGTCTGCGCATTGCCGCAATGGCGCCGAACACCGACCCTGGCAGCGATGCCGTCGCCGCCGAGCTTCACGCCTTTGCCGCGCGCTGCGATCGGGTGCGCTTGTTCAGCTTTCTCGAGCGAGAAGTCTTCGTCAACCTGTTGCGCCACGCCCGCGTGATGGTTGGCAATTCTTCGTCCGGCATTGTCGAGGCGCCGACTCTGGGCCTACCTGTCGTGAATATCGGACTGCGGCAACGCGGACGTGAACATGCCAGCAATGTGATCTTCACTGACTACGGTACCGAAGATATCGGCAACGCCCTGCGCCGAGCGGCGTTCGACGAGGCGTTCCGGGCCGAAGTTGCCAGGTGCGAAACCCCCTATGGTGACGGTCGCACCTCGGACCGGATCGCCGATATCCTCGCGCGGACCGAGATTGACGCGCGCCTGATGCACAAGCGTTTCGTGATGGAGAGGCAGTGATGCTGAGCAGCGACGCGAAAGGCCCGGTTCTCGTGATTGCACCGCACCCGGACGACGAAACCATAGGTGCCGGCGGGTATCTCCTGCGGGCGAAGGCGTCCGGTCATGCCATTCACTGGCTTATCGCCACAGAGATGCGGGCCGAGGATGGCTGGCCGGAAGACAAGATTCGTCGGCGCGAGGGCGAAATCGACCGGGTGACTGAGGCATTCGGGTTTGCGAGCGTCACGAAGCTCGGCCATTCGACGGCGCGGCTCGATACGTTGCCGGTCGGCGATCTCGTGGCGTCCATCGGACAAGTGGTGCGGCGGATTGCCCCTGAAACGCTGCTCGTGCCGCATCGTGGCGATGCGCATTCGGATCATGCTGCGGTGCATGATGCGGGTATCGCCTGCGCGAAATGGTTCCGCTACCCCAGCGTACGGTGGGCGCTGGCATATGAAACGCTATCGGAAACCGATGCCGCGATCAGGCGCGGCGAGGCGTTTCGCCCCGACATCTTCGTCGACATCTCTGACTTTCTCGAGCGCAAGCTGGAGATCACTGAGCTGTTCGGAGACGAGATCGGGACATTTCCCTTTCCCCGCAGCCCCGAGGCTGTGCGCGCCCTTGCGCAGGTGCGCGGGACCGCGAGCGGCAGCGCGGCGGCGGAGGCGTTCATGCTCCTGCGCGCGCGCATCTGACGGGGCGATCGCAGCCGGTCAGATATGTGCGAAGTGTCGTTCGAGGCTCTCGCCGATCAGCCGTTTCCAGTCGTCCAGACTGGCGCAATCAACATCCAGCCCGCCGAGCAGTTGGATTTTCCGGGCCGCGAATTTGGTGCTGGACTGCGCGAGAGATGCTGAATGCAAGGCTACGGCGAGTGCGAACTGGCGTGAATGCACGAGGGGCCATGTCTCGATCGGAAAACCGTGCGGCATCTCGTCGGTCCCGGGCAGGCGGTAGGTTTCTTCCCGTGGGTGGTTCTTGACAAAGACCCTGTATCCACGGCGTGACAGAGCTTCTGCCAGATAGCCGTAGATCTCGCGCTTCTCTGCGGGAGTGCAGAGGCCCAACTCATCGATCGGCTGTGTGAGCAGGATTGCCGACCCAGCGGGTAGGTCGATATCGCCGACGGCCGGGGCCAACAGCCTGACGGCCTCCCGGATCAGACCCGAGGGTGCTTGGTCGAGCACATCGGCGAACTGCATTCGTCGCGCCTTGTGCTGGACCGAAGAAGGTAGGGCCTCAGGGGCTTCGACTTCGATCGCGTCGATCCAGCGCTCTTCGCCCCAGACCTGACGGCGGGGGGAGAGCCCGGTCAGGGCTCGCAGCACCGCTTTGAAGGGCGAAATCGATAGCTCGATGTAGTTGTTCATGCCGGATTCGCGCATGACGACATGGCGGCAAAGACCGGCAAACACCTTGGCGCTAAAAAACCCAGGATGGTAGATGTATCCGATATCGAAATGCTCGCCAGCGACTTCCTGTGGACACCAGAGGCGCGGTAGCGGACCACCGCCCATTGGCAGGCGCAGGTTTCGCCGCGCGATGCCGGGGAACCATCCAGGCAGATTGGCAAATCGGGCTATCATGTGCCGGTCGTAGAGGAACATCAGCCGGGCGTTGGGGCAAAGGTCGGCCAGCGGGCTCTGGACGGCCTCTGGCACGGGAAGGTCGTCTTGAAGATAGACGATTGTGACCGGGCCGGCGGTTCGCTGGGCGTCGACCAACGCATGGAGAAGTTGGCGATAGTTGTGGCATAGATGCAGCGCAGATCCGACTTCAGTTGGTGCAGCGGCTGGCGGCGCTTCCGCCGCGCGAGCGGGCCCTCTCACTCCTTCGTTCCCATGTTCGCATGATGCTGGGCGATGGCCTCTTCGACGTTGTCGAAATAGGTCAGATCTCCGTTCTCCAGAACCGCGCCTGCGTTGCAGAGCTTCCGTAGCGTCGGCATCGCATGGGACACTACGATGGCGTTGCTATTTTGCAGCCGCTCGCCCAGCATCTGATCGCATTTTTCGCGGAAGTTCGCGTCGCCGACCGACGTGACCTCATCGATAAGGTAGGTATCGAAGCGGATGCCCATCGAAACGCCGAAGGCAAGTCGTGACCGCATTCCGGAAGAATAGGTGCGGAACGGCAAATGGAAGTGCTGTCCCAACCCGGCGAAGCCCTCGACGAACTCGAGGAGAGCCTCGGTGTTGACACCGTAGATCCTTCCGACGAACCGCGCGTTCTGTGCGCCGGACAGATCGGCGTGAAAGCTGCCCGCAAACCCCACAGGCCACGAAATGGAGCCGTTCGACCGGATCTCACCGCGGTCCGGGCGCATGGTGCCAGCGATCATGCGCAGGAGGGTGGATTTGCCTGCACCATTGCGCCCCAACAGCGCGATGCAGGTTCCGTCCGGAAATAACGCATTGATATCTTGCGCGATCACCTTCGATTTGCCCTGCAGCCGGTAGGTCTTGGAGACGTTGTCGAACCTGATCATGGCGGCTCAGTGGCGGTCCCACACGCTGTATGCGATGAGACTGCCGATCGCCCAAGCGAGGCCGAGAAACAAAGCCATCAGAGATAGTAGTGTAAAGCGGCGCGGATATTCCGAAGTTTCCGCCCGCGTCGGCTCAATATAGGTCGCAAGATACAGGCTCTGCCGGTTCGCTTCCGCAAGCGCTTCGTCATAAGTGGCAAGCGCCGCCACATAGGCGCGTTCGGCAAATTCCAGGTCCACGCTGAGGCTTTCGAATTCCTCCAGGATCTGAGAGAACGTTTCTTCTCCGCCGGCATAGCCGCTGCCGACTCCGATCTGGCCGCGCTCGGCGTCAATGCGCGACCGTATGACGGAAATGCGCTGTTCGACCTGGTTGATCCGCGGGTCTTCGTTGCGTGTGGTCAGGTTTAGCATGTCGAGTTCGATCATCGCGTCTGCCAACTGGGTCTGGAGCGTGCTGATCAGCCCCATCTGCACCTGAACGTCGGCCTTTGGATCGACGATCCTGTTGCGGCTGCGGAACTCCGTCATCGACTGGCGCGCAGCCTTGAGCACGTTGATCGTCTTCTCCAGGTCCTCTCGCGCGTAGCTCGTGCGGTCGGAACGGGCGACGGCGCTCATGTCGTTGATCTTGATGCTAGACTGCCTCACGATCTCTTCGGCGATGCGGCGCGCGTCGTCTGGATTGAAGGCCAGCACCCGCAGCTCCAGAAGGCCCGAGCTGCTGTCGAAATGCGGTCGCACCATCCGCGCCCAGTACCTTTCCAGTTTCTCGATGCTGCCATCGGGATCGAATGCGAAGATCGGATCGAAATCGGGTCGCGAGTAGATCGTGCGCAGGTCAAGCTTCTCATCCACCAGTTCGACCATGTGCTGGCTGCGGATGAACTCGTAGAGGATGGTGGATTCGGTCGAGCTCGCTTGCGTGATCGAGGTCAGCCCGCCGAGAAGTTCGGCCGCCGTTGTCGCGGTCTTGTCAGACTTGCGGACGACGAAACCAGTTTTCGAGGCATATTGGTCGCCGGCCACCCAGAAGAGGTAGAAAGAGGCGATCAGCAGCGGAACGGCAACGACCAAAAGGAAAGCCGCCTTGATGATCGTGCGCCTACGGCTTGCCTTGGACTTCGGCTTGGGGCTGGCAGGTTCGGCCATTTCGTTGCCCGACATCGGCCTGAGTGGTACGGGGGCAGCCTGTTTTTCTGTCACACGGATAATCCAGATGCTTATTGCCCGATAAGCCTTCGTGGTACATAAGTCGACGCGATAAATCCAGCGTCGTTCGAGCGGGAGCATCGCGATCAACTACGTGCCTGCAGTTCAGTCCGGGCGGTTTCGCGCCATTCGAGCCATCGGCGCGCTGATCCTTCGCGAGATGAGCACGACCTATGGTCGTTCGCCAGGTGGGTACTTCTGGGCGGTGGCCGAGCCAGCAGCCGGTATCGCGCTGTTGTCGTTCGCTTTTTCACTCGCGATCAGAGCACCATCCCTCGGCAACAACTTCGCGCTGTTCTACGCCACAGGGTATCTTCCGTTCATGCTCTACTTCGACGTCGCGCGCCGCGTGTCGATGTCCATTGCGTTCTCGCGTCCACTTCTGATGTACCCGCCTGTTACCTATATCGACGCGCTGGTTGCGCGATGGCTGATCAACACGCTGACCCATTTGCTGGTGTTCGTTATCGTGATCATGGGCTTATGGATGTTCTACGATCTTCAGTTCATTCTGGACCACAGCGCCATTGCGCGCAGCCTGATCATGGCGTCCGGACTGGCTTTGGGCATTGGGGTGCTGAACTGCTTTCTATTCGCGATGTTCCCTCTGTGGGATCGGGTCTGGGGCATTCTAAACCGGCCGATGTTTCTGATCTCGGCAGTGATATTCACGCCTGAAGTCGTACCCGAACCATTTCGCGGTTGGCTTCTGCTGAATCCGCTCGTCCATGTCGTCGGGGAGATGCGCCGCGGGTTCTATCCGACCTATGACGCGGCCTATCTTTCTTATGTCTACGTTATGGCTTGGATCGCCATTACCATGGCGTTGGGCCTTGCACTGCTGCGCCTTTACCGCGCGCGAATCATGTCGACGGCCTGACCGCTGTTTTGCGTGGTAGGTGCCGGCAAGCGTCAGATGATAGTGATCTGCGATTCGAGCCCGGCTGTGACGGTTAGGTCGTCCAGCGTCAGGACGTCGCCGCCACCGAAATCAAAAACCAGATTGCCGCCAATAACATTTGCAAATGTCGACACGATCTGGCTCGCGGTCAGGGTTCCGGCCCACAAAGTGTCGTCCAGCAACAAGATGTCGCCGTCGGAGCTGCTGAAGTCAGCGATCCGGTCTGCCCGATGACCGCCGCGGAAGACAAAGCTGTCGGCACCCGAGGACCCCACTAGGATATCGTTGCCTGTGCCGCCGTCGATCAGGTCGTTGCCCTCTAGCCCGTTCAGAATATCGTTCCCGCCATTGCCCCTGAGGACGTTGTTGACCGTGGAGCCGATGATCGTGTCGTTGCCAGTGTTCGAACCCGACACCCGCTCGAAGCCCGAAATTGTGTCGTCGCCGGCCCAGCCTCCGCTGCTGGAATTGGTGCGCAGGTCGATGCGCACTCCGGAAGCGGAGTAGTAGTAGCTGACTTCGTCGCCGCCCCCCGAACCGCCGTCATAGATGTCGACGCCATCGCCGGCGACGACGATGTCATTGCCGGTGCCGAGTTGAACGATGTCGTCGCCACCTCGGTCGAAGACGATGTCGTTGCCGCCATAGCCGCGGATGAAGTTGTCGTCGTTCGACCCGCGCAGAGTGTCGTTGCCGGTATTGGAGCCGTACACCCGCTCGAATCCGCTGATCGCGTCACCCGCGGCGTATCCCGCCGAGACGGTGTTGTGCAGCAGGTCGACCCGCACGCCCGAACTGGAGTAATAGTAGTTGATGTTGTCGATCCCGGCGCCGCCCACAAGCGTGTCTGAGCCGATGCCAACGACAACGGTATCATTGCCGTCGCCGAGATCGACCAGGTCATCGCCATTGCGCGCAAAAACGATGTCGTTGCCACCATAGCCCCGGATGATGTTGCTGCCCTCGGTGCCGCGCAGCACATCGTTGCCGACGTTGGAGCCGTAGACCCGCTCGAATCCGCTGATCGTGTCGTCGCCGGCCCATGCGCCCGCGACCGCGTTCGACAATAGGTCGACCGTAACGCTGTTTGCGGAGAAGTAGTAACTCAGCGTATCGATTCCGGCGCCACCGATATACGTATCGGCGCCCCCGCCCGAGATGATCGCGTCGTTACCGTCGCCGAGATCGACCGTGTCGTTGCCGCCCCGGTCGAAGACCACATCATTGCCACCATAGCCGCGGATCAGGTTCGTACCGTTGGTGCCGTTTAGGCTGTCGTTGCCGACGTTGGAACCATAGACCCGCTCGAACCCGTTGATAGTGTCGTTCGCCGCCCATCCGCCCGATGTGGCGTTGGTCAACAGATCGACAGACACACCTTGTGGCGAATAGTAGTAGTTAATCAGATCGATCCCGCCGCCGCCCGAGAAGGTACCGACCGCATCGCCGACGGTAAGCGTGTCGTTACCGAAACCAAGGTTGATGCGCTTGGTTCCTGAGCTGGAATGGATCGTGTCGTTGCCGCTGCCGGTCGAGATGTTCAAGAAGTCAATCGGACCGGTCAGATTGCCCCAGTATTGTCCGCCGACATAGAGGGGTGCCGCCGCCGTCATCGCGAGCGAGATGTCACCGCTCACGCCCGCGAGGTTCAGCCAGTCGTTCGCGCTCGTCGCCGCTATTGTTCCTCGCGACGCGTCTTGCGCCCGGTAGCTCAGGAAATCGTCCGTGAAGGTGTGAACGTCGTAGCCCTGTTGCGTCGAGCCATAGATGTCGACGCTGAACCCCGTGATGGTGCCCACGTCTCCGGCCGCGAGGTCCTGGACCCGGAGCAGCCAGGTTCCCTGGCTCGTCAGCCCGCGCGCGCCTTCGACGCCGAAAGTCCATGACAGTCCGCCGTCCATCAGCGTGGCGCCGCCTTCGTGCATCATCACCGTGAATTCGCTGCCGTCCGGAGCGATCAGCGTCACAACGAGGTCCGCCGAGTAGGAATGGGTCATGCTCAAAGTGACCATGACCGTTTCGACGTCTATGTTCTGCGCAACATTCGCCTGCGCCTGGGCTGTGCCAAGATCGGGAATCCCGATTGCGCCAGCGAAGCTGCCGCTCGCCGTGGCCTCGTTCGCGGAGGTTTGCGCGGCGCCGAACATGTCCAGCCAGACCTCGGCCATCCCGACTGCCGCGTCGGCGTCGACCATGCCGAAGCCGTAATCAAGGCTGAAGCCCTGACCGCCGCCGTTCCAGTTGCCCGAATTGGCGATCTGCCATCCCTGGACTTCGAATCCGCCCTGACCGCTGCCAAGCGCCGAACCGGTATGGCTCGCCGAAAGCGCGAGGATGTTGTGGACGTCGCGCCAGCCGAGCGCGGGATTGGCCTCTAGCATCAGCGCCACGACGCCGGAGACGAGTGGCGCGGCGGCAGAGGTGCCGCCGAAGATCGAGGTATAGTTGATATTTCCCAGCGAATCCGGCGGGTTCTCGTTCGCGCCGGGCGCGTTGTAGCCAGCCGCTCCGGTCCGGTCGGTCGTATAGGCGGCATCCGGTGCTACGACGAGGAGGTTCGCGCCCCAGTTCGAATAGCTCGTGGTATTGCCATATCGGTCGGTCGCCCCGACGGCGATGACGTGCCGGCTGGCCGTCGTGCTTTCGCCGTTGGCGTTCAAGGCCTCGTTACCCGCCGCGTTCACGATGATCGTGCCGAGCCCACCGCGCCCATTGGCAGATATCGCCGCGTACTGCGCCTCGAACTGGTTGCCTTCGCTGCCGGGAACCGCCAGAGAAAGCCAAGACTGGTAGTAGGGGCCGTAGCCCCAGCTGTTGTTCATCACATCGAAGTTTGCGGCATGAGCGATGGCGGCGAGACTCGCGCTCAGTCCGCCCGTCTGCACGTCTTCCAGATAGTTAAGCGCCGCGATCGTCGCGCCCCAAGCGACGCCCGTGCCTCCTAGCCCGTTGTTGGCCTCAGCCGCGATCAGGCCGGCGACGGCCGTGCCGTGCCCGTCCGCATCTGACATCGGCGATGAGCCGTAGACCGTGCCGCCGAACGAGAAGCTACCGGCGGGAGAGAAATTGTCGTTCAGGTCCTCATGCGTTCCCTCGACGCCGTCGTCGTAAACCACAACCTCGACGCCATTGCCCGTGTAGTAGTCCCAGAGCATCTCCAGGTCGCCGATCTGCGCGAGATGCCATTGATTGCCGTAGAGGGGGTCTGTCGGGCGAGTCACGGTCTGATTCCTGATGCAGTTTCGGAAAATGATGTGCGGCGTGAGTTAAGGAATGCTGTTTTTGCTGAATGCGGCCATCTGAAAGGATATGTCCCTGTTCGTCTGATCCGGGCAGCGGCAACGCTGCGCGTGAGTTGGACTTCAAGCGTCCGTTCTATTCAGGCAGGCGATATGTCGCATTCTAGGCAATTTTATGGCCGCGCCGACGGTCGCCTTAAGCAGGCATTAGATCCGCCTACGCAAACTCTGATGCAGCGGAAAGAGTCAGCAGGACGCCGACATGGCAACGATCACGCTCCGCGCCATCCATGATGGCGGAGGATTCACGCACAGCTCCGGCATAAGCGACCTGCAGGTTGCCTTCGTGCAAGGCCAGTTCGTCCTTTACGCGGCATCGCGGGCGGATGGAGGGCTTTCGGCATTCACGCTTGGTGCTGGTCGTGCCGCCACGCTGCTGTCCGAGGTGAACAGTTCGCCCGCCACGGGAACCTACGGCGTCACGGATATCGAGATCACGGATATCGGCGGTGTCCCCGTCGTGGCGGCGGCGGGACGGTACGACGACGAATTCGCCTATCGGCTTATCGGCGCCAATGGCAGCTTCGGCACCGTCGCGACGATTTCTCCGATCCCGCAATCAACTGCTGCGTTCGCGAGCATCGAGATTCTGAAGTTCGGGTCGCAGACCTACATGATCGCCGGCCGCGACAATGCCCAGGGGCTAGCGGTCTTCTCGATGACGTCGGGCTACGGCCTGTCGCAGGCCTTCACATTGTCAGATTCCACCGCGGCGACGCTGGCCAATGTCTCTGATCTCGTCACCTTCAATACCGGCTCTGCGCACTTCGTCTTCGCCGCATCGAGCATCGAGCATGGCGTGACGAGCATGTCGATCAATTCGTCCGGCGCGCTCAGCGTCGTCGATGCGATCGACGGGATGAAGGACTACGGCATCTATCAGGCCACCCAACTCGCCACGGCCGAGGCGGGCGATGGCGATTTCCTCCTCGTCGGCGCGTCGGGGTCAGGCAACATCTCGGTGTTCGAGATTGGGGCGACCGGCGATCTCAGCTTGCGCGACATGGTCTGGGACTCGCTTCAGACTCGGTATCGCAACGTGACCGCACTGGAAGCGTTCGACTACAACGGCCGCGCGTTCGTGCTTGCCGGCGGCAGTGACGGCGGCATGACGCTGTTTGAGCTTGGGCCGAATGGCAGGCTCTATTTCATCGCTAATGTTGTCGACACCTACACGACGACGCTGGCATCGGTCTCGGCGATCGAGGTGGCGATCGTCGGTGGGGATATCCAAGTCTTCGTGGCGAGCGCGATCGAGCCCGGAATCACTCAGTTCTCGATCGATCTCGGGGCGATCGGCAACATGGTCACGCCGAGCGGGCCGTCGAATGGCGCCGTCGGCAGTCCGGGCGACGATTTTCTCGTGGGATCTGACGCCCGCAACACGCTTTGGGGGATGAACGGCAACGACCGCATCGTCGACGGCGGCGGAATCGACACGCTCTATGGCGGGCTTGGCGCGGAAACGTTCGTTTTCGTGAAGGACGGGGTGTACGATCGTGTGATGGATTACCAGGCGGGGATCGACCGGATCGACCTGTCGGGCTTCGACATGGTCTATTCCATCGCGGGCCTCGACATCGACTCGACCGTTTACGGCGCACGGGTTTCGATCGGGTCAGATGCGATCCTGCTTGTGTCGCTCGACGGCCAGCCCCTGACGGCCGCCGACTTCGACGCGGCGAGCTTCATTTTCTGAGACGGGCGGCAATTGAAGGCCCGTCGTCGCCTTCCATTAGGCGCCGGTTCGCCTCGGATCGTTTCCTAGCTCCCTGCGGACGAGTAAATGCCGGATTCCAACTCCGCCGCCACAAATGATGAGCGCCAACTGTCGCGTGTGCGGTACCATCGCACGCGCCCGACAGGTCCGCTACAGTGAAACAGGACCCCCACAGGGAAACCGGGAGCCTGCGGCGGCTAAGTTTCACCCGCAAAGACGTCGCGGATCGGGTCGCGGCGCGATGCAGTTCACGGCTCGGGCCGGACGATTTTGCGCGCGTCGGAATTTGGTTCTGTGACGCTTCTTAAGAATCAGACCGGTCGCGAACGGATCATGCCGACGATGTCGTAGCACTTCGCCAGGATCGGAGCCGCGATGGCATCGGCGCGCTCGGCGCCGTTGCCGAGAATTCGGTCGATCTCGTCCGGCTCGGCCATTAGGCGTTTCATTTCATCCGCGATAGGCGAGAGCTTGGCCACCGCCAGATCTGCGAGTGCCGGCTTGAAGGCGCCGAAGCCCCGGCCGGCGAATTCCGTCACCACGGCGTCGGGCGTCGTGTCGGCGAGCGCGGCGTAGATATTGACCAGGTTCTTCGCTTCGGGCCGGTCCTTCAGACCTTCAACGCAGTCGGGCAGGGGCTCGGGGTCGGTGCGCGCCTTTCGGAACTTCTGCGCGATCATGTCGGCGTCGTCGGTCAGGTTGATCCGGCTCTGGTCCGAAGGGTCCGACTTCGACATCTTCTTCGAGCCGTCGCGCAGGCTCATGATGCGCGTCGCTGCCCCCTCGATTACAGGCTCCGTCATCGGGAAGAAGTCCACGCCGAAGTCGTGATTGAACTTCGTCGCGATGTCCCGCGTCAGTTCCAAGTGCTGCTTCTGGTCCTCGCCCACAGGCACATGTGTCGCGTGATAGAGCAGGATGTCGGCGGCCATAAGCGACGGATAGGCGTAGAGCCCGAGCGATGCGTTCTCTGCGTTCTTGCCCGCCTTGTCCTTGAACTGCGTCATCCGGTTCATCCAGCCGACGCGGACGACGCAGTTGAAGATCCAGGCAAGCTGCGCGTGCCCCGGCACCTGACTCTGGTTGAACAAGATCGACCGCTTCGGGTCGAGGCCCGAGGCGATGTAGCCGGCGGCGAGTTCACGCGTCGCGTGCCGCAGGTCTGCGGGATCCTGCCAGGTCGTGATCGCATGAAGGTCGACGATGCAATAGATCGTCTCGACGCCCTTGGCCTGCATCTCGACGAACCGCTTCACGGCCCCGAGGTAGTTGCCAAGCTGCAGATGATTGGTCGGCTGAATGCCCGAAAAGACACGCGGCGTGAATTTCGATGTCGCGGCGGCGGCCATGTGTGTCCCCGTTACTGTAGGCGTCTGGAATTTTTCGTCCCGCTCGCGTATCGCAGGGTCAGAGCCCCGTCAACAAGGAGCCCCGATGCGCGACGGATACGATGAAACCCCGATGAACCCGCTGCCGCCGATCGTGTGGCTGCTGGTCCTGCCGATCGTGGCGATGGAGATCGTTCTCAGTGCGGGCGCCTACGGGATCGCCGGCGGGCCGGATGCCATCGGCTGGCGCAGCGACGCGCTTCAGCGCTTCGCGCTGTCTCCCGAGATGCTCGACCAGATGCTGGCCGGAGGGCGGGTCGACCCCGACTACCTGATGCGGTTCGTGACCTACCCCTTCGTGCACGGCAACTTCACGCACGCGCTTTTCGCGACCGTCTTCATCCTCGCGCTCGGCAAGTTCGTGGGCGAGGTGTTCCGTGGGTGGTCGGTGTTCGCGGTGTTCCTTGGTGCGGTGATCGCGGGCGGGATCGCCTATTCGCTCGTGCCCGGGCTCCGCGTCGCACTCTACGGCGGCTATCCGGGGGCTTACGGGCTGATCGGGGCGTTCACCTTCATCCTCTGGGCGCGGCTCGGGGCGGAGCGCGCCAATCGCGCGCAGGCCTTCACGCTGATCGGGTTCCTGCTCGGTATCCAGCTTGTCTTCGGAGCGCTTCTTGGCGGCGCGCCGGATTGGATCGCCGATCTGGCGGGCTTTGTGACGGGTTTCGTTCTGTCTTTCGTCGTCGGCCCCGGAGGGCCAGCGCATCTTCTGCGCGTGATCCGTCAGCGCTGACGCGACAGGCCAGCGCGGAAATCGGCCATCCTGAACGCGCCGACCGCGTAGGCCGCGACGCCGTAGACGGTTATGCCGGCAAGCACCAGGACGGCGAGTGCCCAGTAGCGATGACCTGCCGCCGAAATCTGTGGGGACAGGAGGCCAGAGAGCCCCCACAGAATGACGCCCATCGCAAGAGATGCGATGACAACGCGAGGCAGGCGCGCCAGAAGCCGGTTGTCGGGGTCCGCCGCTTCGCCCATCCGCCGCGATCCGCGCCAGAGCTGCCAGGTCATCGCCCAGCCCGCGATCGTCGTGCCGATCGCTGCAGAAATGAACCCCAGGAAGGGCGCAAGACCAATGGCAAGGACTGCATTCACGACCATCGAGACGACCGCGTAGTAAAACGGCGTCTTCGTATTCTCGCGCGCGAAGTAAAGTGGCTGGAGCACCTTTTGCAACACGAAGGCCGGCAGGCCGATCCCGTATATGGCCAACGCCAGCGCGGTCTGGGCCGTGTCCGCCGCATCGAACGCGCCGCGTTCGAAAATGACCGAGATGAGAGGCCCGGGGATCACGACCAGCGCGACCGCGGCCGGCAGGGTGAGGAACAGCGCGAATTCTGCGGCGCGCGACAGGGCGTGCCGGCTTCCCCCTACATCGCCGGATTTCAGGCGCCGTGACAGGTCCGGCAGCAGCACGATCCCGATCGCGATTGCGACGACGCCAAGCGGGAGCTGGTAAAGCCGGTCGGCGTTGTAGAGCCAGGCGACCGCGCCGTCGTAGTAACTCGCCACCTGCCGTCCGACGAGCAGGTTCACCTGGATGACGCCCCCGGTCAGCATCGCAGGCGCGGCGATGATCGCAAGCCGCCGGAGCTCCGGCGTCAGTCTCGGCCGGCGCGGAACAAGCGAGATGCCGGCCTTCTGCGTCGCGACCCAGACAAGCGCCAATTGCGCAAGCCCCGCGATCGGAACGGTCCAGACCAGTGTCCAGCCCGCATCCCATCCCAAGACGGGAGCGAGGGCGAGGGCCGTCAGGAACAACACGTTCAGCAAGACCGGTGCGGCCGCGGCCGCAGCGAAGCGCCCGGTCGCGTTCAAAACGCCCGAGCAAAGGGCGGCGAGCGAAATGAACAGGATGTAGGGAAAGGCGACACGGCCGAATCCGACTGACAGGTCGAACCGTTCATCCCCGACATAGCCCGACGCCATCGCCCAGATAAGCGCAGGCATGAAAAGTTGCGCAACGATGGTCAGCGCGATCAGCACGGTCGCCAGGCCACCCATCGCGTCCCGGGCGAAACCCTCGGCGTTCTCTCCACCTTCCAGCCGTTTTGCGAACATCGGCACGAATGCCATGTTGAAGGCACCCTCGGCGAAGAAGCGCCGGAACATGTTGGGAAGCGAGAAGGCGATTATGAAGGCCTGCGCGACCGGGCCGGTTCCCAGCGCCGCGGCGATCCAGGCGTCGCGGACAAGGCCCAGCACGCGGCTCATCATCGTCCAGCTGCCTACTGTCAGGAAGCCCTGGATCAGCCGAATTGGTTTCATTCGCTCCTTGCTCGCTCCGCGCCTTCGGTGATCGCCTGGCGCAGCTTCCTTTCCAGCGCGTTCTGCTTTGCCTTCGTATGCAGCTTCAGCCCGAACATGTCCTTGACGTAGAAGCTGTCGACGACCTGAGCCCCATAAGTCGCAATCACGGCGCTGGCAATATAGATGTTGTTGGCCGCAAGTGTCCGCGTCAGGTCGAATAGCAGACCCGGGCGATCGCGGGTGTCGACCTCGATGATCGTGTAGATCTCGGAGCCTTCGTTGTCGAAGGTGATCGAGGTCGGGAACTGGAACTGGCGTTCACGCTTCTTGATCTTGTCGCGGTCCCTGAGTGCATCGCGCGCGACGACTTCCCCCTTCAGGGTTCTTTCGATCATCGACCTCAGGCGGGGAAGACGGGTCGCCTCGTATGGATGGCCCTCGGCGTCCTGGATCCAGAAGGCGGCCGTGGCATAACCGTCTTTCGACGTGTAGGTTCGCGCATCCACGACATTCGCGCCCACGAGCGCGAGCGCGCCGGCAAGGCGCGAGAAGATGCCCGGATGGTCGGCGAGCGCGAAACAGGCCCGGGTCGCGTCGTGGTCCGGATCGGGCTTGACGTCGATCCGGATTGCATCGTCTGGAATGTCGCGCAACAGCTCCGCGAAGACGCACTGAGTATCCGTCGACAGCCCCTGCCAGTAGGGATCGTAGTGGCGCGCGGTTTCCTTCCGCACGTCCTTCGGGTCCCAGTCTGAAATCGCCTCGCGCAGGGTGCGCTTCGCTTCGGCCTGGCGCTTGCCGGTGTTGATTGTTTCAAGACCGGCATCGAGTGCTTCCGCCGTTTCGGCGTAGAGCCGGCGCAGAAGCATAGCCTTCCAGTTGTTCCACGTGTTCGGTCCGACGCCGCGTATGTCGCAGACCGTGAGCACCGTGAGCAGGTCCAGCCGTTTGCGCGTCTTCACGATCTTGGCGAAATCGCGGACCGTGCGCGGGTCCGATATATCGCGCTTCTGCGCCATGTCGGACATGAAGAGGTGGTAACGCACCAGCCACTCCGCGGTCTCGCTTTCCTCGGCGTTCAGGCCGAGCCGCGGCGCGACCCGCCGCGCGATCTGGGCGCCGAGGACGGAGTGATCTTCGGGCCGGCCCTTGCCGATGTCATGCAGGAGCAGTGCGACATAGAGCACGCGCCTGTTCACCCCGTGTTCGAGAATCGCCGACGAGATCGGCAGTTCTTCGATCAGTTCCTTGCGCTCGATCTGGGCGAGCGTGGAGATCGTCTGGATCGTGTGCTCATCCACCGTGTAGTGGTGGTAGACGTTGAACTGCATCATCGCCACGATCGGCTCGAATTCCGGGATGAAGGCCGAAAGCACGCCCAGCTCGTTCATCCGCCTCAGTGCGCGTTCCGGATTGCCGTGCTTGAGAAGCAGATCAAGGAATAACCGCGTGGCTTCCTTGTCCTCGCGCATCTCGTCGTCGATGAGGTCGAGATTCTGGGCGACGACGCGCATGGCCTCGGGGTGAATGAGGTTGCCGGTCCTCAACCCCTCCTCGAAGAGCCGCAGAAGGTTCAGCTTGTCCTTCAGGAACGTCTTCTGATCGACGATATTGATCCGTCCCTTGTCGATCCGGAAGCCTTCGCGCATTTTGCGTCTGCGGCGCAGAAGGCCGGCAAGCCGCGCCTCTTTCTTGACGTGCCGCTGTTCGAGTGCCGTGAGGAACACGCGCGTGACTTCGCCCACATGGGTTGCCTGCCGGAAGTAGTCCTGCATGAAATGCTCGACCGCCCGGCGCCCCCCGCTGTCGGAATATCCCATCCGGCTCGCGACCTCGACCTGAAGGTCGAAGGTAAGCTGGTCCTGGGCCCGTCCGGTGATGAGATGCAGGTGACAGCGCACTGCCCAGAGAAAATCCTCGGCGGCCGCGAAGGTCGCATATTCGTCGCTGGTGAGCAGGCCCTGCTCGACGAGCTCGGCCGCTTGGCGCACACCATGAATGTACTTGCCAATCCAGTAGAGCGTCTGCAGATCCCTGAGCCCGCCCTTGCCCTCCTTCACATTAGGCTCGAGCACATAGCGCTGTCCGCCCTGCCGCTTGTGACGTTCCGCGCGCTCGGCGAGTTTCGCCTCGATGAATTCCACGCCCGTGCTCTTGAACAGATCGTTCCGCAGTTTCTGGCGCAGCTCGTCGGCAAGCGGCTCGTGCCCGGTGATGAAGCGCCGTTCCAGAAGCGCTGTGCGGATCGTGTAGTCCTCGCGCCCCAGACGCAGGCAGTCCTTCACCGTGCGACTGGAATGGCCAACTTTCAGGCGCAGATCCCAGAGGATGTAGAGCGTGGACTCGATCACACTCTCGGCCCAGGCTGTCATTTTCCACGGTGTGAGGAAAAGCAGGTCCACATCCGATTGCGGCGCCATCTCCGCGCGTCCGTAGCCCCCGACGGCAAGCACAGCCATGCGCTCGACCTCGGTCGGGTTGGACAACGGGTGCAGCGTTCCGGCCGCAATCGCGTAGACGCAGCGTACGATCGCGTCCGTCAGTGACGCCTGTGCCCGCACGCTGACCAGCGCCGCCCGGGGATGGGTGGCGAAATCGTCGGAGATGGCCTCCGTGACCTCCTCGCGCGCCTTCGTGAGGGCAGCCACGACCGTCGCCCGCCGTGCCCGCGTGTCGTCTCTGGCGCGCACCTCACGCGCCAGCACCTTCGTGAAGCGCGCCGTGTCGAAGATAGGATGGTCGGCGATGGCGGCCGCGGGGCTGGCCGGGGGTGTGAATCCCGCCGGTTCAGAATCCCGCGCCACCGAAGCTTCTCGGGGCAGGGTCAATGATGACCACCTGTGCATTCTGGATCTGCGCCACGGCGAGGCCGCGTTCGTTGGTTCCGTTCGGCCTCAGCCGGAAGACGCCGTTGACGCCGGCAAATCCCGCACCCTGCGTCAGCGCGGCCTTGCTCAGCGCATTTGCCTTGCCCTGTTTCGCCAGCGCCCCGATCGCGGCGATGCCGTCATATGCAAGGCCCGCGATCGGATGCGGACTCTCTCCATAGGCGGCTGCGAAGCGCGACCGGAACTGGTTCGCAAGGCCCGGGTCCGGCAGCGCGAACCAGCCGCCCTGCACGCCAGGCATCGACAGCGTGGCGGACGGAATGTCCCAGCGCGTCAACCCGATGAACTGGGCTGATTGCGAGTTGACGCCGGCTTCGGGCAGAAGCTGGGCGAGAAGCGGCAGCGCGCCGGCCGTGTCGGCGGTGAAGAAGACGGCATTCGCGCCCGTCGTGGTGATGGACGAGGCGATGGACGGAGCGGCTGCGATGACGCCCTGCTGCGAAAACTCGTAACTTGTCGATCCGGCGATACTCGCGCCCGAGCCCGCCGCGGCGGCGGCAATTGCGCGCCGTCCCTGCTCGCCCGCCGGCGTCTGGTCGTGCACGATCATGACCCGGTTCCTTCCGGAGCGCGCGGCGTAACGCATGAGCCGGCTCGCGGTGTTTTCGAAGGTGGGGCCGAGCACGAAGACATTGCCGCCCGCGATTTCGGTGTTGTTTGAAAAGGAAAGGACGTTAACGCCCGTGCCCGCTACGGCGACGCCCGCAGCATTGGCGGACTCGGCGAAGACCGGGCCAAGGATCACTTTGGCGCCGTCGTCCACGGCCCGACGCGCCATCGCGGCCGAAGTGGCGGGATTGGCGCCCGCATTGTAGACCCTGAGGTCGATCTCAACCCCGTCGAGATCGGCGACGGCGAGGTCAGCCGCCTGCTTGAGATTGCGTGCCAGGACTTCGTCGCCAGAATTGCCCGATCCACCCGGCAGAATCAGTGCGACCGGAACCGGAGCGCCGGCATCGAGGCTCGGCGCGCGGCTCGACGGCAAGGGCTCACAGGCGGACATCAGAAAGGCGGCGGCAATCAGTGCAGCGCGGCTCAGTGCCTTGCGGCGGTTACTCAAAACGGTGAACATGGTCTAGTCCTCGATCCGGTCTCGGGTTGGGCTGATCTGGAATGGTGACACTACCGCGGCGAGACTATGCGCTCCTGCGCGGCAAGTAAACGCAGGAGCAGGAAGGACGGCGATGACCGGCCAACGCCCGAAGCCCGAGCCTGGGCTGCACTTCGTGGCCACACCGATCGGCGCGGCGCGCGACATCACGTTGCGCGCGCTCGATATTCTCGCGGGCGCCGACGTGCTCGCGGCCGAGGATACCCGGACCCTTAGGCACCTAATGGACATCCACGGGATCGCACTCGGCGAC
Organism: Defluviimonas aquaemixtae; assembly: GCF_900302475.1. Taxonomy (NCBI): domain Bacteria; kingdom Pseudomonadati; phylum Pseudomonadota; class Alphaproteobacteria; order Rhodobacterales; family Paracoccaceae; genus Albidovulum; species Albidovulum aquaemixtae. Next base: position 408,063 of record NZ_OMOQ01000001.1, read on the forward strand.
CGCCCGCTTCTGGCCTATCACGACCACAATGCCGGGCGCGTGCGCCCAAGGATCCTCGCCGCGCTCGAAGAGGGGAAATCCGTGGCCTACGCCTCCGAGGCGGGAACGCCGCTGGTCGCCGATCCGGGGTTTCAACTCGCTCGCACGGCGATCGAGGCGGGCCACCGGGTGCTGTCGGCGCCCGGTCCTTCAGCGGTGCTCGCCGCGCTGACCGTGTCCGGCCTGCCGACCGACAGGTTTCTCTTCGCGGGCTTTCCGCCGGCGGCGGGCGGACAGCGCAAGGCATGGCTGGCCGACCTCGCCGAAATCCCCGCAACGCTTGTTCTCTACGAATCGCCGAAGCGCGTTCAGAAATTGTTAGGGGATCTGGCAGTAGCGTACGGAGAGGACCGGCGCGCAGTGGTTTGCCGGGAACTGACGAAGAAGTTCGAAGAGGTGACGCGAGGCACAATTGGCGAGCTTGTCGGAGCGCTCGCCGACCGGGCGATCAAGGGCGAAGTCGTGGTCCTCGTTGACCGCGCGATGGCAAAGCTGGCTGATCCGGTTGAGGTTGAAGCCGCGTTGAAGGAGGCACTGAAATGCCATTCGACCCGGGACGCGGCAAGCTTGGTGGCCGAAACACTGGGTCTGCCACGACGCGAGGTGTACCAGAGCGCCCTGAAACTCGCCGCCGGCAATTGACGGGCGCCCAGGCTCATCACGGTGGGCGCGTCGCCGAACAACAGGTCGAGGCTGATTATGCCCGCCGCGGCTACCGAGTTGTGGCGCGGCGCTGGCGCGGGCGGGGCGGGGAGATCGACCTGATCCTGCGCGATGGCGCGCGGGTGGTCTTCGTCGAGGTCAAGCGCGCCGAGACCTTCGCGATCGCCGCCGAACGGCTGACAGATCGCCAGATGGCCCGCATCCAGGCCGCTGCGGCCGAGTTCGTTGCGGGCGAGCCGGACGGCCAGGATACCGATGTCGCCTTCGACGTGGCGCTGGTCGACGGCAGTGGCCGCATCGACATCATCGTGAACGCCATCGGAGTCTGATCGCGCATTGCATCCTGGCGCCGCCTCGGTCATCAATCGGCACCGATCGACGTGACACGGGGCGGCGCGCATGGGACTAAAGGTGGCGATCCAGATGGACCCGATCGAGCGGATCGACATCAACGCCGATTCGAGCTTTCGCATCGCGATCGAGGCTCAGGAACGCGGGCACGAGCTTTTTTACTATACGCCCGGAAGGCTCATCTATCGCGAAGGGCGCGTGCTAGCCCATGGCTGGCCTCTGGAGCTTCGGCGCGAGAAGGGAAACCACTTCACGCTCGGCGCCGAGACCGAAGTCGACCTGGCTGACTGGGACGTTGTCTGGCTGCGCCAGGACCCGCCCTTCGACATGGGCTACATCACGACGACGCATCTGCTGGACATGATCCATCCCCGGACGCTTGTGGTGAACGACCCCTTCTGGGTCAGGAACTACCCCGAAAAGCTCCTCGTCCTGACCTTCCCCGACCTCACACCCCCGACGCTGATCGCGCGCGACCTCGCCGCGATCCGTGCCTTCAAAGCCGCACATGGCGACATCATCCTCAAGCCGCTCTACGGCAACGGTGGCGCGGGTGTCTTCCGGCTCGACCCAAACGACCGCAACCTCGCCTCGCTGCACGAGCTGTTCATCGGCATGAACCGCGAGCCTCTGATCGCGCAGCAGTATGTTCCCGCTGTGGTCGAAGGTGACAAGCGCATCATTCTCGTCGACGGTGAGCCCGTGGGCGCGATCAACCGCATTCCGGCAGAAGGCGAGACGCGGTCGAACATGCATGTCGGTGGCCGGCCTGAGAAGATCGGCCTCTCCGACCGCGACCGTGAGATTTGCGCGGCGATTGGACCCACGCTGCGCGAGAAGGGGCAGATCTTCGTCGGGATCGATGTGATTGGCGACTGGCTGACTGAGATCAACGTGACCTCTCCGACCGGCATTCAGGAACTCGAACGGTTCGACGGCACCAATGTCGCCCGACTGATCTGGCAGGCGATCGAGGCGCGGCGCTCAGGGCGATGAGCCTCAGGCTCCGCCTGCTCAAGCTCATGATCCGCACGATCGTGAAGCCGCGGCTCAGGGCCACGCGCGATCCTCTTACAGCGCGGCGGGAATTCGAGTTCAGCGCCCGCCGTCTTCTGGCCGGACCGCGAGGAACCGCGATGCAGCGCATCGCGGCCGACCCGCCTGTGCCGCCGCTCACGTGGTTTACTCCTGACCGCGTCGAGCCAAGTGCGGCGCTTCTGTATTTCCATGGCGGCGGCTACACTGCGGGGTCGCCCATGACCCATCGGGGAATCATCTGCCGCCTTGCGCGGCGCATAGGTGTTCCGGCCTGCGCGCCTGAATACCGGCTCGCCCCCGAACACCGCTTCCCGGCCGCGCAGGACGACGCTTTGGCTGCGTGGTGCGCGCTCGTCCGTCAGGGCCTCCGGCCAAGGCGAATTGTGCTGGCCGGCGACAGCGCGGGCGGCGGGCTCGCCCTCTCGCTTCTGGCGCAACTCTGCCGAAGGGGAACACCGCCCGCCGCCGCCGCTGTCTTTTCCGCCTGGACAGATATGACCGGCTCGGGCGCTTCCTGCCGCGACAACGCCGGGTCCGATCCGTTCCTTCCCGCCGAAAGGATGCCCGACCTTGTGCGCTTCGCGCTTGGTGACCACCCTCCCGAGGATCCCCGCGCTTCACCACTTTTCGCCGACTTCCCTGGCTGCCCGCCGGTGTTGTTCCAAGTCTCGGCGCGCGAGATCCTTTTTGACGATTCACGACGCTTCGCCGAGCGGTTGAAATGCGAGGGCGTGGAGGCGGAGCTTCAGGTCTGGCCTGACACGCCGCATGCCTGGCCCGTCTTCGCGGGACGCATCCCTGAGGCCGATGCCGCACTGAAGTCCGCGGCCGAATTTCTCAGGGCAAGTCTTGTGCCGTGCTGCGCTTAGCGCCCCTCCTGAACGCTGAGCCGGTAGCTGACCGCTTCGGCCACATGAGGCTTTCGGACGTCTTTCGACCCGGCAAGGTCGGCAATGGTGCGCGCGACGCGCAGGATGCGGTGATAGCCCCGCGCCGACAGGCCGAAGCGTTCGGCCACCTTGGCGAGTAGATCGCGGCCTTCGGGGTCCGGGCTCGCCACGTCCTCAAGCAACCGGCCCTCGGCATCGGCGTTGACACGCACCCCGGGGTGATCCTCGAACCGCTTGGCCTGCGCGCTCCGTGCCGCAGCCACCCGTTCCGCCACGGTCGCCGAGGCTTCGCCCGCATCGGGCAGGTCGAGATCGGCATAGGCCACCGGCGGCACTTCGACGCGCAAGTCGACTCGGTCCATGAGTGGACCCGAGATGCGGCCAAGATAATCTTCGCCGCACTGCGGGACGCGGGCGCATGAGCGGGACGGCTCGCTCAGATAGCCGCATTTGCAGGGATTGGCGGCGGCGACCATCAGAAATCGGCAAGGATAGCGGATATGCGCGTTGGCGCGGGCGACGACGACCTCGCCGGTCTCGATCGGTTGGCGCAAGGTTTCGAGGACCGCGCGGGGGAACTCGGGTAACTCGTCGAGGAAAAGAACTCCGTTGTGGGCAAGGCTGATCTCACCCGGCTTCGCGCCCCGCCCGCCGCCGACGATGGCAGCCATCGAGGCGGTGTGATGAGGCTCCCGGAACGGCCGCGTCCGGCTGATGCCGCCTTCCTCGAGCAAACCCGAAAGCGAGTGGATCATCGAAGTCTCCAACGCCTCGACCGCTGAAAGAGGCGGCAGGATGCCGGGCATGCGCGCGGCCAGCATCGACTTGCCGGATCCCGGCGTACCGACCATCAACAGGTGATGCCGCCCCGCCGCCGCGATCTCAAGCGCGCGCTTGGCGCGTTCTTGACCTTTCACGTCGCGCAGGTCGCGGTCGGCGCGGGCGCCCATCACCTCGCCCGGCTGGGCCGGGGCGATTGGCGCCTGGCCGGTAAAGTGTCCCAAAACCTCGGCGAGCGAGCCCGCCGCGATCACCGGTGTCGCCTCGACCCAGGCGGCCTCGGGTCCGCAGGCCTTCGGGCAAAGGAGCGTTCGCTCCTCCTCCGCCGCCGCCATCGCGGCAGGAAGTGCCCCGATGACCGGAACGAGCCGCCCGTCGAGCGACAGTTCGCCGAGCGCGACGGTCGCCTCGGCGTCCTCGCGCGGGATGATGTCTATGGCGGCGAGAAGCGCGAGCGCGATCGGCAGGTCGAAATGCGAACCCTCCTTGGGCAGGTCGGCGGGGGAGAGGTTCACCGTGATCCGCTTCGACGGCAGCGCGATGGACAGGGCGGTCAGCGCCGCGCGGACCCGGTCGCGCGCCTCGCTCACCGCCTTGTCGGGCAAGCCCACGACAGAGAAGGCCGGCATTCCCGCAGAGACGGCACATTGCACCTCGACAATGCGGGCCTCGACACCTTCGAAAGCGACCGTGTAGGTGCGCGCGACCATGAGCCGTCCCCTTAACTTTGGTTAACGGGTACTCCGCGCGTGGTTTAGGAATGGTTAACGCGCAATCAACTGACTGAAGGCGGGCCAGGCTTCGGGGTCGGCCATCGTCTTGTCCCGGCAGAAGGCGTTACAGAAGCCCCAGACCCGGCCGTCGAGATGCAGGAAATCGGTCGCGGGCTTGCCAGAAAAGGGGCAGGCGTCGTTTTCGGCAGGACCTTCGGCCAACTCCGCGGTGCGCGGCACAGGTCCCGGCCAGGGCCGCCGCGGATAAGGTTTGTCGTAGCCCGGCTGCAATCGGTTTTCGGCAATCCCCATCGCGCGCCAGCGCCGGAAAGCGGGGTCGGCGAGATGCGCTGCGACATAGGCTTGCGCGACGTCCGATACGGGCAAGTTGTAGGTCGCGATCCGTGTCGCCACCGGGGCGAAGAAGGCGTCCGCCGCCGTGTAGCGACCGAATAGCCAGGGTCCGGCCTCGCCGAAGCGGCCGCGCGCACGCGACCAGATGAGCTCGATCCGCGCCAGATCGGCCCGAACCTCAGGCCGCGGCTGGCTGTCTTCGTAGCTTACGAGCAGGTTCATCGGGCAGTCTCCGCGCAAAGCGGGAAAGCCCGCGCACATCTCGGCCGCCATGTAGCGCGCCATGGCGCGGGCGGCCGGGTCGTCAGGCCATAGCCCGGCGTCGGGATGGCGCTCGGCCAGCGTCTCGGCGATGGCGAGGCTTTCGCCGATCACCTCGCCATCGGGTGTGCGGATCGCAGGGACCAGCCGGGCGGGCGGGAACTCTGCCAGCAGCCGCTGGAAATCGTCGGTATAGAGGATGCCGGTACGCACCCTGACCGGAATTCCGAACTTCTCAAAAAGGAGCCAGCCCCTCAGCGACCAACTGGAATAGCTGCGGTCCCCTATCGCGAGGTGATACGTCATGGGATATCTCCTTTTCTTGGCGAAACTAGCGGGGCGAGGGCGCGAGCGCACGTTCGGATTCGTGCGGCGCCTCATCACGAAGCGTGATCCACTGCGGCTTGTCATCAGGTCGGGCGCGACCTAATCCTTGGGGACACGAGCCAAAGGGGCCCACATGCTGTCCGGCAAGCGCATCCTTCTGATCATCGGCGGCGGCATCGCGGCCTACAAGTCGCTGGACCTCATCCGCCGGCTTCGGGAACGTGGCGCGGCCGTGACGCCGGTCTTGACGAAGGCGGCCGAGGAATTCGTGACGCCCCTGTCGACCGCGGCGCTCGCGGGCGAGAAGTGCTACCGGCACCTCTTCGACCTGACGGACGAGGCCGAGATGGGGCATATCGAGCTATCCCGCGCGGCTGACCTCGTGGTCGTGGCGCCCGCGACAGCCGATCTGATGGCCAAGATGGCGGGCGGGCACGCCGGCGACCTGGCCTCGACGCTTCTGATGGCGACCGACAAGAAGGTGCTGATCGCGCCCGCAATGAACGTCCGCATGTGGCTGCACCGCGCGACACAGCGCAACATCGCGACCCTGCGCGCCGACGACATCCGCTTCGTCGGACCGAATGAGGGCGACATGGCCTGCGGCGAATACGGGCCGGGCCGGATGGCCGAGCCGCTGGAGATCGTCGCGGGCATCGAGGCGGTTCTTGGCGATGGGCCGCTCAAGGGCCGCCACGTGATCGTGACCTCGGGGCCGACGCACGAGCCGATCGACCCGGTGCGGTACATCGCCAACCGGTCGTCGGGGGCGCAAGGCACGGCCCTCGCCCGAGCGCTAAGGGATCTCGGCGCAAGGGTGACCTTCGTGACCGGTCCCGCGGCGGTGCCGCCGCCCGGCGGGGTCGAGGTGGTTGCCGTCCAGACCGCCGTCGAGATGCGCGACGCGGTGACGGCGGCGCTACCGGCCGACGCGGCCGTGTTCGCGGCTGCGGTCGCCGATTGGCACGTGGTGAACGCGTCTGGCTCGAAGATGAAGAAGGACGGGTCGGGCAAGTCGCCGGAGCTCGACTTCGCCGAGAATCCCGACATTCTCGCCACGGTCGCGAGCATGAAGAAGGGACGCCCGAAATTGGTCGTCGGCTTCGCAGCCGAGACTGACGACGTTCAGGCCCATGCCGAGGCGAAGCGGGCACGAAAAAAGTGCGACTGGATCGTCGCCAACGACGTCACACCGGCGACCGGGATAATGGGCGGCACGGAGAACGCGGTGACGCTGATCACCGGCAATGGTGCCGAGGAATGGCCGCGGCTGCCCAAGGACGAGGTCGCGCGGCGGCTCGCGGTGCGCATCGCCGAGTCGCTGGTCTGAGACGGAGAGCACGGATGCCTCCGGCGGAGGTATTTCCGGCAAGAGGAAGGGGCTGGGGATGCGACCCACGATGCGGGTCATGCGCGAGGACTGGGCCGATCCGGATGTTGCCCTGCCGTCCTACGAGACGGCGGGCGCGGCGGGCGCGGACCTCCGGGCGAACCTGCCCGAGGCGGAGCGCGCGGGCGGGGTCATTCTCGTGCCGATGGAACGGCGGATCGTCCCGACCGGGCTGCGGATCGAAATCCCGGCGGGGTTCGAGGCGCAGATCCGGCCGCGCTCCGGGCTCGCGCTGAGGCATGGTATCTCGCTCCCGAATACGCCCGGCACGATCGACAGCGACTATCGCGGGCCGCTCGGCGTTCTCGTGATCAATCTCGGGGCCGAGCCGGTCACGATCGCGCACGGAGAGCGCATTGCCCAGATGATCGTCGCGCCGGTCGTGCAGGCCGACTTCGCCGAGGTCGCGGCGCTCGGCGACACCGCGCGCGGTGCGGGCGGGTTCGGCTCGACGGGGCGACGATGACCGTGATCCTCATCGCCGGTGGTCTCGTGGCGCTCGGGCTCGCGCTCCGGCTTCCGGCGCGGATGATCGCGCTGACGCTTACGCTCGTCTGGGTCGGTGCGCTTCTCGCCCATCTCGTGCTGCCCGTGGAACATCCGGTGACGCGCGCGCTCGGCGGCGATTGGCGCTCCTGGGCGGCACTCGGGGTGGGCGCGGGGCTCGTGATGCTCTACCGCGCGGGGGTGATGCGTCTTTGGGACCGCGCGCGGGTTTCGGCGCCCGCCGGTACGCCTGCCGCATCCGGCGGCAGCTTCTCGGAAGCCGAGCTTGACCGCTACGCGCGTCACATCGTCCTGCGCGAGGTCGGCGGGCCGGGCCAGAAACGGCTCAAGGAGGCAAAAGTACTCGTCGTCGGGGCAGGCGGCCTCGGCTCGCCCGCGCTTCTCTATCTCGCCGCCGCTGGGGTCGGCACGATCGGGGTGATCGACGACGACGAGGTCTCGAGTTCCAACCTCCAGCGGCAGGTGATCCATACCGACGCGCGGATCGGCCAGCCCAAGGTGTTCTCGGCCGAGGCGGCGATGAGGGCGCTCAACCCGTTCATCGCGGTCCGGCCCTACAACCGGCGTCTCGCGGAAGAGGAGGCCGAGGCACTTTTCGCGGACTACGACCTGATCCTCGACGGGTCGGACAATTTCGGCACGCGCTATCTGGTGAACGCCGCGGCGGTCGCGGCGAAAAGGCCGCTCATCTCGGCCGCGATCACCCAGTGGGAAGGGCAGATCAGCCTCTACGACCCCGCCAACGGCGCGCCCTGCTATGCCTGCATCTTCCCCGATCGTCCCGCCGACGGGCTCGCGCCGGCCTGCGCGGTCGCCGGCGTGATGGGTGCGCTGCCAGGCGTCGTGGGCGCGATGATGGCCGTCGAGGCGATCAAGGAGATCACGGGCGCGGGCGAGACGTTGCGCGGGCGAATGCTGATCTACGACGCGCTTTACGGCGAGAGCCGACAGATCGCGCTGAAGCGCAGCCCAGACTGCAGGGTCTGCGGGAAGGTCTGAACCGCCGCGGGCGACTTCGAACCCCCGCTTGCCCGGCCTCCGGTGGAGGTATCTGGGCAACGAAGACGGCGGATCTGGTCAATCCTGACCGTGCGGTCTAGCGTCGCGGCCGAAGGAGATGCCACATGACCAATCCGCTTCTTGCCCGCTGGACCGGAGATTTTGCACTGCCGCCGTTCGCGGCGATAAGCGACGCCGATTTCGCGCCTGCCTTCGAGACGGCGTTCGCCGAGGCACGAGCCATAGTCGCGACGATCGCGGAGAGCGGAGAGCCGCCGACATTCGCCAACACGATAGAGGCGATGGAGCTTGCCGAGGAGACGCTCGACCGGGTGGCAGGGGTTTTCTACAATCTCGTTGGTGCGGATTCGACGCCCGAACGCGAGGCGTTGCAGCGCGAACTCGCCCCGAAGATGGCGGCGTTTTCGTCCGAGGTCACGATGAACGCACCGCTCTTTCGTCGGATCGAGGCGCTGTGGGAGGCCCGCGACTCGCTCGGCCTCATTCCGGAACAGCGTCGCGTGCTGGAGCTTTACCACCGGATGTTCGTCCGCGCGGGCGCCGCGCTCGACGAGGCGGCGCGCAAGCGCATGTCGGAAGTGAAGGAGAGGCTCGCGGTTCTGTCGACCGCCTTCTCCCAGAATCTTCTGGCCGACGAGCGTGATTGGGCGCTTCCACTCGCCGAGGGCGATCTCGAGGGCCTGCCGGATTTTGTCGTCGCGTCTGCCAAGGCGGCAGCCGAGGAGCGCGGGCAGGAGGGTCACGTGTTGACGCTCAACCGCTCGCTCATCGTGCCGTTCCTGCAATTCTCGACGCGCCGCGACTTGCGCGAGAAGGCATTCAAGGCATGGCTGGCGCGGGGTGCGAATGGGGGTGAGACGGACAATCGCGGCCTGGCCGCGGAAATCCTGAAGCTGAGGGAGGAGCGCGCGAAGCTTCTCGGCTACGAGAGCTTTGCAGCCTACAAGCTGGAGCCTGAGATGGCCAAGACGCCCGGCGCGGTGCGCGACCTTCTGATGCAGGTCTGGAAACCTGCCCGGGCGCGCGCCGAGGACGATGCCGCGATCCTTGCGAAGATGATGCGCGATGACGGCATCAACGGCGAGTTCGAGCCTTGGGACTGGCGCTACTACGCCGAGCGGCGGCGCAAGGCCGAGCATGACCTCGACGAGGCGGAGCTAAAGCCCTATTTCGCGCTCGACGCGATGATCGAGGCTGCCTTCGACTGCGCGCACCGACTGTTCGGGCTGACATTCAGGCCGATCGACGCCAAGCTCTACAATCCCGACGCCCGCGCATGGGAAGTATTGCGCGACGGGCGGCATGTCGCAGTCTTCGTCGGTGACTATTTCGCCCGCGCGTCCAAGCGGTCGGGAGCGTGGTGTTCGGCCTTCCGAACCCAGCGAAAACTTGGGGGTGACCAGCGGCCGATCGTGGTCAATGTCTGCAACTTCGCCAAGCCTTCCAAAGGCAAGCCGGCGCTATTGTCCTGGGACGACGCGCGCACGCTGTTTCACGAGTTCGGCCATGCGCTGCATCAGATACTGTCGGACGTGACCTACGGTTTCATCTCCGGCACCGCCGTCGCACGCGACTTCGTCGAGTTGCCAAGCCAGCTCTACGAGCACTGGCTGGAAGTACCCGAAGTGCTGGATCGCCATGCCCGCCACGCGACGACCGGCGAGCCGATCCCCGTGCAGCTGCGCGACCGGCTGATCGCGGCCACGACCTACGACCAGGGCTTCGCGACCGTCGAATACCTCGCCTCGGCGCTCGTCGATCTGGCGTTCCACGAAGGCGCGGCGCCCACCGATCCGATGGCGGTCCAGGAGAAGGTGCTGGCCGAGATCGGCCTGCCGCGCGCGATCCGCATGCGCCACGCGACGCCGCATTTCGCCCATGTCTTCGCGGGCGACGGCTATTCGGCGGGCTACTACAGCTACATGTGGTCCGAGGTCATGGACGCCGACGCCTTCGAGGCGTTCCGCGAGGCGGGCGATCCGTTCGATGCCGCAACCGCGAAGCGGCTCGAGGCGCATATCCTCTCGGCCGGCGGATCGCAGGAGCCGGACGCACTCTACTCCGCCTTCCGCGGCCGGATGCCAGGGGTGGAACCGCTTTTGAAGGGCAGGGGGCTTCTTGAACCGGCGTGATCCGGGCCGCGCGGCGTGAAGGACAGATGACGGCCGATTTCCTCATTGTCGGGGGCGGGATCGCCGGCATCTCGGCCGCCGCGCGCCTGTCGCACTTGGGCGCTGTGACGCTTGTGGAGGCCGAGGGTCACCTTGCCTACCACGCTTCTGGTCGCTCGGCCGCGCTTTACGAGCCGAATTACGGACCTGCCCCGGTCGCCAATCTGTCTCGGGCCAGCGAGGGGCATCTTCGCGAAGAGGGCGGTGGCGTCCTTTCCAAGCGCGGCCTGTTGCTCGTCGCGGGCCAGTACGAACGCTCCGCATTCGACGCCGACCGCAGATCGATGGCGATGGATGACATGAGCCTTGTTGAAGCGCGGGGGCTCGTGCCGATCCTCGACCCTGCCGCTGTCGCCTTCACCGCCTTCGGCGATCATGCGTGGGATATCGACACCGACCGCCTGATCCAGAACTTCGCCCGCGCCGCGCGCGCGAACAAGGCGCGGATCGTGACCGGTCGCCGCGTCACCGCCATCGCCCGCGCAGACGGGCGTTGGCACGTCGAGGCGGGCGGCGCGATCTACGCCGCCCGTTTCATCGTAAACGCCGCAGGTGCCTGGGCGGACGAGGTCGCGCGGATGGCGGGGGTCCGTCCCATCGGTCTCGCGCCGCTTCGCCGCTCGATGGCCCGAATCGCCGCGCCCGGCCGGCGCGACGTTGCCGCGTGGCCGATGATCTTCGGCACCGGCGAAAGCTGGTACGCCAAGCCCGATGCCGGTGCGCTGATTGTTTCCTCGGCGGAGGAGGCCCCCTCGCATCCTCACGACGCCTGGGCCGATGACATGGTGCTCGCCGAAGGGCTCGCGCGCTACGAGGCGCACGTGACAGAACCGGTCACGCGCCCGATTGCCACATGGGCTGGACTCCGTACCTTCGCGCCGGACCGCGTGCTGGTCATCGGCCGCGACTCCAGCCAGCCCGATTTTCTCTGGCTCGCCGGGCAGGGCGGATACGGTTTCCAGACTGCACCGGCGGCCAGCCGGCTTCTCGCCGACCTCGTCGCCGGCCGGTCCCCGGAAATCGACGCCGCAATCATCGAGACTCTTTCGCCGAAGCGCTTTTCGTGACACTCTTGCGCCAAGAGCAAGAACACGAGCAGGGGACAGCGAAATGGGACAGATCGGGCGAATTCTCGCAACAATAGCCCTCATCGCGGTGACCGGATGTGGCGGTGGCGGCAAGGTCGCCGGCATCCCGAACCGCTTCAGCGACATCGATCCCTATGACTGGAGCGGCATCACGCCCGCGCATCACCCGGTCCACGGCATCGACGTCTCGCGCTATCAGGGCGACATCGACTGGCGCAAGGTTAGGCGATCTGGGGTGGCCTTCGCCTTCATTAAGTCGACCGAGGGCGGTGATCACGCCGATCCGATGTTCAAGGCGAACTGGCGGGGCGCGGGCCGCGCCGGCGTGCCGCGCGGCGCCTATCACTTTTTCTATCTCTGCCGGCCCGCAGCCGAGCAGGCGCGCTGGTTCATCGCCAACGTGCCGCGCAGCCGGGGCGCGCTGCCGCCGGTGCTGGACGTCGAATGGAACCACCAGTCCCGCACCTGCCGCCTGCGGCCGGACCCCGCACACATCCGGGCCGAGATCCGCGCCTTCCAGAGCCTCGTCGGCGCGCATTACGGGCAGCGGCCGATCATCTACACCTCGGTCGATTTCTGGCGCGACAACGAGCTTTCGAAGCTCGGCGGCGAGGAATTCTGGCTGCGCTCCGTCGCGGGCCATCCGCGCGACATCTACAAGGGCCAGCGCTGGAGCTTCTGGCAATATACCGGCACCGGCATCGTGCCCGGCATCTCGGGCAAGGCGGATCTCAACACCTTCGCCGGCTCCGAGGCGCAGTGGGCCTCCTGGCTCGCACGCCGCCGCCTCTGACTAGGCTTGCCGCCGCGAGACGGCCTGATTTGAGCGAGGTCAAGGCCGTCTCCGCGCTCGCATGCGATCCGTGCGTCAAAGGACATCGCGGAGGCGGAGATGAGTTACCGGAACGAAATCGACAGGACGCGCGCCGAACTGCGCGCGCTTCACAAGGCCATTCCTGCGGCGGCAGGCGCGTTCGGCGCGCTGTCGAATGCGGTGAAGGAGAACGGGCCGCTGAGCGTGAAGGAAAAGGAGTACGTCGCGCTCGGCATGGCCGTGGCTTTGCGCTGCGAGCCCTGCATCGATTTCCATGTCGAGGCGCTGATGAAGGCGGGCGCCACGCGCGAGGAACTCGGGGACGTCCTCGCCATGGCGGTCCAGATGGGCGGTGGCCCGACGCTGATGTATTCCGCACGCGCGCTCGCCTGCTGGGACGAGCTGGCTGCGGAATAAGGGCGGCAGCCCGCCCCGACTTCATCTTGCCGCAAATACCTCGGGGGTCCGGGGGCAGGGCCCCCGGCCTCGCCGGCCGCGTCAGCCGTTGACGCGGATGCGCTCGTTCTTCGGATCGAACGGGCTGTCCTCGACCACTTCGGCATCCCATTCCTGCCTGAGCATCCGCACCTTCAGCTTGGTTCCGACCTCGGCCAGCTCCGGGCTGACGTAGCCCATGCCGATCTGCTTGCCGAAGGCGACCGACCAGCCGCCCGAGGTCAGGCGGCCGACCTTCTTGCCGCCCGACAGCAGCGCCTCCTTGCCCCAGGGATCGGTGTCGTCCGGCCCGTCGATCAGCACGGTTACGCATTTGAACCGCACGCCGGTGTCGATCATCGCCTGTTTGCCCCGGAATTCCTTCGACAGGTCGATGAAGCGGTCAAGCCCGGCCTCCATCGGCGTCGCGTCGCGGCCAAGCTCGGTACCGAAGGCGCGGTAGGATTTCTCCTGACGCAGCCAGTTCTGGGCTCGGGCGCCGACGAGCTTCATGCCATGTTTTGCGCCTGCCTCGAGGAGCAGGTCCCAGAGGTAGCGCTGCATTTCGATCGGGTGGTGCAACTCCCAGCCGAGTTCGCCCGTATAGGCCACGCGGATCGCGTTGACCGGGCACATGCCAAGTTCGATCTTGCGTGCCGAGAGCCAGGGGAAGCGCTTGTTCGAGAGCGCGGTTTCCGGGTCGGCATCCTTGATGATCTCTTTCAGGATGTCGCGCGACTTCGGACCGGCGATGGCGAAGACGCCCCACTGGGTCGTGACGTCGTGGATATCGACATGCGCGCCGCCATTCGCGATGAAGTCCTCGGCCGATTTCTTCAGGTAGTCCGCGTCGTAGGCGGTCCAGGCCCCGGCCGAGACGAGGTAGTAGTCGTTCTCACCGTTCCTGACGATCGTGTATTCCGTCCGCGTCGTGCCCGCTTCCGTCAGCGCGTAGGTCAGGTTGATGCGACCGACCTTTGGCAAAGCGTTGCAGGTGAACCAGTCGAGGAACGCCGTCGCGCCCGGGCCGCGCACGATGTGCTTGGTAAACGCGGTCGCGTCGATGAGGCCGGCGGTCTCGCGGATCGCCTTTGCCTCGTCCACTGCATACTGCCACCAGCCGCCACGCCGGAACGACCGCGAGTCGTGGTCGAAGCTCTCGGGCGCGTCCTTCGGCCCGTAATAGTTCGGACGCTCCCAGCCGTTCACCTGGCCGAACTGCGCGCCGAGAGCCTTCTGGCGGTCATAGGCGGGCGCGGTGCGCAAGGGGCGGCAGGCTTCGCGCTCTTCGTCGGGATGGTGGAGGATGAAGACGTGGGAATAGCACTCCTCGTTCTTCCGTGCAGCGTATTCGGACGTCATCCAAGAACCGTAGCGCTTCGGGTCGAGCGAGGCCATGTCGATCTCGGCCTCGCCTTCCGTCATCATCTGGGCGAGGTAGTGGCCGGTGCCGCCCGCCGCCGTGATCCCGAAGGAAAAGCCCTCGGCCAGCCACATGTTGCGCAGCCCCGGCGCGGGGCCGACCAGCGGGTTGCCGTCCGGCGTGTAGCAGATCGGGCCATTGAAATCGTCCTTCAGGCCCACCTCCTCGGAGGATGGGATCCGGTGGATCATCGACATGTATTCCTCCTCGATCCGCTCCAGATCGAGCGGGAAGAGGTCGGCGCGGAAGCTTTCCGGCACGTCGTAGCAGAACCGGGCCGGCGCGCCGTGTTCGTAGGGCCCGAGGATCCAGCCGCCGCGCTCCTCGCGGACGTACCACTTGGCGTCGGCGTCGCGCAGGACGGGGTGTTCGGGGTTGTTCTTGCGGTACTCCTGCAGCATCGGGTCCGGTTCGGTCACGATGTACTGGTGCTCGACCGGAATCGCCGGGATCTTGATGCCGAGAAGCCGCGCGGTGCGCTGGGCGTGGTTGCCCGTGGCGGTCACGACGTGCTCGGCGCGTACTTCGGTCTGCTCGTCGGAGGGCACGAGGTTGCCACCCTTCTCGACCATCTTCGTCAGTGTCACGATCCATTCCGACCCGGTCCAGCGGTAGGCATCGACCTGCCACTTGCGCTCGATCGTCACGCCGTGTTGGCGGGCGCCCTTGGCCATCGCCTGGGTCACGTCGGCGGGGTTGATGTAGCCGTCCTGCGGGTGGAACAGCGCGCCTTTCAGGTCGTCTGACCGGACAAGCGGCCAGCGCTCCTTGATCTGCGCCGGTGTCAGGAATTCGTGGTAGACGTCGGCGGTTTCGGCCACGGACGAGTAAAGCATGTATTCGTCCATCCGCGCGTCGGTCTGGGCCATGCGCAGATTGCCCACGATGTAGAATCCCGCGTTCAACCCGGTCTCGGCCTCGAGCGTCTTGTAGAAGTCGACTGAATACTTGTGGATGTGAGTGGTGGCATAGGACATGTTGAACAGCGGCAGGAGCCCCGCGGCGTGCCAGGTCGAGCCCGAGGTCAGTTCGTCCCGCTCGACCAGCATCGTATCCCAGCCCGCCTTGGCCAGGTGATAGGCAATCCCTGCTCCGACGGCACCGCCGCCTACGACAAGGGCTTTGACATGGGTTTTCATGAGCCGACTCCTCGGAGCTTCAAAATTGGACCCTATCTGCCAGAGCAGCAAAAACGCGGAAAGGTCAGCCCGACCTAACGCGTAGGAAAAACGACATGCGCGGGCGTCGCCCGCAGACTTGACGCTTGGCGCGGTCGAAAAGCGCTCGACCGGGTCAGGTGCGCCGACTAAACCTTGACCAGATTTCGAACGGACGTAGGAGGGATGACGAATGGCGCGCACAGTGGTGATCGAGGTCCACGGCGGGCCGGAGGTTCTGAAACTCGTCGAACGTCCCGTTGCTGATCCCGGCCCGGGCGAAATCCGCATTGCCCAGAAGTCCTGCGGGCTGAACTACATCGACGTCTATCAGCGCATGGGGCTCTACAAGCTGACGCTGCCTTCGGCCTTGGGGATGGAGGCCGCGGGCGTGGTCGAGGCGGTAGGTGAGGGCGTCACCCACCTCAAGGAGGGCGACCGCGCGGCCTATGCTGCCAGCCCGCCCGGCGCCTATACCGAAGCGCGCGTGATGCCCGCCGGGCAGGTCTGTCCGCTGCCCGACGGCATCTCCTTTGAAGAGGGCGCGGCGATGATGCTCAAGGGGCTGACCGTCGACTATCTATTCAGCCGCACGACGCCAATTTCGAAGGGCGATTGGGTGCTTTTCCACGCCGCCGCCGGTGGCGTGGGGCTGATCGCCTGCCAATGGGCGAAATCCGAGGGCATCGAATTGATCGCGACCGCCGGTTCGGACGCGAAATGCCAGATGGCGCTTGATCATGGCGCCGCCCATGCGATCAACTACCGGACCGAGGATTTCGCCAAGCGCGTGCGCGAAATCACGAATGGGCGCGGAGTCGACGTCGTGATGGATTCGGTCGGCAAGGACACGTTCGAGGGCTCGCTGAACTCGCTGCGGCCGCTCGGCATGATGATCTCGTTCGGCAACGCCTCCGGCCCCGTGCCGCCTGTCGACATCCTGACGCTCGCCGCGCGAGGATCGCTGAAGATCACGCGGCCCACGCTCTTCACGCATATCGGCGATCACGCGACCTGCCAAGAGATGGCGGGGCGGCTATTCACGAAGGTGAATTCGGGCGCCGTCAAGATCGAGATCGGGCAGCGGTTCGCGCTCGATCAGATCGCTGAGGCCCATCGCGCGCTCGAGGCACGCAGGACGACCGGTTCGACGGTGCTGACGCTTTAGGCGTCACTCGCCGACCTTGCAGCGCTTGCCAAGCTGGGAGCCGCCGCAATTTCCGGCGCCAAACGCGTTGACCTTGATCGTCCGTTCGCCGCCTGCGGGACGGATCGGCCCGCCCGTTTCGGGATCGGGCTGGCTGGCGCCGAGACCGAACCGGCCGAGAATGCCGGTGAGCAGTCCAAGCGCGCCGGCCGAAGGTTCGCCGGTCGCCTCTGGCACCGATACTGCTGCCGCCTGCGCCTCCGGCGCGGCGGACATCTTCTCGATCAGGCTCCGCATCTCCTCGAGCTTGGCCTTGCCGGTCTCGTATTCCGCCGCGTCTATCGACCCTACCCGCCGGCTCAGTTCGAGCGCGGCTTCTTTCATCTTGAATTGCGTCTCAATCGCTTCGGTCCGCTGGTCGTGCGCGGCCTCCCGGACGCGCCGGTCCGCCTCGGCCTTCTGGTTTTCGGGCGCAACCTCGGTCGCGTCGCTGCCGATCCCTGCGACGGGCACTTCCAGCATGCGGTTCAGCCGGTCGTAGTCGATCTGGTTCAGGAGGTCGACGATCGTCGCCTCGTCGGCGCGGGCGCGGACCGAGATACGGATTTCCTCGCCAATCTTGCCCGTGAAGGCCCGGTAGTCACGTTCGCTTGCGCCTGCGCCGAAAAGGCCAAGCTCCTCCCGGAAGGTCACGCCGCTGACGATCGCGAACCCCTCCTTGCCGTTCATCGCCTCGAGATTGCTGGCCGCCATCTTCATCGCCATCCCGGCGAGGCCGCCCGCATCGCCCGGCGTCAGGCGGGTGAGCTGAAGCGAGACGAGGTCGTCCGGGCTTTCGTAGACATAGATCTCCGACTGCTGGCGGCGGATCCGCGCCGCATCGTCGGCCTTGCCGAGCGCCTTCAGGACCGGGTCGTCCGCGATTTCCTCTGGCAGGAGGTCCGTCGCCGATTTCGCCTGCTTAGAAAGCAAGACGCGGTCTGCATCGCTCCAGTCGCGCCTCGTCCAGCCCTCGGGCGCGTCGGGGAGATGTCTGCGCATCGGCCCGGCGAGCAGGTCGCGCCGCTCGGCCGCTTTCGCCATCGCGTCCTGCTGGCTGAGGAACCGGCCGGAAATCGTCTGTCTGTAGGCGTCGAAGCCGAACATGCCCGGCCCCTCCCCGGACAGCCTTGCCTGGTTCACGTAGTCGACGCCCGCGACCGCGACCCCGGCGATCACGACGAACGCACCCAGAAATATTTTCGACACAGGCTCGGACCCCCGCAACGTTGTCACCGCCCGCAAAAGTCGCGCTGAAAGGCGGCTTCAATAAGGCTGCGAGGGGAAATTTTCACGCAGTTCGGAAACGGTTACGAGGTCCGCTTCAGAGCATTCCCGGCACGACCAGATCGGGCGGGCGGTGGCCGTCGGCGAAGGTCTTGATATTGATGATCACCTTCTCGCCCATTTCGACCCGCCCCTCAACGGTGGCGGAGCCCATATGGGGCAGCAGCACAACGTTGGTAAGTTCCCTCAGGCGCGGGTTGATATCCTTGCCATGCTCGTAGACGTCGAGCCCCGCCCCCGCGATCTCGCCGGTCCGCAGCATCCGGGTCAGCGCGTTCTCGTCGATCACCTCGCCGCGCGAGGTGTTCACGATAACCGCCGTCGGCTTCATCAGCTTAAGCCGACGCGCGTTCATCAGGTGGAATGTCGCGGGCGTATGCGGGCAGTTGATGGAGATCACGTCCATCCGGCTCACCATCTGGTCGAGGCTTTCCCAGTAGGTCGCCTCAACCTCCTCCTCCTGCTCGGGCCGGAGGCGCCGACGGTTGTGATAGTGAATTTGCAGGCCGAAGGCGTGCGCTCGGCGGGCGACCGCCGTGCCGATCCGGCCCATGCCGAGTATGCCGAGCCGACGCCCGCCCACGCGCCCGCCCATGAAGGCGGTGGGCGCCCAGCCCTGCCAGGTCCCGGCCTGCATCACCGCGAGCCCCTCGGGAATGCGCCGCGTGACGGCGAGGATCAGCGCCATCGCCATGTCGGCCGTGTCCTCGGTCACGACACCCGGCGTATTGGAAACGAGAATGCCGCGCTGGCGGGCGGACTGCACGTCGATATGATCGACGCCCGCTCCGTAATTCGCGATGAGCTTCAGCTTGTCGCCGACCTGGGCAAGCAGGTTCGCATCGACCTGGTCGGTCACACAGGGCACAAGCACGTCGGCCCCCCGCGCGGCCGCCACCAGCTCGTCGCGGGTCATGCGCTCGTCGGGATCGCGCAGCGTCACGTCGAAAAGCTCCTTCATCCGGGTCTCGACGACCTCGGGCAGGCGTCGCGTGACGACAACACTCAGACGCTGCGATCCCATGGTCCTTCGCTCCTCTCTTCCATTGCCGCTTCCCTGCTGGCAAAGTGCCGCCGAACGGGGCAGGCCACAAGCCCCGAAACACCATTCGGCGCCTGGGCGCCGCCAACGAGCAGGACATGACCGGACGACTCTTCTCAAGACCGTTGCGGGCGATCGCCCTGCTGGCGCTGCTATGCGCCGCGCCGGGGGCGCCGACACATGCGCAGACGGATCGCGCACGCGGCCCCGTGACGAACCTGCCCCTGCCGCGCTTCGTCTCGCTGAAGGCGTCCGAAGGCAACGTCCGCCGGGGTCCGAGCCTCAGCCACCGCATCGACTGGGTCTTCAAGCAGCGCGACCTGCCCTTGCGCGTCACCGCAGAGTTCGGACACTGGCGCCGGGTCGAGGATCACGAGGGGCAGGGGGGGTGGATATACTACAGTTTGCTCTCCGGCGTCCGCACCGTCCTGTTCGAGGCCGAACGGACTCCGCTCTACGCCCGTCCGGACCCGGTCTCGCAGGTCGTGGCCGAGGCCGAGGCCGGCGTCATCGGCCGGCTTGGTGAATGCGGCGCGGATTGGTGCCGGATCGCGGCGGGCAGGCAAAAGGGCTGGGTCGAGAAATCGGCGCTCTGGGGCGTCACGTCAGACGAACTGCGTGATTGACCGGGCATCGCCCACAAAATCGGCCGGGATCGCCACGCCCTCTGGCATGACATAGGCAGCAACGACTATCCCCAATCGGCGCGCTGGCCGGCCGAAACCATCTGCATGTTCCGGCCTAAGTCGGGCGAGGTCATCATCGCACGCGCCAACTTCGCCGCGTTGAACGACGCGGCCTTTCCGGCGGCGGGCCATTGGTCGTTCACGGTGTATCGAATTTTCAATGGTGAGAGCGAGGCGACGAGCGATGTCACCGTCTCCGATGGGGCGGTCACTTTTCACCGCACCGCGAGTGGTCTCATATTCGAGCTAGTAGAATACTGGCCCGACCCGTTCGAGCCATCCGCGTGGCAGGATCCTGGGTCAGTCACGCGTCGCCAAGTGAGCGTCGAGCCGTTTGCAGGCCTCCGGCTCCGCTGCTAGAAGGCGACCGCATCGTATTCGGGTAGGTCTCATGGGGCGGCAAGAGCTATCCCTCAACATCTCGGCGGGCGTCGCCTCGGTGACGGTGGCGGTTACGCTCGTCGTCCTGAAGCTCTGGGCACTCGGAGCAACCTCGTCGCTTTCGGTCGCAGCCTCGCTCGCCGACAGCGCGCTCGACCTGATGATGTCGCTCGGCGGGCTCACCGCGATTCTCTACGCGGCGCGGCCCGCGGACGAGGACCACGCCTTCGGCCACAGTTCGGTCGAGGACCTCGCCGCACTCGCGCAGTCGGTCTTCATCTTGATCTCCGGCGCTGTCATCGGGGTGTCGGCCGTGCGCCGGCTTCTTGCCGACGCGCCGCCGGCTCTCGCGGCGGAGGGCAGGGGCATCGCCATCATGGCGGTCTCGATCGTGCTCACCTTTGCGCTTGTGCTCTGGCAACGGCGGGTGGCGCGGCGCACGCGTAACCGTGTCGTGGCGGCGGATTCGCTGCACTACATGTCCGACCTCGTCCCCGCGGTGGGGGCGATCCTTGCGCTCTGGGCGTCGTCGCGCTTCGGCATAGGCCAGGTCGACAGCGTCGTGGCCCTGGGTGCCGCGGTGTTGCTGGTCATCGGAGCGCTCAGGATCGGCAAGGGTGCCTGGGACGCGCTGATGGACCGGCGCGCCGATCCCGCACTGATCGAGGCCATCGGAGCGCTCGCGCGCGCCTGGCCCGGCGTGCGGGGCTATCACGACCTCAAGACCCGGATGGCTGGGCACCGGGTCTTCGTGAACATCCATATCGAGCTCGACGGCGACCAGAGTCTGCGCGAGGCGCATGCGATCGGCGCGGGGCTGAGGCGGAAGATCATCGAGACCTATGCGCATTGCGACGTAATCGTGCACAAGGACGTGGCGGACGAAAGCTGATGCCGCCCGCGGCGCGATACGGTCGGGCGCTGGGTTCCATGGCGAGCGTGAGCGTTGGTATTGGCTAGAGGGGCCGATGACGGCTTCGAGCCCAAAACAGACAATTCGAGACTGCAAATTGTGGGTCGCCTGAAATTATTTGGTAGCCCGGATGCCGGCTATCTGAATATTGCTGCGTAACGTGGCGCAAAGAATTTGGTGAACGCCTTTACCTCCTGGCGTCGGTAGGCATCTGGTGCGATCAACATCGTGACTGGCCTGGACAATTCTTCGATGTTGCCGAAACAGCGCAAGAGCGTGTCCTGAGTGTCAGCCCATCTTGCGTGAACAAGGCCCAATCCGTTTCCGGCTTTGATAGATGAATACATCAGGTCTATTTCGCTGAAAGTCGCAACAATCTGATCAGGCAACACGTGTTGATGCAGCCAGTTGTGCAGGACGTCAGGTACGTCATTGCGCTTGAAGGTGACAAAGCGGTGGCCGCGCAGGTTGTCCAGAGATTTCGGCAACCCGAACTGATCGGCATAACTTTGCCCCCCGTACAAAGCGAAATGTTCAGTGCCGATTTTCCGGCAGACAAGTGACTCGTCCGGTTCGCTCGCGCTCACGCGAAATGCGATATCGGCCTCGCCCTCGGCCAGATTCAATAACTTTATGCTGTGAACAAACTCAATTGCGATCTCGGGATGCAACGTGCTGAATTCGGTGAATATCTCCATTGCCCGGTCGGAAAAGTACCCCGGCGCAGTTATGCGAATGGGCCGTTGTTCAGCCAGTTCTCGGGTTTTGATGGCAAAGTTTCTTGCGGCCTCCTCAATGACCTCAGCCAGCGGGGACAGGCTGCGCGCATTTTCCGTTGGCCTAAAGCCCCGCGTATCTCGGTCGAACAGTGTGAGACCGGTCTGATGCTCCAATGCTTCGATGCGCCGCGCCACCGTTGGCTGCGCAATACCCAGCTTGCGTGAAGCCGCCAGCGTCGAGCCTTGCCTGAGCACTGCCAGAAACACACGCACGTCCGACCAATTCCAGAACTCGGTCTTCATTTTTGTAGAACAGCACAATTTCTTACATGATACCAGCAGCGTCGGCCGTGGCTCATCCTGCTAGAAAGGAGAGAGACCATGTTGGCACCGTTCGACACCAACCTTCTGAAATACAGCGCCCAGCACCTGCAATCGTGGACGGAGGCTGAACGCGGTGCAGCACGGCTGACCCCGAAGCCGCGCCCAATCCGCCGGTGGATCATTTCCTGGTGGTTGACACTTACCTCGCGGCGCACATGCCAATTGAAGCCAGCGCCGCGCGATCGGACACTTTGCTGAAGCGCGGCTATCAATTGCACGAGAATGCAAACGTCCATTCAGCCGCTGAGTCCGCTTTGCACCGCAAACCGTCCCACCCGATCAGGTGGCCTGACGAGAAAGCCCCGCCGAAGCGGGGCTTTCGATGTCGCATGCCGCCGCAGCGCACTACTGGGGGATGTCGCCAGAAATCCCCTCGACATAGAAGTTCATGCCCAGAAGATCGCCGTCCGGCGCGGTCTCGCCCTCGGCAAGCCAGGCCGAGCCGTCCTGCTTGTTCAAGGGCCCGGCGAACGGGTGATAGGAGCCGTCGGCGATTGCGTCGCGCATCGCCTCCGCCTCGGCCTTGACCTCGGCGGGCACCGCCTCGGTGATCTCGCCGATCTCGACCTCGCCGCCGGAGATGCCTTCCCAGGCGTCGACCTGTTCGTAGCTGCCGTCCAGCAGTGCGCCGACGCGCTTGACGTAGTATGGTGCCCAGTTGTCGATGATCGACGAAACGCGCGGGGTCGGCTTGTACTCGGCCATGTCGGAGGCTTGGCCGAAACCTATCACGGCGCCGTTCTTCTTGGCCGCCTCGGCCAGGGGCGCCGTCGAGTCGGTGTGCGAGGCGATCACGTCGACGCCCTGTTCGATCATTGCCTTGGCCGCGTCTGCCTCTTTCGCCGGGTCGAACCATGTGTAGGCCCAGATCACCGAAAGCTGGACGTCCGGGTTCACCTTCTTCGCGTGGATGTAGTACGAGTTGATCCCCATGATGACCTCGGGGATCGGGAAGGACGCGATGTAGCCGATCTTGTTCGACTTGGTCATCCGCCCCGCGATCGTGCCCTGCACCGCGCGGCCTTCGTAGAAGCGCGCGTTGTAGGTCGAGACGTTCGGGTGGTCGCGCTTGTAGCCGGTCGCGTGCTCGAACATCACGTTCGGAAATTTGGCTGCGACGGCGTTCGTCGGATCCATGTAGCCGAACGAGGTCGTGAAGATGATGTTGCAGCCCGATAGCGCCATCTGGGTCAGCACCCGTTCGGCGTCCGCGCCTTCCGGCACGTTTTCCTGGAACGCCGTCTCGACCTTGTCGCCGTAGGCTTCCTGAACGGCCTTGAGCCCCTCATGGTGCTGGAAGGTCCAGCCGCCGTCGCCGATCGGCCCGACATAGACGAAGCAGGCCTTGACCTTCTCCATCTGCGCCTCGGCGGTGCCGCCGAAGGCGAGCGCGAGGCCCATCGCGGCGGTCGCGAGCAGGGTTCTTCTTTTCATGTTACTCTCCCGGTTGGTCGGGGCTTTGGCCCCGGTGGTTTGGCCTCAATGCGAGGCATGGAAGTTCTGGCCAAGACTGGCGGGCGCGTTGAGCGAGGCACGACCGCGGCCAGAGGACATGATGACCAGCACGAGGATGGTTATCAGATAGGGCGACATCGACAAGTACTCGACCGGAATGCGCGCCCCCGCAGCCTGAAGATTGAGCTGCAGGACGGTGATTCCACCGAACAAATAGGCACCGATCAGAACCCGCCAAGGCTTCCAGCTTGCGAAGACGACGATGGCAAGCGCGATCCAGCCCGCTCCGGCGGTGATTCCGTCGGTCCACTGCGGCACGCGGACGAGACTAACATACGCGCCGCCCAGGCCCGCCATGGCGCCGCCGAAGAGGATGGCGAACACGCGGATGCGGATAACCTTGTAGCCAAGCGCGTGGGCCGCGTGGTGGCTTTCGCCGACTGCGCGCAGAATCAATCCCGCGCGTGTGTATCTTAGAACCGCCCAGACGCCTGCGACGATGGCGATGGAGCCATAAACCATCCAGTCGTGGCTGAAGAGCACTCGGCCTGCGAATGGGATATCGGCGAGCGGCCCCATCGGCACCGCGCCCGTCGCGGGCGGCTTGATGCCTACGTAGCCCTGCCCGATGAGGCTCGACAGCCCCAACCCGAAGAGCGTCAGCGCAAGGCCGGTCGCCACCTGGTTGGCGAGGAAGAGCTGGGTGAGCAGCACGAAGATCAGGCTCAGCGCCGCCGCTCCCAGCGCCCCGCCGAGGAAGCCGAGGAAGGGGCTGCCGGTTTCCACAGCCGTCGCGAAGCCACAGATCGCGCCCATGATCATCATCCCCTCGACCCCGAGGTTCAGGACGCCCGCCTTTTCCACCACCAGTTCCCCGATCGCAGCCAGCATGATCGGCACCGACGCCACCATGAGCGAGGCGATGAGAACCGACGGTGTAATGCCGTAGAGATCCATCAGCGGGCCTCCTTCGCGAAGAGCATGAAACGGAAGCGGTAGTTCGAGAGGAGGTCCACCGCGAGCAGGAAGAACAGGAGCATCCCCTGGAAAGCCTGGATCGCCGCCGATGGCAGGCCGAGCATGAATTGCGCCAGCTCGCCGCCGATATAGGTGAGCGCCATCAGCAGGCCGGCCAAGAGGATGCCGATCGGATTGAGCCGCCCGAGGAAGGCCACGATGATCGCCGTGAAGCCGTAGCCGACGTTGAAGTCGATGGAGACCTGCCCCGCAGGTCCGGACACCTCGAACATCCCAGCAAGCCCGGCGAGCCCGCCCGAAATCGCCATGCAAAGGACGACGAGCTTGTTGGGGCTGACGCCGGCAAAGCGCGCCGCACGGGGCGCCTGTCCCGCAAGCTTGATCTGGAAGCCGAGGATATGGCGTTGCAGCAAGATGTAGGACGCGATCACGGCGATGAACGCCGCGACGACGCCCCAATGCATGCCGGTCCCGGCAATCAGCTCGTGATTGGCCGCCGCATTGTATTGGCTGAGATTGCGCGATCCTGGGAACCCGCCGCCCTCGGGGTTGCGCAAGAGGCCAAGCGACATTGAGGCGAGGATATTCTCAGCGACATAGACTAGAAGCAGCGAGACGAGGATCTCGTTGGTGTTGAACTGCGTCTTCAGGATCGCCGGGATCATCGCCCATAGAAGCCCGCCCAGGGCTCCTGCGATAACCATCAGGGGAAAGATATAGAAGGCATCCAACGGGTAGAACGCGAGGCCGACACCGGCGCCGAAGATCGCGCCCATGATGTACTGGCCCTCGGCGCCGATATTCCAGATGCCCGCCCGGAAGCCCAGCGACAGGCCGATGGCGATCAGGATCAAGGGCCCCGCCTTCACCAGAAGCTGCGGCCGCGAGTAGGCGGCGAACTGCTCGTTGAACAAGGGATCCCAGAAGATCGTGCGGATCGCCTCGACCGGATTCTTGCCCAGAAGCGCGAACATCAGCCCGCCCGCGATCATCGTCAGGATCACGGCAAGGAACGGCGTTCCCCAGGCCCAGAACTTCGACGGGGTCGGGCGCTTTTCAAGGATGAGCATGGTGGAGCACCTCCGCTTCGTGCATGCCGTGCGCTCCGCCGAGCATCAGGCCGATCTGGTCGATGGTGAGGCCTTGGGTTGACACCGGCTCGGACAGCCGCCCTTCGTTCAAGGCCGCGAAGCGGTCGGCGATCTCCATGATCTCATCGATGTCCTGGCTGATCACCACGACCGCCGCACCCGCGCCGGCGCGGTTCAGGAGCGCCTGCCGGATGAAGGCCGCCGCCGCCGCGTCCACGCCCCAGGTGGGCTGGTTGACGACGATCACCTCCGGCTCCTGCATGATCTCGCGGCCGAGGACGAATTTCTGAAGGTTGCCGCCCGACAGTGCCCGCGCCGCCGTGCCGATGCCCGGCGTGCGGACGTCGAAGGTCTTGACAACGTCCTCGGCATAGCTGCGCGTTCCCGCCCAATCAATGAAGCCCCTCGTTGTCAGGTGTTTGCGCACCGCAGCCGACAGAAGCGCGTTTTCCATCAGTGACATGTCCGGTGCAGCGGCATGACCCAGCCGCTCTTCCGGCGCCGCGCAGACACCGTCTCGGCGCCGCTCGTTCGGGCCAAGATGGCCAATGCCCCTACCGTGAATCTGGACCGTGTCCGATGCCGTCCGCAGTTCGCCCGAAAGCGCGAGCAGAAGTTCGTCTTGCCCGTTGCCCGCAACGCCGCCGATTCCCAGGACCTCGCCCTGCCTGACCTCGAAGCCCACATCCTTGAGGCTCGTGCCGAACGCGCTCGGGCTCGCGACCGAGAGGTCTGTCACCTTCAGCGCCACCGGACCCGGTTCCGCCGCCGCCCGTTCGGGTGCGTTCAGTGTCGCGCCGACCATCATCTCGGCCATTTCGCGGGCCGAGACGTCCCTCGGCGTGCAGGTCCCCACGACCTTGCCGCGCCTCAGGATCGTCGCCTCGTCGCAGAGCGCTTTGATCTCCTCGAGCTTATGGCTGATATAAAGGATCGACGTGCCTTCGGCGGCGAGCTTCCTGAGCGTCTCGAATAGGATGTTGACCTCCTGCGGCGTCAAAACGCTCGTCGGCTCGTCCATGATCAGAAGCTTGGGGTCCTGCAAGAGACAGCGCACGATCTCGACCCGCTGCCGTTCGCCAGCCGACAGGTCGCCGACGAGCCGCGACGGGTCGAGGGGCAGGCCGTAGCTTTCCGACACCTCGCGGATGCGGCCGGCGAGTTCCCGCATAGGCGGCGGGTTGTCCATGCCCAAGGCCACGTTCTCGGCCACGTTCAGGGCGTCGAACAGGCTGAAATGCTGGAACACCATCGCGACGCCCAGCGACCGTGCCTCGCGCGGCTCGGACGGCGCGTAATTCTCGCGGCGGAAGGTCATCCGCCCCCCATCAGGCTTCACGAGGCCATAGATCATCTTCACGAGCGTGGACTTGCCCGCACCGTTCTCGCCGAGAAGCGCATGGACCTCGCCCACGCCGATCTTGAACGATACGTCGTCGTTCGCCTTAACTCCGGGATAGGACTTGCTTATCCCCTCGATGCTCAGAAGCGGTTCCCTCGTCATCCCGCGCGCTCCTTGTTCTGTGTCTGGCTGGCGGTTCTTTCTTTAAGAAGCGCGGCGGCCACGCCGACCGCAATCGCCTGTGGATGCTTTCCAAAGCCCGGATCGCCAATCGGACAGCGGATACGCGCGATCTGCTCTTCCGGATGCCCGAGCGCAGCAAGCCGTGACCGGAACCGCGCCTTCTTCGTCGCCGATCCGATGAGGCCGAGGCTCCTGAAGCCGTGGCGGAGCAGCCGGTGGCAAATCTCCAGGTCGAAGGCGTGCGAGAAGGTCAGAACCAGATGTTCTGCGTTGACCGGAGCCTCCACCGCCAGATCGGCCGGGTTGGCGGCGACCCGCTGCACGACGCCCTCGGGCACGTCCGGAAACCGGCTTTCATCCGTGTCGATCCAGGTGAGCCGCAGCCCCGGCAGGGGTCCCAGCACCTCGACCAGCGCCCGGCCGACATGGCCTGCGCCCCAGATCCAGATTTCGCGATCAGGCACCGTCGCCGGCTCAACCATCCAGCCCTGCGCGATGCGTGCGACGGGCCGGAATCCTTCGCCGCGCGCCCGGTTCAGGATGCGCCGCACCGCGAGAGGCATCTCGCCCGCCGTCCCCGGGAGCGGCCGCACGACGACCGTGCCGTCCGCCAAGCTCTCAAGCCGGGCGTTATCCCAGACCTCCGACAGAAGAACGACCGCGCCGCCGCAGCACTGTTGCAGCGCGGGGCCAAGAGGCATCCGGTCCAGCCGGTCGCCCGTGCCGTCGGCGAGCATCTTCCGCGCCCGCGCCGTCGCCTCGTATTCCAGCGCTCCGCCGCCGATCGTGCCCTCCTGACCCCCGGCCCAGACGATCATCGCTGCGCCCACCTCGCGCGGAGCCGATCCCATGACCTCCGCCACGACGACGCGTACGACCGCGCCATGAACGGCCACGGCCTGCACCAGTGCGCCACGTTCGAAGCTCATCGTCCTATCCCCCTTGCCCGCTTCACTGCCGCCAGCACTGCTTCGGCCGTCGCGGGCGCCTGAAGGTCGGGATAGTACGCCCCGCAGGCGGCACAGGCATTGGCGAGCGCCGAGAAGACCGAGATCCCGAGCATGAAGGGCGGCTCGCCCACCGCCTTCGAGCGGTAGATCGTCTCCTCCCGGTTCTGCCCGTCCCAGAGCGTCACGTTGAAGATGCGCGGCCGGTCGGAGCAGGCCGGGATCTTGTAGGTCGAGGGCGCGTGCGTCATGAGCCGCCCCTTGCCGTCCCAGATAAGCTCCTCGGTCGTCAGCCAGCCCGCGCCCTGCACGAAGCCGCCCTCGATCTGGCCGATGTCGATGGCCGGGTTCAGGCTCGCCCCGCAATCGTGCAGGATATCCGTCCTGAGGATCCGGTTCTCGCCGGTCAGCGTGTCGATCACGACCTCCGAGACCGCCGCGCCATAGGCGAAGTAGTAGAACGGCCGGCCGCGCCCCGCCTTGCGGTCCCAGTTGACTTTGGGCGTCGCGTAGAACCCAGTCGACGAGAGGCTTACCCGCCCCATGTAGCAACGCGCCGCCGCCTCGGCGAAGCTCATCTCGTCGCCGCCGACGATGACCTTGCCGTCCTCGAACCGTACCTTCGCAGGCTCCGTCTGGTGCTCGTGGGCCAGATACTCCGCCATCCGCGCGCGGATCGTGTCGCAGGCCGCCTTCACTGCCATTCCGTTCAGGTCCGACCCCGACGACGCCGCCGTGGCCGAGGTGTTGGGCACCTTGCCCGTATCCGTCGCCGTGATCGCTACGTCAGAGACATCGACGCCGAAGGACGCCGCCGCGACCTGGCTCACCTTTCGGAACAGCCCCTGGCCCATCTCGGTCCCGCCGTGATTTAGGTGGATCGAGCCGTCGGAATAGACATGAACGAGCGCGCCGGCCTGATTGAGATGGGTCAGCGTGAACGAGATCCCGAACTTAACCGGCGTCAGCGCGATTCCTTTCTTCAGGATCGGGTTGTCCTTGTTCCACGCACTGATCGCCGCCCTGCGCCGGGCAAACTCGCTCGTCTCTTCGAGCTTCGCGACGAGCCCATTCAGGATGAAGTCCTCGACCGGCATGTGATAGGGCGTCGTCTGGAACCCGTCGGCCTTCGGCATCTTCGCGTCCGAGCGGATCATCGCTTCCGACCCGCGCGATGCGAGATCGACCGTGGGGTCGTCGGGCAGGGACTCATGCCCCGGCTCTGGCGCGGGCGCGACGCGCTCGGTCGCTTCGGCGTAGAAGTTGAGCTTGCGCAGCTCGAGCGCGTCCTTGCCGAGCACATAGGCGATGTGATCGATCGCCCGCTCGATCCCGAGCATCCCCTGCGGCCCGCCGAACCCGCGATAGGCGGTCGCGGACTGGGTGTTGGTCTTCAGCCGGTGGCTTTCGATCCGCACATGCTCCAGATGATAGGCGTTGTCGGCATGCAGCATCGCCCGGTCGGCGACCGGCAGCGACAGGTCCTGACTCCAGCCGCAGCGTGCAAGTTGCCGGAACTCGATGCCGAGGATGCGGCCCTCTTCCGTGACGCCCGCACGGTATTCGATGCGGAAATCGTGGCGCTTGCCGGTGATGGTCATGTCGTCGTCGCGGTCGTAGCGCATCTTCGCGGGTCTCCCGAGAAGCCGCGCCACGAGAGCGCACGACACCGCCAACGCGTTGCCCTGGCTCTCCTTGCCGCCGAACCCCCCGCCCATGCGGCGGCACTCGACGCGGACCGCATGCATCGGCAGACCGATGGCCTCGGCCACCTTGTGCTGAATTTCGGTCGGGTGCTGGGTCGAGGACTGGACGACAACGCCACCCTCGGCGGGCAGCGCGAGCGCCGCCTGACCCTCCAGATAGAAATGCTCCTGTCCGCCCATTTCGAAGCGGCCCTCGATCACGCGCGGGGCATCCGCGATGGCCTTGGCCGCGTCGCCCTTGGTCCAGACGACCGGTCCGCCCTCGAAGCGGCTGTCCGCCGTCATCGCTTCATCGACCGTCAGGTGCGCCGGAAGCTCCCTGTATTCGATCTTGCCCATCCGTGCGGCCTTGCGCGCGGCCAGGTGGCTCTCGGCGATCACAAGGAAGATCTGCTGGCCGACATAGTGCACCGTCCCCGTCGCCAGAAGCGGTTCGTCATGGATCGAGGGCGAGACGTCATTGGCGAAGGGCAGATCGTCCGCGGTCCAGACCGCCACGACGCCCGGCGCGGCGCGGACATCGGACAGGTCCATGGCTGCGATCTCCCCATGCGCGACGGCCGACAGGCCGAAGGCGAGGTGCAGCGTGTTGGCTGGCAAGGCGACATCGTCGATATAGCGTGCCCCGCCGGTGACATGCAGCAGTCCGGAATCGTGTGGAATGGGTTTCGCGTGGCTCATGGCTGCACCTCCAGCACCGAAACGGCGGCTCCCGACCGCTCGTGATAATAGCGCAAGAGCATGTTCTGCGCGCTCTCCAGCCGGTAGCCGGCCGAGCCGCGCATGTCGGTCATCGGGGTAAAGTCCTCGGTGAAGGCGGGCAGGGCGCCTTCGACTGTCTCGAGCGACCACGCCTTGCCCGTCAGCGCGGCCTCGACGGCGGCGGCGCGCTTCGGAATGCCCGCCATGCCGCCGAACGCGATCCGCGCGGCGGCGACTTTCTGGCCGTCCAGAGCGATATTGAAGCATCCACAGACGGCCGAAATGTCCTGGTCGAAGCGTTTGGACAGCTTGTAGCAGGCGAGCTCCGGAGCCGTGGCCGGCATCGTCACGGCCTCGACGAACTCGCCCCTTGCACGGTCCTGCTTGCCGTAGTCGAGAAAGAAATCCTCCAGCGCGATTTCGCGCCGCTCCGCCCCCTTCCTCAGATGCAGCAGCGCCCCCATGGCGATCAGCGCGGGCGGCGCGTCGCCGATCGGCGAGCCGTTGGCGATATTGCCGCCCACTGTCGCGGCGCCTCTTATCTGTTCCGACGCGAAGCGGCGCATAAGCTCGGCGAAGGCGGGGTGCGACTTCTCCGTCGCAGAGCGCAGCGCCGCGATCGTCACCCCCGCGCCGACGCGCCAGCCGTCCTTGGCCTTCTCGATCTTCTGCAGGTCCCGGCAGGCATGAAGGAACGCAACCTCGGGCAGTTCGCGAAGCTGCTTCGTCACCCACAGCCCGACATCCGTCGCGCCGGCGACCAGCACCGCATCGGGATGGGCCGCGTACCAGTCGGCCAGTTCATCCGCCGTCGCGGGCGCGAACGGCGCATGGCCACCCGAAAGCGCAGGCTCGTCCTCAACCCAGGCCGGCACAGGCGCCTTGGCGGCAGCCTCGGCCGCGCGAATGATCGGCGCGTAGCCGGTGCAGCGGCAAAGATTGCCGGCGAGCTGGTCGTCGTGATCGGTCGCGCCATTCTTGTGCGCGACCGCCATCGACACGACAAAACCCGGTGTGCAGAAG
Source organism: Defluviimonas aquaemixtae (assembly GCF_900302475.1). Lineage (NCBI taxonomy): Bacteria > Pseudomonadati > Pseudomonadota > Alphaproteobacteria > Rhodobacterales > Paracoccaceae > Albidovulum > Albidovulum aquaemixtae. The sequence continues at coordinate 439,509 of NZ_OMOQ01000001.1, forward strand.
CCGCACTGGCTGCCGTGATGCTCGACCATCGATTGCTGGACCGGATGGATCTCTCCCTTGGGGCCTGTCAGCCCCTCGACGGTGCGCACCGCGCGCCCGTGAAGCTGCGGGAGGAAAAGGATGCAGGCGTTCAGCGCACGGCTGCCCGTCTCGTCGGTAACCATCACCGTGCAGGCCCCGCAGTCGCCTTCGTTGCAGCCTTCCTTGGTGCCAGTAAGTCCGCGTGTTTCGCGCAGCCAGTCGAGAAGCGTCCGGGTCGGGCACTCGCCCGACGCAGTCACTGGCGTTCCGTTCAGTAGAAACGCTATGTCGTTCATCGGATGAACCCGCCGCCTTCTCTTCCCTCCGGCCTTGTAGCGCACCCGCCCGATGCGGCGTAAAGCGGAAATGCGCGCCGGTCTCCCTGCCGTCATGAAGCGCCGATGCGCGCTCCAAGGCAAGCATTACTTTCGCGCAGAACCGATAAGCAGCTTCTTGGTTTGCCTGATAATCGTCAAAAGCCCGCCTATAAGTGTCGCTGCATCTGGCTTTGCGCGCGCCGCTTGATAAACTCGGGGGCAAGGGTTCGGTTCTCGGCATCAATGGGGTGGGATGCAGACAGCGTTCGCGATAGTGGTACTTTGTGCGCTGTTTCTTGTCGCAGCCGTCTTCGCGGCAGCGCGCATGTTTCGCACCCGGATACTGGCCCTGGTCGCGCGGCTGCGCGACAGCCCGACCACAAGGAACCTCGAAGCCTCGCTTCCTCCGCTCGTCGCCGACTATGCGCGAAAGGCCGGCGCGGAGCCCGGCGCCAAGCTGCGCGTGGCCAGTTTCAATCAGGAAGGCGAGCTTCGGGTGAAGCAGGGCGGCCCGTTCGCGAAGTTCGCCGCGTGGCAGGTTTCGTCCCTCGGCCGCGCCGGTTTCGTCTGGGACGCGCGGCAGGATTGGGGGCCGTTCACCAGGTTCAGGGTGCTCGACAGCTACGTCGGCACCAAGGGCCGGCTCGAAGCGCGCATACTCGGGGCCATCCCGGCGGCGCGGGCCGAGGGCGACGACATCGACCTTGCCGAAGCCTATCGCTACCTTGCCGAGTTGCCCTGGCTTCCGGACGCGATCCTCGGCAATCCCGAGCTTGCTTGGCGGGTGACCGGCGCGGACACGGTCGAGGTCCGGCTGAAGACGCAATCAGGGCCCGCGCGGGTTTCGTTCCGCTTCAACGCCGAAGGCGATATCGTAGCGATGGCGGCCAAGGGCCGGCCTGCGCGCGACGCTTCCGGCACGAAGGCGGACTACATGTGGCGCGGCCGCTTTTCGGACTATCGCCAGATCGGACCTCGCCGCCTGCCGGCAGTGGGCGAAGTCGGCTATGTCTACCCATCGGGCTATGAGCCCTATTTCCGCTGCCGCCTCACCGAGTATCACCTCACGGAGTGACGCCGGAGATGGCGACACGAGCTATCCCCGCCATGCTTGGCGAGCCTTTCTCCTGCGGTCAAAAAGGGCGCTTCCGGTGACTTCAAGGGCCCGCTAGTGTCGGCCCATGGCCACCGCTCCCCGATTCATCCATCTCCGCGTTCATACCGAGTACTCGCTGCTCGAAGGCGCCGTGCCGCTGAAAAAGCTCGTCGGGCTATGCGACAAGATGTCGATGCCCGCGATCGCCGTGACGGACTCCAACAACATGTTTGCGGCGCTGGAGTTTTCGGTGCTGGCGAAGGGGGCGGGGGTGCAGCCCATCGTCGGCTGCCAGATTGCGCTCGACCACGATCCCGTCCAGCCGGGCGAGCGCGCCCGCCCGCCCGCACCCGTCGTTCTTCTCGCGCAGAACGAGGCGGGCTACATGAACCTCATGAAGCTCAATTCCTGCCTCTATCTTCGGGGCGACGGCGCGCTTGCGCATGTGACGCCGGAAGAACTGGAACAGCACGCGGACGGGCTCATCTGCCTGTCCGGCGGCCCAGACGGACCCGTAGGCCGTCTCTTGCAGGCCGGGCAGGGCGCGAAGGCGGAGGCGCTCATCAAGCGTCTCGCCGCCGCCTATCCCGACCGGCTCTACGTCGAGCTTCAGCGCCATCCGGGCGAGGGCGGACAGTATACCGAGGCCGAACGGGCGACCGAGCGCGGCCAGATCGAGCTGGCCTATGCGCTGCACCTGCCGCTCGTCGCCACCAACGATGTCTATTTCCCGAAGCCTGACATGTACGAGGCGCACGATGCGCTGATCTGCATTGCCGAGGGCGCCTACGTCGATCAGCAGGAGCCACGCCGTCGCCTGACGCCGCAGCACTACCTTAAGTCGCCCGACGAAATGGCGGCGCTGTTCGCCGATCTGCCCGAGGCGCTGGAAAACACCATAGAGATCGCAAAGCGCTGCGCTTTTGCCGCCGAGAAGCGCCAGCCCATTCTGCCGAAATTCGCCGATGACGAGGTCCAGGAACTTCGCCGTCAGGCGACGGAAGGCCTGAAGGGACGTCTCGCCGTCATACCCCACGCCGCTCCCATCGAGGACTACGAGAAGCGGCTCGACTTTGAACTCGGCATCATTGAGCAGATGGGCTTCCCCGGCTACTTCCTGATCGTCGCCGACTTCATCAAATGGGCCAAGGATCACCATATCCCCGTCGGCCCGGGCCGAGGCTCCGGTGCGGGTTCGCTCGTGGCCTACGCGCTCACGATCACCGACCTCGATCCGCTACGCTACTCGCTCCTGTTCGAGCGGTTCCTGAACCCCGAACGGGTCTCGATGCCCGACTTCGATATCGACTTCTGCATGGACCGCCGCGAGGAGGTCATCGGCTACGTGCAGGAGAAATTCGGCCGCGAGAAGGTCGCCCAGATCATCACCTTCGGCGCGCTCCTGTCGAAGGCGGCGGTCCGCGACGTCGGCCGCGTCCTCCAGATGCCCTACGGCCAGGTGGACCGGCTGTCGAAGCTCATTCCGGTCGAGGGTGTCAAGCCGGTCTCCATCGAGAAGGCATTGGCCGACGAACCCCGCCTGCGCGAAGCCGCCCGCGCTGAGGAGGTCGTCCAGCGCCTTCTCGACTACGGCCAAAAAATCGAGGGGCTACTGCGCAACGCTTCCACACATGCAGCGGGCGTCGTGATCGGCGACCGACCGCTTGACGAGCTGGTGCCGCTCTATCAGGACCCGCGCTCCACCATGCCCGCGACCCAGTTCAACATGAAGTGGGTCGAGCAGGCCGGCCTCGTGAAGTTCGACTTCCTCGGGTTGAAGACGCTGACCGTCATTCAGAATGCCGTGGACCTGATCCGCGCGGGCGGGCGGCAGCTGCACGAGGCGCCCGATGGCCGCAGGCTTTACGAGCCCCCCGAAGGGGCCGAGAACGACATCGGCGCGACCCCCTTGGACGACGAGCCCACCTACAAGCTCTACGCCGCCGCGAAGACCGTCGCCGTCTTCCAGGTGGAAAGCTCTGGCATGATGGACGCGCTGAGGCGCATGAAGCCGACCTGCATCGAGGACATCGTCGCGCTCGTGGCGCTCTACCGGCCCGGCCCGATGGAGAACATCCCGACCTATTGCGACGTGAAGAACGGGGTGAAGGCGCTTGAATCCATTCACCCTTCCATCGACCACATCCTCGCGGAGACGCAGGGCATCATCGTCTACCAGGAACAGGTGATGGAGATCGCGCAGGTCATGGCGGGCTACACGCTCGGCGGCGCCGACCTTCTCCGTCGCGCGATGGGCAAGAAGATCGCCGAGGAAATGGCCAAGGAGCGGCCGAAGTTCATCGACGGCTCCGTCGCCAACGGCGTCGACAAGAAGAAGGCCGGCGAAGTCTTTGACCTTCTGGAGAAATTCGCGAATTACGGCTTCAACAAATCGCATGCCGCCGCCTATGCCGTGGTCAGCTACCAAACTGCTTGGCTGAAAGCCAACCACCCGGTGGAGTTCATGGCTGGCGTTATGAACTGCGACCTCCATCTGACTGATAAGCTTGCGATTTACGCCGAAGAAGTACGCCGGGGCCTCGGCATCACGATCGTGCCGCCCTGCGTGAACCGGTCGCAGTCGACGTTCTCGGTCGCTGGCGGCGAGATCGTCTATGCGCTCGGCGCGCTGAAGAATGTCGGCGTCGAAGCGATGAAGCTGATCGTCGAGGCCCGGGGGACGAAGCCCTTCGCCACACTCTTCGACGTCGCCCGCCGGGTGGACCTCAAGCGGATCGGCAAGCGGCCCCTGGAGATGCTTGCCCGCGCCGGGGCCTTCGATCAGCTCGACCCGAACCGGCGGCGCGTCTTCGAGTCGCTCGATCCTCTGATGGCGTGGTCGGCCTCGGTCCACGAGGCGCGCGCCTCGGCCCAGGTCTCGCTCTTCGGCGAGGCGGGCGACGACCTGCCCGAACCGCGCCTGCCGAACCCCGACGACTGGCTGCCGACCGAACGGCTGGCCGAGGAGCACCAAGCGATCGGCTTCTACCTCTCCGGGCATCCCCTCGACGATTACGCGGTGGCGATGAAGCGCAAGAACCTGATGACGCTCGCCGAGTTGCAGGCCAAGGCCGAGCGCGACGGCGCGGCGGTGGCGCGCGTCGGCGTGCTTGTCTCAGGGCTTAAGGACCGCAAGTCGGCGCGCGGCACACGCTACTTCCGGCTGAACATCTCCGACCCGACCGGGCAGGTCGCGGGCATCGCGCTTTTCGCCGAGGATTTCGACGCCTGCCGGCGCGTCTTCGACCAGACGAGCCAGGTCGTGATGACGCTCGAGGCGCGGTTCAACGAGGGCCAGTTCGATCCGGTCGCCCGCTCCGTTGCGCCGATGGAGAATGTCGTCGCCGACGCGGTCGCGGCGGGGTTGAGGATCCATGTCGACGCGGAGGCAGCCGTCGCCTCGGTCGCTGGCCTTCTCGTCCGGATGGCCGAGGATGGCGCATCCCGCGCGCGCGGCCCGGTCTCGTTTTGCATCGCCGATTTCGGCACAGGGGCAGAGGTCGAGGTCGTCGCGGGCGACAGCTTCCCTGTCAGCCCGCAGATCCGAGGCGCGATCAAGGCCATGCCCGGCGTCATGCATGTCGAGGAGGTGTGAGCGTCGAACCGCGTCCGACGCCCAGTCGATCAGACCTCGACGAGCGGCGCAAACCCGCCGTAGATCAGCCGTTTGCCGTCGAACGGCATCGGGTTCTTCTCGGGGTTCATGCGCGGATCGGCCTTTTCCGGATTGTTCATCCAATCGGTCATCTTCGCAAAAGCCTTGTCGCGCGTTGCCTTGTCGGGCCACTCGATCCAGGAAAAGACCACCGTCTCGTCCTCCTTCGCCTGAACGGCCTTGCGGAAATCGGTGACCTTGCCGTCGGGCACGTCGTCGCCCCAGCACTCGACCACGCGCGTCGCGCCAAGGTCGATGAACACGCTGTCGCCGAGCTTCGCGTGCTCCACGAACTTCTCCTTGTTGGCGGTCGGCACAGCGATCACAAATCCATCAATGTAGCTCATGTCATCGCTCCTTCTGGCGCTTTCGCCGCAGCTTCCAGCCCGGCAATGTCGATCTTCTTCATCTGCATCAGTGCCGGCCAGACCTTCGCGGCCTGGGGGCCGGACAGCAGTTCAACCGACCGTTTCGGAACGATCTGCCATGACAGCCCGAACCTGTCCTTTAACCAGCCACACTGGCTCTCGGCGCCGCCATCTGCGATCAGCGCTTCCCACAGTCGGTCCGTCTCCGTCTGGTCTTCGGTGCTGACCGATATTGACGCTGCCTCGTCGAGCGTGAAGTGCGGCCCGCCGTTCAGCGCCTGATAAGGCGTCCCGGCCAGCGTGAACTCTACCACCAAAACTCTGCCCGGCTCGTACATGTCCTGGCCTTCGGGATAGCGGCTCACGCGGTCGATCCGGCTACCGGGCATAAGCGATACATAGAACTCCGCCGCCGGAAGCGCCTGGTCGTCGAACCACAGGCAGGTGCGTACCTTGGGTTGTTCGTTCATCACAAGTCTCCTTAGCTAAAGCGACTTCGCCAGTGTCTCGAGCTGGTCCGCCGCCTTTCCCCAGCCTTCGCGGAACCCCATCTGCTCGTGTTCCTTGAGCGTGTCCTCGTTCCAGTGCATCGCGCGGGCGATGTAGCGGGTCTTGCCGCCGCCGGCGTCCTCGAAGCGCATTTCGGCCGCCATGAACGCGCGCCCGTTCGGTATCCAGCCGGGGCGGAAGGCGTCCGTGGTCACCAGCCGCCTCTGGGGCTCGATTTCCAGAAAGACGCCCATGTTGTCGAACTTCTCGCCATTTGGGCCGTGCATGACCGAGGAGAATTCGCCGCCGGGCTTCAGGTCGATCTTGGCATCGCTGACATACCAAGGTTTCGGGCAGAACCATTTCTCCAAAAGCTCCGGCTCGGTCCAGCAGCGCCAGACCTTGTCGACCGGCGCGTCGATCACGCGCTCGAGCGTCAGGACATGTTCGGGTCCGGCTTCAGTCTTCGTCGTCATTGGTCCTCTCCTCAAGGGGGGCTCGGATTTGGGATTGCGGCCGAACGCGCCGAGCCGGGTCGTGCTAACCGGTTGGGTGTCCGGCACCGGATGCTGCAGAGCATTCGAACAGCATTTCGATGTAGTGGCCGAGATGGTCGAGGCTTTCGACCGCGCGCCTAGGATCACCGCTCGCCTTGGCGAGAATGAACGCCCCCTGAATGACCGCCTGTGTGTGCAGCGCCAGGCTTTCGGCCGTCCAGTCGGCGTCGGCCCCGCGTTCGCGCAGCGCCGCCTCGATGTCGGGAATGAGCGTTGCGGCATGGCCCGAGATACTGTCCCAGCAGGCGTCCCGGATCGCCGGGTTCGAGCCGTAGGCCTCCTGAACCATGGTGCCGACGAGGCAGGTGAAGTCCGGCAGATCGCCCTGGATGATCGCCTTGCGGAAAGCGACATAGGCTAGCACCCTCTTGGCCGGATCGGCAGGGGCGTGATAGGGCGCGCCGGCGAAAAACCCGCCGGTCATCTCGGTCCAGTGCGCAGCTGCGGCCACCGCCAGATCCTCCTTGCTGCGAAAATGGTGGAAGAAGGCACCCTTGGTGACACCGGCCTCAGAGCAGATGTCATCGACGGAGGTCGCCGAATAACCCTTGGTCCGGATGACCTTGAGGGCGGCGTCGAGCAGCTTCGAACGGCCATCGGGTTTCCTGGGCGACTCAGTCATCTTGATCCTCCTCGAAGTGAACATACCAACCGGTTGGTAGGCATGCCAACGAAATGATACGGGGTCGGCAGAATTTGGCCGGCCGCGCCTGACGGCGGTCATGGCCCGGAACGCGAAGGCGGGCTGTGCGTTTTCAAGTCAGTCGTTGGGAGGCAATTCCCGCGACAGTCCGCGGCAGCGAGGGCGACGGCAAGAAAGGAGACGATCGATGCGTGACATGATCGAACGGATTGCACTTGTTTGCGTTCTCGCGAATGCGCCCCTGATGGGGATCGCGCAGACCGCCACGACGGACCAGGACGGCACCGCTGCAGATCCGGCGCAGACCGAGCAGACCTCCCCGGCGGCGACGAACACTGCGGCCGCACCGGCGGAGGGCGTGCCCGAGGTGATGCCTGAACCCATCGAGGGGCAGATCGTGCTTCAGAGCGAGGATTCGATTCTGGCCAGCGATCTCATGGGGCTGACGGTCTATTCGGCGACGGACGAATCCGTTGGCGACATCAATGACGTCATCGTCAAGCTCGACGGTACCGTGGAGGGTGTCGTGGTCGGCGTCGGCGGGTTCCTCGGCATGGGCGAGAAGGATGTCGCGATCGAGATGGACAGGATCCAGCTCGCGTCGCCGGACGAAGGCGGCATGCGCCTCGTTCTCAGCGCTACGCGCGCGGATCTCGACGCCGCGCCTGCCTTCAAGACCGCCGCCGAGCAGAGGCTCGAATCCGAGGCCGAACAGATGCAGCAGCAAATGGAGAACGGCGTCGCCCCGGCAGAAACCAACTGACCGCTGCGGCGGTCAGAGCTTCGACTGGCGGAGCACGAAGCACCGACGAGACTGGCGGGTCGCAGCCCGGCTCCGGCCCGCTAGGCCGCGTACGCCTGGTCACTCCCTCAGCCGCGCACCGAACGTGCGCGCGATGGTCACCGACAGAACGATCCGCACCAGGTGGTGCGCCGTCACGTAGAGGATCGACATGTTCAGGCTGAGCGCGATCAGCCCCATCTCGACAAGGCCCCCCGGCGCGAAGGCGAGGAAAATCGTCCTTGCCGGCTCGCCGACGATCCCGGCGATCGAGAGCGAGAGCACGACCGCGCCCCCGATCGTGACCACCGCGTTCGCGAGCGCCAGCAGGGCTGCATCGAGGATGCGCCGCTTCGGCATGCCCGCGAACCGCACGCCGAGCGAGGTGCCGATCACGACCTGCGTCGCGGCGATCAGCCAGCCGGGCGGCACTGCTTGGGTCAGTCCCGCGACGTGGGCTGCGCCGGACAGGAGGATCGGGCCCAGCACGTGGCCCGCCGGCAGCTTCAGCCTAACCCCGATAACCGCACCAACCACCGCCGCCGCAATGAGAAGCGCCGCGTCCCGGAGGCCCATCGCATGACCAGCCACAGCCGCCCCACCCGCCGAGCCCACCGCGTGGCCCTCCATCAGGGTGAAGGCGAGCGGAACGAGGATGATCGTCAGGATCAGCCTGAGGAACTGAAGCATGGCGAGCATCGGGACATCGGCGCCCGCCTCCTCGCCCATCTGCACGGTCTCGACCAGACCGCCGGGGGCGGTGCCGTAGAACGCGGTCAGCCGGTCCACGCGGCCGATCGCGGTCAGAAGCCGGTAACCGCCGTAGTGCACCGCCGGGATGAAGAGGCAGAGCGCGATGAGCGACGGGATCCATTCCGGCGCCTCGGTCAGGATCTCGGGCCGCGCCGCGCCGCCGATGGCGACCCCGATCACCGGGATGAACAGCATTCGAAGCTGCTGCGGCGCCTGCGGCACCCGGCCCAAGGGCTTCAGCCCCGCGACGGAGGCTGCTCCGACCGCCAAAAGGGATCCCAAAAGCATGGGCAGGGGCAGATGCAGCGCCGCCGCCGCAAAGCCTCCCGCTGTGCCCAACGCGTAGGTCAGGCAGACGGTCGGCCAGTGCGGTGCCGTGATCAGGGTCCTGAGGAACTGGCGCATGAAGGTCTCGGAATGGCGGGCGACGAAAATCGCCCGGCCGCAAACCTGTCAGGGGCTGCGGGGAAGGGCAAGGCTACGTGCGACCGGGAAAGGGCATGCGGAATCGCATCCGGGTGATGCCTCCGGGTCTGCTAGAACACCCGTTGGACGGCGCGCGACAGGAAAAAGCCGTGCCCGTCGAGGTTTCGGCATTCCAGCCCCTCGGTCGAGGAATGACAGACGAAACCGCCGAACGTTCCGGTGACGCCGTATTCCGCGCGGTCGAATCCTTCACGCAGGTAGCTGACCGGTTCGCAAAGCATCTGTACCGGCCCGTGGTCGGTCATGTAGAAGCTGTGCCCCCAGTCCGTGACACAGCCCGCCGGACGCGGCGCGGCCGGCGGGCCGTGGCGCTCGACGATCATGCAGTGGATGTCGGATGAGTCCTGCTCCAATCCGACCGAGCACTGGATGTTCTCCGACGGGGTTTCGAAAGTGAAGACATCCGCGGCGGCGGGCGGGGCCGCGACGAAAAAGAGCGGCAAGAGTTGGCGAATAATGGTTGGGGTCTCAATCGGCTTGGTCGTGAACTTTCCCATGGTCTCAGGCCGACGCGGCTTTGTCATGTCCCGCAGCACTCGCCCCGGCCCGCCCGAACCGCGCGGTCACCAGTGCGGCGGTTTCTGATCTGCCAAGGGGATCGTGCCGGATGCAGCCACCTCGGCCTCGGCCGCCCGCTCCATCAGAACCGTGACGCGCCGGGTCAGCGTGTCGATTTCGCGCACCTGCCGCGCGACCACCTCGGACAGGTCGTCGACCGCGCGCCTCAGATGCGCGATCTCCTCCTCCGCCTTCTCCAGCCTCTCATCCATCGCCGCTCCTTTCCGCGCCGGGGCGCCTTACGCATGCCAGACGCTTGCCAGACGATTTGCCGACGGTCTGCCTACGCCCTGATCCGGCCGCCGCTGCCGCTTGTTCACCGCCCCCCCATCCGTTACACCCGCGCCCGAACGTTTGTGAAGGGTCGGGCCATGGCCAAGGACAAGGGACCGAGAAGACCGCGCGCGGAGACGCCGAAGGGCTTTCGCGACTATTTCGGCGCCGAGGTGACCGAACGCAAGGCGATGCTCGACACGATCGCCAATGTCTACCACCGCTACGGCTTCGATCCCCTGGAGACGTCCGCCGTCGAAACCCTTGATGCGCTTGGAAAATACCTGCCCGACGTCGACCGCCCGAACGAGGGCGTCTTCGCCTGGGAGGACGAGGCCGAGGGCTGGCTCGCGCTCCGCTACGACCTGACGGCACCCCTCGCGCGGGTCGCGGCGCAGTTCCGCAACGACCTGCCCACACCCTACCGCCGCTATGCGATGGGCCCGGTCTGGCGCAACGAGAAGCCCGGCCCGGGGCGGTTTCGCCAGTTCTATCAATGCGATGCGGATACGGTGGGGTCGGCTTCGGTGGCGTCGGACGCGGAGATCTGCGCCATGCTCGCGGATGCCTTGGAGGAGGTCGGCATTCCGCGCGGCGACTACGTCGTTCGGGTAAACAATCGTAAAGTATTGAATGGTGTAATGGAGGTCGCGGGTGTCCTGGACCCCGCCGATCCGGAAAAATTCGCGCACGAACGCGGCATCGTCATGCGCGCCATCGACAAGCTTGACCGGCTGGGCGAGGAAGGCGTGCGCGCGCTTCTCGGAAAAGGCCGCAAGGACGAGAGCGGCGACTTTACCGAAGGGGCAGGGCTTTCGGGCGAACAGGCCGAGAAGGTGATGGGCTTTGTCAATGCCGCCCAAATTGTTGAGGACGAGTTGCGCGATGGGCCACCAAACCCGGACAACCGGATGCCGGGCGGCATGGGTCTTACGCTGGACAATCCGCATGAGCGGACTGAGCATGCCGGTCAGGCTTGGAACTGGGCGGTACTTGATCACCTAATGCGCCTCGTTGGGCCGACCGAAGTTGGCTTCCAAGGGCTTCAGGAACTTGGGGAAATATCAGACCTGCTCAAAGCGCAAGGCTACGGCCCCGACCGCATCGTCATCGACCCCTCCGTCGTCCGCGGCCTCGGCTACTATACCGGCCCGGTCTTCGAGGCCGAACTGACATTCGAGATCACCGACGACAAGGGCCGCCCCCGCCAGTTCGGCTCGGTCGCCGGCGGTGGGCGCTACGACGACCTCGTCAAGCGCTTCACGGGCCAGGCGGTGCCCGCGACCGGCATCTCGATCGGCGTCGACCGTCTGCTTGCCGCGCTCCACGCCAAGGGGCGGATGCAGGCCGACACGCGCGGCCCTGTCGTCGTGACCGTCATGGACCGCGACCGGATGGCCGATTATCAGCAGATGGCAGGCGAACTTCGCCAGGCGGGCATCCGCGCCGAGGTCTATCTCGGCAACCCCAAGAATTTCGGCAACCAATTGAAATACGCAGATAAACGGAACTCCCCCGTCGCCGTGATCCAAGGCTCGGACGAGGCGAGCCGAGGCGTCGTGCAACTCAAGGATCTCTTCCTCGGCGCCAAGATCGCGGCCGAGGCGACCCACGAAGAATGGAAGAGCCAGCCCGCGCAATCGGAAGTTGCCCGCGCCGACCTCGTGGCCGAGGTGCGCAGGCTTCTGGGGCAGGGCTGAATGATCGGCAAGCCGGAGGCCAGGGCCGAGGCCGACCGCCTCATGGCCGCCTTCCGCAAGGCGGGCGCGGTGCCAGTCGAGGCCGACATCCTGCAACCGGCCGAGGTGCTTCTCGACCTCTACGGCGAGGATATTCGCGCCCGCGCCTACGTGACCGCCGATCCCCTGCGCGGCGAGATGATGCTGCGCCCCGACTTCACCGTCCCGGTTGTTCAGATGCACATGGAAGATGGCGCCGAGCCTGCGCGCTACTGTTATGCGGGCGAGGTCTTTCGCAAGCAGGAGCATCTGAGCGAAAGAAAATCTGAATATTTCCAAGCCGGTTACGAGGTCTTCACCCGCGACAACCCGGCCGCCGCGGACGCGGAGGTCTTTGCGCTCTTCGCCGAACTCCTCGCTCCCTTGAAGCTCAGGGCGGCTACCGGCGATATCGGAATCCTCACGGCCGCCGTCCGGGGCCTGAAGACGCTCGAAACCCGCAAGGCAGCGCTGCTTCGGCACATCTGGCGCCCTCGCCGTTTCACGCAGCTTCTCGATCGTTTCGGAGGCCGCGTGGGAGTACCAGAAACTCGCGCCCGATTGCTAGCCACCGTCGCTGCAGGTGAAGCGCCGGCCACGGCGCCCGCGATCGGCCTGAGGACCGAGGCGGAAATCGCAGGACGGCTCGCGGCCCTTCAGGAGGATGCCGCCGCCCAGCCCATCGCGGCGGAGGAGGTCGCGCGGCTCGACGACCTTCTGAACCTGACCGCGAAAAGCCCCGCCGCGCTCGGCCACCTGCGGGAAATGGCGCGCGACGTGCCGACGATCGTGCCCGCCGTCGACCGGATGGAGGCGCGGCTTGGTGCATTGTCTGCCAAGGGCGTCGATGTCGACGCGCTCGATTTCGAGGCGAGCCACGGCCGCACCACGCTCGAATACTACGACGGCTTCGTCTTTTCCTTCCACGCCGCCGACCCGCACCTGCCGCCGGTCGCCTCGGGCGGTCGCTACGACGCGCTGACGGCGGTTCTCGGCCAGGGCCGCTCGATCCCCGCCGTCGGCGGCGTGGTCCGGCCGGGCCTTGTGGCAGAACTCAAGGAGGCGGCACGATGCTGAAGCTCGGCGTCCCTTCCAAGGGCCGGCTGATGGAGCAGACGTTCGACTGGTTCGGCGCGCGCGGCGTGACGCTCCGCCGTGCCGGGTCGGACCGCGACTATGCGGGCAGTGTCGATGACGCCGACGGGCTCGAGCTGGTTCTATTGTCCGCAGGAGAGATTCCCCGCGAACTGGCGACGGGCCGCATCCATCTCGGGGTCACGGGGTCCGACCTCGTCCACGACAGACTTGCCGACTGGGACCGGCAGGTGGCCGAGCTGACGCCAATGGGCTTCGGCCAGGCCGATCTCGTCCTCGCAGTGCCGGCGTGCTGGCCTGACGTCGACACTCTCGACGACCTCGACGCCGCGGCCGCGGCCTTCCGCCGCGCCCACGGCTTCCGGCTGCGCGTCGCCACGAAGTACCACCGGCTCGTGCGCGAGTTCCTTCGGGCGAACGGCGTCGCCGACTACCAGCTCGTCGACAGCCAGGGCGCGACCGAGGGCACCGTGAAGAACCTCACCGCCGAGGCGATCGCCGACATCACCTCCACCGGCGAGACGCTCCGCGCCAATCACCTCAAGACCCTCGCAGACGGCCTCGTCCACCAAAGCCAGGCAACGCTCTACGCCTCGCGCAGGGCCGATTGGGGCAACGGCGCCGCCGACATCCTTGCCGATCTCGCCCCTCGCCTCGACGTGGATCCGGCCGCGCTCTGACCTTCTTCTGTCTTCTGTTTGAGACTACTCCCGGGGGAGACCGCCAGAGGGCAGCGCCCCCCAGCTTCGTCGGTGCTCACCGAAGCCCGATCTTGGCGAGCGCCAACGCCATCTCCTCGGGCAGGGCGCTGTCCTTGGCGCGGACCTTCGGCAGATCCCGTGGTGCGTCCTTCGCCTCGAGATACCGCCAGCCCTGGAACGGTCGGCGCGGTGCGGCCTCGGTCCGGATCACCTCCCGATCCATGATGATGCCGCAGCGCCGGATACCGTCGGCCCCTTCGATGTCGTCCAGCCGGACGATGCGCTGGCGGCAGAGGATCATCCCCTTCACGACCCAGTAGAGCGACCCGCCCGCGAGGATCTCGGCCTCGCGCTTCGGCCACATGCGCGTAATGTGGCGCCGCTCTCCGGTCGCGAAGGGCGAGGGGTGGGTGCGGTGCCAGTCCAGCAGGTTGTCGACGCTGTCCGCGCCCACGCAAAGCTTCAGGAGATTCACGAATCCGGTCATTCCACCCCCAAGACCTTGCTATTCTAGACGCCCCACCCGCGAGATCAAGTTGACCGGGCGACGTTGGAGGCGTATCGTGAGTGCCCTTTCCGAAGACCAAGGACCCCGCCCGAATGACCCGTTTCACCGCCCCGATCGCCGAGCAGATCTGGGACATGAAATATCGCTTCAAGGAAGCGGATGGCACGCCCATCGACGGAACCGTCGAAGACACCTGGCGCCGCGTCGCACGCGCGACCGCGGCGGTCGAGGAGAACCCCGCCGAGTGGGAGGACCGGTTCTATAACGCGCTCGAGGATTTCCGTTTCCTCCCCGCCGGGCGCATCACAGCGGGCGCGGGTACCGGGCGCTCGGTCACGCTTTTCAACTGCTTCGTCATGGGCACGATCCCCGACAACATGGGCGGCATCTTCGACGCGCTGAAGGAGGCCGCGCTGACCATGCAGCAGGGCGGCGGCATCGGCTATGACTTCTCCACCATCCGCCCGCGTGGGGCCGAGGTGAAGGGCGTTGCGGCGGACGCGTCAGGACCTTTGAGCTTCATGGACGTGTGGGACGCGATGTGTCGCACGATCATGTCCGCCGGGTCGCGCCGGGGCGCGATGATGGCGACGATGCGCTGCGATCACCCCGATATCGAAGACTTCATCGGGGCCAAGCAGAACGCGGCGCGCCTTCGGATGTTCAACCTCTCGGTCCTCGTCACCGATCCGTTCATGGAGGCGGTCAAGGGCGACAAGGCCTGGGAACTGACATTTGGTGGCAAAGTCTACAAGACAGTTCAGGCGCGCGATCTCTGGAACCGGATCATGCGGGCGACCTACGATTATGCCGAGCCCGGCGTTATCTTCATCGACCGCATCAACGCGATGAACAACCTCAACTACGCCGAGACCATCGCCGCGACCAATCCCTGCGGCGAGCAGCCGCTGCCGCCCTATGGCGCCTGTCTTCTCGGCTCAATCAACCTCGCACGGCTGGTCTGGCATCCGTTCGAGAAGCGCGCCCATCTCTGCAAGACGGCGCTCGACGATCTCACTCGCACCGCCGTCCGGATGATGGACAACACCGTCGATGCCTCGCGCTTCCCGTTGCCCGAGCAAGCGCAAGAGGCGCAGGCGAAGCGGCGTATCGGGCTGGGCGTCACCGGCCTTGCGGACGCGCTCCTGATGGTGGGCCTGCGCTACGGATCGGAAGAGGCCGCGGAGCAGACCGAGGAGTGGATGCACGCGATCGCGCGTTCTGCCTATCTGGCCTCGGTCGAGCTCGCCAAGGAGAAGGGAGCTTTTCCGCTCTTCGACGCTGAGAAGTTCCTCGCCTCAGGCAACATGGCGAACATGGACGAGAATGTGCGGGAGGCCGTCGCCGAACACGGCATCCGCAACGCGCTTCTGACCTCCGTCGCGCCCACCGGCACGATCAGCCTCTATGCCGGCAATGTCTCATCCGGCATCGAACCGGTCTTCGCCTATTCCTACAAGCGCAAGGTCCTGCAGAAGGACGGCTCGCGGACCGAGGAAGAGGTCGTCGACTACGCCGTCCAGCTCTGGCGCGAACGCTTCGGCGACAAGCCGCCGCCAGAGCATTTCGTGAACGCCCAGACCCTGCCGCCCTTGGACCATGTCCGCATGCAGGCCGCCGCGCAGAAATGGGTGGATTCGTCGATATCGAAGACGATCAACTGCCCAGAGGAGATTAGCTTCGAGGCCTTCAAGGACGTCTACATGGCGGCCTGGGATCAGGGCTGCAAAGGGTGCACGACCTACCGGCCGAACGCAGTGACGGGAAGCGTACTGTCGGTGTCCGCGAAGGAAGACAGGGCGCCGGAAGCCGATACCGGTGCCGAGGTCGTCTATCTGTCCGAGCCGCTCGACCGTCCGCAGGCCTTAGAGGGCGCGACGTACAAGCTCAAATGGCCCGACAGCGAACACGCGATCTACATCACGATCAACGACATCGTGCAGGGCGGCGTGCGGCGGCCCTTCGAGGTCTTCATCAACTCGAAGAACATGGAGCATTTCGCCTGGACTGTGGCGCTGACGCGCATGATCTCCGCGGTATTCCGGCGTGGTGGTGACGTGTCCTTCGTGGTCGAGGAGCTCAAGGCGGTCTTCGACCCGCGCGGTGGGGCCTGGATGCAGGGGCGATACATCCCCTCCATTCTCGCCGCGATTGGCGGCGTGATCGAACGCCACATGATCGCCATAGGATTCCTGGAAGGCGAAGGGCTTGGCCTCAAGTCCGATCCGAAGTCGCAAGTGATGGCGGTGGGCGAGGCCCCTCGCGGTCCGGCATGCCCGTCCTGCGGCCAATTTGGCATGCAGATGATCGAGGGCTGCCTGACATGCCCGAACTGCGGCCATTCAAAATGCAGCTGACTTTCGCGAATGCGTGAGAGCAATTGGGCGAGGACCGGAGCGCAATTCACGAAACGGATCGAGGCGCATTTCAGACGCTGGAGCGTTGGTCTGCGAACCACTACCGTCATTCGGTGATGAAACGGCGCATCATCTGGGCCTCCTGACCTTCCATGAGTTTCTGCGCGATCTGCATGTGCGATTGCATGATAGTGCGAGCGGCATCCGCGTCGCCCTCGCGGAGCGCCTGCACAAGCCGCTCTTGATGATCGCGTCCGCGTTCCCAAAGCTCGATATTCGGCGGCGAGTAGAGGTGGCGATAAACCGTGAGGTCCGCCAGCATGCTGACAATGAAGTCGATGAGGAAGGCGAGCATGGCGTTGCCAGCATGCGACGCTAGCAGACCGTGGAATCTGAGCGATCGGATATGATAGTCACGTTCCTCCTCCAGCGTGCTGGAAGGCTCCGAATACGTCGCGATGTTGGCTTCTAACTCACTGAGCGCCGCATCGCTCAGTCGTCCGGCAAGCGAGGCGGCCATCTCCGGTTCGAGAATCCGGCGCAACTGGTAGATGTCGGCGATGGTCAGGTTCTTGAAATAGAAGTAGTTGCCTAACAAAGCACGCGCGCGCTCTTTCGACACTTCATGCACGAAACTGCCGCCCCCGGGACCGGTACGGGTGGAAATCAGGCCCTGTGCTTCGAGTATCCGCATGGCCTCGCGGATCGTGCCCTTGGCCATGCCGAAGCGTTCGATCAGTTCCGGTTCGCTCGGCAGGCGGTCACCGGCCTGCAAGCCGTGTTCGACCACCCAGGTCTTTATGGCCTCGGCGACCTGAACCGGGCGGCTCAGTCGCGGCTCATCCTTCGATCGGGTGGTGGCAGGCGGCAAACTGGTCTTCTCCCATCTGTTCAAGTCGCGGTTCGATTGTCCGGCAACGATCCGTTACCCTCGGACAGCGCCCGGCGAAGGCGCATCCCGGCGGCGGGTTCAGGGGATCGGGCAACTCGCTGTCCTTTTGTTCGGGCGCCGTCAGGGGCCGGCCGACAACCGGCGCGCTGTCGGCCAGCAGTTTCGTATAGGGGTGCTTCGGGCTTTTGAAGATGTTCTCGGCCCGGCCGATTTCAACGACCGAGCCGAAGTAGAGGACGACAACGCGATCACTCACGGCCTCCACGACCGCCAGGTCGTGGCTGATGAACAGATAGGTCAGGTTGAACTGGGTCTTGAGATCGGCAAGGAGGTTCAGGACCTGCGCCTGGACCGAGACGTCGAGCGCCGAAACGGGTTCGTCAAGGATGATGATCCTTGGGTTCGCGGCGAGTGCCCGGGCGATTCCGATCCGCTGCGCCTGACCGCCCGAAAACTCGTGCGGGTAGCGGTCCAGGAACTCTTCGCGCAAGTTCACCGCATCGAAAATTTCGCGGATGCGGGCGTCGCGCGCCGGCCGGTCCATCCCGTGCAGGCGCTTCAGTGGGGCCTCCAACACCTGACGGATCGTCTTGCGCGGGTTGAGGCTGCTGATCGGGTCCTGGAAAACATATTGGATCATGCGCCCGAATTGGGCGGGGTCGGCATTGTCGAGCGCCCTGCCCTCGATCTGGATATGGCCGGTGGTCGGCGCGAGCAGGCCAACGAGCATCCTGGCGAATGTGGACTTGCCACAGCCCGACTCGCCGACGACGCCCAGTGTCTCGCCGGTTGCGACATCGAAGGACATCGGCCTGACCGCGCGGACGCCCGGCCTCTCCGGGCCGAAAAGTGTTCGTGCCCGCGGAAAGGTCTTCGACAGATTTTCAACCCGCAGCGCGTGCATGGATCGCCTCCTCCGGGAAGTGGCAGCGGACGGCGCGGCTTCCGGCGCCGGTCAGGGCGACCTCGCCCGCGCGGCAGCGATCCGTCGCCTTGTCGCACCGGGGCGCAAAGGCGCAACCCTCTGGCAGCTTATCGACGGCCGGTGGCAGGCCGGGGATCGCGGCAAGCCTCCGCCGCCCCTGGCCAAGCTCCGGTACGCAGGCGATCAGCCGCTTGGTGTAGGGGTGGGCCGGCGCCGCGAGCACGGTTTCAGTCGGTCCTTCCTCGACGATACGGCCCGCATACATCACGGCGACCCGGTCGCAGAGTTGGGCGACAACGCCGAAATCATGGGTGATGAAGATGATCGCGAGACCCCGGTCGCGCCTGAGATCGTCAAGAAGCGCGAGGATCTGGGCCTGAACCGTGACGTCAAGCGCCGTTGTCGGTTCGTCCGCGATGATGACGTCGGGATCGTTGGCGAGCGCCATTGCGATGCCGACCCGCTGCCGCATCCCGCCCGACATCTCATGCGGAAAGTTACTGATGCGGCTTTGGGCGTTCGGGATGCGCACCGCCTTGAAGAGCTCGATCGCCCGGGCGCGGGCCTCGGCCTTGCCGATCTCGTGATGCGACCGGATCGCCTCAATGAGCTGGTCGCCCACGCGGTAGAGCGGGTGCAGCGTCGAAAGCGGATCCTGGAAGATATAGGCGACGCGGTCGCCGCGCTTTTGGCGCAGCGTCTCATAGGGCGCGCCGATCAGGTCCTCGCCCTCGAAGCGCACCGCGCCGCCGGTGATGACGCCGGGGGGTGAGGCGACGAGGCCCATCACCGATAGCGCGGTGACGGATTTGCCTGATCCCGACTCGCCGATCACGCCGAGGCACTCGCCGGGCTTCACGGCTAGGCTGACGCCGCCGACGGCCTTGTAGACGCGCTCGCCGACGCGGAACTCGGTCTTCAGGCCCTGGATCGCCAAGAGATCATCGGAAGGGGCGGGGATGTCGCCCTCACGATCCACAAGCGTTGTCGCACGCGGTCGGCTCAGCGCGCCGGACCGTAGCCGCGGGTCGAGCGCATCGCGCACGCCGTCCCCGAGCAGATTGATGCTCATGACGATGAGGAAGATCATGACGCCGGGCACGATCGAGGTATGCGGCGAAGTGATGAGTGCCGAACGCGCTTCGCCGAGCATCGAGCCGAGATCGGCCTGCGGCGGCTGGGAACCGAGGCCAAGGAATGAAAGCCCGGCGGTTTCGAGGATCATCCAGCCGACCGTGGTCGACATTGCGACGATGATCACCGGCATGACATTGGGCAGTAGCTCGGTCAGGATGATGCGGGTATCGCTCATGCCCGACAGCCGCGCCGCGTCGATGAACTCTCGTCCGGCGAGGCCGACGGTGATGCCACGGATGTTGCGGGCGAAGAACGGGATGTTGACGGCGGCGACGGCGATGAGCGCATTCATCAACCCTGGACCCAGCGCCGCGACGATGGCCAGCGCGAGCAGGATATAGGGAAAGGCCATAAGCATGTCGACGCCGCGCATGATCAGATTGTCTGTGCGGCCGCCGAAATAACCTGCGATGATGCCTATGGCAGAACCGATCGTGGCCGCGATCAATGCAGCTGCAATGCCGATGGCGAGCGACAGCCGCGTGCCGTGCAGAAGGCGCGACAGCAGGTCACGGCCGAGGTGATCGGTGCCGAGAGCGTGTCCTTCGCTGAACGGCAGGATGAATCGGTCCGGTGTCGAGGTGACGTTTGGCTCCTGCAGCGGCAGGAACGGCGTGATGATCACGACGACGAGGATGAACGACAGGACAACGGCCCCCATCGTGGCGAGCCGGTTCCGGAAGAGAAGCTTCAGGAACCCGCTCATGTCTTGATCCTCGGATCGAGGATACTTTGCGCGACATCGACCATGATGTTGAAGATCACGTAGCATGCCGCGACGAAGACGACGCCGCCCTGGACCAGCAGGATATCGCGCTTCAGGATCGCGTCGACGAGCATCCGGCCGACGCCGGGCCACTGGAAGACGATCTCGATATAGACCGCGCCGGAGAGGACGAAGCCCGCCTGAATTCCGAGGATCGGAATGATCGAGACCATCGCGGCGCGGAGCGCGTGGCCCATTATGACGCGCCGTTCAGGCACGCCTTTGGCCCGCGCCGTGCGTATGTAGTCCTGCCTGAGCACCTCGAGCATGGCGGAGCGCGCGAGGCGCGCGATGACGCCTGTCGCCACGGCGGACAGCGCGAGCGCGGGCATCATCAGGTGGTGAAGCAGGTCTGGCAGATCGCCGCCGCCATAGATTGCGTACATACCCGAGACCGGAAGCCAGCGCAGGTTCACGGCGAAGAGGAGGATCATCATCATGCCGAGGAAGAATGACGGCACCGAGATACCGATGAGCACCGTGAAGGTGATCGCCTTGTCCGCTACCCCATACTGCCGCGATGCGGAGACGACGCCGGCGAGAATGCCGAGGATCGAGCAGAGGACGAAGGACACGCCGGCGAGAACGAGGGTCGCATTGAAGCGCTCCAGAACCTCGTCCAGAACCGGCCGGTTGAGCGAGAAGGATCGCCCGAAATCGCCCGAGAGCATGTTGCCGAGCCAGATGAAGTAGCGCTGAACCAGCGGTTTATCGAGCCCCAGGTCGCGGTTCAACTTCTCGACATTTTCCGGCGTAGCGTAACTTCCGAGAATCGCGGTCGCCGGATCGCCCGGGATCATCGCCATGATCAAGAAGACGATGATCGTGATCCCCAGAAGCACTGGGACGGCAGAGACCAACCGTTTCAGTATGTAGATGCCCATTTGGCCAATCCCAGCAAAGACGATCCGCGTTCCGCCCGGACCCGTCCACGTCCTTCTTCCGTTTGAGAAATCCTCCGGGGGGTCCCGGGCGGGGCGGCGCAACCCGGCGGGTCGGCCCGCGTGAGCGGGCCGAAACCGTCAGTTCTTCACGACCTCCTGCAGATGCAGCAGGAAGGACGGCTCAAGCTGGAAGTTCTCGACCCGGTCATTCGTGACCGCATTCTGCTTCCAGTTGGCGATAAAGACCCAGGGTGCATCCTCCTGCACGATCGCCTGCATCTCGCGGTAGAGCCGCGCGCGCTCCTCCTGGTCGGTCGCGGTCCGCGCGGCCTCCAGAAGCTCGTCGACCTGCGGGTTCGAATAGTATCCCGAGTTGAAGCCGCCCTTGTCCGGCCAGGCCTCGGTCCTGAGCGCAAGGTAGGGCAGGGTGTCGGGATCGTTCGTCATCCAGGCCATCTCCGCCATGTCGGCCTTGCCTTCGAGGCCCGGGTTCACTTCGCCGAGGAAGGTGTTCCACTCATAGGTCTCGATCTTCACGTCGAGCCCCACCGCCGCCAGATCGGCCTGGATCGCCGTGCCCATCGGCACAGGGTCCAGCATCCCCGAACCGCCTTCGGTCACGTAGAAGGTCAGCGACGCGCCTTCCGCGCCAGCCTCGGCCAGAAGCGCCTTGGCCTTTTCCGGATCGTAGGGGTAGGGGTCGAGCTCGCTGTTATAGGCCCAGGCGAAAGCCGGCGGCGTTGGGCCGGCGGCCACATCGGCCGTGCCTTCCAGCACGTCGTTGACGATCGCCTCCTTGTTGATCGCGTAGTTCGCGGCCTGGCGCACGCGCTGGTCGGCGAACGGACCTTCTTTGGCGTTCAGGATCAGGAACCACAAGTGCGGGCCAGCCTGTTCGACGATGTTGAACGCATCGCCCTCGAACTGCGACAGCGCGGTCGGCGGCACCTCGACCATCATGTCGATGCCGCCCGCGAGCATCTCGGCCACGCGGGTATTGGCGTCGGTGATCGGCCGGAAGACGACCGCCTCGGTCCCCGCGGGATCACCCCAGTAGTCCGGGTTGCGCTCGATGACGACGGCCTCGTTTGAGCGCCATTCGGCGAATATGAACGGCCCCGTGCCGGACGGATTGCGCCCGAATTCGGCGCCATGCGCTTCCACGGCGGCGGGCGAGACGATCAGGCCGGTCGGATAGGCGAGGTTCGACAGGAACGGCGCGTAGGGTGCGTTCAGCGTGAACTTCACCGTCAGATCATCGACCGCCTCGGTCTTCTCGACCGCGCCGAAGAAGAAAGCGAGCGGGAAGGGGCCGGTATCGTGGAAGGGATGCGATTCGTCGAGCATCCGGTCGAAGTTGAACTTGACCGCCTCGGCGTTTAAGGGCGTGCCATCGTGGAACGTGACGCCTTCCCGCAGGCTGAAGGTGTATTCGGTCCCGTCCTCGCTGATCGTCCAGTCAGTAGCGAGGCCCGGCTCGACCTCCAACGTGCCGGACTTATAGCGGACCAGACCCTCATATAGATTCACGAGAATGCGAAAGTCGTTCACGGCGGTCACGGCTGCCGGGTCGAGCGATTTCGGCTCTGCAATCTGACCGACGATCAGGACGCCGGGCGGCGTCTGCGCGCTTGCGGGTGGCAGCGCCACGCCGAGACCCAGCGCGATTCCGGCCGCGGCTAGGAGCCCGCGGCGCGTCCAGTTCAACAGTTTCATTGAGCCTCCTCCCATATTGGCACTACGTCATATTTATCATGATAAATTGCATTGGTCAATTTTTCATGATAAATAAGCAAGAATATGAACCGGGACCGATCATGACCTTTTCGATTCTTGCGCGCGATCCCGAAACCGGGGAACTCGGCGGAGCTGCTGCGACCGGAAGTCTGTGTGTCGGCGGCTGGGTTCTCCGGGGCGATCCGCGCGCCGGACTATCCGCGAGCCAAGGCGCAGCACCGAGCACGCTTTGGGGAGAAGCCGTGCTGGCCGCGATGATGGCCGGCCGCACAACGCAAGAGGCGGTAGACACCGTGGTGAGGCCGGACGGAGGCCGCGATCACCGGCAACTGGCCGCGCTGGCGCCAGATGGCCAGGCAGCCGCCTTCACCGGTGCCGAAAACACTCCCGCAATGGGCGCAAGGATGTTCGACGGGGGTGTGGTTGCGGGCAACCTACTGACCGCAGAAACCGTTCTCGACGCCGTTGCGGCAGGTTATCTCGGCGCAGACGGCACGATCGCCCGGCGGCTTCTCGCGGCGCTGAAGGCCGGTGAAGCAGCCGGTGGAGATTGCCGCGGGTTGATGTCGGCCGCGTTGCTTGTGCTTTCCTCGGACCGCGCGCCTCTTAGCCTGCGCATCGACTACAGCCAGGCGCCGCTATCCGATCTCGCACGCCTTTACGAGAAGGCCACGAGTGGCGACTACCACGAATGGAGCCTGCAAGTGCCTACACTCAACGATCCGGAACGGATCCTTGACTGACTGGGGGCGGTTGGCCGCTGACCGGCTGGATGAGATCGCACAGATTTCCGAGGCGGGCCCGGGCGTTACACGGCTCCCATTCACGTGCGAACACCGTGCGGCCATTGCGCTCTTGCAGGAATGGATGGAAGAGGCGGGGCTGCGCGCCCGTCTCGACGATGCCGGCACGCTTGTAGGACGTCATGAAGGGCGGAGGGGGTCCGGGACCTTCTACCTCGGATCGCACCAGGACAGCGTACGTGAGGGCGGCGCCTATGACGGGATCATGGGTGTCGTCCTGCCAGTCTTGGCGATGCGCCGTCTGAAAGAGGCGGAAGCGCTGCCGCCGGTCTCAGTCGAAATACTGGCTTTCGCCGACGAGGAAGGTGTTCGGTGGCCAACCGCCCTGATCGGACCGCGCGCCATTGCCGGTACCTTCGATCCCGCGGTTCTCGCTATGGAGGACAAGGATGGCGTGACCCTGCGCGCGGCTATCGAAGCTTTCGGTCTCGACCCGGAGCGGATCGCCGACACCAGAAGGCAGAACGAGGATGCGATCGGTTTCCTCGAAACCCATATCGAGCAGGGCCCGGTGCTCGAGGAATGTGGCGCGCCGCTCGGTATCGTCACCGCGATCTGCGGGATAGAACGGCATCAGATTGCCCTTGTCGGGGAGGCCGGCCACGCCGGTACCCTGCCCATGGCATCGCGACGGGATGCGCTCGTCGGCGCTGCGGCGCTCGTGACGGAAACCCACCGTCTCGCCAGCGCGACCAAGGATCTGCGGGCGACCGTTGGCGAGCTTCATGTCTCGCCGAATGGCGTGAACGCCGTGCCGCGCGAGGTCCGAATGACGGTTGAGCTACGCTCGCCGAGCGACGGGATCAGGTCCGATGCCGGACTGCACATCCACGCCTGCGCAGAAAAGGTGGCGTCTGATATCGGGCTGCAAATACGCGCCGAGCGCACCTACGCGCAGCCGGCGCAGCCCTGTGACGCCCGCCTCGCCTCGCTACTCGCCCAAGCAGTGTCAAATCTCGGCGAAGACCCGATACGGCTTCCTTCGGGTGCCACCCACGACGCTTCGGCCATGGCGGATCTTTGCCCAATCGCGATGCTCTTCGTGCGGTGCCGCGGAGGGGTGAGCCACTCGCCGCAAGAATTCGCATCACCGCAGGATCTAGGATATGCCATTGACGCCCTGGCAGGCTTGCTTCAGCAAATCGCGCGGATCTGAGGTGGAGGCCGGAACGTGTCTGGCGGCACAGACGTGGCGTGCCCCCAGATCGAGGGCAACCCTCAAGAGATCAGCGAGCAGCTATATCGCAAAGTGCGGACCGCGGACATTTGCGAATCCGAAGAGTGGAGAGGCCAGTAGCGACTTGCGGGCATCAACGGTCTGACCTTGCCGCGCCGCTCACGAACGTCGGAAACGGGATAGCGCAAAGCGGCAGTCTGAGCTGTGTGAAAGCCCTGAGAGAACTCTACCCATCCTTGCGCGTCAGCGCGAACTGGATGCCCCATGGATCGGCCACCTGCAACCTTCCCGCATTACGGTTGACGATTGAATCGTGGGCTTCCGGTGCCGCCAGAAGTTCCACCTCGGCAAGACCGGTAGCAGGGTCGCTGCGTGGTCCGGCACCGCGACTGTTCCAGATATTGGTGGCCAGATGGTGGTGATAGCCGCCTGAGCCGTAAAAGGCGGCACCGGCGTAGTGCTGCGTGAGGTTCAGGCCGAGCGTGCCAGTATAGAAAGCCTCTGCCTCGGGCAGGGAGCCGACTTGCAGATGGACATGGCCGACCACGGTTCCTTCCGGCGCTCCGTGCCACGAAGCCGTGGCGGCGGCGGCCAGGCTCTGGACGTCGAGCGGCTCGGTCACCATCGCAATCTCGCGGCCCTTGCGCGGCCACTCGTCGCGCGGGCGGTCGCGGTAGATCTCGATTCCGTTGCCCTCGGGGTCGGTGAGGTAGATCGCCTCGCTGACGCCGTGGTCGGATGCGCCGGTGACCGGCAAACCTTCAGCCGAGGCATGGTGCAGCCAAGCGGCGAGATCGGAGCGAGCGGGCAGGAGGAAGGCGGTGTGGAACAGACCCGCCTCGCGCGGGGAAGCGCGCCGCGCGGCGGGGTCAGAGCGAAGCTCCAGGAGCGTTCGCCCGCCCGCGCCGAGGGTTCGGAGTTCGCCGTCCGAGGACAGCGCGTCGAGGCCTAGAAGCGTCTCGTAGAACGCTGCGACGGTCGCGATGTCGTTGACGGTCAGCGCGACACGGCCGATCTCGACGGGGGCGGTGCTGGTGTGCATCTGGAGCCTCGCTCGGTTTGGTGACGCGGGCTGGATTAGCGGGCCCGCGCCTTGTGAAGGGCGTAGGCGCCGTCACCGAGCAGCGCCTGACCAATCAGTGTGACGGCCCAGAAGGCAGGGAATTCCCAGCCGCCGTTAGGGTTCGAGAAGAAGAAGCCCGCCGAACCATGGCCGAACCAGGCCGCGCCGACAAGCACCGGGACAAGCGCGAGTGACACCCAACGGGTGAAAACACCCGCGATGAGGGCGAGGCCGCCGAAAAGCTCGGCCGCGATCGTCAGGTAGGCGAGAAAACCTGGCAGGCCGATCGAGTCGAAGTACCCAGCGGTGCCGGCCGGCGTGTAAACGGCGATCTTCAGCCACACGTGGGCGAGAAAGTAGATGCCCATAGTGACGCGCAGGACCAGCGCGGCGTAGTCGGCATTGCTGGCGGCGAGGCGTTGGGTCGTTACTGTGTCATACGTGGTCATGGGTCTTTCCTTTGCATCTTGTTCGCGCCGAAATGGCGGATGCGTGGAACATGAAGCCATTCCGATTGAATAAAAATCCCATTCAGAGGAAGTAGATCGCATCCAAATGGGAAGCAATCATGTGTCCGGAATTCCCCATCCTCCGCCCTTCTTGAACCGCTTGGCCATGAAATCCACGAGAACGCGGACCTTCGCCGCGAGATGCCGACCCGGCGGATAGAGCGCATAGATCCAGAACGGGGGAGGCTCATAGACGCGCAACAGCCGTACCGTGCGCCCTTCAACGATGCTCTTCGCCGCGACAAAGTCAGGCAATTGCGCAACGCCGAGCCCGGCTTCGGCGGCGCTGAGGCAGGCTTCGGCATTCGAGTAGTGCAGCCGCCCCTTGACCGCGACAGAGATCTGTTGGCCCGCGGACGTGAACGGCCAGTTGTTTCGGCCCCGAAAGTTGGTATCGATGATGCAGTCGTGGTTTGCCAAATCCTCTGGCCTGACCGGCGTCCCCCTCTCGCGCAGATAGTCCGGCGTGGCGACGACAGCCGCGTGCGCCTCGCAGAGCTTGCGCGCGATAAGTGACATATCTCCCGGTGGGCCTACCCTGATCGCAGCGTCGAAACCTTCGTCGACGAGGTTCGCAATCCGGTCGGAAAAGGAGACGTCGAGCGAGATCTCGGGATAGCGGCGTGCGAAATCGTTGAGCGCGCTGGCGAGTTGCACAGTGCCGAAGGTCAGGGGCGCCGTCAGGCGTACCCGACCGCGCGGTGTCTGGGCGGCATCGCGGACGCTCTGATCGAGATTATCGAACTCGTCGATCAGGTGACGGATCTGCTCGAAATAGGCCTTCCCAATCTCGGTGGGTGACACCGCGCGGGTGGTTCGGTTCAGGAGCCGCACTGCGAGTTCGCTCTCGAGCCGCGACACCAGCTTCGAGGCCTGGCCCGAACTCGTCCCGTGCCGCTCGGCTGCGGCGGTGAAGCTACCGGTTTCCATGACCGCGATGAACATGCGGTCGCAGGCGAGGCGGTCCATGATTTGCTTCCCATTTGGACAGGATGATTAAATCACGTTCCATATTGCCACCGTTTTCGATGCAATTGCACCTGTCTTCCGCAACCTTGAAACACGTCAGGCCGCAGTCGCAGAATGCTTCGTCAGCACGTCCCGCCGCCGAATCGAGACTGCGTCGGCGCCCGCCGTTATCCCAAGATCACGATCTTGCGGTGATGGACGCCTTACATCTCGTTCGAACTCTGGCGCAGCACACCAAGCGCATTCGTCACGCAATGCAACCACGCGTCGCCATTGACCGTCAGCAAAACGCTGCGAACGTGCCGGGTGAAAAGCCGCGTTCCGATGCCGGCTTCCAGACTGTCGAAGTGCCGACTGAACGCGGCTGGAAACAACCCCGATTCGCGCGGCCGGGCGGCGAAGCCCCCGGTAAATCCGGTAGCCTCGAAGACGCGCATCCATTTCAGCGGCAGGGCGTCGAATCCGCTGGGCGGCGCAAGCGGAACCGTATCTCAGGTCAATAGATGATGAATTGTGTTTGTGCGCGACATTGGAGAAAGTGAGATCAGAAACGCCATTCGCTGCCAAGAAAGGGCTACCGAATGTACGAGGTGACACTCGATCCAAGCGGGCGCACGCTCGCCCTCTCGCCCGGTGGAAACGCGGCCCGGCGGTTCCATGCAGTCTGGCTGCGCGACAATGCGTGGGACCCCGAGACGCGCGCACCGGGAAACGGCCAGAGGCTGATCGCATTGCGCGATATCCCGGCCGAAACGACTATCACCTCGGCTCAGGTCTCGGGGCAGGTGCTGCGCCTGACCTTCGTGCCGGAGCACAAGGTGATCGAGTATGACATCCCCTGGCTTATCGCGCATGCCTACGACCGCGTCGCCCCGCGCGTCGCGGGATGGACAGCGCCTGAGATCGAGACATGGGACAGCGGTTTCGTAAACCGCGTTCCCGCGTCGGATTTTGGTGTCGTGAGGTCCGATTCGGCCGCCCTGCGCGATTGGCTCGATCAGGTCGCGCGCTACGGGTTCGGCAAACTCGTGAGCGGGCCCGCGAAGGACGGCGCGCTCTTCGAGGTCGTCGAACTGTTCGGCTATGTCCGAGAGACGAATTACGGCCGTCACTTCGAGGTCCGCA
This sequence comes from Defluviimonas aquaemixtae, assembly GCF_900302475.1. Lineage (NCBI taxonomy): Bacteria > Pseudomonadati > Pseudomonadota > Alphaproteobacteria > Rhodobacterales > Paracoccaceae > Albidovulum > Albidovulum aquaemixtae. Next base: position 467,872 of record NZ_OMOQ01000001.1, read on the forward strand.
CCGAGGTCAACCCGACGAACCTCGCCTATACCGGCCTCGGCCTTCAGGCGCATACCGACAACCCCTATCGCGATCCGGTGCCGACGGTGCAGGTGCTCTACTGCCTCGAAAGCTCGGCGGCTGGGGGCGAGAACATGGTGGTCGACGGCTATCGGGCGGCCGAGCGGCTTCGCGAGGAAAGTCCCGAGTGGTTTGATGTGCTGACGCGCCATTGCGCCCGGTTTGAGTATGCGGGCTCCGATGGTGTCGTCCTCCGATCGCGCCGGCCAATGATCGAGCTTGCGCCGGACGGAGAGTTGGTTGCGGTCAGGTTCAACAACCGCTCGACCGCCGCGATAACCGATGTGCCGTTCGATGCGATGGAGACCTACTACGCCGCGTACCGGCGCTTCGGCGAAATCATCGACGACCCGGCTATGGAGGTGACGTTCCGCCTCAATCCCGGAGAATGCTTCGTGGTGGACAACACACGCGTGCTTCATGCCCGCAAGGCCTATTCCGGAATGGGCACGCGTTGGCTTCAGGGATGTTATGCGGACAAGGACGGCATCTTGTCGAAGTTGGCTGCCCTTGGCGGCGGGTCAAGGGAGGCCGCCGAATGACGATGCCGGACTTCTCGACGCTCACGCCGGACAACATTGTGGCTTTCCTTGAGGACATCTTCGAGCGCAGGGGCGGCGAGGAATATCTGGGCGAGCCGGTGACGATGGCCGAGCACATGCTGCAAGGCGCGGCCATGGCCGAGCAAAACGGGATGACCGACGAGATTATCGTCGGTGCGCTGCTGCACGATGTCGGCCATTTCACTTCGGAATTCGGGACGTTCAGCATGGACGACACAGAGGACCGCCATCACGAGGAGGCGGGCGCGGAGGTGCTGGCCGCCTTCTTTCCCTCGGTCATCACCGACTGCGTCCGCTACCATGTCGCGGCCAAGCGTTATCTCTGCGCGACCAAGCCGGACTATTTCGACCGGCTGTCCGAAGCCTCGGTCCATTCGCTGAATCTGCAGGGCGGGCCGATGAGCGCCGACGAAGTTACGGCGTTCGAGAAGAACCCGAACCTGAAGCAGATCGTCCAGGTTCGCTACCTCGACGACGCGGGCAAGCGCGCGGATATGAAGACGCCGCCCTTCGCGCATTTCGCGCCGATGGTGCAGCGGATCGTGGACAGGCATTGCAGGGGCACGCCATGAACCGGCCGGAATACATCTTCGACGCCGCATCGAAACCCTCGCTGCCCTGGCACGAGGTGCCGCTCATCCGCGCCACAGAGGAGACCATGAAGGGGTATGGTTGCCTGGTGGACGACCCGGACACGTTCGAGATCGAAATCGTCCGCTGGCCAGCGCAGGGTTGGCGGCCCATCGACGAGGGCACGGGCGACGAGGGCGGCTGGGTCGAGGGGACGTTCGCCGGGACGTGGAAGGGCGATGTGCTTTACGGCGTCAACGATGCGGTGAAGGGACACTACGTGCTCGGTTGGTCGACCGATCCGCAGCGCGCATCGGCGGAAGCGCAATCGGTGCCACGCGATCAGGTCCTCTTGTGGCACATGAACTATCACCCCGACGGCGGGCAGCTCTTCTATCCGCTCGACGCCAGCCCTTTCATCATCCCCGCGGCGCTTCCCGGCGACAACCTGGCGCCCGACAAGGTCGTGGCGTTCTGGTGTGACGGCACGCGCGGGCTCTACATCCATCCCGGCATCTGGCACGAAGGCATCTTCCCGGTCGAGGACGAGCAGCGTTTCCTCGACCGGCAGGGGCGGGTTCATGCCCGCGTCAGCGCCGATATCGGAAAGGAGTTCGGGGTCTACCTCGCCTGTCCGCTCAGGGCGGACCGGATCAAGGACCTCTGACGGGCCGATATGAGGCGGGGCAGGGGCATTGACTCCCGGCGCCTGCGCTGTATAAGCCGCCCGTCCCGGGACGAAGCGCCCGGGTCATTCATTTGGTGTTGGTGGCCCCCGCGAGGGGAAGCCTGTCGCCCGCAAGGGAAGAGGACAACGCCCTTCATAGCCGCCCTAGGGCGGCGTAATGAGAAGGAGATCAGCGGTGACCAAACGCACCTCTGCCAAGTACAAGCTCGACCGCCGGATGGGCGAGAACATCTGGGGCCGTCCGAAATCCCCGGTCAACCGCCGCGAATACGGCCCCGGCCAGCATGGCCAGCGTCGCAAGGGCAAGCTCAGCGACTTCGGCACCCAGCTCCGCGCCAAGCAGAAGCTCAAGGGGCACTACGGCGACCTGACCGAAAAACAGTTCCGCCGCATCTATTCCGAGGCCGAGCGCGTCAAGGGCGATACGGGCGAGAACCTGATCGGTCTCTTGGAGCGTCGTCTCGACGCCGTCGTTTACCGCGCGAAGTTCGTGCCGACGGTGTTTGCCGCCCGCCAGTTCGTGAACCACGGTCATGTGACCGTGAACGGCCAGCGCGTGAACATTCCGTCCTATCGCGTGAAGGAAGGCGACGTGGTCGCCATCCGCGACAAGTCGCGTCAGCTCGCCATCGTGCTCGAAGCCGTTGGCCTGCCGGAGCGTGACGTGCCCGACTATATCGAGGCCGACCATTCCAAGATGACCGCCACCTTCGTGCGCACGCCGGCGCTCGGCGACGTGCCCTATGCGGTCCAGATGGAACCCAATCTCGTCGTCGAATACTACGCGAAGAACTGATCGCGACGCTTCCGCCGGAACGGAACAATTCGGGGCCGCTGCGGGCAATCGCGGCGGCCCTTTCGTGTTCCCGGCGCCGTGGCGGCTCCGCGACGCGCGCGGACGCCTCCATAAAATCGACAAAATGCATACCCATGTTCCCGCCCGACCAGGAATGCAGGGGGGACACAGACGTGCCGGCCAGCAGACAGTCTTTCGCGATCGCGGCGCCCGCCGGAGGCAACCGCATGGAGCAGCTCGCAGTGCTGGTCCTGACCTGGCTTTCGGTTGTGTCCTTGGCGCTCGTCGCCGTAATGGCGATCGAGCGCGCGGGCGATCCTGGCTACGACTTCCGCTATTTCTGGCTCGCCGGGAAGCTTTGGGCCGATGGCGTGTCACCTTACGGCCCGATCTTCGCCGAAGCGGGCGCTCGACTGATTACAGAAGGCCATATCCCTGAAATTTGGCCCTATCCGCCTAATCTCTGGATGCCGGCGATCGGTCTTAGTCCCTTTAGCTTGAACACGGCGTGGCACATCTGGCTCGTCTTCGAGTTGGCCGCACTCCTGGCCGCGAGCGCGGTTCTCGCCTTGGGCCTACCCGCCTCCATGATTCCAGGCGCGGCCTTGCGGCCAAGACTCGCCCGGCTTGCTCTGTTCTGCCTGCACCTCATGCTGGTCGCCGCGCTGGAGGCAACACATCTCGCGGTCTATGTCGGTCAGAGCGCGCTCTTCGTCTATCTCGGCACAGCGATGCTGGTTGCGGGCCTCGCGCGCAGCTGGCGCGGACTTGCCGTGGCGGGACTCGTCCTCGTGTTCATGAAGCCGCAGGTCGGCGCCGCCGTCGCGATCGGTCTCATCATGAGCGGGCGAGCCGGATTCAGAATTCTCCTGACGGCGGCGCTGGTTTCCGTTCTCTTGATCGTGCCGCCGATGATGGTGAAGGGGGCAGTCGTCCTCGACTGGCTCGGCACACTCGGCGACTACGACGGGGTGACGCTCGCCAACATGGCGGTGGCGATGACCGGCATCAGGCATCTCGTCTGGATATTTGGCCAGATCGACATCGGCAACATCCCGGCGATGGGCATCACGCTGGCGGTTGGGGTAGCAGTGGCATTGCGCGTCCGCGCGGCCTGGCCGCGCGAAGGCGCGGACGCGGGGCGCGTGGCGTCCGACCTGGTCGTTGCAGAGATACTTGTCTTGCTCGCCTTCGCGCCGCTTCACATGTACGACTTCGTGCTGTTCGGCATCGGCGTCCTCGCTGTGATCGGCCCGCAGGGGCCACGGCTCGCCGCCGCCGTCCTCGCCGCCGCGGTTTTCGTGAAGCCGACCGATATCTTCGTTGCACTGAGCGGCGTGCATCCAAGCTCGTTCTTCCCGGGCTCGACATTCACCACCGTGGGCGCGCTGATCCTGCTTCTCGTCGTCCTGACCCGGCGCAGCACAGCGGACTGACCGAGTTCACGCTGGCAATAATCGGGGCACGCCGCTAATAAGCGGCGAGTTTCCGGAGGTGCCGCCATGACCGATCCGATCCGCCCCATGCCCGGGATCATGGATATCGCGCTCTATCAGGGCGGCGCCGCACATGTGGCGGGCATCACCGATGCCGTGAAGCTGTCGTCGAACGAGAACCCGTTCGGGCCGTCCGCAGCCGCGAAAGAGGCGTTCAAGCGCGCCGCCGAAAGCCTGCACCGCTATCCGCCGACCGATCACTCCTCTTTGCGCGAGGCGATCGGCGAGGTGCACGGTCTCGATCATTCGCGCGTCATCTGCGGCGTTGGTTCGGATGAGATCATCCACTTGCTGTGTCAGGCCTACGCGGGCCCGAGTGACGAGGTGGTCTTTACCGAACATGGTTTCCTGATGTACCGGATCTCCGCACTTGCGGCCGGGGCGACGCCCGTGTCGGTCCGGGAACGTGACCGCACCACCGATGTGGACTCGATCCTTGCCGCGTGTGGCCCGTCAACCAAGCTTGTCTTCATCGCCAACCCCAACAACCCAACCGGCACGATGATCGGCAAGGGGGAACTCGTCCGGCTCGCCGATGGCCTTCCGGAACATGCGATCCTCGTCCTCGACGGCGCCTATGCCGAATATGTCGAAGGCTACGACGGCGGCGCGGGACTTGCCACGGTACGGCCCAACGTCTTCATGACGCGGACGTTTTCGAAGATCTACGGGCTCGGCGGGCTCCGGATCGGCTGGGGATACGGGCCGAAGCCAATCATTGATGTGCTCAACCGGATCCGTGGACCCTTCAATCTGTCTGTCGCACAGCTCGCCGCCGCAGAGGCCGCAATGCGCGATCGGGCCCATGTCGGCTGGTGCCGCGACGAAAACGCCCGGTTGCGCGCCTGGCTGGGTGAAGCGCTGGCTGAAAAGGGCATTCCTTCAGACTGTTCCACGGCAAACTTCATCCTTGCCCGCTTCGCCGACGAGGCCGAAGCGACAGCCTGCGATACCTTTCTGCAACGCGAGGGCCTGATCGTGCGCCGCGTCGCGGGCTACGGACTGCCCAACTGCCTGCGCATCACGATCGGCGACGAGTCCGCCTGCCGGCGGGTTGCCCATGCCATTGGCCAGTTCAAGGGACAGTCATGACGGCACCGATCTACGAACGCGTCGCCCTCATCGGGCTTGGCCTCATCGCCTCTTCGATGGGCCATGCCATGAAGAAATGGGGGCTTGCCACGACAGTCACCGGCCACGCGAAGACCGAGTTAACCCGCACTTCCGCGCTGGAACTTGGTTTCTGCGACGAAGTCTTCGCGAGCGCCGCCGAAGCGGTCCGCGATGCCGACCTCGTGGTCCTCGCCGTGCCCGTCGGAGCGATGGAAGGTGTCGCCACCGAGATCGGCCCGCATCTGAAACCTGGCGCAACCGTCACCGATGTCGGCTCGGTCAAGCAGGCGGTGATCGAGGCGGTCGCCCCCAACATCCCCGAAGGGGTCCACTTTATCCCCGGCCACCCGCTCGCGGGAACGGAGCATTCGGGTCCACGTTCAGGTTTCGCCACGCTTTTTCGCAACCGCTTCTGCCTGCTCATCCCGAACGGCGCCGCGCCCGAAGCCATCGCGCGCCTGCGCGACTACTGGGAGGGGATGGGCGCTAATGTCGAGGAGATGGACGCGGCCCACCACGATATCGTCCTTGCCGTCACCAGCCACACACCGCACCTCATCGCCTACACGATGGTGGGTGTGGCCGATCATCTGCGCCGCGTGACGGAAAGCGAGATCATCAAGTACTCCGCTGCCGGTTTCCGCGACTTCACGCGGATTGCCGCGTCGGACCCGACGATGTGGCGCGACGTGTTCCTCACGAACAAGGAGGCGACGCTCGACATCCTCGGCCGCTTCACCGAAGAGCTCTTCGCGCTGCAGCGTGCGATCCGCATGGGTGACGGGGATGAGCTCTTCGACTACTTCACCCGAACCCGAGCGATCCGCCGAAGCATCATCGAGGCAGGGCAGGATACGGCGGCACCAGATTTCGGTCGCGCTAAGGTGGACGGCGCATGAGCGCGCGGCGGCCTCTCCGCGTGGCGGCTTTTATCCTCGCCGCGCTTGGCGTCATGGCGCAGGCGGCGGTGGCCGAAGCGCCCGCCCGCTCACCCCGACCGCTGATCCGACCGGACCTTATGGTCACGGCGCACCGCGTCGAGGCGACTGCACGCTCAACCGGTCGCGTCGCCATCGCCGCGTCGCTGCGCCCGGCCGAACGGCCCGAGAAGCTGTTCCGCGTCGCGTCCGAAAGACGGCGCGCGGTGATAGCAGGCAATTCCAAAGGCGGCCGCGTCGCGCTTTGCGGCGATCCCGAGATCGTTGGCAATGCGATCCAGCCGATCCCGGCGAAACTCGATGGCTGCGGGCTGTCAGACGGCGTCATGGTGATATCGGTCGCCGGTGTTGCGCTCACGACACCTGCCTCGGTCGATTGCCGGACCGCGCGGGCGTTGAAGACGTGGATCGAGAGTGGCGTGAAACCTGCATTCCACCGAAAGCGCGGCGGTGTTCACGCGCTTCGGGTCGCCGCCAGCTATTCCTGTAGGACGCGCAATAACGTGAAAGGGGCGAAGGTGTCGGAGCACGGGCGCGGGCGGGCCATCGACATCTCGGCGGTTCTTCTCGGCGACGGCAGCGTCGTCACGGTTGAGAACGGCTGGGGCTCCAAGAAGCACGGCAAGGCGCTCTCGACAATGCGAAGCGCCGCCTGCGGCCCGTTCAAAACGGTGCTTGGCCCAGGATCGGACCGCTACCACGACGATCACTTCCATCTGGACACGGCGCGCAGGCGGGGGGCCTATTGCCGCTGACGGTCGCCTCGCCGAGTGCTAGAAGTGCGGCGCCGGGCCGAGCGGGACGGGTCCGAGGCTCATGAATCCGTTGTGGAAAGTGAGCGGCAGCGAAAGATCGTCCGGCTGACCACTCGTCAGCGCCAGAATTTCAAGCGCCCGCGTCAGTGTAGGCCGGATTTCGTCGCGGACGAGGCCAAGCCCGATGGCGGCGTCGAGCGCGGCGCGCCAATCACGCACGCTGAGCGCGATCCGACCCTCGGGGGTGCCGCGGGCGTCGAGTTCGATCTGGCCGGTGCCGCGAAGCTCCAAGGTTCCCCAGTCGAGATCGAGCGCGCGAATGTCCGCACTACGGATCCGGATGCCCCGGCTCAGGATGTGGCGGTCGAGCGGCTCGTCGAGGCCGAACACGGCATCGAGCCGCAACCGCTCGCCGTTGGCGGGCAGTCCCGCCCCGAGAAGCCGCACAGGTGCGCCAGTCAACTCAGGCGCGATCAACTCGGCGCCGACCTCGTGCTCCAGATCGCCCTCGCCCCGGCGGATGGCAAGCCGCAGTTCCGTGCCCGACAGGCCCCAGCCGCGCGGAGAAGTCAGGACGGGCGCCACGCCCACCGTCTGCGCGCGCTCGAGCGGCAGCGCCGGTGATAGCCCGAACACTGCGCTGGCGCTGAGGTCACGCGTGGCGAGCGTCAGTTCCTCGCGTCCGATCCGCAGGGTCTGTTCCTCGGGCAGGACGGCGATCACGTGATGCGGGCGGTAGGAAAGCGCATGGATCCTGATCCACGGCGCGCGCCAGCCGAACACACTGTCGCGACCAATCCATTCCGGTTCGGTCACGGTCAGGTCGAAGCGCGCGGGAAAGCCGGTCAGGCTCAGCTCGCCGTGGCGCGCGAGCCCTTCGAATTCGAGCGCATCAAGCGTGGTTTCGACGCCAGAGCGCAAAGTGCGCGAACCGACAAACCAGTAGCCGCCGAAGAGAAGGGCGCCGACCGCTACCAGCCAGAGAAGTGCGCGCATGGGGAGGCCTTTCCTGTTGCCGTGCGATGCTGTTTATAGGGCCGGAGGGTTGGAAACCAGCGGAAGAGGCGGAATGAGATGTGGGTCTTTGGCTATGGTTCGCTGATGTGGGAGCCGGGCTTCGCTTTCGAGGAGCGAGCGCTCGCGCGGCTGTCAGGCTGGCACCGGTCATTCTGCATGCGCTCCATCCACCACCGGGGCACGTCCGAAGAGCCGGGTCTCGTTCTGGCACTAGACGCGGCCGAGGGGGCGGCCTGCAATGGCGTGGCCTTCCGTGTCGCGTCGGAGAGGGCCGACATCATCCTTGAAACACTGCGCGAGCGCGAACTCATTTCCTCGGCCTATCTCGAGACCGAGCAGTCGCTTGCCCTGACCGACGGGCGCGAAGTCGGTGCGGTCACCTATGTGATCGATCCACATCACGTCCAGTATTGCGGCGACTTGCCGCTCGAGGAGCAGGCGCAGATCATCGCGACCGCTGTGGGCGGCCGGGGCCCCAACGCAGATTACCTGTGGAACACCGCGAGCCACCTGCACGAACTTGGCATCGCCGACCCCGATCTCGACTGGCTCGCCGAGCGCGTTCGGGCGCTGCGCTGCGTGGGCTGATGGCCGCCCCGTTAGCGCTTGTGAGCCGCCGCCACGCCCCCTATTGTCCCGATTAAGTAACGACAGGATGGCGATCCCGATGGACAAAGCCATGCGCGAGGCCGAGCCGATCTTCACCCAGCCCGTCCGCCAGGTGACGCTGATGCTGCTCGTCTTGGCGCTGGTTGGGGCGGGGGCCTATGTCGCCTACGCACCGATCGTCTCGATCTTCATCGCCAATCCCTGGCTGAATGGCGTGATCCTCGCCGTCTTCCTGCTGGGCGTGCTGACCTGCTTCTTTCAGGTTGGTCAGCTCATGCGATCCGTAAGCTGGATCGAGGGGTTCGCGGCCCATCGTCCGGGCCACGAGATGACGATCCCGCCCCGGCTTCTTGCGCCGCTCGCGTCACTTCTCAGGTCGCGCGGACCGCGCGCACAGCAGATATCGTCGTCGTCGGCGCGATCGATCCTCGAATCCGTCTCGACCCGTATCGACGAGGCGCGAGACATCACGCGGTACCTCACGAGCCTTTTGATCTTCCTCGGGCTGCTCGGCACGTTCTACGGGCTCGCCATTACAGTTCCGGCCGTCGTCGACACGATCCGCGCCCTGGCGCCCAGTGACGGCGAAAGCGGCCTTCAGGTGTTCGACAAGCTGATGACGGGGCTGGAGCGGCAGCTAGGGGGTATGGGCACGGCGTTCTCGTCCTCGCTACTCGGCCTTGCCGGGTCGCTTGTCGTGGGGCTGCTCGAACTCTTTGCCGGGCATGGTCAGAACCGGTTCTACCGCGAGCTCGAGGAGTGGATGACTTCCTTCACGCGGCTTTCCTTCGCTGGCGGCGAGGGGGAAGGCGCGCTCGATCAGGATGCGGTCGCGGGCGTTCTCGACCACATGGCCGAGCAGGTCGAGACGCTTCAGACGATCCTTCAGCGTTCCGAGGCGGGTCGGGCGACGGTGAACGATCGGCTCGGGGTGCTCGCCGGCGCTGTGGAAGGGCTGACGCGGCGGCTCGAAGCCGATGCGGGGGCCAGCGGAGCGCTCGCGCGCGTCGCGGACGGACAGGAGCGGATACTGTCCGTGCTGGAAAAGAACGCCAGCGATGTTCCAATCGATGGCGGTGATGCGGAGAGCCGGATGCGACTGCGTTCGATCGACGTTCAGCTTCTGAAACTTCTGGAAGAGGTCGCGGCCGGGCGGCAGGAAAGCATGGCCGATCTCAGGGGCGATCTGGGTGAGCTGACGCGAGCGGTACGTGCACTTTCGCGAAGCGATCCGGCGCGGAGGGGCTAGTCGATGGCGCTTTCGTCGGGCAGGGGTGCGGGACGGTTTTCCAGCAATATCTGGCCGGGTTTCGTCGATGCGATGACGGCCCTTCTGATGGTGCTGACGTTCGTGCTGACGATCTTCATGATCGTCCAGTTCACCTTGCGAGAGACGATCGATACCCAGGACGACGAGCTTGCCGCTCTGGCGGACCAGGTCGCGGGGCTTGCCGATGCGCTTGGGCTTGAACGCGCGCGGTCGGCCGAACTCGGCGCCGAAGTGACCGGACTCGGTGAGAGACTGGCGGCGGCTCGATCCGAGGCGGATCGTCAATCGGCGCTGATCACCACGCTGACCTCGCGGCTCGAGGGCGAAAGCGAGCGGGCCGAGGCAGCCGAGGCGCGGATCACCGAGTTCGAGGCGCAGGTCGCGTCCTTGCTGGCCGAACGCGACGCTGCCCGCGGGGAGGCGGCGTCGCTCAGCCAGGAAAGAGAGGAACTGCTGTCGGCGCAGGAGGCGCTCAATCTCGCCGTCGCGCAAGCGCGCGAGGAAATCGATGCGCAGGAAGAAGCTGCCCGATTGGCCGCGGCCCGGCGCGAAGCGCTTCAGGCGCTGATCGCCGATCTCAGGGCGCGCGGAGAGGCAGCGGCGGCAGCGCTTTCCGAGACGACCGACGCGCTTTCAGAGGCCGAGGCCGCGCGGCTGGCCGAAGCGGCCGCGGCGCAGGCGCTGCGCGAGCGGCTCAAGGGCGCCGAGGACGAGTTGACTGCGATGACGCTTGCGCTGGAGGACAAACGACGCGAAGCGGAAGAGACGCTGACGCTGCTCGCCGCGGCGCGCACCGCCAGCCAGGATCTGGACAGCCGGCTCGCCGCCGCGCTACTTGCGCAATCGGCGACTGAGGCGGAACTGGAAGCTGCCCGCGCGGCGGTAGAGAAGGCCGAGGCCAACGCGGCCGACCGGGACCGCCTGACGCAGGAACTGGCCACCGCGCTGGCCGCGCGCCGCGCCGCCGAGAGCGAGGTCGAGACGCGTCTTTCCGAAGCCGAGCGGCAAGAGGCGCTCCTGGCAGCTGCCAACGCCGCGCTGTCGCAGGAAAAAGCCGCATCCGCGGAGGCGGCGCGCAAGGTGGCGCTCCTGAACGAACAGGTCCTGGCGCTGCGCAGCCAGCTCGGTTCTCTGCAGGAACTGCTCGACGCGTCCGAGACGCGCGACGCGGACGCGAAGGTTCAGATCGAGGCGCTGGGAAGCCGGCTGAACTCGGCTCTTGCCCAGGTCGCCGCCGAGCAGCGCCGCCGGGCCGAACTTGAGGAGGCGGAACGGCGGCGGCTCGAAGAAGAGGCCAAGGAGCTTTCCCGCTACCGGTCGGAGTTCTTCGCCCGCCTTTCTGAGGTCCTTGCGGGGCGGGAGGGTGTGCGCGTCGTGGGCGACCGCTTCGTATTTTCCTCCGAGGTGCTGTTCCAGCCTGCCTCGGCCGAACTCTTGCCCGAGGGTCGCAGCCAGATCGCCGGTGTCGTGGCGACGCTTCAGGAAGTTGCGGCCGCCATCCCGCCGGAGGTCGACTGGATCATCCGCGTCGACGGCCATACCGATACGGTGCCGCTGTTCGGTTCCGGCCGCTTCCGCGACAACTGGGAGCTCAGCCAGGGACGCGCCCTGTCGGTAGTGCGCTACATGCAGGACGAGTTGGGCTTCCCGCCCGAACGCCTCGCCGCGACGGGGTTTGGTGAGTATCACCCGGTGGTGGAAGGCAGCAGCCCCGAGGCTCTGGCGCAGAACCGCCGGATCGAACTGAAGCTGACCGAGCGTTGAGCGCGGAACCGAAACACTGGCGGTGTCGCGGCGATGGATGACCTCATGAGAGAGATCCTTGCGTGCGAGCGGCACGTCTGGGATGCGCTCGTTGCAGGCGATGCCACAGCCGATGATGCCGCGCTCCATGACGGATTTCTCGGCGTCTATCCGGACGGATTCTCCGACAAGGCGGGTCATGTCGCGCAGCTCGCCGACGGGCCGAAAGTGCGTAGCTACGAACTGACCGACTTGCGGCTGATGCGCTTTGGCGACGAACATGTCCTTCTCGCCTACCACGCGCGATTCACCCGTACGTTGTCGCATGAGCGGGAGGAGATGTTCGTAAGCTCCGTCTGGCGACGGGTCCCCGACGGCTGGATCAACCTATTCAGCCAAGACACGCCCGCGACGGGCATGCAAGTTCCCTGAAATGGATGCAAACGCCAAGCGGCGCCCCTTTGGGCGCCGCCTACGTTCAAGTCGCGATACTCAGTCGGCCGTCAAGAGGGGCGGTTTCGACCCGCCAGCGATCCGCGGTTTCTGCGGCTCCTCAATCTTTAGAACGAGTGCGTCGTCCTTGACCTTGACATGCACGACACCGCCTTTGGTGAGCCGGCCGAAGAGCAGCTCTTCCGCAAGCGGCTTTTTGATATGCTCCTGGATCACGCGGGCGAGCGGCCGGGCGCCCATCCTGTCGTCATAACCTTTCTCGGCGAGCCAGTCGCCGGCCTCGGGGCTGAGTTCGATATGGACGTTGCGGTCGATGAGCTGTGCTTCGAGCTGAAGGACAAACTTGTCCACGACCTGCAGGATCACCTCGCGCGATAGCGGTGCGAAGGAGATGACCGCATCCAGTCGATTGCGGAATTCCGGCGTGAATGTCCGCTCGATCGCGGCAGTGTCCTCGCCCTCGCGGCGCGCCCGGCCGAAGCCGATCGCGGACTTTGCGAGTTCCGACGCGCCTGCGTTCGACGTCATGATCAAGATGACGTTGCGGAAATCGACCTGGCGACCGTTGTGGTCGGTGAGCTTGCCGTGATCCATGACCTGCAACAGGATGTTGTAGACATCGGGGTGCGCCTTCTCGATCTCGTCAAGAAGCAGAACGCAATGTGGGTGCTGGTCGACGCCATCGGTCAAAAGCCCGCCCTGGTCGAAGCCGACATAGCCCGGAGGCGCGCCGATCAGGCGGCTGACCGCGTGCTTCTCCATGTATTCCGACATGTCGAAACGCAGCAGTTCCACGCCGAGTGAGTCGGCAAGTTGCTTCGCAACCTCGGTCTTGCCGACGCCCGTGGGCCCGGCGAACAGGTAGTTTCCGATGGGTTTTTCGGGTTCGCGCAGCCCGGCGCGCGCAAGCTTGATGGCCGAGGAAAGGGCCACGATCGCCTTTTCCTGACCGAAGACCACGCGCTTGAGCGTCTTCTCGAGATCCTTCAGCACTTCGGCATCGTCCTTCGAGACGTTCTTCGGCGGGATGCGGGCAATCTTGGCCACGACGGTCTCGATTTCCTTCGGTCCGATCGTCTTGCGGCGCTTCGATTCCGCCACGAGATGCTGGGCCGCGCCGGCCTCGTCGATCACGTCAATCGCCTTGTCGGGCAGCTTCCGGTCATGGATGTAGCGCGCCGACAGCTCGACGGCGGTCTTGATCGCGTCCTGCGTGTAACGCAAGTCGTGGTGCTTTTCGAAGTACGGCTTCAGCCCCATGAGGATCTTGATCGTGTCGTCGACCGTCGGTTCGTTCACGTCGATCTTCTGAAACCGGCGGCTGAGCGCGCGGTCTTTCTCGAAATGCTGGCGAAATTCCTTGTAGGTCGTGGAGCCCATGCAGCGCAGTCTGCCGCCCTGCAGTGCTGGTTTCAGGAGATTGGAGGCGTCCATCGCGCCGCCCGAAGTTGCGCCGGCGCCGATCACCGTATGGATCTCGTCGATGAAGAGGATCGCGTCCGGGTGATCCTCGAGCTCCTTCACGACGGCCTTCAGCCGTTCTTCGAAATCGCCACGATAGCGTGTGCCCGCCAGAAGCGCGCCCATGTCGAGCGAATAGATCGTGGCGGTCTTAAGCACGTCGGGCGTCTCGCCGCGCGTGATCTTCAGCGCCAGCCCCTCGGCGATGGCGGTTTTGCCGACACCGGGATCGCCCACGAGAAGCGGGTTGTTCTTCCGCCTGCGGCAGAGCACTTGGATGCAGCGCTCGATTTCGGACTCGCGCCCGATCAGCGGATCCACGTCTCCGCGCTGCGATTTGGCGTTCAGGTCGACGCAGTATTTTGCGAGCGCGGATTCCTTGGCGTCGGCGTCGCTCTGAGCCGCCGCGCTCTCTTCCTGCTCCTGCGCGCCGGTGACGGGGCGGGCTTCTCCGAAGGACGGGTCTTTGGCGACGCCATGGGCGATAAAATTGACCGCGTCATACCGCGTCATGTCTTGCTCTTGGAGGAAGTAGGCCGCGTTCGATTCCCGTTCTGCGAAGATCGCGACGAGCACGTTGGCGCCCGTGACCTCGGTCCTGCCGGATGATTGCACATGGATCGCTGCGCGTTGGATGACGCGCTGGAATGCGGCGGTCGGAACGGCTTCCGATCCGTCGACGTCCGTCACCAGCGTCGACAGGTCGTCGTCGACGAACTCGACGAGCGTCTTGCGCAGTTCCTCGATATCGACGGAGCAGGCGCGCATCACTTTCGCCGCGTCCGGTTCATCGATGAGGGCGAGAAGCAGGTGCTCAAGCGTCGCAAGCTCGTGGCGGCGCGCATTGGCAAGCGCCAGCGCCGAGTGGATTGCCTGTTCCAGCGTGTTCGAGAATGACGGCACGTTCGTGCTCCTTTCCTTCCGGCAGCTCAGGCCATGGCCCGCATCCACATTCGCCTCATACTATTAAAGTTCGGTGGAATTCCGGCAGCTTCAAGTGTTTTCTCGCCGAATACGGTGTTTGCGAGGCAATGGACACGAAATGTGATCGGAATGCGTCCGTTCGTGACCCGATTGTCAGATTTCCGACAGTAAACGTGATTGTCAGAAACGATCCTTGCGGGCGCGGATCTGGGCGAAAGCTTCGGCGTCGCTCGCGCCCTTCATGTCGATCGCCGCCTTCACTTCGGGAAGCCTGGCGCGCAGGAAGGGATTGGTTGCCAGCTCTTCCGACAGCACTGACGGCACCGTCGCACGACCCGCAGCACGTGCAGCGCTCACCGCCTCGGCTCTCGATATAAGCGCGTCGTTCTCCGGTTCAATGGTCAGCGCGAAACGGGCGTTCGCCTGGGTGTATTCATGACCGGAGTAGACCTGTGTGTCGGGTGGCAGCGCGGCGAGCTTCGACAGACTCCGCCACATCTGCTCGGGCGTGCCCTCGAACACCCGCCCGCAGCCGAGCGCCATGAGGCTGTCTGCAGTGAACACTGCCTTCGAATCCGGAAAATGGAACGCGACGTGACCTACCGTGTGGCCCGAGACGTCGAGAACACGGCCCGCGGCCATGCCGATGCGGACCGCGTCGCCTTCTTTCACCGCTTCGTCGAGGCGCGGAAGCCGCCGCGCGTCCGCCGCCGCGCCGATGACTCGCGCGCCGGTCGCGGCGGCGAGTGCAGGGACGCCGTCGACATGGTCTGCGTGGTGGTGCGTGATCAGGATGTGGCTGGCCTTCCAGCCGCGCTCGCGCAGCGCGTTCAGGATCGGCGCCGCTTCGGGCACGTCGACCACAGCCGTGGCCCCGGTGGCCGCGTCATGCGCGAGAAACGCGTAGTTGTCGGACAGACAGGGGACGGTGACGATTTCCAGGGCCATGGCGTTTCGCGCGACTTACCGTATGCTCTGCCTGACTTTTGCCGATGGAAACGCACAGTGCAATGCATCTCGACGTTCTCGACCTGCGAAACTTCTACTATCGCACGCAGCTTGGGCGCGTGGCGCAGAAGGCGATCCGGGATCAGGTCGTGGCGTTGTGGCCGCCTGCCAAGGGCCGGACAGTGGCGGGCTTCGGCTTCGCAGTGCCGCTCCTCAGACCCTATCTGGCCGACGCGCGGCGCGTGATCGGCCTGATGCCGGCGCCTCAGGGCGTAATGCACTGGCCCGCTGGCATGGCGAACGTATCGGTACTTTGCGAAGAGACCCAATGGCCGCTTGAAACCGGGATCGTCGATCGGCTGGTCCTCATGCACGGTCTCGAGACGTCCGAAAACCCGACCGCGCTCTTGAATGAATGCTGGCGCGTTCTCGGGCCTGGAGGGAGGGCGCTTTTCGTTGTGCCCAACCGTTCAGGCTTGTGGTCGCGCAGCGACGCGACGCCATTCGGCTACGGCCGGCCCTATTCGATGCGTCAGCTCGACGCACAGCTGCGACGTCACAGCTTCGCCGCCGAGCGCCACCAGTCGGCGCTCTTCATTCCGCCTTCGGGCCGCCGCTTCTGGCTGCGCACGGCCAATGCGTGGGAGAAGCTGGGCCACCGCGTGTCGACCGTTCTGGCAGGAGGCGTGCTGCTGCTCGAGGTCTCAAAGCAGGTCCAAGCTCCTCAGCGCCCGGGCCTCGCGGTGTCGGTAAAAAGCCCACTCCAGGTGCTGGACGCATTGCCCAAACCGTCGGCCGAGCCTGCCTGAGCCGACAAGCCGGAGCGATGAATCAGTCGCCCGTTTCTCCAGCCTTATCGGCGCGGATGTCGCGGATTCTCCGACCGATGTCGCATGTTAATGTCGAAACTTGGCGTTGCCGCAAAAGCGCAGATTGCCACACAGAATAGAAACCTCTGAAAACACGCGATAATTCGACCTTCGAAATAGTTTGCCAAGGCTGTTGCGAGCCCTTGCCGCCTCTGCTACACCCGCGCCGACCTCGAACGTGCGCGCCGTCGTACGCCACAGGCTGCCTCTGACCTGACCACAAAAAAAAGAGGCGATGGGACAGAACGATCGGAAGGGTGGACGTGTCCGAACCAGCTTCGATTTCCGCAGGGATCGCCGGGCGCTACGCGACGGCCGTATTTGAACTCGCCAAAGAGGCCAACGGACTCGACGCGCTAGAGCGGGACGCCGAAGCGCTGGGCGCGGCGCTCGAGTCGAGCGCCGATTTCAGGGCGCTCATATCATCTCCCGTCTATTCGCGCGACGAGCAGGCCAATGCTGTGGGCGCTCTCGCGCAGAAAATGAACCTTTCGGAAATGGTTGCGAAGACGCTCGGCCTCATGGCGGCGAACCGCAGGCTTTTCGTGCTGCCGCAGCTTCTCGCGACCCTGCGCGACATGATCGCCGATGAAAAAGGCGAGGTGACCGCTGATGTCACGGCAGCAAGCGAACTGACGAATGCGCAGGCCGATAAGCTCGCGGCATCGCTCAAGAAAACGGTCGGCAAGACCGTGAAACTCAATACCACCGTCGATGAAAGCCTCATCGGCGGCCTTATCGTCAAAGTGGGCTCGAAGATGATCGACACCTCGATCCGCTCGAAGCTCGCTTCCCTCAAGAATGCTATGAAAGAGGTCGGATAATGGGAATCCAGGCAGCCGAGATCTCTGCGATCCTTAAGGAGCAGATCAAGAACTTCGGTCAGGAAGCGGAAGTGGCCGAAGTCGGCCGCGTGCTCTCCGTCGGCGACGGTATCGCGCGCGTGCACGGCCTCGACAATGTCCAGGCGGGTGAGATGGTCGAATTCCCCGGCGGCATCCGCGGGATGGCGCTGAACCTCGAGATCGACAACGTCGGTATCGTTATCTTTGGCGACGACCGTTCGATCAAGGAAGGCGACACCGTCAAGCGTACGAAATCCATCGTTGACGTGCCCGTCGGTGACGAGCTTCTCGGCCGTGTCGTCGACGGCCTCGGCAACCCGATCGACGGCAAGGGCGCGCTCAACGCGAAAGAGCGCCGCGTTGCCGACGTCAAAGCGCCCGGCATCATCCCGCGCCGCTCGGTGCACGAACCGATGGCGACCGGCCTCAAGGCCGTCGACTCGATGATCCCGATCGGCCGCGGCCAGCGCGAGCTTATCATCGGCGACCGTCAGACCGGCAAGACCGCACTCGCGCTCGACACGATCCTGAACCAGAAGAGCTACAACGAGGCCGCCGGCGACGACGAGTCCAAGAAGCTCTACTGTGTCTATGTCGCGATCGGCCAGAAACGCTCGACCGTCGCCCAACTCGTGAAGAAGCTCGAGGAAACAGGCGCGATGGCCTATTCGATCGTCGTCGCCGCGACCGCGTCGGACCCCGCGCCGATGCAGTTCCTCGCGCCCTATTCCGCGACCGCGATCGCCGAGTTTTTCCGCGACAACGGCCGCCACGCGCTGATCATCTACGATGACCTGTCGAAGCAAGCCGTCTCCTATCGGCAGATGTCGCTTCTGCTCCGCCGTCCGCCCGGGCGCGAAGCCTATCCGGGCGACGTCTTCTACCTGCACTCGCGGCTTCTGGAGCGCTCGGCCAAGCTGAACGCCGACCACGGCGCGGGCTCGCTGACCGCGCTGCCGGTCATCGAGACGCAAGCGGGCGACGTGTCGGCCTACATTCCGACCAACGTGATCTCGATCACCGACGGCCAGATTTTCCTCGAGACGGAACTCTTCTACCAGGGCATCCGTCCGGCGGTGAACACCGGTCTGTCAGTCAGCCGCGTCGGTTCCTCGGCCCAGACCAATGCGATGAAGTCGGTCGCCGGCCCTGTGAAGCTCGAACTCGCGCAGTACCGCGAAATGGCGGCTTTCGCCCAGTTCGGCTCCGACCTCGACGCCGCGACGCAGAAGCTCCTGAACCGCGGCGCCCGCCTGACCGAGTTGATGAAGCAGCAGCAATACTCGCCGCTGACCAACGCGGAGATTGTCTGCGTCATCTTCGCGGGCACGAAGGGTTATCTCGACAAGCTCCCCGTTCGGGATGTCGGTCGGTTCGAGCGCGACCTGCTGAAGCACCTGCGAACGAATGCCAAGGACCTGCTGGACTGGATCACCAAGGAGGACCCCAAGATCAAGGGTGAGGCCGAGGACAGGATCCGCGCCGTGATCGACGAGTTCGCCAAGACCTTCGCCTGAGCGAAGGGAGGGACAGGGATATGCCCAGCCTTAAGGACCTTAAGAACAGGATCGAAAGCGTCAAGTCGACGCGGAAGATCACGAAGGCCATGCAAATGGTCGCGGCGGCCAAGCTCCGCCGTGCCCAGGATGCCGCCGAGGCGGCTCGGCCCTATGCCGAGCGCATGACCGCTGTCATGACTGGTCTCGCGGCAGCGGTCGGCGATTCCAGCACCGCCCCGCGACTTCTAGGCGGGACCGGTTCGGATCAGACCCATCTTGTGGTGGTGATGACCGCCGAACGTGGTCTCTGCGGCGGATTCAACTCGACGATCGTTCGGCTTGCCAAGGTCAGGATCGAGGCGCTGCTGAAAGCCGGCAAGACGGTCAAAATCCTGACGGTCGGCAAGAAGGGCCGCGAGCAGCTGAAACGCGATTACTCCGCGTACTTCGTCGGACATGTCGACCTGTCCGAAGTCAAACGTATCGGCTACGAGAATGCGCAGTCGATCACGCGCGATCTGATCAAGCGTTACGATGCCGGCGAGTTCGACGTCGCCACGATCTTCTTCAATCGCTTCCAGTCGGTTATTGCCCAAATTCCGACCGAACAGCAGGTTATCCCTGCGACGTTCGACGCCGAGGATGCGGAAGGAACGTTCTACGACTACGAGCCCTCGGAGGAAGAGATCCTGGCCGAGCTGCTGCCACGCGGCCTGGCAACGCAGATCTTCACGGCGCTCCTGGAAAACGGCGCCTCCGAGCAGGGCGCGCGGATGTCCGCCATGGACAACGCCACGCGCAACGCGGGCGAGATGATCGACAAGCTGACGATCGTCTACAACCGCTCGCGTCAGGCGGCGATCACCAAGGAACTCATCGAAATCATTTCGGGCGCCGAGGCGCTCTGACGAAACCGGAGAAACGAGATGGCAAAAGCACCGAAAGCAGCTGCCGCAGTCGGCCGGGTGACGCAGGTCATCGGCGCCGTCGTGGATGTGCAATTCGAAGATCACCTTCCGGCGATCCTCAACGCGCTCGAAACGACCAACAACGGCAAGCGCCTCGTCCTCGAGGTTGCCCAGCACCTCGGTGAGAACACCGTTCGGACCGTCGCGATGGACGCGACCGAGGGCCTCGTGCGCGGTGAATCGGTTACCGACCTTGGCGGCCCGATCTCGGTGCCGGTCGGTAACCCCACGCTTGGCCGCATCCTCAACGTCATCGGTGAGCCAGTGGACGAAAAGGGCCCAGTGAAAGCCAAGGAATCACGCGCCATTCACCAGCCCGCGCCGGAGTTCAACGAACAGGCGACATCGTCGGAGATCCTCGTCACCGGCATCAAGGTCATCGACCTTCTGGCGCCTTATTCGAAGGGCGGCAAGATCGGCCTCTTTGGCGGCGCCGGCGTGGGCAAGACGGTTCTCATCATGGAACTGATCAACAACATCGCCAAGGTGCATTCGGGCTTCTCAGTCTTCGCCGGCGTCGGCGAACGGACCCGCGAGGGCAACGACCTGTACCACGAGATGATCGAGTCGGGCGTCATCGTGCTCGACGATCTGGAGAAGTCCAAAGTGGCGCTCGTTTACGGTCAGATGAACGAGCCGCCGGGCGCGCGTATGCGCGTCGCCCTCTCGGGTCTGACGCTGGCAGAACAGTTCCGCGACCAGTCGGGCACGGACGTTCTCTTTTTCGTCGACAACATCTTCCGTTTCACCCAGGCGGGCTCGGAAGTGTCGGCACTTCTCGGCCGGATTCCTTCGGCCGTTGGCTATCAGCCGACGCTTGCCACCGACATGGGCGCGATGCAGGAGCGCATTACCTCGACCAAGGCGGGCTCGATCACCTCAGTGCAGGCGATCTACGTTCCGGCCGACGACCTCACCGACCCCGCGCCGGCAACCTCGTTCGCCCACCTTGACGCCACAACCGTGCTTTCGCGCGCGATCTCGGAGCTTGGCATCTATCCCGCCGTTGACCCGCTCGATTCGACGTCGCGGATCCTCGACCCGGCCGTCGTGGGCGAAGAGCACTACCAGGTGGCCCGGGACGTGCAGGCGATCCTTCAGCGTTACAAGGCGCTTCAGGACATCATCGCCATCCTTGGCATGGACGAGTTGTCGGAAGAGGACAAACTCACCGTGGCTCGCGCCCGAAAGATCCAGCGCTTCCTGTCGCAGCCCTTCGACGTGGCAAAGGTCTTCACAGGGTCGGACGGTGTTCAGGTGCCGCTCGACAAGACCATTGCATCCTTCAAGGCTGTCGTCGCGGGCGAATTCGATCATCTCCCCGAAGCCGCCTTTTACATGGTCGGCGACATCGAGGAAGTGAAAGCCAAGGCGCAGCGACTGGCCGCGGAAGCGGCGTAAGGGGGCGAGATGGCCGATACGATGCAGTTCGACCTCGTCAGCCCTGAACGGCGGCTCGCCTCCGTTCAGGCGCGCGAGGTCCGCATTCCGGGCGCCGAAGGCGACCTGACGGCGATGCCCGGCCACGCGCCGCTGATCACGACGCTGCGTCCCGGCATTCTCCGGATCGTCAAGGAAGACGGGTCGAACGACGACTATGCCGTGACCGGCGGCTTTGCTCAGATCACGGGCAGCGGCACGACCCTTCTCGCCGAAGAGGCGCTGCATGTCAGCGAGATGACGCTGGAGATCGTGCGCGGCTTCGTCGAGCGCGCCGAGGAAACCCTGCGCAAGGCGAGGGAAGCTGGCGAGCATCATCTGGTCGATGACGCCGCCAAACTTCTGGCAGACATGGTGGCCATGGGCGATCATATTGGAATTTCGCCGAACTGATTGCGTCTGCACGGCGCTGACGACGAAAGCGGCCCCCGGAAAAGGGGCCGCTTTCGCTTTTGGTGAGGGGCCGTGTCGTGGGCGCGGGAGATAGCGCCTTCACCATCAGGACGGGCGACGTTAGAAGTTCGGCGCAGGAGGTGTCGATGCGTCGATTGAGCGGTCATGCGATGGGAGTCGAACGCGGTTCGCTCGTGCTCTTCTCGGACTATCAGGATGGTGGTGCGATGTGGACCGGCGAAGGCCCGCGAGAACTGCGCCGGATCGTCGAATTTTCCGAAACCTTCCATTCCGAGCCGATGGTCCACGTTTCGATCTCGATGTGGGACATCGACCAGAAGAGTAACCAACGCGCCGACATCTCTGCCGAGATGGTCAATCCCGAAGGCTTCGTAATCGTTTTCCGAACATGGGGCGACACCCGCGTCGCACGCGTTCGCGCCGATTGGCTGGCGATCGGCGAAGTGCGGGCTGACGGTGACTGGGATATTGCCTGACCCCACCCCTATAGCGCAACCTGAGGCCCGTACCCGAATGTGAGCGTTCCGGGACCGGGCAGCAAAACGTGTTAGGCGACGTTTTGCAGGGAGACTTCGGGGTTTATCCCGAGCGCGAAGCACACATCGCGGGTCATGTGCGGTCGGTTCAGCGTGTAGAAATGCAGCTCCTCGACACCTTCCGTGATCAGCCGGTCGCACAGGACCGTGCACTGGGTCAGCGCGAGCAATTCTTCGCGGCCGTCACGATTGGCACGCAAGAACGCCTGCTCGAGATTCGGCGGCACTTTGGCATTGCACCGCGCGGCGAAGCGCTTCGCGCCTTCCCACGAGATGATCGGCAGGATGCCGGGCACGATGGGCGCGGTGATCCCCGCCTTGTCGCATTCGTCGCGGAACCGCAGGAACGTTTCGGCCTCGAAGAAGAACTGGGTCACGGCCTTTGAGGCGCCGGCATCGATCTTGCGCTTCAGCCAGTCGACATCGGCCTGCGTGTCGGCTGATTCCGGATGCGGTTCCGGATAGGCACCGACCGTGATGTCGAAATTGCCAGTTGCGGCAAGCGCGTCGACAAGCTCGATTGAGTTGGCGAATCCGTCAGGGTGGGGGGTGAAGCTCACCTCGCCCTTGGGTGCGTCACCGCGCAGGGCGACGATCTGGCGCACGCCGGCCTCGGCATAGGAATCCGCGATGGCGAGCGTCTCTTCACGCGTCGCCTCGACGCAAGTGAGGTGCGCCGCAACGTTCAGCCCGTAGTGCTGGCCGATCGTGGTCACCGCATCATGCGTGAGATCGCGTGTAGCGCCGCCCGCGCCGTACGTCACCGACACATAGTCCGGTTTCAGGGGGGCCAGCGTTTGGACCGTCTCCCACAGGCGGAAGGAAGCATCCAGCGTATGGGGCGGAAAGAACTCGAAGGAAATGCGGGGTGCGGGCATGGAGCGCTCCTAGAATGCGTTATACCTCTTGTCTCACACGAAGCTACGTGAGACAAATTCATAATCTTCAAGATGAACATGAGAAACGTCGCAAGTAGCCACCGATATGCATCTGGAACTTCGGCATCTTAGAACTGTCAAGGCCATCCACGACGCAGGCGGACTGGCGCGGGCCGCCGAGGCGATGAATCTCACTCAATCGGCGCTGTCACACCAGGTTAAGGCGCTCGAGGACCAGGTGGGGGCGCAGCTTTTCGTGCGACGCGCCAAGCCGATGAAATTGACGGCAGCCGGGATGCGGATGCTGCGCGCGGCCGAACGTGTCCTGCCCGAGATTGCGGCGCTCATGGACGAGTTCCGCGCGCTCAAGGCCGGGCGCACGGGGCGCCTGCACATCGCGATCGAATGTCACGCGTGTTTCGACTGGCTCTTCCCGGTGCTCGAAGGATTCCGCCAAGCTTGGCCCGAGGTCGATGTGGACATTCGCCCCGGCCTCGCATTCGAAGCGCTTTCCGCGCTCACGCGGGAGGAAGTCGACCTCGTCGTCTCCTCCGATCCCGAAGTTCTTCCCGGAATCGTCTTTCAGCCGCTCTTCGACTATGCGCCCACTTTCGTGGCGGCGCGCCAGAACCCTTTGGCCGAGAAGACCTTCGTGGAGGCCGAGGATTTCCGCGACCAGGTGCTGATCACCTATCCCATGGAGCGGACGCGGCTCGATATCTTCGCGGAGCTGCTCACGCCCGCCAAGGTGGAGCCGCAGGCGGTTCGTCAGGTGGAACTCACAGCAGTGATCCTCATGCTCGTCGCCGCCGATCGCGGCGTGTCGGTCCTTCCCGACTGGGTGCTGCGCGACGTGAAGTACCAGTCGGACTACGTCACCCGTCCGGTAACCGCCAAGGGCCTGACGAAGCGCATGTACGCCGCGATTCGCGAGACGGATGCACAACGGCCCTACATGGCGCATTTCCTGAAGCTCGCGCGTAGCGAGCCGATGAAGCTGCAACGCCGCTGAAGGGTGCCGAGGGGGCGCACATGGCCAACGCATCGCGAAGCCCGTTTCTGGATCATCCGCTTCCGATCGCCTTCGCGCATCGCGGCGGTGCGCTCGAGGTCGAGGAAAACACGATGCCCGCCTTCTCCCATGCGGTCGGGCTCGGCTACAGCCATGTCGAGACAGACGTGCAGGCGACGCGGGACGGTGTCGCTGTCATCTTCCACGACGACACGCTGGAGCGTATGGCAGGCCGGCCCGACCGGATCGACGCGCTGAGCTGGGCAGAGCTGTCGCGGCACCGGACGAGGGGTGGAGCGGAGATTCCGCGGCTCGATGCGTTTCTCGACGCCTTTCCCGGGCTCTTCGTGAATCTGGAGGCGAAATCGGATGCTGCGGTGGGGCCGATGGCCGAAGCGATCCGGCGCGCTGATGCTGTGGCCCGCATATGCGTCGGCTCTTTCGAGCCTGAACGGACGGCGCGGCTGCGGCGCGCGCTCGGGCCGAAACTCGCATGGTCGCCCGCGCATGCGGGCGTGTTCAGGCTGTGGCTTGCCGGCTGGGGCGTGCCGCTTACGCGCGGTGCCTTCCCCGCGGTGCAGGTGCCGACGCATTTCAAGAGCATCCCCGTCGTCACCCGCCGCTTCGTGCGTGCGGCGCGTGCGCGCGGTATCCAGGTCCATGTCTGGACCGTCGACGACGAAGTCGGCATGGAGGCGCTAATCGATATCGGCGTCGATGGGTTGATGACGGACCGCCCCACTTTGCTGAAGCAGGTGCTCGAAAGGCGTGGGCTCTGGCGGCAGCGCGCCGCGCCGGGCTAACCGCGATCGGGTGCCGGAAAAACGCGCTTGACCTCAACCTTACTTGAGCAATTACCAATGAGGCAGGAAAAGGAGGAGAAGGGCGCGGGCGATGACCCTGACGACCAAGATCGAAACGACGTCCTGGCGCGACATCCTGAGTCGGAACCATGCGGGCCCCTTGATCCTCGTCTGTCTCGGTGTCTGGCTGCACGCTGCCGACAGCCTGGTCATCGCGACGATGATGCCCGCGATCGTGGCCGAGATCGGTGGCGAACCGCTGGTCGCTTGGAACTTTGCGCTCTACGAGACCGGGTCGATCGTCGCCGGGGCGGCGAGCGGGGCTGGTTGCACTCCGCGCCGGCGTTCGACTGCCGATGATCGCGGCGGCGCTGGTCTTCGCGTTCGGCTGCGCCCTCAGCGTCATCGCACCGGTCATGGAGGTTCTCCTGATCGGGCGTGTCGCACAGGGACTGGGCGGCGGCGGGCTCGTCTCGCTGGCCTTCGTCGCGGTACCGCGCTTCTTTCCAGACCGGCTCATGCCGCGCGTGATGGCGGCGATGTCGCTTCTTTGGGGCGCGTCGGCCTTCCTGGGGCCGCTCGTCGGGGGCCTGTTCGCCACCTACGGATCGTGGCGCGCGGGGTTCGGTTTCTTCGCCGCCCAGGCGGTGCTGCTCGCCGTCTTCATTTGGGTTTTACGGGAACGCGACCCAGCCCTGCCAATCTCCACGGCGGACGCAACGCTGCCGTACAGGCGGCTTGCTCTCCTGTGTCTCTCAGTGCTCGCCGTCGCCTTCGCCGGGATTGTGGAGACGCCGACATTGATGGCGCTGTCACTCTCCGCGGGTGTTGCTGCGCTCGTCCTGTTCGTGCGGCTCGACGCGGCGAGCGGGGCGGATCGGCTCTGGCCGCAACGGGCGTTCGATCCCCGCCATGGCACGGGGGCGGCGCTCTTGATGCTGCTTGCCATGAGTCTCGGGACCATGGGGCTCGCCGCCTACGGGCCGCTTCTCATGGCGCTCATTCACGGCACTCCTGTAATCGTTGCGGGCTACGTCGTGGCGGCGATCTCCATCGCCTGGACAGTCGCGGCCGTGATCGTGTCGGGCGCGCCGGAACGTCTCGACCCGGTGATGATCGTCACGGGAATGGCCCTGATATTTCTCAGCGTCGCCGGATCGGCCTATGCGGTTCCGGCAGGGCCAGTCGCGCTGATCGCAGTCTTCGCGGCCTGCGAGGGGTTCGGCTTCGGCATGGCCTGGACCTTCGTCCTGCGGCGGGCGAAGCGGCTCGCGCCAGAGGGCGAGGTCGAGCGGCTGACAGCCTCAGTGCCGACGATATCGCGGCTCGGCTACGCGCTCGGCGCCTCGGTCGTGGGGATCTTCGCGAACAGCGCGGGCTTCGACGCCTCGGCATCGGCGGAGGCTGCGGCTCATGTCGCGCGGACGATCTTTCTCGGCAGCCTGCCGTTCGCCGCGATCGGCTTCCTCGCTGCGCTCCGCTTCGCGTCGGCCAGAAGCTAGAGGCGACAGCCCGAGGCTATGGTCATTCCGCCGCCTCGACCTCTTTCTCGGCTTCCTGTTCGGCAAGGAACTTCTCGGCGTCGAGCGCGGCCATGCAGCCCATGCCCGCAGAGGTCACCGCCTGGCGGTAGACATGGTCGGTCAGGTCGCCCGCCGCGAACACGCCGGGGATCGAGGTCTGGGTCGTGCCGGCCTTCACCTTCACATAGTTGCCGTGATGCAGTTCCAGCTGGTCCTTGACCAGCTCCGAGGCCGGAGCATGGCCGATCGCGACGAAGAACCCGTCGCAGTCGATCTCGCGCACCTCGCCGGTCTTGACGTTAAGGAGCCGCGCGCCGGTCACGCCAAGCGGCTGTTCGGTGCCCAGAATCTCCTCGACGACATGGTCCCAGATCACCTCGATCTTCGGGTGATTGAACAGCCGGTGCTGCAGGATCTTCTCGGCCCGAAGCTCATCCCGGCGGTGCACCAGCGTCACCTTGGTCGCGAAATTGGTCAGGAACAGCGCCTCCTCCACGGCGGTGTTGCCGCCGCCGATCACCAAGACCTCCTTGCCGCGATAGAAGAACCCGTCGCAGGTCGCGCAGGCCGAGACGCCGAAGCCCTTGAACTTCTCCTCCGACGGCAGGCCGAGCCACTTGGCTTGTGCTCCGGTCGCGAGGATCACTGCGTCAGCGGTGTAGGTCGTGCCTGTATCGCCCTTCGCGGTGAAGGGGCGTCTCGACAGGTCGAGCGCGGAGATGTGGTCGGCGATGACCTCCGTGCCCACGGCCTTGGCATGTTCCTCCATCCGCACCATCAGGTCCGGGCCCTGCACCTCGGTATCGCCCGGCCAGTTCTCAACCTCGGTGGTGATGGTAAGTTGGCCGCCGGGCTGGATGCCCTGGACGAGGATCGGGTTGGTCATCGCGCGGGCGGCATAGACGGCGGCGGTGTATCCCGCCGGACCCGAGCCGATGATCAGAACCTTGGTGTGCTTCGTCTCGCCCATATCCGCCCCCTCGAACGAAATCCCGTCCGAGCCATATAGTCAGCCTCGCCGCCGGGGAAAAGCCCCTTGCGGGCGGGGCGGAGCCCGTCCCGCAGGCGTATGGCATCCGTCCCGACGGCGTCCCGACACGCGCGGCGTGCGCCGCGGCCGCTATCCGAACCCTGCCGGCGCCGCGACGCGAGCCGCAGAAATCAGCGACCGAGCCCGGCCGGGCGGCAAAGTCGCCGATGCACGTGACGAACCTGCCGTTCCGAGAAGCAATTCGAACGGCGGCTTGGCATATTCGATCTTCGATTGAACTGGCCGGGAGCGTATGTATAGCTGAGCA
This sequence comes from Defluviimonas aquaemixtae, assembly GCF_900302475.1. Classification (NCBI taxonomy): domain Bacteria; kingdom Pseudomonadati; phylum Pseudomonadota; class Alphaproteobacteria; order Rhodobacterales; family Paracoccaceae; genus Albidovulum; species Albidovulum aquaemixtae. The sequence continues at coordinate 495,361 of NZ_OMOQ01000001.1, forward strand.
TAGAATGGCGCACATACTGTTGAGCGAATTTGACCAAGAAACTTTGCGGCACGATGACTATTAGAAAGCTTCTAATCGCAGCCCTAATCATCGCGGCGATCCCGGCACTGCTCATCGCCTTCTTCGTTCTCAACCTCAGCGTCATCCAGCCCTGGGCACATTCCATCAACACCGAACGGGGCCGGAAGGCGAATGAAGCCGAGCTTTCCGATGGAAACGTAGAAATCCATCAACTCGCCTTCTGGGTAGAAGTCGAGGGCAAACGCATCAAGGTCTGGTCAGAACTCGCCTGCGCGCGCAAATGGAAGACCGCACCCAAGACACTTAAGGGAAGCGGGTACAGCCGCTTCAGCTATTTCGGCCTGAACGCAGCACAGGTCCGCTTCTCGACAAGCGCTGATACTGATTATGTCGCCACGCCCAGATCGGGCCTTGTATGTAACAAGGTGGCAAACCTCGAACGCGACCTGCCCCTGGTTCTCGGGCCTTATGATTATGATGTCTCTGTCGAACCGGCGATGGGGTCGTGTCGCGATTTCTTGGATACCTCCCGCGAGGATGGGCCTGTCTACGTGATCGGCCCGCTGCAAGTGCGCAGCACCAGGACCGTTCCAATGAACGAGGTCTTCACCCGCGAAGCCTACGCACCCGATGCGGTTGACGCCTCATTGGAAAAAACCAATGAAGTCCTTGTTCCCGACCTGACGGACCAAATAGAAAAACTCGACAAAAGCTTGTGCAGATAAAAACGTAGTCGGTGTCAAACAGACATTCGTACAAAACGCGGCATCGCGCAGTTTGGGCTCCAAGCTGTCATTTCCACCAAAAGGCAGCACAGGTACATCGCGTCACGGGCGCCCCCTCACTTCTGCCCCGGCCTGAGCATCTCGAAGATCTCGGTCACGACCGAGTAGTCCCGGTAGCCGCCGCGGGCGAGCGGGTTGAATTTCAGCACGTCGAAGCGGCCGTCGACGAGGCAGTCGTCGCGGAGGTGGATGCCCGTTACTTCGCCGACGATCAGGTAGTTGTTCTCGCCGAGCAGCTTCACGATCTGCTCGACCCGGCATTCGAGATTGGCCGGGGCATCCTTCACCCGGGGACAGGGGATCGTCTCGCACTCAACCCGCTCGACGCCCGCCAGTGTGAACTCGTCGGTGCCCGGCGGATAGGTGCCCGACGTCAGATTCATCTTCTCGCGCGCCGCGTACTCGACGATGTTGACGGCAAAGACGCGGCTTTCCTCGATGTTGTTCAGGCTGTCCTTGCGGCCCGTCGAGGCAAACATGACCTGCGGCGGCGTGTAGGCGATGCCGTTGAAGAAGGAATAGGGGGCGAGATTGTCACCTTTGGCCCCGCGCGATGAGATCCAGCCGATCGGCCGCGGTGTGATGATAGCGTTGAACGGGTTGTGGGGCAGGCCGTGGCCGTCTTCGGGTCTATAGAACATGGGCCCTCTCATTCGGTTTGAACCGATCCTGCCCGCATGTTAGGGGCGGTTTCCAGCAGAAATCGGGGCCGGGCGGGCGTGTACAGGCTGGAAGAGGAATCCGAGGCGGATTGGTGGGAGGTCGAGGCGCTCTACGACCTCTGCTTCGCGCCGGGGCGGACGGCGCTGTCGTCCTACCGCCTGCGCGACGGGGTGGCCAAGGTCACCGAACTGTGCCTGACATTGCGCGATTCAGATGGGATTCTCGCCGCCGTGATCCGCTACTGGCCCGTGCTCGTAGGCGGGCGGAAGACTCTCTTGCTCGGTCCCGTGGCGGTCCATCCGACACGGCAGGGCGAGGGGTTGGGCGCACTTCTCATCCACGAGAGCCTCGCCGAGGCGGCGCGGCTCGGCTGGGAGCGGGTGCTGCTTGTCGGCGATGAGCCCTACTACCGCCGTTTCGGATTTTCGAGGCGCGACAGTATTGAAATGCCGCCGCCGACCAACCCTGACCGCGTGTTGGGGCATGCGCTTCATCCGGGCGCGTGGGACGGGGTGACCGGGCCGGTCACCCGCATGCCTCAGGAGGTGCATGATTGAAGCAGGGCCCGCCCGCGCTTATCTAGATTGCATGAGTGAGAGTCCCAATTTGCCCCGGACTGCCCGGAGCGGCAGCCATGTAGTGACTACCGCTACTCTGCCGCCTGACGCGCTGGTCGAGATCTCGGCCCTGGCGCTCAGGCTCAAGCGTGCGAACGGCCCGGTGATGCGGGCAATGAGCGCGATTGGCGGCAAGATAGAGACGCGCCTGGCGGCGCTGCCACAAAGCGTGCGCCGCCTGCTTGAAACGGGAACGGCGGAGATTCTGCAGAAATCATACCGGCTTGCCGGTCAGGTCAGCGCCCATCCGGCGCTGCCCGATACTGGCGGCTGGGGCCACCGCGTAGGCGTGGCAACAGGGGGCGCGCTGGGCGGCTTCGGCGGACTTGGAACCGCGCTTTTGGAGCTGCCGGCGACCATTACGGTTTTCTTCGGCGCGATGCAGAAGGTTGCCGGCGACTACGGCTTCGACCCGGCCTCCGACGACACCCGGATGACCTGCCTTGAGATTTTCGGCTCGGGCGGGCCGCTCGAAGACGACGACGGCGTTGACACCAGTTTTCTCAGCACGCGGCTCGCCGTGAATGGCGCGACCGTGCAGGCGCTTGTTCAGCAGGTCGCGCCCACGCTCGCCGCCGTCTTGGGCCGCAAGCTTGCCGGGCAGGCGGTGCCGGTTTTCGGCGCGGCCGCAGGGGCGGGGGTCAACCTCGCTTACCTGTCCTACTACACGGACATGGCCCACATCCGCTTTGGCCTGAAGCGCCTCGCCGAGCATCACGGCGCGGCGCGGGTCGAGGCGCAGTTCCGCGCCGAAATTGTGCGGATCGGATCGCGACGCGAGAGCTGACGTCCGGGTCAGATGTCCTGCCGTGACAGCCAGTCCATCACGCGGGCGCGGACATTCGTCGCGCCCGTTTCGCATTCGGCTTTGAGGACCGAGGCAAGCTCGGCCAGATCCACCCGGCGGATGACGTGCTTGACCGGACCGATCGAGGCCGGACGCATCGAGAGCGTCCGGATGCCGAGCGCCGCAAGGCAGATCGCCTCGACCGGGCGGCCGGCATCCTCGCCACAGAATGAAAGCTCCGTGCCCGCATCTTTGCAGCGCTGCACGATCTGGTTGATGAAGCGCAGGAAGCTCGTGTTCAAGACGTCGTAGCGACGGCGGACCTGTTCGTTCTCGCGGTCGGCGGCGAAGAAGAACTGCTTGAGGTCGTTGCCGCCGATCGAGATGAAATCGGTGAGTTCAAAGAACTCGCGCGGCGCGTAGGCGAGCGCCGGGGTCTCCAGCATCGCGCCGATCTCGAGATCGGCCGGCAGTTCGTGGCCAAGCCGGCGTTCGCGCCTGACCTCGTCGAGGAGCATCTGGCGGCCGCGCTGAAACTCCTCGAACTCGGCGATGAAGGGGAACATGACCGACAACGGTCGCCCCTTGGCACCGCGCAGAAGCGCCTGAAGCTGCATCCGCATGATGCCCGGCCGGTCGAGCGCGACGCGGATGGCGCGCCATCCCATGGCCGGGTTCGGCTCATCCACCCGCTTCATGTAGGGCAGCACCTTGTCCGAGCCGATGTCGAGCGTGCGAAACACAACACGCTTGCCCTTCGCGGCGTTGAGGACGCCGGAATAGATCTCGGCAAGCTCCTTGCGCTGGGGCACGCGCGTGCGGATCAGGAACTGCAACTCGGTTCGGAACAGACCCACGCCTTCCGCCCCCGAGCCCACGAGCGAGGGCAGGTCGGCCATGAGCCCGGCGTTCATGTGCAGCGAGACCGTGGTGCCGCATTTCGCGACTGCGGGCTTGTCGCGAATGGATGCGTAGCGCTCCTGGGCCTTGGCCTGCATCGCGATCTTGTCGCGGAACGCGGCAGCGACCGACTCCTCGGGCCGCAGGTGGACGATGCCCTGATCGCCGTCAACGAGGATCGCGTCGCCGTTCAGCGCCTCGGTCGTGATCCGCTCGGCATGGATGACGAGCGGGATCGCGAGAGCCCGGGCGACGATGGCGGCGTGGGAGCCGACGGCACCTTCCTCCAATACGACGCCCTTGAGCTTCCGGCCATAGTCGAGAAGCTCGGCGGGGCCGATATTGCGAGCGACGAGGATCGGATTTTCCGGCATCTCGGCGCCGGTATCGGAGCCCTGGCCGGTCAGGATGCGGAGCAGCCGGTTCGACAGGTCGTCGAGATCATGCAAGCGGTCGCGCAAGTAGGGATCGGGCACCGTTTCGAGCCGCGCGCGGGCAGCAGACTGTTCCTTTTCCACCGCCGCTTCCGCGGAGAGGCCGCGGGCGATGTCGTCCTCCATCCGCCGCATCCAGCCTCGGGAATTGGCGAACATGCGGTAGGCTTCGAGGATCTGCTTCTGCTCCTTGTCCTGACCGTCGGTCATGGTCAGCATCGCATCGACCGAGATGCGCAGCTTGTCGACCGCCTCGTTCAGCCGGGTCAGTTCCTTCTTCGGGTCGTCCGCGACGGGGTTCGTGATCACGACCCGAGGTTCGTGCAGCCAGACATGGCCTTCGGCTGCGCCTTCCTGCCCGGTACCGCCCCGGATCATCACCGGCTGCTGGTGGAGCGCCGCCAGCGCTTCGCCCTCGCCCACGAAGGCGCCGAGTTCGGTCATCTCGGCCAGCACCATGGCCACGACTTCGAGCGCATAGACCTCATCGTCGGAGAACTGTCGCGCCTGTTTCGACTGCACAACAAGCACCCCGAGCTTTTCGCCCAGACGCTGGATCGGCACGCCGAGGAAAGACGAATAGATCTCCTCGCCCGTTTCGGGCATGTAGCGGAATCCTTTTTCGCTGGGGGCGTCCGCGGTGTTGATCGGGGTGGAGGTCTTGGCGACCCGGCCCACGAGGCCTTCGCCAAGGCGCATCCGCGTCATGTGGACCGCCGCTTCCTTGAGGCCCTCGGTCGCGCATAGTTCGAGCGTCTCGTCATCGCGGAAGAGGTAGATCGAGCACACCTCGCACCGCATCGAATCCGCAATCAGATGCGTGATACGGTCGAGCCGCTCCTGCCCGGCGCCGGCATCGGCGAGGCTGTCACGCAAGCGCCGGAGCAGCTTGCGGCTTTCACTTTCGGTCCGTTCAGGCATGGCCCCCCGTCAGTGCCGCCCCCAACGGCGCCCCGTCGTCAGGCCGCCTTGTCCAAGTCGAAAGCATCATGGAGTGCCTGCACGGCGAGTTCCATATATTTCCGGTCGATCAGCACCGATACCTTGATCTCGGACGTGGCGATGACCTTGATGTTGATGTTTTCGTTTGCAAGCGCCTGAAACATCCGCGCTGCGACGCCGGACTGGGACCGCATCCCGATCCCCACGACCGAGACTTTCGCGGACTCGGTGTCAACGACCAGGTCGTCGTAGTCAATCTTGTCAGCGGCTCGGGCGTCTTCCAGTGCTTTCTTCGCGCGCGCCACCTGGTTCGTCGGACAGGAAAAGGTCATGTCGGTAACAGCGACCGAGTGGCCTTCGTAGTTCTTTTCCGAAATGTTCTGGACGATCATGTCCACGTTCACGCCGGCATCCGACAAGGGCCCGAAGATCGCGGCGGCGATGCCCGGCCGGTCCTCGACCGTCACAAGCGTGATCTTGGCTTCGTCGCGGCTATAGGCGATGCCCGAGACGGCTTTCGATTCCATGATGTCCTCCTCGTCGCAGACCAGTGTGCCGGAATTTTCGTCGGTTTCCTCGAAGCTCGACAGAACGCGCAGGCGCACATTGTAGCGCATTGCGAGTTCGACGGAGCGGGTTTGCAGGACCTTCGCGCCGAGCGAGGCAAGCTCCAGCATCTCCTCGAAGGCGATCCGGTCGAGTCTTCGGGCTTTTCCACAAATGCGCGGATCCGTCGTGTAGATACCGTCGACATCGGTGTAGATGTCGCAGCGCTCCGCCCCGAAGGCGGCGGCGAATGCGACCGCCGTCGTGTCCGAGCCACCACGGCCGAGCGTTGTGATCCGGCTCTCATCCGAAAGGCCCTGAAAGCCCGCGACAACCGCGACCTTGAAGCCCTCGGCGAACTTGGCATCGATGTTCTCGCGCGGGATCGAGACGAAGCGCGCGGCGGAATGGACCGAGGTCGTGTTGATCGGCACTTGCCAGCCCTGCCAGGACCGGGCGGGGACGTCCATTTCCTGAAGCCGGAGCGCCATGAGGCCGGCGGTCACGTTCTCGCCACTCGCGACGACCGCGTCGTATTCACGCGCGTCGTAGAGATGCGAGGTCTCTTCGACCCAGCTCACGAGCTCATTGGTCTTGCCGGACATGGCCGAGACGATGACGATCACGTCATAGCCGCGGTCGACCTCGCGTTTGACCTTCTCGGCGGCGCTCGTGATGCGGTCGAGATCGGCGACGGAGGTCCCGCCGAATTTCATCACGAGAAGCGGCATTGCGGCCCCCCTTGCGCGCCCAAGTCAAGTCGCGCGCTTCTTATGCGGCGGGGGGCGGAAGGGCAAGGGGCGCACGTTGGCAATCGGCGCCGACGTCAGACGAGGGGTGGAGCGTCGCTGTTGAGCGAGCAATAGCGGATAAGCCACCGCCCGTCGGACGAGCGCGCGAGTATGTTCAGCGACGTGCCGTCCGCATTCTTGTCGCCCTCGCTATAGGCGGCCAGGCACCAGCCGAGATCGCCGGACGCATCCGCATCGATGACGCGCAATGTCTTCGTATCGCCGCCGTCGCCCGTCCAGTCGCGGTGCAGCGCATCAATCGCCGCCCGTCCGGACGCAGCGGGCGCATAGGGAGAGAAGATCGTAGCGTCCTCGGTGAAGCAGTCTGCGCAGCCGGCGGCGTCCCCGGCCCGATAAGCCGCGACCATCCTGTCGAGGAGGCGTTGAAACTCGTCACGGATCGGCATTTCGAAGTCATCCTCTGCGGCGCGGGGCCCGCAGAGCCTGATCCTCGCCCAACGCCCTGTCAACGACAGCCGGTAAGGGCGCGGGTTCAGTTGGCCTTGCGCGCGGGCAGGAAGGGCAGGGGCGCGACTGGAACGCCATCTTCGACGAGCTTCTTCGCCTCGTCGGTGCGCGCTTCGCCGTAGATCGAGCGTTCCGGCGCCAGACCCTCATGGATCGCGCGCGCCTCGGTAGCGAAGTTCAGGCCGACATAGTCGGATGTTTCCTCGATGTGCCGGCGCATCGCGGCCAGCATCTCTTCGACACCCGTGGACGGTTTGGACAGCGACGGGGCGTCCTTGGCGGCCGCCTTGCGCGCGGACCTGACCGTCGGGGCCATCAGTGTCTTTTCGACCATCGCCGAACCACAGACCGCACAGGCCACCATCCCGGTTGCGTGCAGCCGGTCGAAGGCTTCGGCTGATTGAAACCAGCTTTCGAAGTCGTGATTCTTGTCGCATATCAGCGCGTAGCGGATCATTCGGGTCCTTTCGGCAGTCCCGTTCTATTTGGGTGATTTCGCGGCGAAATCAAGCGCTTCAGCGATCACCGCCAATCAGTTTCGCGGGATCGAAACGGTCTAGAAGCGCCTGTAACTCCGGCTCGTCAACCTTGCGCGCCGCCTTCTTCGGCGCGAACCAGCGCCGTTTGCGCTGATCGCGTTCGGGGAAGCTGCTGTGGAGCCGGTCGACCTCGACCGGGTAGACGGTCACCACACAGGGCTGGATTGTGCCATCGTCCATCCCCTTGTCGTAGGAGAAAAGCCCGATGGGGTCCGCCACGTCATGGCCCTCGACGCCGGCTTCCTCGAACGCCTCGCGCAGCGCGCATTCGACGCCCGATTTGCCCGCCATCGGCCAGCCCTTCGGAATTACCCACCGGCCCGTGTCGCGGCTCGTGACGAGGAGAACCTCGCAGCCTCGTTTCTTGGTCACGCGATAGCAAATGGCCCCGTATTGCGTCATCGCCTTCGTTGAGGCGACCTCGTTCTTGTTGTGTTTCTTCATCTGCCGTGCGGAGCCGGAATCGCTCCGATCCTTGTTAATGCCTGCTCGCCCCCTTCCCGTGTATCCGGGAATGGAATGAATCTAGCATGCGAAGGGCCCGTTTTCCAGCGTCAGGGTGCCGGCGTCCGCCCCGACAGCACGGCGGCGAAGCGGTCGGTGTCAATGTTGCCGCCGGTCAGGACGACGCCTGCGCGGCGGCCTCGCATCGCCTCGCGCTCCTGTAGGAGGGCTGCAAGCGGGGCCGCGCCAGCGCCTTCGGCAGTGTTGTGTGTGTCCGCGAAATAGATGCGCATCGCTTCGGCGACCTCGTCCTCGCTGACCGCAAGGATGCGGGCGGCGCACGGCCCGTAGATGTCGAGCGCCTCCTTGACCGGTACACGCACAGCCATGCCGTCGGCGAAGGTGCGTGCGCTGTTCGTCTCGACGGGCCGCCCGGCCTCGACCGAAAGCTTCGCGCAGGCGGCCTCGGTCGACACGACGCCCACCACCTCGGTCGACAGGCCGAGCGCGTCGCGCGCGGCGATGACGCCGCAGATGCCCGAACCGCAGCCAATGGGCACATAGACCGCGTCGAGCGGCGGCGCGGCGCGGAAGAATTCGAGCGCGTAGGTCGCGACGCCCCGGACAAGCTCCCTATGAAACGGTGGCACGGGGAACAGGCCCTCTTCCTTCGCGAGCCGCATCGCCTCGTCCTTCGCTGTGTCGAAATCCTCGCCGAATTCGCGCAAGTCGGCGCCGAAGGCCCGCATCGCCGCGTTCTTCTCGACCGAATTGCCGTGCGGCACGTAGACGACGGCGCGTAACCCCGCGCGGGTCGCAGCGCGGGCCTGCGCCTGGCCGTGATTGCCGCGCGTGGCAGTAATGATGCCGGGGCAGTCGGGCTGCGTGCGCCTGAGCCAGTCGATCAGCGTGATTGCGCCCCGCGCCTTAAACGCGCCGATGGGCCCGTGGTTCTCGTGTTTCACCCAGACCTCGGCGCCAGTCCGGGCGGCGAGCTGCGGCCAGGCATATTGCGGCGTGGGCTCCATGTGGCGCCGGACGAGTTCAGCGGCCTCCTCCAGTTCGTCGAGAGTGAATTGCATCGGACCTCCTCGGTGTCAGGCGTTCTGCAGCGGCAGGCCGGTCGCATCGGCGAGCGCGGCGTAGAAGACGTCGAGCCCGTCACCGCCCGACAGTTCCGCAAGTGCGGTGTGGGCCCTGACGGTCATGTCTGCCTGCCGATCGACATCGGCGAGGGCGACAATCGCCTCGGCGAGCGCATCGGGCGTCGTCACCTCGATTGCCGCGCCCGCCTGCGCGAGCGCCCGATAGGCCGTGGCGGAGTTCGCCACATGGGGCCCGTGCAGGATGGCCGATGCATGCGCGGCGGGTTCGAAGGGCGTGTGCCCGCCCCTGTCGACAAGCGAGCCGCCGACGAAGGTCATACCTGCGGCGCCGTACCAGAGGTCCATCTCGCCCATCGTGTCGGCAAGGTAGATGTCGGTTCCGGCTGTCACTGCGTCACCGCGCGACCGGGTGGCAAAAGACAGGCCCGTCTTCCGGATCGCCGCCTCGATCTCGTCGCGCCGACGCGGATGGCGCGGGGCGAGGAGGAGGCGCAGGTCGGGTCGCGCGTCTCTTGCTTGCCGGAACGCCGCGAGCACCTGTTCCTCCTCGCCCTCGTGGGTGGACGCGGCAAGAAGCGTCGTGTCGCGGGGAAAGGGCAAGGGTTCCGCGGCGCCGCGGGTGGTGACGGCCGACTTGAGATTGACGATCGGGCCGAGCCTGTCCCCCGGCAGGCCGAGGTCGCGGAAGCGTGCCTCGGATGCGGCGTCCTGCGCCGACAGGAACCGGATCGCGGAGAAGATGCGCGCCCGAAGGCCGGGCAGTCGGCCCCAATGGCGGGCGCTTCTCCGGGACATGCGGGCTCCGATCACAAAGACAGGGATGCCGCGCTCCGCGCAGGAAACGAAGCGCTCGGGCCAGAGTTCGTTCTCCACGATCACCAGCGCTTTGGGCTGCCAGCGGTCGAGGAACGCCGCGACCGCGCCCCGGGTGTCGAACGGGGCGAAGGCGGTGTCGATGCGCCCGCGACCCCAGCTTCGGACGAGCGTCCCGCCGGTTGCGCTGTTCGCGGTCACGATGATGCTAAGATCGGGCGCGCGCGCGAGGAGCGTCTCGACAACGCCGCGTGCGGAAGTCAGTTCGCCGTTCGACGCGCCGTGCAGCCAGAGACGCGGCGCTGCGGCAGGCGTCGGGCCACGGCCCCGACGCTCGGAGGCGGCGGCGGGCGACGCCGCCCCGAGCCTCAGGCGGAGGCCGTAGAGCGCGAAAGCGATCGCTGCGAAGATACGGTAGAGAAGCAAATGCGGCCGGGTCGGCTTGATTTCGATTGCGCCGGACTAGACCAGCCGGGGGCGGGCAAGGCAAGGGCGTACCGGCCCCGCCCCTGCGCGATCAGGTCCAGCCGCCGATGATGCGCTGGTGAAGCGGGTTGAAGCCGAAACGGTAGGCCAGTTCGGCAGGGTGCTCGACATCCCAAATGGCGAGATCGGCGCGCTGGCCCGGCGCGATGGTGCCCCGATCCGAAAGGCCGAGGGCGCGGGCGGCATTGCACGTGACCCCGGAAAGCGCCTCTTCGGGCGTCATGCGGAAAAGCGTGCAGGCCATGTTCATCGCCAGAAGCAGCGAGTTCATGGGCGAGGAGCCGGGGTTGAGATCGGTGGCGACCGCCATGGGGACGTTATGCTTGCGGAAGAGCGCAATGGGCGGCGCCTGGGTTTCGCGCAAGGTGTAGAACGCGCCGGGCAGGATCACGGCGACGGATTTCGCCTCCGCCATCGCGCGGACGCCATCCTCGTCGAGATATTCGAGATGATCGGCCGACAGCGCCCCGTAGCCGGCAGCAATCGCCGCGCCGCCGAGATTCGACAGCTGCTCGGCATGAAGCTTGACCGGCAGGCCGAGCGCCTTCGCCACGTCGAAGACGCGAGCGATCTGTGCTGGCGAAAACGCGATACCTTCCGAAAAACCGTCGACCGCGTCGACCAGCCCTTCCTCATGCGCGGCCTTCAGCGCGGGGATGCACACTTCGTCGAGATACGCGTCGGCGCGATCCTTGTAGTCCGGCGGCACGGCATGGGCGCCGAGGAAGGTCGTTCGCACCTCGACGGGGCGCAGCGCCGGCAGCCGCCGTGCGGCGCGTAGCATCCTGAGCTCGGTGTCGATATCGAGCCCGTAGCCGGACTTGATCTCGATGACGGAGACTCCTTCGGCGATCAGGGCGTCGACCCGGGGCAGGGCCGAGGCGATCAGTTCGTCCTCGGTCGCGTCCCGCGTGGCGCGGACGGTGGAGACGATACCGCCGCCCGCCCGGGCAACCTCTTCGTAGCTTGCGCCGTGCAGCCGCATCTCGAACTCGTTCGCGCGGTTGCCGCCGTGGACAAGGTGGGTGTGGCAGTCGATGAGCGCGGGCGTCACCAGCCGTCCGCCAAGGTCGTGTCGCGGAAAGGCGGCGGTGGCGGCAGGAATGTCTGGGGAAGGGCCGGTCCAGAGGATGCCGTCCGGCGTCACCGCGATTGCGGCGTCTTCGATCAGACCGTAGGGCGCCTCGCCTGCCATCGTGGCGGCGCGGCAATTCGTGAAAAGGGCATTGGCCTGGCGCATGACTGTTTCTGACGGGGAACGGGCTGAATTCGCTTGTATGTCGGTGTCGGGAATATGTCTAGACATATTGGCGCGTAGCATATTATCCACGCGTTCCGGATCGGACCTGGTTGACGGCGCGCCCGGGCCGAAGGACCTTGGCGCCGGATGAGGGCCGCAGGGGGAGAAGATGGCAGCCAAAGTGACGCCGGACATGGTCGCGGCATTCGCCCGCGATGGCACGGTCCTGGTCAAGGGGCTCTGGAGCGATTGGGTCGACGTGATCCGCGCCGGAATCGAACGGAACATGTCCGAACCCGGGCCCTACGCGGCCGAGAACCTCAAGCCCGGCGAAGGCGGGCGGTTCTTCGACGATTACTGCAACTGGACGCGGATACCGGAATTCCGGGAGGTGATCATGGGGTCCGACGCCGCAGGGACCGCCGCCCGGCTCATGCAGTCGGAAACCGTCCAGCTCTTCCACGACCATGTCCTGGTGAAGGAGCCGGGCACGTCGAAGCCGACGCCCTGGCACCAGGACGGGCCCTACTATTTCGTCGAGGGCCGCCAGACGGTCAGCTTCTGGTCGCCCGTCGATCCGGTCCGCGAGGCGAGCCTGCGCTGCGTCGCCGGCTCGCATCTCTGGGAGAAGGAGGTGCTGCCGACGCGCTGGCTTTCGGAGGAGACCTTCTACCCCGACCCCGACGCCTACATGCCGGTGCCGGACCCCGATGCCGAGGGCATGCGCGTCCTCGAATGGGAGATGGAGCCGGGCGACGCGGTCGCCTTCGACTTCCGCACGCTCCACGGCGCGCGCGGCAACACGACGACGGCGCGCCGGCGCGCCTTCTCGCTCCGGCTCGTCGGCGACGACGCCCGCTATGCCGAGCGGCCGGGCCCCACCTCGCCGCCCTTTCCGGGCCACGGCATGAAACCGGGTGAGCGGCTGCGCGCGGACTGGTTTCCATTTTTGAGGGGTGGGGAGACGGGGTGAGGGATCGTGACGACTGAGATTCTGGATCGAGAGAGTTTGTTGCGTTGGCTGGAGACCGTCCCGCCTGCGGACGTCGCCAGAGTGGCTTTTCGCATAGCGGCAAGGGTTCTGCCGGTCGCGGAACTCGCCGTCTGGGATATGCAGAAACATAGTCACTTTGACAGAGACGCACCGCGCGCCGCCTTGGCCGCGATTCGCTCGGTCTTGCTTCTCCAGATAGTGGCCAACCGGCCCGCGGAGCTGTCAACTGAGCGTGTCATTTCATTCGTCGATCGAGCGGAGGAGGAATGGATCGGTCTGGAAGACACTTTCACCTCCACGAGTGCCGCGGCGCTTGCGGCGTCTCTGCATGGCTTGATATGTGCAATTCTCTACCGGCAGCCTGATGCGCATTTCACTAGGGACGATTCAAATAGCGTGCTTCGCAGCAAATCCAGTGTGGACGCCTTGGAGCACGCGCGATCATACGCAATCCATGCGCTGTATATAATCGCCCCCTTGCACGACCCGTACGGTCCCGAGGGGATCAACGATCTACTGTCCGAGTTCGAGTTGGTTAAGTCCAATCGATTGCCAAGCCTGACGCTTTCGGCACCTATTAGCGAACTTTGGGCAAAGGCTCGAAATGCATGGAGCTCTCGAGGAAGCGATTGGGATTTCTGGATCCGCTGGTATGAAGACCTGCTCGCGGGGCGGGAACCGGATTGGGCGCTTCTTAAACGGATAGCGCTGATTGACGATCAGGTCTGGGCGCAGGGAGCAGGGGCGGTGAATGCGGAAATCGGGCGACTGATCAAGGCAGTGCAACAAGAAAAGGCCGACCCCGACCGCGCCGTCGAGGACGCCGTCCGGACGATGTCACCGCCAAAGACCGCTGTAGCGAAAAAGGTCCGAACCGCAATCGAGGAACATCGCGATGCGCTGCCCCCGACCTTCGATGCAATCGAGGGCCTGATCGCTCTCGAAGTCGAGCATGAGCAGCGACGCAACTACACCGACGACTTCGATCTCGCCGAAGCGAAAAGGCGGATCGGCGTTCTGCTCGTGTTGCACTCCGCAATCACACGGCTGCGCGCGACGGTGCCCGCGACTGGTCCGGTGCCCACCGCAAACGCCGTTGAAGCGGAAAAGCTGCTTCGGCTCTATGGCCGAAAACTGTGCGAGCTGCCGCGCGCCAAGGTCGATGAGGTCGTGGAAGGCGTTTGGGGCACCGCCACGGGAGCTACGAAGGTTGGGCTCATTCTAGGGAGCGGAGCACTGGCGGGGTATTTCGGACTGCCCGCCCTGGGCGGCATGATTGCGGGCTCGATGGTTTTCGCTCCCAAAAACGCTGCAGAGGTTATCAAGGCCGCGAAGGAGTATCTTTCCACGTCGAATTAGATCTGTGCGCCTTGGCTCCTTCGCGATAGCAGGGCGCGACTGACCGAAGGCGGGCGGTGTTATTTGGGAGGCTCGGAATCGAGTCCTAGTCTGCGTGGGCGCAGGCTGAGGCGGTCGGGGCTTGCGGCCCCGCCGTCCAGGCACTAACCGTCTCGCCCATGACGATCGCCCTTCCCTCCGTCCGGGGACAACTCACCCCCAACCGGCCGCTGTCCGATCTGACCTGGCTGCGCGTCGGCGGGCCGGCGGAGTGGCTCTTTCAGCCGGCGGACGTTCAGGACCTCTGCGATTTTCTCGCCGGGCTTGATCCCGCCGTGCCGGTCTTCCCGATGGGTGTGGGGTCGAACCTCATCGTGCGGGATGGCGGCATAAGGGGCGTCGTGATCCGGCTCGGGCGCGGCTTCAACGGCATCGCGGTCGAGGGCGGACGGGTCACCGCCGGGGCGGCGGCGCTCGACGCCCATGTCGCGCGGAAGGCGGCGGAGGCGGGCGTCGATCTGACCTTCCTGCGCACGATCCCCGGTGCTGTCGGAGGAGCGGTGCGGATGAACGCGGGCTGCTATGGTTCCTACACCGCCGATCACTTCGTTCAGGCGACCGCGGTGTTGCGCGACGGTACGGTCCGGGTGTTTGGGCGGGGCGAGATGGGCTTCGCCTACCGCTCCTCGGCGCTTCCCGCGGATGCCGTCGTGATCGAGGCGGTCTTCGAGGGGGCCAGGGGCGACCCCGCCGCGCTTCAGGCGAAGATGGACGAGCAGATCGCGAAGCGCGATGCCTCGCAACCCGTCAGGGACCGCTCGGCGGGCTCGACCTTCCGCAATCCGGCCGGATTCTCTTCGACCGGGCGCGCGGACGACGTCCATGACCTCAAGGCCTGGAAGCTCATCGACGAGGCCGGCCTCAGGGGCGCGCGGCGGGGCGGCGCACAGATGAGCGAGAAGCATCCGAACTTCCTGATCAACACTGGCGGAGCCAGTGCGGCCGACCTTGAAGGGCTCGGCGAGGAGGTCCGAAAAAGGGTTTTCCAAATCAGCGGTTTGACGCTAGAGTGGGAAATCATGCGCGTGGGCGAAACTGCGCCCGAGGCAGACGCGTAGAACAACGATAGCGGTTCGAGAAAAGGACCGGAACGAGGCATCATTGGCGGGCAAGTCGAGCAGGACAGCCCCCAAAGTGGCGGTACTGATGGGTGGCCCTTCCGCAGAGCGGGAGGTGTCGCTGTCGAGCGGGCGCGAATGCGCCAACGCCCTGCGGGAGGCGGGATACGAGGTGGTCGAGGTCGATGCGGGCCGCGACCTGCCCGCTCGCCTGGCTGCCGCCAAACCGGATGTCTGCTTCAATGCACTCCACGGCCGATGGGGCGAGGACGGCTGCGTCCAGGGCATGCTGGAATGGCTCGGGCTGCCCTACACGCATTCGGGCGTGCTCGCCTCCGCGCTCGCGATGGACAAGACGCGGGCGAAGGACCTATTCCGCGCCGCCGGCCTGCCGGTCGTCGAGAGCCTGCTCGCGCCCAAGGAAGAGGTCATGGCGCGCCATGTCATGACGCCGCCCTATGTCGTGAAGCCGAATGCCGAAGGCTCCTCGGTCGGCGTCTATATCGTCAGCAAGGACGCCAATTCGCCGCCGCATCTCGGGCCCGAGATGCCCGAAATCGCGATGGTCGAGACCTACGTGCCGGGGCGCGAGCTGACGGTTTCGGTCCTCGGCGACCGGGCGCTGGGCGTGACCGAGATCATTTCGAACGGCTGGTACGACTACCATGCAAAATACGCCCCGGGCGGATCGCGGCATGTCTGCCCCGCCGAACTGCCAGGCGAGATCACAGACGCCTGCCGCGATTACGCTTTACGCGCGCACCGGGCGCTCGGCTGCCGGGGGCTGTCGCGCAGCGATTTCCGTTGGGACGAAGCGCGCGGGCTGTCGGGTCTCTTTATCCTGGAAATCAACACACAACCCGGCATGACGCCGACCTCGCTCAGCCCCGAACACGCCGCGGCGGAGGGGATGAGCTTTGCCGATCTCTGCGCCTGGATCGTGGAGGACGCCTCATGCGACCGCTGAGGGCCCCCGAGCGGCGCTATATCGGCGCGGAGCACCGCCGCGATCCGGCGCCGTCGCGGCTCGCCTACCGGATCGAGCGGCTGTGGCTGACCCCGGCCTTCCGGCTGGCCATGCGGGCCGGTGTACCATTCGTCCTCGCGCTGTCGGTCGCTGGCGGCTACCTGGCAGACGAGGACCGCCGCGCCGCCATCGGCACGAAGATCGCCGACACGCGGCAGAACATCGAGGAACGGCCGGAGTTCATGGTCAGCCTGATGGCGATCGACGGCGCGTCCGATCCGGTCGCCAATGCGATCCGGTCGATGGTGCCCGTTGACCTGCCCGAGTCGTCCTTCCGGCTCGACCTCGAAGCGATGCGCGCCACGATTGCCCAGATCGATGCGGTGGCCTCGGCCGAACTGAGGATCCGCAAGGGCGGCATCCTCCAGGTCACGGTGACCGAGCGCGAGCCCGCGATCCTTTGGCGCGGCGCGCGAGGCCTCGAGATGCTCGATGCGAAAGGCCACCGGGTGGCCACGCTTCTCGACCGTGCGGCGCGGCCCGACCTGCCGGTCATCGCGGGCGAGGGGGCGGACGACCATGTGCCGGAAGCGTTGGAGATTCTGGCCGCCGCGCAACCCGTCGGGGACCGCATCCGCGGCCTCGTCCGGCTCGGCGACCGGCGTTGGGACGTGGTGCTCGATCGCGATCAGCGCATCCTCCTGCCCGAGATCGACCCCGTGACCGCGCTTCAGGCAGTGATCGCGCTCAATACCGCGCAGGATGTGCTCGGACGCGATCTGACGTCGATCGACATGCGTAACCCCGACCGGCCCACAGTCCGGCTGGCCGAGGTCGAAGAGGAAACAACCGTGGATATGGAATCGAAGGTGTCAGGCCAATGACCGATCTCTACCAGTCCCAACGCGCCATGCGGAACATGCGCCGCGCCGCCATGCAGCGCGGGGTGATCGCGGTGCTCGATGTCGGATCGTCCAAGATTGCCTGCCTCGTCCTCAGGTTCGAAAATGCGGACGATGTCCGCGAGGATGGGCTCGGATCGCTTGCCGGTCAGTCGCAGTTCCGGGTGATCGGCGCGGCGACGACGCGGTCGCGCGGCGTGCGCTTCGGCGAGGTCGATGCGATGCAGGAGACCGAGCGCGCGATCCGCACCGCCGTTCAGGCCGCGCAGAAGATGGCCCAGACCCGGGTCGACCACGTCATCGCCTGCTTCTCGGGCGCGCAGCCGCGAAGCTACGGGCTGGCGGGCGAAATCCAGATCATGGACGGCCAGGTCAGCGAGCAGGACGTGGCCCGCGTGCTGTCCGCCTGCGACGTTCCGGACTTCGGGCAGGGGCGCGAGGTGCTGCACGCCCATCCGGTGAACTTCGCGATCGACCACCGCTCTGGCCTTGGCGATCCGCGCGGCCATGTGGGCAACAAGCTCGCGGCCGACATGCACCTGCTGACAATCGACACGGGCGCGGTGCAGAACCTCCTTTACTGCATTCGGCGCTGCGATCTGGAGATCGCCGGCCTCGCTTCCTCGGCTTACGTCTCGGGGCTGGCAAGTCTTGTGGAAGACGAACAGGAACTTGGCGCGGCCTGCATTGACATGGGCGGCGGCGCGACGGGGCTGTCGATCTTCATCAAGAAGCACATGATCTTCGCCGAGAGCGTGCGGCTTGGCGGCGACCACGTCACATCGGACATCTCCAAGGGGCTGCAGGTGCCGCTGGCGACGGCGGAACGGATCAAGACGATCCATGGCGGCGTGCAGGCGACCGGCATGGACGACCGCGAAATGATCGAGATCGGCGCCGATTGCGGCGACTGGGAAAAGGACCGCAGGAAGGTCAGCCGCACCGAGCTGATCGGGATCATGCGACCGCGTGTCGAGGAAATTCTCGAAGAGGTCCGGGTCATTCTCGATGCGGCCGGATTCGATCAGCTGCCTTCGCAGCAGATCGTGCTCACGGGCGGGGCGAGCCAGATCCCCGGACTTGACATGCTGGCCGCGCGAATCCTCGGCCAAAACGTGCGACTCGGCCGTCCTCTGCGCGTTCAGGGGCTGCCTCAGGCGGCGACCGGGGCCGCGTTTTCCTCAACCGTGGGCCTCTGCCTGTTCGCGGCACACCCGCAAGACGAGTGGTGGGACTTCGAGATTCCAACCGAAAGATACCCTGCGCGCTCGCTGCGCAGAGCCGTGAAATGGTTTAAAGACAACTGGTAACCGCATTATCTTGAGAGGTAGGCGAAATGCCGCTTAACTGCCAAACGAGAACCCCACATTTTGTAGCGAAAGGGCGTTTTTTTCGTGACCTATCGGGATTCACTCACTAAAATCGCGTCAATGCGGGACAAGGCGGCCGGGGACAGGCCAGGGACATACAGGCGGACAAGAAAATGACATTGAATCTGATGATCAACGAACGCGAAGACCTCAAGCCGCGCATCACCGTGTTCGGCGTGGGTGGTGCCGGCGGCAACGCCGTCAACAACATGATCGAGCAGCAGCTGGAAGGTGTGGAGTTCGTCGTCGCGAATACCGACGCCCAGGCGCTGGCGCAAAGCCACTCGAACGCCCGCATCCAGATGGGCGTGAAAGTGACCGAGGGGCTCGGCGCGGGCGCGCGTCCGTCGGTCGGCGCCGCCGCTGCCGAGGAGACGATCGAGGAGATCGTCGATCACCTCGCGGGCGCGCACATGTGTTTCATTACGGCCGGTATGGGTGGGGGCACCGGCACCGGGGCGGCGCCGATCATCGCGCAGGCTGCGCGCGAGCTCGGCGTGCTGACCGTCGGCGTCGTCACCAAGCCTTTCCAGTTCGAGGGCGCCAAGCGCATGCGCCAGGCCGATGACGGTATCGAGGCGTTGCAGAAGGTGGTCGATACGCTGATCATCATTCCGAACCAGAACCTGTTCCGTCTGGCCAACGAGAAGACGACATTCACCGAGGCCTTCGCGCTGGCCGACGACGTGCTGTACCAGGGCGTCAAGGGCGTGACCGACCTGATGGTCCGGCCGGGCCTCATCAACCTCGACTTCGCCGATGTCCGCGCTGTAATGGACGAGATGGGCAAAGCAATGATGGGCACCGGCGAAGCCTCGGGCGAGGATCGCGCGATCCAGGCCGCCGAGAAAGCCATCGCCAACCCGCTTCTCGACGAAATCAGCTTGAAGGGTGCCAAGGGCGTGCTCATCAACATCACCGGTGGCACGGACTTGACGCTCTTCGAGCTGGACGAAGCCGCAAACCGCATCCGCGAAGAGGTGGATGCCGACGCCAACATCATCGTGGGCTCCACGCTCGACGACAGCATGGAAGGCGTGATGCGCGTCTCTGTCGTGGCCACGGGGATCGACGCGTCGATGTCGCAGGTCGAGGTGCCCGCACCGCGCCGCCGTCTCGCCGAACCGCTCCAGACCGCTGTGTCGATCGAGCACAAGGAGGACGATGACGCCGCGGCCCCCGCGATTGCGGCGGCCAATGCACCGGTCGCAACCCCCGCCGCTGCAGCGACACCGGCAGCCGCCCGCGAGGCGCGCGCCGAAGAGCGCGAAGAGGAGCGCACTCTGTTCGACGCTGAGAGTGCCGGCGGCGATCTGCCGCCGCCTGCCTACCGGCCCGAATCCGCCCAGCCGGCGCAGGCGCAGAACCTGCATGTCGACGACGACCCGCAGGCTTTCGTCGCGCCCCGTCCGCGCTCGCCCGGCACGCCGACGCCCGAGGCGCTCGCCCGGCTTCAGGCCGTGGTCAACCGCCAACCGGGCCAGCAGGCACCGCAACAACGCGCTGCCGCTGAACAGCAACCGCGCCCTGCCGCACAGGCGCCGCAGCGGGCGGCCGAGAAGCCGCGTTTCGGCATCAACACGCTTCTGAACCGCATGGCCGGCCACGCCGCCGAGCATCCCGAGAGGGCAGCACCGCCGCTCCGCCAGCAGCCCAGGGTGAGCGCGGCCTATGACGAGGACGTCGAGGTCGATCCCGATCAGGAACGGATCGAGATCCCGGCTTTCCTGCGGCGTCAGGCGAACTGAAATCCGGTCACAAATCGCACTGAGGGGGTCGACGCAGGTCGACCTCTTTTCTTTTTTTGATCAATATGTTGAGGCCTCTCTCTCATGTGACTGGCAACCCCCCGCCGACGTTTCTTCGAATTGTTACATTCGGTTGCAAAGAGTGAGTTGAGCTTCCCCGCGGCGACGACTACCTGAATGCCACCGGACGTTCCGCCCTTCCGGCGGTGTGAGGTAGACGGTGCAGACGACGTTGCGATCTTCGGTGACTTTCACGGGCCGCGGCCTTCATTCGGGCCGTCGCGTCCGAATGACCGTGCACCCTGCCTCGGCCGAATACGGTATCTGGTTCCGCCGCACCGACGTGGTTGGCGCCGACCCAATGGTGCAGGCGCATTGGTCCGCCGTGTCGAACGCGACGCTCTGCACGGTCATTTCCAACGCCGCCGGAACCTCGGTGTCGACGATCGAACATCTGATGGCCGCGCTCGCGGGCTGCGGCATCCACAACGCGCTGATCGAGATCGACGGGCCGGAAGTGCCCATCCTCGACGGCTCTGCCGCGCCGTTCGCCTCTGCCTTCCTCGCGCGCGGCATCCGGGAACATCGGGCGGCGCTCAGGCTGTTTGAAATCCTTCAGCCGGTCGAAGTACGCAATGGCGCCGCGCTAGCACGGCTCGAACCCGCGCCCGCGCTCGAGATCGGTTTCAGCATCGATTTCGCCGATGCCGCGATCGGGCGCCAGGAGAAGCGTCTCGTCATGGCCAACGGCGCCTTCCTGCGCGAACTGTCCGACAGCCGTACCTTCTGCCGCCAGGCCGACGTGGAGGCGATGCGCGCCAATGGCCTCGCGCTCGGCGGCACGCCGGGTGAAAACGCAGTGGTCTTTGATGGCGATCGGGTGCTCAGCCCCGGCGGGCTCCGCCATTCCGACGAGCCGGTGCGCCACAAGATGCTCGACGCGCTCGGGGACCTCGCGCTCGCCGGCGCGCCTATCCTTGGGCGCTACACGGGCGTTCGGGCGGGTCATGCAATGACCAACCAACTGCTCCGTTCGCTCTTCGCCGATCCGCGGAACTTCCGCATCGTCGAATGCAGCCCCGAGCAGCGCCGCCTCCTTCCCGGCGCCTCGATCAGCCGTGCCGATATTCCGGCGGTCGCCTGACCGCGGCGGACCTGCGCGATTGGCGTTTTGCGCAGCGGTTTTTTCTGTGCTAGACGAAGCGGACACGACGCGGTACGACCCGCGGAGAGGTCGCCTTGCGGCGCGAGAAACGTGAAGGCAGAACGGGATAGGCGGGTTATGGGTCGGGTCAGAATAGCGGCCAATCTGTTGGGCGGCCTGACACTTGCCGCGCTCGTGGCCGCCTGCGGTGGAAGCCGCGAACCCGATTTCGAGCAGCTCGACGCGGAACAGATATACAAGCTCGGCGAATACCAGCTGGAGACCTCGCGCAGGGGCGAGGACGCGGTGACCTATTTCGCCGAGGTCGAGCGGCTCTATCCCTATTCCGAGTGGGCCAAGCGGGCGCTGATCATGCAGGCGTTCGCCTATCACAAGGACCGCGACTACGAGAACAGCCGCGCCACCGCGCAGCGCTATATCGACACCTATCCCGCCGAGGAGGACGCGGCCTATGCCAAATACCTCCTCGCGCTCAGCTACTACGACCAGATCGACGAGGTCGGCCGCGACCAGGGCCTGACCTTCCAGGCGCTTCAGGCGCTCCGCGCGGTGATTGAGGAATATCCCGACAGCGACTATGCGCGCTCGGCGATCCTGAAGTTTGACCTCGCCTTCGATCATCTCGCGGCGAAGGAGATGGAGATCGGGCGCTACTATCTGAAGCGCCGGCATTTCTCGGCCGCGATCAACCGCTTCCGCGTCGTGGTGGAGAACTTCCAGACCACGACCCACGTGCCCGAGGCTTTGCACCGGCTGGTCGAAGGCTACCTGTCGCTGGGTCTGACGGACGAGGCGCAGACGGCGGGCGCGATCCTCGGCCACAACTTCCAGTCGACCGAATGGTATCAGGACAGCTTCGCGCTCCTGACCGGGCGGGGGCTCAGACCCGAGGTGAAGGGCGACAGCTGGCTCGCCAAGGTCTATCGCCAGGTCATCCGGGGCGAATGGCTGTGACGGTGCGCTGAAGCGCACCCTACGGGGGGCAGGGATGCTTCGGTCGCTTGTAATCCGCGACATGCTGATCATCGACCGGCTCGATCTCGACTTTCGGCCGGGGCTGAATGTGCTGACCGGCGAGACCGGGGCTGGCAAGTCGATCCTTCTCGATTGCCTTGGCTTCGTCATGGGCTGGCGCGGGCGGGCGGAGTTGGTCCGTCCGGGCGCCCCGCAGGGCGAGGTAACCGCTGTCTTCGACCTGCCCGAAGGGCATGCGGCGCGAGCGGTCCTGGCCGAAGCCGGGCTCGAGACCGGGGATGAGCTGATCCTGCGCCGGGTGAACGCGGCGGACGGCCGCAAGACCGCCTGGGTAAACGACCGCCGGACCTCGGGCGAGGTTCTGCGCGCGCTGTCGGATACCCTCGTGGAGCTTCACGGCCAGCATGACGATCGCGGCCTTCTCAATCCCCGCGGCCACCGCCAGCTCCTGGATGCCTTCGCCGGGGTCGACCTCGCGCCGGCGCGGCGCGCCTGGAGGGCGCGCGCGGCTGCCCGGAAAGCGCTCGCCGAGGCCGAGACTCAGCTTGCGGAGATGCAGACCGAGGAGGATTTCCTGCGCCATGCGGTGGACGAGCTCGACCGGCTGGACCCCAAAGCCGGCGAGGACGCGGCGCTCGATCAACGCCGCCGGATGATGCAGGCGGGCCAGCGGATCCGGGAAGACATCGCCCGCGCGGCGCAGGCGCTCGGGACCGAGGGCGCCGAGGGGCTGATGTCCGACGCCGCGCGCTGGCTCGATGGCGCGGCGGAGAAGGCGGAAGGCCGGCTCGACGAGCCGATCGCGGCGCTCGGGCGCGCGATCACCGAACTTGGAGAGGCGGCGCAGGGCGTCGGGACCTGCCTCGAGGCGCTGAGCTTCGATCCGCGCGAGATGGAGGCGGTCGAGGAACGGCTTTTCGCGATCAGGGGGCTAGCCCGCAAGCACGCCGTATTGGCGGACGACCTCGGCAGCCTGGCGGACGAGCTCAGGTCGCGGCTGGCCGCGCTCGATGGCGGGGCGGAGAATATCCGCGCGCTCGCGGAGGCGGCGGATGCGGCGTCCACCAACTACGACATGGTGGCCGCTGCGATCGGCGCGGAGCGTCGGACGGCGGCGAAGGCGCTCGACGCTGCGGTTTCAGCCGAGCTTGTGCCTCTGAAGATGGACCGGGCCCATTTCGTCACAGACCTATCGGAAGGCGAGGAGGGCCCCGAGGGCCGCGACCAGGTGGCCTTCACCGTCGCGACCAATCCCGGCGCGCCGCCGGGGCCTCTGAACCGCATCGCCTCGGGGGGCGAATTGTCGCGCTTCCTCCTCGCGCTCAAGGTCGTGCTGGCGCGTGGCGGCGAGGCGGTGACGATGATCTTCGATGAGATCGACCGTGGCGTGGGCGGCGCGACCGCCGACGCGGTGGGCCGACGGCTCGCACGGCTCGCGCAGTCCGCGCAGATCCTCGTCGTCACGCATTCGCCGCAGGTCGCCGCGCGAGGCGCCCATCACTGGCGGGTGGAGAAGCGCATCGGGGCGGAGTTGACGACCTCGATCGTCACGCCGCTTGCACCCGACGCGCGGGTGGACGAACTGGCGCGCATGCTCTCTGGCGAGAACGTGACCGACGCCGCCCGGGAGGCCGCCCGCGCGCTTCTGGCCGGCTGAGCACAATCAAATCGAGGCGCCCCAAGGGGCGCCAAGAGATATCTCGCGCCCCGCTGCCGCAGGGCGCTCGGATCTGCCTCCGCCGGAGGCCGCCCTGAGCCACCGCGCGGCACGCGCGTTGGCGAGGCAACAGGAATGGCCCGGAACGGGCCGCAACTGGATCGGCGCGCCGGGGGCAGGGGCGCTCCCTTGCCCTCTCAGGGCGTTTCGCATAAGCGGGTGCGAACGAGCCAATCGTGCGAGACAGTGATGCGCCTTTCCCGTTATTTCCTTCCTGTGCTCAAGGAAAACCCCGCCGAGGCTCAGATCGTGAGCCATCGCTACATGCTGCGCGCGGGCATGATCAAGCAGCAGGCGGCGGGCATTTATTCGTGGCTCCCGCTCGGTTTCAGGGTGCTGAAGCGGATCGAAGAGATCGTGCACGAGGAGCAAATCCGCGCGGGCCACATCCCGCTTCTGATGCCGACCCTGCAGCCCGCCGATCTCTGGCGCGAATCCGGGCGCTACGAGGACTATGGCGAGGAGATGCTGCGCATCACCGACCGGCACAAGCGCGACCTACTCTACGGCCCCACGAACGAGGAGATGATCACCGACATCTTCCGCGCTCATATCGGCTCTTACAAGGACCTGCCGCTGACGCTCTACCACGTCCAATGGAAGTTCCGCGACGAGATCCGCCCGCGTTTCGGCGTCATGCGCGGCCGCGAATTCTACATGAAGGACGGCTACAACTTCGATCTGACCAAGGAAGACGCGCTGCACGCCTACAACCGCCATTTGGTGAGCTATCTCAGGACCTATGAGCGGATGGGGCTTCAGGCGATCCCGATGCGGGCGGATTCCGGCCCGATCGGCGGCGACGACACGCACGAATTCCTCGTCCTCGCCGACACCGGCGAGAGCGAGGTCTTCTACGACAGCAAGGTCACCGATATCCACCTCGGAAGCCGCGAAATCGACTATGACAGCCACGAAGAGTGCCGGTCCGTGATGGAGGAGTTCACCGCGCTCTATGCCCGCACCGACGAAACCCATGACGAGGCGCGGTTCAACGAACGCGTCCCGGCAGAGCGGCAGCGCCGCGCGCGCGGCATCGAGGTCGGCCAGATCTTCTATTTCGGCACCAAGTATTCCGAACCCATGGGCGCCACGGTCGTCAACGACAAGGGCGAGCGTGCGCCGGTCCACATGGGTTCGCACGGGATCGGGGTCAGCCGTCTCGCCGGCGCGATCATCGAGGCATCGCACGACGACAAGGGCATCATCTGGCCCGAGGGCGTCACGCCCTTCCATTGCGGCATCGTCAATCTCAAGCAGGGCGATGCGGCGACCGACGGCGCCTGCGGCGAGATCTACGGGGCGCTCACGGCGAAGGGGCTCGAGCCGCTCTATGACGACCGCGATGAGCGGGCGGGAGCGAAATTCGCGACGATGGACATGATCGGCCTGCCTTGGCGCATAACGGTGGGTCCGCGGGGGCTCGCCTCCGGCAAGGTCGAACTGACCTCTCGCCGCACCGGCGAGAGCGAGGAGATGACGCCCGAAGCTGCGGTCGCGCGCATCGAGGAGATCTATGCAGGCGCCTGACGGCTTGGCCGCGCCGACTGTGGCATCGCCGCGCCACAGCGCGCGAGACGTTTCGCATTGCGTGATGGAACCGCTTGCGGTGCGATGCGCGGCTCGGGCAGAGTTTCGGCGTGTCGGAGAGAGAGGGCGCTAGCGTGCTGAAGATGCTGAGCCTTGCGGGCGGGATGGCGGGTGCCGTCGGACTGTCGCAATTTCCCGAGTTCTCTCAGCAGTATCTTCAGCGACTCGCAGGGAAAGTCGACGCGCTGGCGCAGGTGACCGCGGATTTCGACGCCTCGGCCGACAAGGCGGGACTCAGCCGCGAGGAGGCGCTCGCCTCGATGGCGGGCACCGAGTTTCTCGGCTACCGGCAGGAGGACATGCGCCGCGCCTTCGCGCGCTTCACCCAGCTGTCTTCCGACCTCACGCTCCTGCGCGAGACGGGGCCGGTCGAGCGGGTGCTTCTGCCGCACCGCTTCGCCGACACCGAGCTACTGGAGGCGACCTGGGGCGACTTCAAGCCGGCGATGCCAGTGACCGCGGCGGGCGTCACGACCGCCGGGGCGGGGTTCGTGGGAGGATGGCTGGCGATCGGCGCGATGTTGTCGCTTCTGTTCGCGCCGTTCCGCCGCCGCCGCTACGAATAGCGTCAGTTCACGAGCCCGGCCTTCGTCAGATAGTCGGCCATGCCTTCGACATTCATGGGCCTCCAGTCGTCGTACTGGCTCCAGCCGGCATAGTCGTCCATCTTGACCTCGGCTTTCAGCTCGTCGATGCTCTTGCCATCCTTCAGCCCCGAGAGCACAGCTTCGCGCAGCGCCTCGATATACTCCCGGGTCGCGCCGACCTCTTCATGCGTGCCCACGCGGCCGTGGCCGGGCGCGAAGACCTCGAAATCGAGGCTCTCGGCCATTTCGATCTGTTTGGCCCAGTCGTCGATATTTGCGCCGCCGAAATTCTGCCACGGCAGGCGTTCGGGCGCGGCCACATCGACGATGAACGCGACGTTTTCGGGGCGCACGACGACAGCGATCATGTCCTCGCCATGGCCGGGGCCGAGATGGGTCAGCTCGAACGTCTTGCCGCCGAGGTCGAAGGAATGCGTATCGCCGATGCGTTCGGTGGGGGCGACGCCGTCGATCTCGGCCGGCGCGTTCTCGTGCGCGATCACATGGGCCCCCTCGAAGACTGCGCCGCCCGAGGCGTGATCACCATGGGAATGCGAATAGATGAGATGCGTGACTGGCTGGTCAGTGATCTGGTTCAAGTTGTCCTTCAGCCAGCCCGACGCATCGGCATTGATGGGGTCAACCACGACGGTGCCTTCGGTGGTCGGCACGACGAGCGCGAAATGAAAGTTGTTCTGGAATCGGTAGACGTCGCCCGTGACATTCTGAATTTCGCGCGTCGCTTCTTGGGCGAGCGCCGAGGTCGAGAGCGCAAGGGTTGCACAGATCGCGAGGGTCGTCCGTTTCATGTCGTCCTCCTCTGCTGATGGGTGCCGATGATGCGAAGGCAGTCCCGCCGCGACAACCGTCGGGGTCATCACGATAGGGTGAGCGCGGCGCGCATCGGCGGCGCTCCGCGCCTTGACCCGGCCGGGCATTCGGCGCATGTCTCGCCGCGAACAAGGACAGGAGCAGAATTTGGCCACCGCGCCGTTTTCCCGGTTCGAATTCCTGATCGCCTGGCGCTACCTGCGCGCGCGCCGCGCAGAGGGTGGCGTCAGCGTCATGACATGGATCAGCCTCGTCGGCATCGCGCTCGGCGTGATGGCGCTCGTCGCGACGATGGCCGTCCGGGCAGGGTTCCGCACCGAATTCGTGGGAACGATCCTCGGCGCGAATTCGCATGTCGAGATCGGCAACTACGCCTATGTCGGCGAGAATGGCGTCCGGACGACGGCACTTACCGACTACGCGGCGCTGACCGAGCGTATTGCCGCCATTCCCGGCGTCGCGCGCGCCAATCCGCGCGTCTCGGGCTTCGCGATGGCGACATTCGGCGACCGCTCGAATGTGGGTGAGGTCTTCGGTGTCACGGGGGATGTGCTTGCCCAGCTCCCGACCTTCGCGGGTGCGCCACAGGCGCTCGGCGACATCGCGCGCTTCGACGAGGGCATCGCCATCGGGGCCGAGATCGCCCGCGAACTGGGCGTGGGGCCCGGCGACAGGGTCAAGCTGATCCAGCCGAACGGCGTCAAGACCGCGTTCGGCGTCAGCCCGCGCGTCAACGTCTACGAGGTCGTCTACATCTTCTCGGCCGGCCGATCCGACGTCGACAAGACCCGAATCTACATGCCCTTCGCCGAGGCGCAGGCCTATTTCAACCGCGAGGGCGCAGCCGACCAGATCGAGGTCTATCTCGACGATCCCGAGGCGCTCGACGCCTTGGTGCCGGCGCTGGCGGAAGCGGCAGGCGAGGGGCGTTTTGTCTGGAGCTGGAAGGACCGGGCCGGGGCGTTCCTGAACGCGCTCGCCATCGAGGATGACGTGATGTTCGTGATCCTCACGCTCATCGTGCTGATCGCGGCGCTGAACATCACCTCGGGCCTCGTGATGCTCGTCAAGAACAAGGGCCGTGACATCGGCATCCTGAGGACGATGGGACTGACCGAGGGCTCCGTCTTGCGCGTCTTCTTCCTGTGCGGCGCCTTCACCGGCGTCATCGGCACAATCGCAGGCGTGCTCCTCGGTGCGCTCATCGCGTGGAACATCGACCCGATCATGTCGGCGATCAACTACATGACCGGCGGCGGCGCATGGGACCCCTCGATCCGTGGCATCTATCGGCTTCCGGCGGAACTTCGCGCCTGGGATGTGGGCCGCGCGGTGGCCTTGTCGCTGACGCTCTCGTTCATAGTGACGATCTTCCCCGCCCGCCGCGCCGCGCGGATGAACCCGGTCGAGGCGCTGCGTTATGAGTGAAGCCGTTCTGGACTTGCGCAGGATCGAGAAATCCTATCTCCGCGGCACGCCGGGCGAGGTCACGGTGCTGACCGGCCTCGATCTGAGCGTCGCCCCGGGCGAGGTTGTCGCGCTCGTCGCGCCGTCGGGGGCGGGCAAGTCCACGCTCCTCCATATCGCGGGGCTTCTCGATTCCGCCGACGCCGGCACGGTTGCGATATCTGGCCGCGAGATGACCGGGCTTTCGGACCGCGCGCGCACCGCCGTGCGACGCGAGGATGTGGGCTTTGTCTACCAGTTCCATCACCTCCTGCCGGAATTCAGCGCGCTCGAGAACATCGTGCTTCCGCAACTTGCGAATGCCGTGCCGCAGACCGAAGCCGCGGCGCGGGCCCGAAAGCTTCTTGACGCGGTGGGTATCGCGCCGCGCGCCGATCACCGGCCGGCCGAGCTTTCAGGGGGCGAGCAGCAGCGTGTGGCGTTCTGCCGCGCGCTCGCCAACGCGCCGAAGCTCCTCCTGGCCGACGAGCCCACGGGCAACCTCGACCCGGCCACGGCCGAGCAGGTCTTCGGCACGCTCATGGAGCTTGTCCGCGACACGGGCCTTTCGGCGCTGATCGCCACGCACAACCTCGAGCTTGCAGCGCGATTGGACCGCGTCGTCCGGCTCGCGAATGGCCGGCTGAGCTAACGCGGAAGGAAACGAACCATGCCGCTTATCCTCATCACGGAAATCGAGGCGCGCTCCAAAGAGGCGCTCATACGCTATGGCGCCTCGGGCTGGATCGCAGCTGAGGTCGCGCGCGCCGTCGGCCGGGCGGAGGCCACGGGCAACGTGATCTGCGGGCTCTACTACCTTGAAAGCTACTGCCAGCAGCTCGCCACGGGCCGCGTCAAAGGCGACGTTGAGCCTTTGGTGACCCGCCCAAGGCCCGGCTCAGTCCGCGTCGACGCCAGGATGGGCTTCGCCCAGCCAGCCTTCGCGCGCGCCTTGCCTCAGGCGCTGGCGGCGGCGCGCGACTGCGGCACCGCCTCGCTTGCCGTCGGCCACGCCCATACCTGCACCTCGCTCGGTTATTTCACCGAGCAGATCGCCGAAGCGGGGATGATCGCCCTCGGCTTCACGAACGCCTCGCCCATCGTCGCGGCACCCGGCGGCAAGCGGCGTGTGGTCGGCACCAACCCAATCGCCTTTTCGGTCCCGGACGGGCAGGGCGGAATCGCCATGCAGTTCGACTTCTCGACCTCCGCCGTGGCGCTTGGAAAGATCACGATGGCCAAGGCGGCGGGCCAGCCGATCCCGCTCGGCTGGGCCGTCGATGCCGAAGGAAACCCGACCACCGACCCCGAGGCGGCCCTTGCCGGCGCTCTCGTCTCGGCGGGCGGGCACAAGGGCTGGGGCTTCGGCCTGATGGCTGAGCTTCTGGCGGCGGGAATGACGGGGGGCGTCAATTCCATCGACGTTCGGCCCCTGAAGGCGCCCGAAGGGCCGCCGCACGATCTTGGGCAGTTCTATCTGCTGATCGACCCCGCGCTGTCTCCCGAATTTGGCGCCCGTTTCACCCGCCTGGCCGAGGTCATCGCCGCGGACGAGGGCGCGCGGCTTCCCGGCGCGCGGCTTGTGGGGCGCGACGCCGCCGATGTGCCGGAGCAGCTCTGGCAGTCCGTGCTCAAATTCGCAGGCGCTATCTGATCAGGATCAAGGTGCGCCCGACGGCCCCGCGCGAGACTGTCCGCATCAAGAACGGAGAGCCCGCATGCGCGCCCTTGCCCTGATGATTTGCTTCGCCGCCGGTCCTGCGCTCGGCCAGGACGCCACGGCGCTGGGGCATGACACGTTTCTCGGCTCCTGTGCCGCTTGTCACGGTGCCGAGGCGAAAGGGGGCGGCCCGATGGCCGACCTTTTGAACGTCGACATGCCCGACCTGACGCGGATCAGCACCCGCAATGGCGGCGAGTTTCCGTGGCTGAGGATCGTTCACATCGTCGACGGGCGCACGGGGCTCAGGGCGCATGGCGGTCCGATGCCGGTCTTCGGGGCGCTCTTCACCGGCGACAGCGCGGTGAACGACGCGCGCGACGGCACGCCGGTGATCACCTCCGCCCGGGTGCTCGCTGTCGTGGATTATCTCGCCGCGATCCAAGAGGCGCCTTGAGGCCCATGCGGGTGAAGGGCGGGGCAAAGTGATGCGAAACGGGCAGGAGGCGAAGATGATCCGGACCATGACCACGATCGCGGCGGCGCTGGCGGCGCTGGCGGCCTGCGCTCCGGAGCGGCAGGTATCCGGCCGGGCGCTTTATGCCGAATACTGCACCTCCTGCCACGGGCCGGGAGGCCGCGGCGACGGTCCGGCGGCGGAGGGGCTCGGCAAGCGGCCCGCCGACCTTACCGGAATCGCAGCCCGGAACGGCGGCACGTTCCCGATGGTCGCGGTAATGTCCACCATCGATGGCTACACGCGCCGGGGCGACCGGTCCTCGGTCATGCCCGAACTCGGCATTGCCCTTCAGGAAGGCCCGCTCGTCCTCATCGAGACCGAGCCGGGCAACACGACGCCCACGCCGGCCAATCTCGTAGCGCTGGCCGAGTACCTGACACGCCTTCAGCGATAGCGCCTATCTCAGCTCGACGATGGACTTGCCAAGCCGGAACGGCGCGGCGAACGCGACGAGGCAGAGGGCGAGCACCTGCAGGGTCAGGATCTCGGAACTCTCCTGCAGGAACTCCCATTCGTCCCGCAGATGCATGACCTCGTCGATGAGCTCCTCGTAGGACCGCGCAATCACCTGATACTCGGCGGCGACTCCGGCGACGCTCGGCGCCTGGCGCAGCAGCGCCACGGCGGCGCGGGTCGCCTCATCTTCGGCGGCGAAGGCAAGGAATTCGGCCTCGTCGAAGGTCGCCATTTCCTTCTCCATCATGTCTGCGCCGGAGTCGGGCGCGCCGAAGAAAAGGTGCAGGCCCTGCAGCGGGGCGGCGCGCTCGGTCACCGCGATGAAGAGGGGAAGCTCGCTGTTGCCGGCGGTCGAGGCGGAGAGGAACTCCACCTTGTCGCAGAGGTCGCGGATCGGGGCGCGGAAGGCGGCGGCGGGGTGGTCGACTTCGCAATGAGCGAGCCGGAAACGGGCAGCGTCGCGGTCGAATTCGCGCGTCGCGGCGTAAGCGATGTCGATCTGGCGCTCGAGCTGCGAGGAGTCGGCGGTGTAGACCCCCGCAACCACCGCCGTCAGCGCGCCGAGCCCGCCGAGGACGACCCAGAGCACGTCGGCGTATTTCCAGGCTCTCTGCGAGGCGTGGCTGCGGAAGAGGAAGGCGGTGAAGATGCTGCCGATGAGGAAGCAGATGAGGATGAGCGGCAACTGGTTGTCGTTGATGAATTGCATGGGCCGCAGACTCTCGCGTTCAGGCCTTGGGCGATTTGCCCCTCCGCCATCCGTACAGCATCCGTATGGCGAGCGTACAGCATCCGGGCTGACGGGAGTACTTCCTCGCCGACCCGCCGCCGCGGTATCGCGGCCGGGGGGTTTCGTGTAGCGTGGCCGCTTACTTCAATGGAGGGACTGGGAATGCACATTACAATCACGACCTTTGACTATCCCGACGGCAAGCGCGGCGAGATCGAGGCGTTCTGCAAGTCGATCGCCGACAGGGTGAAGGCGCTCGGGCCGAAGACCTCGGTTCTGGTCGACCTCGGCGAGGGAACGGCGGCCAATGTCGCGATCTATGCCGACGCAGCGGCGGCGGAGCGTGGCGGCGAAGGCGCGATGGCGCTATACGAGGCGGCGGGCAAGGCAGGGCTCATCACGCCCGGCACGGTCAACCGCCGGCATGGGGACGTGCTTTTCGACTATCTGAAGTGAGGCCGGCGGGGCGGCGTCCGGACCGGCGCGCCGCCCGCGCCTTCCGTCACTTGGGCTTCTTGCCCGCGATCGCGGCGTCGGTCTTGCCGGGATTCGTGGCGGCGGCCGGGGTCTTGGCCTTCTCCTTCTTCGGCTTCTTGGCCTCGCGGTTGCCGCGGCTCTTTTCCTTGGACATGGAGATTCCCTTTGGCGTGAGTTCCGCCCGGCTTATGCCGGACGGTCCGTTGCTCCAGGGGGGTGTCAAGGGAGCCTGACCGTCGAGGGTCAGGGCGATGATCCCGATGGGCAGCAGGTGGCGCGGGCGGCCCGGTATCGCTGCCGGAGCGCCGCTCCTGCGAGGGGAAATCTAGCGCAGCCGCGGGAGGCTGCAAGGGGCATGTGAGGGCCTGGGGAGATATAAGCGGAAATTGCCCCGGCCGAAGCCTTCGGCCGCGTCTTGCGGCAGCGGCCGGAGAGGTTCATCCTCGGACCCTGGCTCAGCGAGGGAGGACGCGATGGGACTCTACCAGGCAATGGATAAGGCGCTTCAGGACCGCGACGCGGAGGCCTATATCGGCCTTCTGCACGACGATTACCGGTTCGTCCGCCACCAGAGCGGCGAGACGATGGACAGGGCCGCGATGGCGGAGTTGATCCGGCGCATGATGGCGGACGACGCGGTCGAGGTCCGCGACCAGCGGCTGATCTACGAGAACGCAGAGATCCTGGTCGAGCATTCGGTGATGGACTTCCCCGACGGCACCCGCGAGGCGGTGATGGGCGTGCACACGCTGAAGGACCGCAAGATCCTCAGGACCGAGACCGGCGCGACGCTGTTGAAGACGTAGCGTCGGCACGGGCGGGCGTTGCCGGGCGGCGGGGTGAACCCCGCCCTGTGAAAGTGTGCGTTCGGAATTCCCAGCCCCCGGATCGCTCGCGATCCGCTCCGCGGCCGGGCGCAAGGCGCAACTGGTGTGCCCGAGAGGACCGGAAGGGAAAGGTCCGCTGGACCTTTCCCCGGTCCGATTGGCCGGAGCCGCAAGCCGCAGGCCAAGGGGGGATCGGCCGGGACCGGCGGTGGTAAATCGGGACGCGCCTGCCTGGCGGGCGCGGGAACGCGCCTGCCGGGGGCAGGCAGGCGCGGCCCGATTTGTCGCGGGACAAATCGGGCGGGGCAAAGGTTAGGCGTTGGGATTGGAGCAAAGACGCCGGGTTAAAACCCCACCCTACAGCTCGCTGGCGCGCACCCTACGGCTTGCTAACATCAAGCTTGCGCTTGTCCGCTTTCTCGGATTTGGCGCCTTTTCTTAGCACTATCTATTTTGGCGGGCAGAGAAAACATGTATGTCAAAAAAAGACTCGCAAATTCACGCGCAGCGATGATGTCATCTTTTTCTGGATCCCAATCGTCTTCGTGGGTGGCTTCGTTGCCAAACAATCGAACTTCATCAAGAAGTTGAATCAGTGAGCTTGGTATCAAACCTGCTTTTTCGATATCGCGGATGCGCTTATTTAGCATTCCCGTCGCATCCGGATTGACGTGCTTCAGGGCACGCTCCATTGCTTTTCGGTATGCAGATCCTGCAGCGCCGTAGATACCTCGATGAAAGCACTGTTCTGCTTCTTCGAGGGTTCTATGAACATTCGTTGGAATAGATTCCGGGATTTCCGGCCCGCGCGGTTCCGGGGAAATATCTATTAAAACAAAGTTATCGGTTAGTGGCTTGTTCTCGGAAAGCGTTATTGGACTTCTGCGCGGATCGGCACCACTTCTGTCCATTAATCGAAACAATGCAACTTCCCTGCACACTCCACACGACCCGATGGCCATCCAAATCTTCCCATTTGTTTGACTCTGAAAGTCCCGCTTTAGAGAAAACGCGACACCCTCGGTGCCGCAGTATGGGCAAGTGATGGATATATTTGCACTCACAGCCTGTTGCTCGCTTTAAACATCCAACTCCTCCACGAACCGCGCGTTCTCGCTGATATACTGGAACCGAAGCTCCGGCTTCTTGCCCATCAGTCGCTCGACGAGGTCGCCGGTCTCGCCCGGCACCTCGTCGTGGATCGAGACGCGGATCAGTTTCCGGGTCGCGGGGTTCATGGTCGTGTCCTTCAGGTCCTTGGCGTCCATCTCGCCAAGCCCCTTGAAGCGCTGGACGTCGATCTTGCCGCCACTCTTTCCTTTGGGGCCGCCGAGGCCCTTCTCCATCATCCGTTCCTTCTCGGCGTCATCCGCCACATAGATGCGTTTGGCACCTTGGGTCAGGCGGTAGAGGGGCGGGCAGGCGAGGTAGAGATGGCCCTTGTCGATCAGGGGTCGCATCTGGGTGAAGAAGAAAGTCATCAACAAGGACGCGATATGCGCCCCGTCCACGTCGGCGTCGGTCATGATGATGACCTTGTCGTAGCGCAGGTCGTCGATGTTGAACCGCGTGCCGAGGCCGCAGCCGAGAGCCTGGGTCAGGTCGCTGATCTCCTGGTTCGAGCCGAGCTTCGAGGAGGCGGCGCCAAGGACGTTCAGGATCTTGCCCCTCAGCGGCAGGAGGGCCTGGGTCCTGCGGTCGCGGGCCATCTTGGCGGAGCCGCCCGCGCTGTCGCCCTCGACGATGAACAGCTCCGTTCCCTCGCGGCTGGTGGCCGAGCAGTCGACGAGCTTGCCGGGCAGGCGCAGCTTCTTGGTGGCGGATTTGCGCGCCGTCTCCTTCTCCTGCCGCCGCCGCAGGCGCTCCTCGGCGCGGAGAACGAGGAAGTCGAGTATGGCACCGGCGGATTTGGTGTCGGCGGCGAGCCAGTTGTCGAAATGGTCGCGCACCGCGCCCTCGGTCATCTTCGCCGCCGCCTCGGTCGAGAGCCGGTCCTTCGTTTGCCCGACGAAGGCGGGGTCGCGGATGAAGCAGGAGACGAGCGCGCAGGCCCCGCCCATGAGGTCGTCGCGGGTGATCTGCGCGGCCTTCTTGTTGTTGACGAGTTCGCCATACGCGCGGATGCCCTTCAGGATCGCGGCCCAGAACCCGGCCTCATGCGTGCCGCCCTCGGGGGTGGGCACGGTGTTGCAGTAGGATTGGAGGAAGCCGTCGCGCGAGGGGGTCCAGTTGATCGCCCATTCGACGGAGCCCGGTTCGCGGAACTTCTCCTGAAAGCTGACCTTGCCGGCGAAGGGGCGGTCGGCATATGTCGTGGAGCCGTTCATCTGTTCATTGAGGTAGTCTGCCAGCCCGCCGGGGAAGTGGAACGTGGCCTCGGTCGGCGTCTCGCCGTCGTCGATGGCGGTTTTCCAGCGGATCTCGACGCCCGAGAAGAGATAGGCCTTGGAGCGGACCATCTTCATCAGCCGCGCCGGCTTGAAGCGGTGGTGGCCGAAGATCTCCTCGTCGGCGTGGAAGGTGACGGTGGTGCCGCGCCGGTTCGGGGCGGGGCCGATCTTTTTCACCGGGCCGAGGGGGATGCCGCGCGAGAAGCGCTGCTCGTAAAGCTCCTTGCCCCGCGCGACTTCGACGACCATGGAATCGGAGAGCGCGTTGACGACGGAGGCGCCGACGCCGTGGAGGCCGCCCGAGGTCTCATATGCCTTGCCGGAGAACTTGCCGCCGGCATGGAGGGTGCAGAGGATGACCTCCAATGCCGATTTGTCGGGAAACTTGGGGTGCGGGTCGATCGGGATGCCGCGGCCATTGTCGCGGATCGTCACCGCGTAGTCGTCGTGCAGTTCGACCTCGATCCGGTTCGCGTGGCCCGCGACGGCCTCGTCCATCGAGTTGTCGAGGACCTCGGCGACGAGGTGATGCAGCGCCCGTTCGTCGGTGCCGCCGATATACATGCCGGGGCGCTTGCGCACCGGTTCCAGCCCTTCGAGCACTTCGATGGAATGGGCGTCGTAGGCATCCGCCCGGGCGGTGAGGAGATCGTCGGCCATGGCACTGCTCTTTTCGGTCTTGATTGAGGCCGGATTAGACCATGCGGGCGCGGGCGGGGCAAGCGGGCTTGGCCTTGCCATCGGGCCGCCGCGCGCGAAATATGGGGTGGCGCGGGCATGATGCATCAAGGAGTGGCGGGATGTGGAACGAACGCTATCAGGGCGAGGAATACCTGTTCGGAACGGAACCGGCCAATTTCCTTTTGCGCGCGGCGCCCTGGCTGAAGGCCGGCGAGAGCGTCCTGTGCATCGCCGACGGTGAAGGGCGGAACTCGGTCTGGCTGGCGGGGCAGGGGCTGAGGGTCACCGCCTTCGACCCGGCGCCGAACGCGGTCGCGAAGGCGCGGCGGCTAGCCGGGGCGCGGGGCGTGGCGGTCGATTTCCACATCGACGATCTGGAGGGCTGGGACTGGTCGGCCGCCCATGACGTGGTCGCGGGCATCTTCATCCAGTTCGTGGGGCCCGAGGAGCGGGCGGTGCTCTTCCGGCGGATCGACGGGGCGCTGAGGCCCGGCGGGCTCCTCCTCCTGCACGGCTACGCGCCGAGGCAGGTAGAGTACGGGACGGGCGGGCCGCCTTACAGGGAGAACATGTATACGCTCGATCTGCTGCATCAGGCTTTCGCGGGTTACGAGATGCTGCGGGCGGAGGATTTCGACGCCGAGGTCAGCGAGGGCACGGGCCATTCGGGGCGTTCGGCGCTGATCGACTTCATTGCGCGGAAGCCGGAGTCGCCGGCCCGCGCAGGCTAGGCGGCTCCGGGTCGACTTGCTAGGCTGGCGCGCCGGTATCTATCTGCGCATCGGGGCGGTTCGTCATGAAAACAGAGGCGGTCATCGAACACATCACCGGCTGGCTCCGGGACTACAGCGAGAAGGCGGGCACGAACGGCTTCGTCGTCGGCGTTTCCGGCGGCATCGATTCCGCCGTCTCCTCCACGCTGGCCGCGCGGACCCGCCTGCCGCTTCTCGTGGCAGAAATGCCGATCCACCAGGGCCGCGATCAGGTCAGCCGGGCGCGCGACCATATTTCCTTCCTGAAAGAGACCTACGCGAATGCAGAGAGCCGCGAGGTCGAACTGACCGGCGTCTTCGACCGGCTCATCGGGGCCTTGCCGGACGGTCCGGACGCGGGCGCGCGCGAGATGGCGCTGGTGAACACTCGCGCGCGGCTGCGCATGACGGTGCTCTACTACCTCGCGGGGCTACATGGCCGGCTCGTTCTGGGGACCGGCAACAAGGTCGAGGATTTCGGCATCGGCTTTTTCACCAAGTACGGCGACGGCGGCGTCGATCTCAGCCCGATCGCGGACCTCTCGAAGACCGAAGTCTACGAGGTCGGCCGCGCGCTCGGCGTTAACCCTGCGATCCTGTCGGCGGCGCCCACCGACGGGCTGTGGGGCGACGACCGCACCGACGAGGATCAGATCGGCGCCAGCTACCCAGAGCTTGAATGGGCGATGGGCTTCGACGGCGACCGGTCTGCGCTCGGCGCAAGGCAGGCCGAGGTCCTCGCGCTCTACGAGCGCTTGAATGCCGCGAACCGCCACAAGATGGAGCCGATCCCGGTCTGCCCTATTCCGGATGCTTTGCGGTAGGCGGGCGTCACGGCGACCCTTCCGACAGCCGTGCTGGTCCGGATCGAGTCCGTAGCGGTCAACTGGCAGGGACTCAGCCGCACACCTCACACGGCGGCCACGCAGGGCCGAGCCTGAATCGTCCCGCAAGGTGGTCCGCGGCGTTTCCCGCGCACACCTGTCGATCGGGCAGGCTCCTGATATTCGTTCGACCCAAAACGTCGTAAGCTGGTTCGCGCAGCATCAGGCGGAGGCCAGCGCGATGTCTTCTCGACCTATCCAGATCCTCGTCGGAACGAACAAGGGAGCTTTTATCATCAATGGTGTCGGCGACCGGTCCGGCTGGACCGTTAGGGGTCCCCATTGCGACGGCTGGCCGATCAACCACATGGTCGGTGACGCCGAGACCGGAACGATCTGGGCCGGTGGCGGCGGCGACTGGCACGGCGCGGGTGTCTGGAGGTCCGACGACGGCGGCGAGCGCTGGGAAGTCACGCGGCTGACGCGGGGCCAGATGGACGACTGGGCCGCAAACGACCCCGACTTCGCGAAGATGATCGGCTGGACGGACGGAGCCCTGCCGTTCGGCGCCGACTTTTCTCAGATCTGGTCGCTCGGCGTGTCGCACGGCACGCTCTACGCAGGAACCAAGCCCGCGACCCTGTTGGCGAGCCGCGATGCCGGGAAGTCATGGGCGAAGGTCGATGGCCTGACCGATCACCCGTCGGCCGAGACATGGAACCCGGGCGCTGCCGGCCTCGTGCTGCACAGCATCGTCTCCGCGCCCGGGGATCGCGGGAAGCTCTGGGTCGGCATCTCGGCAGCCGGGGTCTTCGCGACGGAAGATGGCGGCAAGAGCTGGGACCGGCGCAATCGCCTCTCGAACGCCGAGGCGTGCGGGCACCACGACCACCCCGCCGCGCCACGGGACGGCGAGATCGGGCATTGCGTCCACAACATGGTACGCGCGTCCGGCACGGCGGACCTGCTTTACCAGCAGAACCACCACGGTGTCTGGCGCTCCTCCGATGGCGGCCGCAGCTGGGATGACATCACGGACGGGCTGCCTTCGACCTTCGGCTTTCCAATCCGTGTGCATCCGCGCGATCCCGATACGATCTGGACGCTGCCGCTCAACGGCGACAGCGCGGGGCGCTATCCGCCGGGGGCCGCGGCGGCGGTCTGGCGGTCGCGCGACGGCGGACAAAGCTGGCAGGCGCATCGCGAGGGGCTGCCGCAGGAGGCGTGCTTCTTCACCGTGCTGCGGCAGGCCATGGCCGGGGATGCGCGCGACCCGGCTGGGGTCTATTTCGGCACGAACAGCGGCTCGGTCTTCGCGAGCCTCGACGAGGGCGAGACCTGGAACGAGATCGCCCGCCACCTGCCGACCGTCCTGGCGGTGGAGGTGCTGGACCGGGCAGCGCCCTGATCCGCTCATAGGATCGCCGCGAACGGAGCCGACGGCGGGAATGCGGACTTAGCCGCCATTTGCCTGAGCAGCGTGAATGTCCGGTGCTGGCGCATCATGATACATCGTGAACCCTGTCTGTCTGCTCACGCTTGCGACCCGTCCGCTCTGATCCCTTGATCGGGAGAGGCCAAAAGCAGCATGATGTTGCTTTGGCGCTTTCCGCCGCCAATGTCCGCCCGGCGCGCCGTTCCCGTTTCCAAACCCAGCAGTGAGAAAGGGTTACCTTGCTGTCACGACATCGGCAGCGAGCGTATAGCCCACGCCATGTACCGTCCGGATCAACGACCTCTCGTGATCACCTTCGTCGAGCTTGCGGCGGAGGCGGACGATATGGGCGTCGATCGCCCGGTCGGTCACTGCGGTCGAATTGCCGTAAAGCGCATCGAGTATCGCGGATCGGGTCAGAACTTTGCCAGGATGGTCGGTCAACGCCAGCAGCAGGGCGTATTCAGTCGAGGTCACGCCGATCGGCGTGTCGTCGGAGCTACGACAGAGGGTGCGCGCCACCAGGTCCATGCGAAAACCGGAAAAATCACGAAATCGCAGGTTCGTAGCGGCCGTCGCCGCTGGCTCGGGCGCGCGGCTTCGGCGTAGGACGGACTTGATACGAGCCAGCAATTCGCGCGGCTCGAATGGTTTGGTGAGGTAATCGTCGGCTCCCAGCTCCAGCCCGATGACCCGGTCAAACACCTCGTCGCGCGCCGTCAGGACGACGATGGGTAGTTCCGACGATTTCCGGATTTCGCGGGTGACCTCGAAACCGTCACCATCAGGCAGGCCGATATCCAGAACGATCAGGTCGAACTCCTGATGCTCCATCGCGAGGCCCATCTGGGTTGCCGTGGCCGCGGTCGAAACCTGATAGCCCTGCTTTTGAAGGAACCTTTCCAGAAATGATGTCAGCTGTCGGTCGTCATCGACAACCAGAATTCGCTCGGCCATTGACCTTCACCCTTCGTTCGGTCCTTCTCGATGTTGCGCAAATACGTCGGCTCTGCAACAGGTTCACTTGACCGGAGGTGACGATGCAGCCCATGAAACGCAGCAGAGTGATCGGCCTCGCGGCGGCGGTTTTGCTGATCTCAACGGTCGTGACCGGCCTTTTTCTTGGCGTGCAGACGCGGGCACAGTTCAAGGAAATCGCCGCAAGCTGGACCGGATATGCCGATGATGCCGCGAAGAAAGGCGTCTGGATCAGCTCGATCCGCGGCTATCTGGGCTACGGCGGCATCATCCATAACTTCAAGAATTATGTCCTGCGCGGCGAAGACGTCTATCGCGAGCGTGTCGAGGTCCAATTGGCCCAGTTCGATGCGGTGCTGGACGAATACCTCGCCGAGCCTCTGCCGGAAGAGGAGCGTGACGCGCTTCAGACGATTGCTGCCACGATCGCGGAATACGAGGCGAAACTGCCCATCGCCACCACGGCGGCACGCGAGGGCTGGCCCGCCGAACGCACCGACGCGCTGGTGCGGGTGGATGACAGCGGCGCGCTTCTTGCTTTCACGGCTTTGGAGCAGATCTGGCGCGAGAACCGGGCGCAGAGTACCGAACGGATGATATCGGCCGTGTCCAAAGGGCAGACGCTGATCGATTTCGGGTTCGTGTCGATGTTCGCTCTGGTCGTCGTGGCGCTGTCGCTTGGATTTCTGATGGCGCTCTTGCTGCGCGACATGTGGGTGGCGATGGATAGCCTGTCGGATGAACTGGTTCATCGGCGGCGGCTGGAACAATCCGAAAAGCTATTGGCCGAGACCGTCGAGCAGAGCCCCGCGACGATCCTGATCACCGATACTGACGGGCGTATCCAATATGCCAATCAGAAATTCGAGGATATCACCGGCTGGAACCGAAGCGAGCTTGCCGGGCGAACGCCGAAGCTGCTTCAGTCCGGCGATACACCGAAAGCGACCTATGACGATATCCGCGCGCGGCTGATGCGCGGCGACGCCTGGCATGGCGTTTTCCGCAACAAGCGCAAATCCGGCGGCAGCTACTGGGCGGAAACCACGATCCTGCCGCTCATGGGACCCGACGGCGAGGTGCGGAACTTCATCGGCATCGGCGAGGACATCACCGAAAAGCGCCGCGCTCAGGAACAGGTGGCGCGGGCACAGAAGATGGAGGCCGTGGGGCTTCTGGCCGGTGGCATCGCGCATGATTTCAACAACATCCTGACGACCATCGTGGGGGCTGCGCATCTGGCATCGCTCGACGCGGCCGAGGACAGCGACCTGGCGGTCGAGGTCGAGCAGATCGACATCGCCGCGCGGCGCGCCCAAAGTCTTGTCGGGCAGCTTCTGACATTCGCGCGCCGCGAGCCGGGGATAGCGGTTCCGACCGATATTTGCGCCGTGATCGCCGAGGTCGCCCGCCTGCTGCGGGCCGCGATTCCGCAGACCGTTGCGATTGAGACCCCGGACCCGGCAGAGCCGATGCCGGTGCTGGCCGATCCCACCCATCTGCACCAGATCCTGATGAACCTCTGCGGCAATGCCGCGGAAGCCATTGGCGGCGCGTCCGGTCGGATCACCATATCCGTCGCTCGGCCCAGAAAGACGCCGGACGGGCTTGCATCACGCCGCGAAGGCTGGGTTCGGCTGGTCGTGGAAGATGACGGACCAGGCATGTCGTCGGCGACGTTGGACAGTGTTTTCGATCCGTTTTTCACGACGAAGCCGATCGGCAAGGGGACCGGGCTTGGGCTGACGGTTGTGCAGCGGCTGGTGCAGGAAACCGGCGGACTCATCACTGCCGACAGCAGGCCGGGCAATGGCGCGCGTTTCACGTTGTGGTTGCCCGGCGCCGATCATCTGGCGCTGGCCGATGCGGCAGAGCCGGTGAAGTTGCCGCGCGGGCGCGAGCGGCTGCTGATCATAGATGACGAGGCCGAGATCGCCTCGATGTTCCGGCGGCTTCTGATGCGGCTCGGATACCAGGTGGACGCCTTCAGTCGCGCGACTGTCGGGCTAGATCGTTTCCGTGAAAACCCCGGCCGATACGATCTGGTCATTCTCGACCTCGTGATGCCGGAACTGCCCGGTGATGAACTGGCGGCCGAGATCAGGGCGCAGCGTCCCGATTGCCCGATCCTGATCTGTTCAGCCTACCGCCGGAGTAATCTGGAATTGCGCGGGCCAAGTCCGGGAGTCCTCGACAAGCCCGTCGAGCCGATGGTGCTGGCGCAGCGGGTGCGAGCGATGCTCGATGATGCCGGTTCCGCTGGGTCCGCCGGCGCGTAGCCTAGCCCGCTCCGTCACAATTCGTCACAAGAAACAGCAAACTGTAACCCGATTGGCAACATCTGACGGAAGGCAGCGCGTTAGTCTTCCGGCATCTGCCGGTTCCGGGGGGGGTGCGGGTATCTGCACCGCATTCGGGCTTTGCCGGCAGGTCTTGACCCGATGCCGCAGGGAGGGGCACTGCAATGCGAAACAGCCAATCGGTCATTCAACATGGGCTGGCGGGAACGGCGGCTTTGTTGCTGGTTCTCGTCACGGGTCCGGCCTCTGGCCAAGACCCCGGCTTTGCACCGCTGCCCGAACCGAAGGAAGTCAACGAGGTCCGCGCAAAGCTGGGCGGCATGCTGTTCTTCGATGACCGCCTGTCCGGCGACACCGGCAGTTCCTGTTCGACCTGCCACGATCCCGAACAGGGTTGGGGCGACGGGCTGGCCCTGTCGGACGGCTATGCAGGCGGCGTGTACTTCCGCAATGCGAAATCGCTTTTCAACAC
The DNA here is from genome assembly GCF_900302475.1 of Defluviimonas aquaemixtae. Classification (NCBI taxonomy): domain Bacteria; kingdom Pseudomonadati; phylum Pseudomonadota; class Alphaproteobacteria; order Rhodobacterales; family Paracoccaceae; genus Albidovulum; species Albidovulum aquaemixtae. Next base: position 538,193 of record NZ_OMOQ01000001.1, read on the forward strand.
TTCCTACAGCAATGTCCTGATGTGGGGTGGCCGGCTCGACGGCGCCGATATGAGCACGGTCAGCCGCGACATGCTGACCGAAAGCCACACCATGAACATGGATAGCCGTCTCGCGCAGGAGCGGCTGAAGCAGGTGCCGGAATATGCGGCCCTGTTCGAGGAAGGCTTCGGCGGCGATCCCTATGGCGGCAAGATCTACAGTGCTCTCGGCGAATACCTGAAGACCATCCGCACCACGGGCGCGCCCTTCGATGCCTATCTGAACGGCGATACCGCGGCACTCTCCGAGGCGGCGACGCGCGGGATGGAACTGTTCGAGGGCAAGGCGGGCTGCATTTCCTGTCACAACGGACCGACGCTGTCGGATGGCGGCGCGCATGCGACCGGCGTACCCGACCATCCCGATCTGCAAGAGGATGCCGAACGCCAGATCGTGATGCTGCGCTTCTTCGCCACGCTCGGCACGCCCAATTACATGAACCTGCGCGAGGATGCCGGGCATTACGCCGTGACCAAGGACGACGACGACCGCGGCAAGTTCGCGACGCCGGGGCTTTGGGATGTAGGCCAGACCGCGCCCTACATGCACTCAGGTGTCTTCGCGACGCTGCCAGAGGTGGTCGCCTTCTACAATGCCGGGAATGAGCAGGTCGCGCCGCTCGGCCTCAGCGCCGAGGAAGAGGCCGACCTCGTGGCCTTTCTCGAAAGCCTGACGGGTGATGCGCCCGATGTCACCGTTCCCGAACTGCCCGACTACGCCATGCGCGTCGTCGGCGAGAACTGAGGAGGTGCCCGGTATGACACGGAAAACAACGCAACTCATCGGCTCGGCTGCGCTTGCGGCGCTGATCGGTACCGCGGCCACGGCCCAGGACGCGCCGCCGCTGGCGACGCTGGGGCCGGTGCCGGACCCCGTCGACAATCCGATGACGCCGGAAAAGATCGCCCTGGGCGAGAAGCTCTTTTGGGACGGGCGGCTGTCGGGCAACGGCGCGATGCCGTGTTCGGCCTGCCACCTGCCCGATCTGGGCTGGGGCACCGGCGGGCCGATCAGCTTTGGCTATCCCGGCACGCAGCATTGGCGCAACAGCCAGACGATCCTCAATTCGGCCTATTACAACAAGCTGTTCTGGGAAGGCTCCAAGACCTCTCTGGAAGCGCAGGCCAAGGGCGCCGCGGGCGGTGCCGTGGCCGGCAATGGCGACGGCTCGATGATGGAAATGCGGCTGCGCTTCGTTCCCGACTATGTCGTCGCGTTCAAAGAGGTGTTCGGCACCGAATGGCCGCATTCCGCACAGGCATGGGACGCGATCGCCGCCTATGAACGCACGATCGTCACCGATCCCGGCAAGGTTCCGTTCGATCGCTTCCTTGCGGGCGACGGTGCCGCGATGACCGAGAATGCCAAACGCGGCATGGATATTTTCAACGGCAAGGCTGGCTGCATTTCGTGCCACAACGGCGCGCTGGCTTCGGATCAGAAGTTCTACAATACCGGTGTTCCGGCGGCGGCCGAATTCAGCGAAGACCCGCTTTATCAGATCACGCTGCGTTGGGAATTGTACCAGAAGGGCGGATCGGAAGAGGATTACCGCACCGGCGATGATGATCTGGGCCTTTATCACCAGACCAAGCGCCCGGACGACAAGCACAAGTTCCGCACGCCGTCGTTGCGCGAATTGCGCTGGACAGACCCATACATGCACAACGGCAGCCTCGCAACGCTGGCCGATGTGGTCGCGTTCTACGATGGCGGCGGCGGCGATGGGCAGACCGCCGGTCTGCAACCTCTTGGCCTGAGCACCGAGGAACAGGCGGACCTCGTCGCCTTCCTCGAAGCGCTGTCGATGGACGAGCCGCTGATCCTGGAAGAACCCGAGCTTCCCGAAACCGCAACCTGGGCGGAGTTTCCGAAATGAACAAGGCAATCACAGCCAAGGGCGTGGGCCAAAAGCGCGCCTGTCAGTCGATAAGCCGCAGGAACTTCCTGATCCTCGGCGGCGCCTCGGTCACGGTGCTGGCGACCTATGGCAGCGGCGCCGAGGCGCAGGAGCTCGTCTCATCCTCCTATGCGCGCAAGGTGATCGGCAAGGTGTCCGACCTGGAACCGGGCACGGCGCTTTCCTTTACCTATCCGACCGACGATATCGAGAACCTCGTCATGATGCTGAACGAAGAGGCCGGCGGCGGCGTGGGAGAGGGGCGCAACATCGTCGCCTTCAACACCATCTGTCCGCACTTGGGCGGCTATATGGGCGAGAGCGAGTTCAAACCGCAGCACTCGGTTCTGGGGCCATGCCCCCTGCACCTGTCGACCTTCGATCTGTCGCGCCACGGGATGATCGTGTCCGGCCATTCATCGGCCAGCCTGCCGCAGATCGTGCTGGAAATCGAAGGCGACGACATCGTGGCCACCGGTGTCATGGGGCTGTTCTACGGCTACAGCCAGAACCCTTCCGGCGCGTGAGGCAAGGAGAACAGAGATGACCACCACAATCCAGAACCGCGATTCCGTTCCGCTGCCGCCGCCCGATGCCGAGGTGCTGACGACCGCGTGCAGCTACTGCATCGTCGCCTGTTCCTACAAGGTCTACCGTTGGCCCGTCGGGACCGAGGGCGGCACCCAGGCCGACCAGAACGTCTTCGGCGTCGACTTTCCCAGTGGCGGCGTGCCATGGATCGCTGAGTCGCAGCACAATATCGGCATGCACGAGGGGCGCCAGCATCACTTCGTTATCATTGCCGATCCCGATGCAGAGGTCGTCAATCGCGACGGCAACCACTCGGTACGCGGCGGCACGCTGGCGCAGAAGATATACAACCCCGACACGCCGACCCGCGACCGTCTGAAATACCCCACGATCCGCATCGGCGGCGTCCTGACGCCGGTCAGCTGGGATCTGGCCACCGACGTCATGGCCGAAGTGTCGAAATACGTGCTCAAGAATTACGGGGAACATGCCTGGGGCATGAAGACCTACAGCTACGAGTATTTCGAGAATACCTACGCGATCCGCAAGCTTGTGGACCGTGCAATCGGCACGCCGGTCTACGCGCCCCATGACAAGCCCCAAAACGCCGAGGATGCGGCGGGGCTCGACGATGCCGGCATCAACTCTTTCGCCGCCTCCTACGATGATTGGGGATCCTGCGATGTCGCCTTCCTGTCGGGCGTCGATCCGTACGAGACCAAGACCGTGCTCTTCACGGAATGGATGATGTATGGCGAAAATCCCGACAAGAAGATGATCTTCGTCACGCCGCACAAGACGATGGGCGTGGAATACGGGCTGCGAAACGGCGGCCTGTGGCTGCCGATCATCCCCGGCACCGATACCGTCCTGCATCTGGCGCTCGCCAAGATCATCATCGACAATGGTTGGCAGGATCAGGAATTCATCGACAAATGGGTGAACAACAAGTGGGAGATCGAAAGCGGCTTCGGCCGTGGCACCCGCAACACCCGCTGGCAATGGCGCACGACATGGGGCCGCTGGCAATCGGACTGGGAGGATTTCCAGAAATTCATCGCCGAGGAACCCGTGGCGGTGCTGGAAGAGGCGGCGAAGATCACCGGGCTCGACCCCGCCGACATCCAGCGGGCGGCCGAGATGATCGCGAAGCCGCGTGAGGATGGATCGCGGACCAAGACCTCGTTCATGCTGGAAAAGGGCAATTACTGGTCCAACAACTACATGAACACGGCGTCTCTGGCCTCCCTGGGTCTGATCTGCGGCGCCGGCAACCGGCCCGGACAGGTCATCAGCCGGGGTGGCGGCCACCAGCGCGGCGGCATGAAGCCGGGCGGCGGCAAGGGCTTCCTTTCACCTGAAAAGCATCCCGGCCGCCGCAAGAAGGCGCTGAACGTCGACCGCTGGGTGATGGATGGCAAGGTGCGGTTCTTCTGGACGATCGGCTGCACCTGGTTCGCCGCGATGTTGGCCAGCCAGGAGCTTGCCAGCCGCGTCGCCGATCTGACGGTGCGCAATCCGAACCAGCCCCGGTCCGTCGACCGCGATCACCTGATCGAAGTCTTCAAGGCCCGCGTCGACAGCGGCGGCATGATGCTGGTCGACAGCGACATCTACCCGGTCGATCCGCTGAACACCCAATATGCCGATATCGTCCTGCCGGCGGCGGGCTGGGGCGAGGTCGATTTCGCCCGCTGTAACGCCGAACGGCGGCTTCGGCTCTACGCCAAGTTCAACGACGCACCGGGAGAGGCGAAGCCCGACTGGTGGGCAGTGGGGCAGTTCGCCAACAAGATGGGTTTTTCGGGTTTCGACTGGCAGGAATCCAATGACATCTTCGAGGAGGCGTCGCGCTTTTCCCGCGGCGGCGTCCTCAGCTACCATGTGCTGGCGCAAGAGGCGAAGAAGGAAGGCAAGAAGGCGCATGAGAAGCTGCGCGAGCTTGGAACCACCGGCATCCAGACGCCGGTGCGCCTGATCGACGGCCAGATGGTCGGCACCAAGCGGCTGCACGACGCCGAGAACGAGTGGGGTGAGGTCGAGGGCGACACCTATGACCAGAAATGGCTTTATGCCTTCGGCACCCATACCGGCAAGGCCAACATGCTGAAGACGCCCTGGGCCACCGATAGCTGGATCGATTTCTACGACGCGATCAAGCCCCGCCCCGAAAAGGGCGAGATCTGGATCACCAACGGCCGCGTGAACGAGACCTGGCAATCGGGCTTCGACGACCTGCGCAAGCCCTATCTGGCCAAACGCTGGCCCTGGCCGCATATCGTGATCCACCCTGACGACGCGGCCCCGCAGGGGATCGAGTCGGGCGACCTGGTCGAAGGCTTCAACGACACCGTCTATGTCCAGCAGGGCGAACCGATCGGGGTCAAGGATGGCGACCTCAGCTTCACCAAGCTGATGGAGCATGGCCATATCAAGACCACCACCGGTCAGTTCGTCGCCGTTGCCATCGTCTCGGACGAGATGCGGCCGGGCGTGGCCAAGGCGGCCTTCAACTATCCCGGCTCGATGGCGAATTCGGTCTGCCATGCGGTGCCCGATCCGGTGTCGGGCAACTACCGCTACAAGCTGGGCCGCGGCGTGCTGCGGAAGGTCGGCGAAAGCGCCTACAAGAACAACTATCTGGAAATGTCGTTGAAACCGCGCCCGATCGTTTGAGCGCAGTCGTTGCCGCCGCCGGTTCCTTCGGTGGCGGCAATTTTGAGTGGGGAGCTGGTCAATGGCATTGGGCGTCGTCACCTGCGCCGCCACGGGAGGTACCGAACAGACGTTTTCCGACCTCTGCCGATGTTTGACGGCGGCAGGTTGGCGGGTCGTCGGAACCCTTCAGCAATCGCACCACGGAACAACCGGTCGCCGTTGCGACATGGATGTCCGGATTCTGCCCGACGGTCCCGTGATCCGGATCAACCAGAAACTCGGTCCCGGCGCACGCGGATGCAGGCTGGACGCCAGTGCGCTGGAAACGGCGGTCGCGGCAGTGGAACGGGAGTTTGCCCGTGGGGCCGATCTGCTCATCGTCAACAAGTTCGGAAAACACGAGGCCGCGGGACGTGGCTTCCGCGCGCTGATCGCCGAGGCTTTGCTGCAAGATATCCCTGTCATATGCGGCCTAAGAGATCTGAACCAGGCGACGTTCGAGGATTTCGCCGGATCAGCTGCCGAATATCTCCAAAATGATCCAGAGATTTTGGAGAACTGGGTGAACGATGTGGCCGCGCTGAGGGTTGCCTGAACCGGGTTCCGTCGCAGTCGTTGGTGGCCAGGCTCCGAAACTCGGTTGTCCGCTTCACGCACATCGCGACCGTTCAGACCCGGCGCAGCATCGGTCAAGATAGGCTCTCTGCGGACCTCGGATGCAGCGCGGCATCCGGATGGAGCAGGGCCTCTCGTAGCGACAAGATCGGCCCATAGCCGACCTTCTACGGTATCTCGGCCGCGGCCCCAATGCAGATGTTCATGTCCTGCGCAGCATCGCGCGACCGTTCTAGGTCCGCTTTGCGGACGGCGAGACCCAATTGAATCGTGCGCGCCTGGATGCAAGGATTAGCGAAACAAAGCCCCTAACGCTGCAGGCGCTCGACACCACGCTTTTCGCAGAATGCACACTGTTCTCACGGAGACGTCAGAAGCGCATCCGCGCCCACCTTCTGCAACGCAATGACAAGATCGAGGCTCACGCCACCGCACGCTACAGCCGAGTCACCCGTCCAGTTGAGCGGCACGATCACATTGGCCGGCGGACTGCCGACGGCCGCGCTGGTCGCATCATAGGGCTTCAGGTCGGGATAGGTCAGCACCGTTCCATCGACTGGAACGGCAGTCCGAACCTCAGCGAAGACCCCTTGGCAAATGAGGTTACCGTTGCTGTCCGCCTCATTCACGAATGTGGGCTTGTATGAGCGTCCGGCCATGTCGGTGCAGATTCGCCCTGCGTCGACCTGCCCCCCAGGCGTGCAACTCCAGATGTATCGAGGCACGTCGAGGTCCGGCCACACCTGCCCGCTGCCGACCGATGTCGGACCAAATTGCGCCTTGCACCAGGTCGTGACATCTACCGGGAGCTGGCTTCCAAAGCCGCAGAGCCAGGCGCCCTCGACATCGCTCCAGGCCGCATATGAGGAACCACCATGTTGGGCGGCGCAGACCTGCTGAACGTTGATTTGATTGGTCGCGGAGCCGCTGATGCAACTCGCAATCTGCCCGGTCACAGTCCCCGACCATCCGTCGCCGTAGGTCGTTTGGCAGTAGCTATTCAGATCGGGTGTGTAGACTCCGGTCGTATCGGTGTCGTCGCGCTGATGCAAAAACAGGTAATCGACCGTCACGCTCGAAATGAAGGGGGCCGGATCTGCCGCTGTCGGCAAGTTCACCGGCTGGGCGGGGTCGATGCTGATCGGGCGACGGAAAAGTCCCGCCGGGCGCGTCAACGGATCGGTCGTACCCTTCAGCGACATTGCCGCCACCACCGGCTCGGCGACAGCCTGTGGAACGCAGCAGTAGGTGGACATTAGAGGCGACGGATTGCCGGTGGGGCGGGTGGTGACTGCCAAGTCGCCGCAGAGAAGCTGTGGCGCCCCTAGGGGCGTTCCGGTGGGGTTGACTGCCTGCACCGCACTCAGCGTGGGCGCGTTCAAATCGTTCCGCTCGACATAGGCCGCTTTCAGGATCGCTCGTGCTAGGTTGATCCGGATCTGGCCAAGGATCTCCTCGTCCGAGAAGAAAGGCGGAGCGAGAAGGTCTGAGAGTGGCCGGAGATCGAGGAAGATCGGCACGATATCCGCGCCCGAGGGCACGCCGTCCTCCGAACAGTCGCCGCCGCCGTAGCACCTGAAATCACGGTTCTCGGTGGTGACAATCTTCTTGATGCTCGACATAGCCTCCTGGGCGGATTTGACATCGACTCCGCCACCGCTGCCTTCATAGTCTACCGAAAGCCCGGCCGAGATGTTCGTCTGGCTGTCGCGGAGGGAGTTGATCGCCTCTTCGTTCAAGGTCAGTTTTCGCGAACCGCGCGCCCCGAAGGTCACCGCATTAGGGTAGTGCGTTCCCCATTCCGAGATCACGACCTCATAGGCCTTGTCCGCCGCCGGTTTGCCCTTGAGATTGCGGATCGTAGTCACGAAATCCGGACTGAGCGTCGTGTAATAACGGTTCAGGACCAGCGCGAACTTTGACTTGACCTCCGTCATTTCCGCGACGACAGATTTCGTCTCCGAGAGCTCCTGTATCTTGTGCGAAGTGCCGACGTTAACACTGGTCTTCGCATTGAAGCCGAAGAGGCTGACGCTCGCATTTACGCCTATGTCGAGCGAGTCTGAATTTGCCATGTCGCGGCCGGTGTCGATTGTGCGTGCCTTGCTGGAACCGATCGTCTGGTCGTCGGATTTGTAGGTCCAGCCGAATGGGATGTCGGCATTGCCGCCGCTCGCATATCCGACCTTCTGGTATGAATAGGAATTCGTGTCGGGCACTTGGAACAAAACATTCCGGCAACCGGTGTTCTTCTGAATGTTGTATGGATCGAGACCGTTGATGTTGTAGCAGAAGGTCACATAGTCGAAATTGCCCGAGACCGGCGCGAAGTTGCTGCCGTAGGTCTGGTCCTGTTTGGGGTCCTTTGACGGATCGTAGGGGTCGATCGGGACGTAGAACTTCAGGTCGCCGCTCGGCAAGGGAAAGGCCGCGGCATCGGCGCCCGGAGGCGGCTCGAGCTGAAAGCACGCAGGCCGCGGAGCGCATCCCTCCGTCGAAGCCTTGAGAACACCCAGCACCTTACCATTTGCCCCCGGAGTCAGATCGGCGAGGTTGTAGCTGCCCGGTGTCCCTGCTACCGGCTGCACCTCAGCCTGCATCGCGCCGACATCGGTGTAGAAGTGCAGCGCACCGCTTTTCGCACGCAGGATCGCGATATAGGGCAGTGACACATAAGTGCCGTGCGGGCTGCTATCCCCGTCGGGCAGATCGACTTGGACGGGCAGCTTCTTGTCGGCGACCTGAGCAGTCTCGTCGCGCCAGATGCCCGCCAAGTCGAGGTCTTCTGACCCGGCGGTTGTCGAAAACGTAAGGCTCGCGGTGAAGATGGCCGCCAGGTTCGTGGAAACTCTCATACGTCCCTCCCCGAGTGCAGCGCGGCCTCGGGGTGGAGGTCGGCGGCCTTTCTGTTCGGGTGGCGCGCCTAGTGCCCCGGCCCGTCGCCCGTGGTGTGTTCGTGGCTCTTGTCGGAAGTCGGCTCGTTGTTGTCGTGGTCACGAGAGTCGCGATTATCGTCTTCGCCGTCAGGATGCTCGGCATCATAGGCCTTGCGAAACTCTTCTGCGGATTGGCTTTCGCCGTCGCCACGCTCTGTGTCGAACTCTGCGATCGTGTCCCAGATCGACTCGATTTGAACGGTGTCTGCCTCGTCCATATCTGAAGCACCGTCGCGTTCAGGCATCCTCCGTAGCGCGGCAGCTATACCGTCGACGACCGGCCGAGGCTGCCTCTGCATCCCAAATACAATCCGGCGTCGCGGGTTCGGCGCCACATCCAGATCCTGCTGAGCGCGAAAGTCATTGAGCACGCGCACGGCCTCGGAGGGCTTCACGGCCCTACCCACCCAGTTCGCGGCGCGGACGACGACCGGCTCGTTGGCCCCGCCTTCGGAGTCAGAATCCTCTAAGGTATCGGCCCACCGGATATCGCCGGTCAGCGAATCCACATCCTCGACGATCTTCCTATTGGGATTGCCCAGAGCGACAATCAAGGCATCGAGATCGGTGTAGCTCTTCCGGTCAGCCGGATCGAGTACCTCCGGGTAGGGGATGTCGAGGTCATCGCATGCGCTCCTCAGAATGAATGACGCCCGTGCGTCGAACTCGGCATCCTGCGCGGATCCCGGCGCGGCAACATATGCGGTGCGCTTCGCGAGGAAACGCCCCTTGGTCAGACGGTAACGTGTCCTGCCGGGCTCGTACTCAGAGTTTACGCCATTGGCCCTTGCATGCGCGAGAAATTCGTCAACCCTGATCGAGCGCGCGGGCTCGAGAACCATCGGATGCGGCTCAATCCCGAGGTCGTTGAACATGGCGAGCGCCACCCCCTCGGTTAGAAGGTCGGGGGAGTTCGCGACGCGAGCCGTTTCCTTGGTTTTTGTATTGGTGATCTTGTAGATGCTCTCGCGGCGGTTGTCGCCGGCTATCAATTCTCCGACCTCGAACTGTTCGACTACGATGGGAGATCCGCGCTGCCTTGACGCCCGCATCGCCTGCTGAATGAACAGATAACCAGGAATATCCATCTGAAGACCTTCCCCGACACAGAGGCACCAAAAGGATCGTGGAGTTCGAGCGAAAAAGGCGTAACGTTTTAGAAACAGTAACCGACTTCCCAAGGAGTATATTCACGTGGTGGAAACCGACAAGGACTATTCCTCAGGTCTGTCTCGGCAGGGAAGGGAGATTTCCATCGGGCTCGCGAAAGCAAGTATCGAGTTGCAGGCGGCCTTCGATGCGCATCCGGAGGACGTCAAGACCGCGCTATACAACGCACCCAATTTCGCGGCAACGCTCGATGCCATCGATAGCATGGGTTCTGTCGCAGCGGCAGAGGGTGCAGGGCCGGATGTGCCCGCCGAGGACGCGGGCCGGAATGGCGAGCTGTTGCTGATCGACCCCGACGGCAAGTGTTTTACCTCGACATTGAGTGCAGCCGTCCATGATCATGTGGCAAACGGGGTCGGCTTCGTTGTCGCCGGCGCTGGGAGCTCGCTCGCGGCACTGGTCGAGGAGCTTCCTGCGTGGCGAGGTCATCTCGGACTCAATGGCCTCGTCGTGCAATACGTTGGGATCGACCAGCAGCACTGGTCGCCCGATAAGGCCATCCGTATTCTGGAAGTGAACCTCCTTCAAGCGGCGGCGATCCAGGTTCTGAACAGCGCCATGAACAAGGCAGGACGACCCTGCGCCGTGATCTCGATCGGATTTGGCTGTTGGGTTGCAAACTGCGCGCTGCAGTTGCTGCCCCTGCGACGGGTCTGGTATGCGCGCAACCTTCAGATCGACGCGCTTGGCTCTCAGGAGGTTCTTGGCGACCTGATGAGTGCGAAAAAGGGTGGGTTCGGTTCGATCTGTCACGTACAGGGCAATGGCGCCAAAGCAGCGCTTTCAGGGAAGTTCGGCTTGTCCGAAAAAGCGCTCGGCGCTCTGCCTGTTGATATCAGGGCATAGGCGTGAATTTTCTACCTTTGGGCGAGTGGTACCCTTGTGTCCACTGAGCCTCGTCCGATCCGGCTGTGAGTTTTCGGGCATTTGGGCTCGCCTTGAGAAGGCCGTCTGCACCAACTGAGGAGCCAGCTGGAGTTCTTTGGGAAAGCCAAACACGCAGTCGCGAGAGATCGGCCCTCAGGAGACATTCGACGAACATGGCGTTGCCGCAGCGCAGCGTCGCCAGTCCAGTCATTCGCTGCGGGCGCGAAATGTTTGGGCATGTGAACTAACACTTTGCGGGACGACGCGGTCGGTTGCTCAGGCGACACAAATGACCGGTGCGGGCACTTCTCGACTGAAAGCTCCTGTAAGGGGACGGAAACTTAACGTTCGCTGCGGATGCCAAATATGCGACAAAGTAGTCCATTTCGGACGCGATCAGAGCGAAACGAACGTGGTAACCAAAGCGTCTCAACAGAAATGAGAAGTGCTCACTTTTCTTCATACCGAACTTGATGGCGGTCGGAAAAACGCAGCGTCGCAACAGCCTTGTTCGCATGAGTCGTCCCGTTGAGATTTTTCATGATGATGCTGTTGTTTTCATAGTCTTATTTAGGGCGATTATATACTTAACAAAGCGAGATCGTCATGATAGATGAGAAGCGACAGGCCGGTACGGAGATTGAAGTCACCGAGCCGATGATCTTAGCGGGTTTGAACGCCCTCTATGGCTCGGGTGCAGTGGATGACTATCAGGAAAAGGATAGACAAACGGTAGCTGAAATATTCCAAGCCATGTTTCGCAAATCTCGGAAATGATATCATCGCCTTCGTCGGGCAGCATTATTCGAGTAAACATCCACGTTGCCTCTGATATTTGGTCTGCCTTTGCGCAGAACGATATGAGATCGTCTGGACCTATTGAGGGCGTGGTCTCTTTGTGGGAAAGGAAATTTGGCGGCATCAGCCGATCATCAGACCCCCTACTTACCCAATGAATAATGCTATTGCGCGTTGTAGTGAGTTTTCCATACTCAGAAAGCACGCCAGACCAAAATGGCTTTAGTTCAATGAAAGTGGTCGACAGAATATTGGTGAAGATGGCTACTCGTGACCTTGTGTTGACGATGTTGTAGTATATCTCGGCAGCGACTAAGTGAGGGACATCGGTTAGCGCTTGGAGAAGCATGAATAGGTGCCAATCAACTCTGGCGTAGGCGCTGATTGCTCTGCCACGCAGAAGCGCCAGATTGTCAACCGGAGCTAGGTGAATGTCAGAATTGTCGTCGTTCGAAGCCACAGTAAAGAACCTTCTTAAGATGAAACCGAAGCCTCACAAGGAGGACTCCGGCCCATCTGAGAGTCAATCGGAAGATGACCAGTCGTCCAGCAAGCGGGCGACTAAGTCGCGGAACTCAGGCGACGACTGAGTCAGTCCGCCGATAGGTCAGGCGCTTGCCCTCAGCTCCTTTGAGGATGGCGTTGGCGCGCATATTGTCGTCAACGTTGTTCGCGATACGGTTGGAATAACGGAATGCAAACTCAGCGGCGTAGCGGTGCAGGTGCTGTTTACCGCAATGCTGATAGACGCCTTTCATGCCGCGTTTGAAGATGGAGAAATAACCTTCCACGGTGTTCGTGGACACGTCACCGCGAACGTACTCATCAGCGCCATGGTTCACTTTGTCATGAGTCGCGAAGTGGCGATTGAGGTAGTCGTACTGCATCGCTTCATCGGTATAGACTGTGGCTTCTGCGGCGATGTTCTCCTTGAGGATCGGCAGTAGCGTCTTGATCTTGAGGTCATCCACGACTATGGATTTCGCCTTGCCGGTCGTGCGGTCCACGAGGGTAAGCACTTTCATCTTGTGACCGGCGCCGCGCTTGACCGGCTTGCCCGGTTCGCGACCAATAAACGTCTCGTCAACTTCGACCACGCCACCACCGTTGCCGAAACCGCCAGTCGTATCGTCGCGCATGGCTTCACGAATGCGATGGAACATGAACCAAGCGGTTTTATAGGTAACGCCGATGGTGCGGTGAAGCTGATGGGCAGAAATGCCCTTCTTGGACGAAGCCATAAGGAACGTGGCAAGAAGCCACTTGTTGAGCGGCACCTTAGAACGCTCAAACACGGTGCCAACAGTAACGGTGAACTGCTGACGGCAATCTCCACATTGGTAGAGGCCGGGGCGGTGCGATTTGCCTTCCAGCTTCTTGCACTTGTCCGTGCCACCACAATGCGGGCAGTAAACCCCGTCAGCCCAGCGAGAGGCTTCCAGATACTCTCTGGCGGCGTCCTTGTCGGTAAAGATGGGGTCAGTCAGGTTCATGGCTTTAACTCCTTGAACCTTATCTAAGAATCGGCGATTGCTTTGTCAAGTATATAATCGCCTTATTTAGTAGGTCTGGTGGCGATCTCGTTCGCGGTAAAGCGTCCCGGCCCGCTGATCATGCCGGTCAATCTTCAGAATTTCGCGATCAGGTTCAGGAAAACGCCCTTGCCAACATAGTCGATAGCCGCGGGGTTGTCTGAGACACGGCCACATTCATAGCCGACGCCGACCTTGGCGTTGTTGCCGACATGGCGGTAGAGGGCCAGAAGCGCGCCTGTTTCAGTGATATCCGACTGTTCGGTGTAAAGCATCCGAGCCTCGCCCATCACATCCCACTTGTGCACCACGTGCCAGTCGAGGCGAACGATGCCCAGATGCGCGGTCTGATTGTTGAACACGCTGGTGCCGCGCGGTGCTACGCGACTTTGACGAAAACCGTACTTACCGCCGAGCGTCAGCTTCGGCGACAGATCGAAATTGCCGTCGATCGAAAAGATGTGACTGACCTGCACGTCTCCATTCACCGTCCCGTTGACCGAAACCTGATCCGCTCCCGGCAGGTCGCGCAGATAGGTGTATCGCGCTAAGAGGTTCAGCCGGTCGTTGAGCACCGGACGGTAGGCGTAGCCGAGGCTCGCCTCGACGTACTCACCGTCGAGAAAGCTGCCGCTATCGGCCTTGGAGATCAGCGCATCGAGATTGGCGAGGAACCGCCAATCCGGGTTGATTTTGTATTCGTAGCCGCCGGTCGCTGCCCAGGTCTTGCGATCCTGCGCCGTCCCGATCCCGTTCTCAATCCGGTATTCGAGCCGCGCGCGGCCTGACGTTCCCTCTGTGGTATAGGCCAGCCCGAAAGAAACGGCATCGCGGTCGAAATCGCCATTAATGCTGTCGCGGACCTGACCGGACTCGATGGAGCCGGAAAGCGTCCAGCGCGCATTCGGCGTGTAGGTCACACCATAGGTCCGGGTCAGCGAACGCCGCTCGCCGAACAGATCCCAGTTGTTTTCGCCATAGGTGGAGACGGCTTCGGAGTAGCGATAGCGGCCGCCAACGACGATGACGCCGTCATCGCGCCCGACGAGCGAATACCCCGCGCCGGTCCGCGTCGGATCAAGGGTATAGCCGACATAGACCTCGTTGTCCGCCGTCGGCGTGTAGCTGAGCCGGACCAATGTGCCACGGCCCTTGCTGCCGCCGGAGATCTCGCCCTGGGCGGACAGCTTTTCGGACAGTTGGGCATCGAAGCCGAAGCCGAGGCGGTGATTATCGCCGAGCCCGCCTGATTCGGCCAGCGTCACCTGTCCGAGCCCATAGAGCGCCAGATCGTCGCTGTAGCGGTAATCGAGCCGCACCGCCGCGTCGGTGCGCTTGCCGGTCTCGGTTGGATCGCTGAGCGTCACCTTGTCGAGATGGGCGATGGCGCCGGTGACTTTCCACCTTTCGTCGATCCGGTAGGCCAGGCGCACCTCGCCTTTGGTCCGCTTGTCGCCGCCGTCCTCGCGGAAGTCCTCGGCGTCGAGGCCGAAGGTCAGGCGCTCGGTCAGGCCGATCTCGGAATTCATGCCGACAAGGTTCTGGTCGTTGGTGATGTCTTCGGTCAGGGTCGAGAAACCCGCGCCCTTTCGCTCAGCATAGACGCCGACGAAGCCTTGGCGCTTCAGGCCAAGATCGGTCAGTTCGAAACGGCTGTCGAAGCGGAAAGCGGTCGCGCCCGTCGCGCCGACGACGCCGGAGGGCGTGATGGTCAGGCCGCCATCGGAGGACAGCGACCGGCCAAAGCCGGGGCCATCGCTATGCGCGATCTCGGCTTCGACGTAGCTCCGTTCGCCGATCTCGTAGCGCAGGTCGGCGCCGGCCAACTTCTGATCGGCGGTGCCGGTCGTCTCGCTCATGGCGGTGACGCCCAGACGCAGCCGCTCAGTGACCCAGCCCTCGGCACGTCCGCCATAGGCCATACCATCGAGATTGCCGAGTGTGGGCGTATATTCGTAGCTGACCACAAGGTTAACGTCGAGCGATCCGGTGCCGGAGCCGATGATCCCGCCGCCGGAAGCCGAGGACTGGAGTGGCTTGCTGAGGACGATCACGCCCTGGATGTAGTCGATGTCGTAGTCGACGCCCTCGGTCAGCGTGGTGCGGCTGACGACGCGGCCGGTGATGGGATCGACAACGTCCACGGTGACGGTCTCGGACCCGCCGTTGATGTCCTGACGACTGAGAAAATAGACCGAGCCGCCGGTGCCGCGCAGGATATCGCGCTGCGGCAGCGTGTCGGGCTGCGCCGCGTAAAGCGTGGCACGGGTACGAACTTCACCATGTTCGGTCACGGAGGGCGAGTTGTAGCGAAGTTCCGCGCCGTAGAGCGCGCGGGTGTTGCGCAAAAGCTCGGCGCCGGTCACATCCGCCTTGAAATCACCCCAGGTCAGGCTCGAGCCTTCACGTTCGATCTTGAGGTAGACACGGCCCGAGGTCGGCGCGTCGTCGAAGGCAGAGGAATCGTCGCCATATGTCGGGTAGTAGTCGTTCTCATCCAGACGCTGAAGAACCTTGCGCGGATCCTTGTCGTTAAGGCGGCGAAACACGTCCTTCAGGTCGCCCTCGCCGGTATCGACCGAGCCGGTGATCGTGTAGCCGCGTTGGGTCTTGCCCTTGGCGTAGCCCGCCAGACGGCCTTCGAGGTAATTCTTCTCATAGTCCGGGTCGGCACTGGCCAGATCGTCGCGCAACCTGTGCCCCGCGGTGATGTCGGCGATGCCAACATAGAACCATTCGCTGTCGGGCACGGTGACGTCGCGCAGGATGCGGCGGCCGTTAAGGTCCACCTCGACGACATGATCGCCCGCCGGAACGATGCGGCTGACCACGAAGGCGCCGGACCCGTCGGCGGGGACATCCTCGCCCATCACGCGGACGGTGCCCCCTGGCACGGCGCCGGTTCCCGCAGCGACGATGCGCCCGCCGCGAAGCGGGATGTTGCGGATGCGCGAGCGATCCTCGCCCTCGCCCGCCGCGATCACCTGACCGGTCGTGTCATGGGTGTCAAAGGCCCGGTCGGTGCGGGTGAGTTCGAGCGGTGCGGTCTCGTCATAGCGCCCCGCGCTGTCATAGACGCGGAGCACGTAAGCGAGATCCCCAGAGCCCTCCTCCGGCATCGTCCAGGCAAGCTCGCCATTGGCCTTGGCGGGCAGAACCGCGATCACCGGACGCCCGCGCGCGGCGCGGTCGATGATCCTGAGTTCGGCCCGCGCGATGAAGGCCGGATAGTTCGCCGAAGACCTGAACGTGACCTGCTCGCCCGCCCGATAAGCGGCGCGCAGGTCACTGGTGGAGACGTTCAGCGTCCGCCTGAGGTCGAGCCCGTCATAGCGCACGTCCACCTCGGCGGCAGCCGCAGCAAGATCGGCTTCGCGCTGCGGCTCGGCCGGTGCGGGCGCGCCCGCCACGGTGTCGCCGTCGATCGAGATCGAGAACCCCAGATCGCCGAAGCCGGCCCCCGGCGCCGTGTCGATCGCTTCCGCATTCTCGCCGAGCGGCATGTCCACGACGATATCGGCGTTGGCGCGCCGACAATTCTCGGGCTGCGGCACAAGAACTTCGTCGCAACGGATGGTCTGCGCAAAGCCCTGCTGTGCGATCAGCGCCAAGACGAGGGCGGTGGAGCCGAAGGCGAGCGCGCGGTTCATTCGATTGGCGCGCAGTATGCGGTTGGTCATCTTCATACCCCTTAATCACCAGTCCTGACGATCGTCTTCTCGATCGTCAGCTTCACACGTCCCACGTCACGCCACGTCTCGCGGATGTGCGATTCGACCAGCCGCATCAGCCCGCGCGCCCGTTCCGCATCTTCTGTCTCCGCGTATTTCGGCAGGTGGTAGACGAGCCTGAGGTTTGCGGCCTCACCGGCGATCCGCGGCAGCAGTGTCGCGATGCCCTTGACCAGCGCGGGCGACAGCGCCGCCTTGCCGGCGGCATCGGCGACGAAGGCACGGTCGTTGAGATCGAGCCGCACCACCCTGGTGATCGCCACCCCGAAGTTCATCTCGGTCATCTTGCCGCGCGTGAGCCGGACAACGCGCGGGTTCTCCGTCGTCAGCCGGTAGCCCGCGGGCAACGAACGGGTGTCGAGCTTCAGGATGAAGTTCGACCCACGGTCGACGGGCAACATCGCGCAGGGCACATGGAAGCGGCCATACTCGTCGGTGGTGATGATCGTGCCATCGACGCCCGCCAGCCGCGCGCCGGGAATGCCCGGCTCGCCGTAGGTTTCCGCGGCAGCCGGCGCCACCCCATACTTGCCGCCGTACTTGCCCGCCGCGATATAGTCGTCATTGGTGATCGGCCTCGGCCCCGGAGCGTTCTGGTAGCCGTCGCGGTTCCTGTCGTCGAAGACCTTGCCGATCACGTCGCCGCAATCAAAGACCGGCTCGGGCAGGATGCGCACCGTGGCGGTCGCGGGCGCGGCCAGAAGGCCGTTCGTCGCCGGGTTGCGGATGGTTACGGTGTTCACGTGTTCGCCCGGCTCTGCCCCGGTCAGCACGCGGGCCGAAACGGTTGCAATCACGGTCGTCAAAGGGGGCACCGGCACATTCGGCCAGGTAACGATCCGGCCCGCCACCCGCACCGGATAGGGCGCACCGCCCAGTGTGGCGCTGTTGGCGACGTAGAGGAAGCCCGGCGGCAGGGCATCGACGATGTTCAGCGTGCCCGAGACCACCGGATTGTCATTGCGCACCGTGATCGTATAGGGCACCACACTGCCCCGCTCGACGACGCCGCGCGGGGTGGTCTTGGTCACCGTCAGGCCATTGGGCGCAAGCGATGCGCTGACCCGCAGAACGGTCGGATCGTCGGTGGTGTTGCCGTCCGAGTCCACGCCGTTGTCAGACACATCGCTGATCGGCGAAGGCGTGCCAATGACCCCCGGGCCGTAGATCGGCAGCGCGGTGGCGGTGGCGGTATTCGACACGCCGCCATCTGTGACCGATGCGATAGTCAGCGTATAGCTCGCGGTATAGGTCGCCGTCTCGGCGATCTGAAGATCGCCCGCCGGCGAACCCGCCGACGCCGTGGTGAATGTCGGCCCGCTGTCGAGCGACAGCGGGGTGCCCGTTAGACTTGTCAGCGCATCGGTCAGCGCGACATTGGTCAACGGCGTATTGCCAGTGTTCTCCACGGTGATCGTATAGTCGACACGGTCGCCGACCCCGGTGACACCGTCGCCGTTGTCGACGACATTCTGCGTCTTCGTCACCTCGATCGCCGGCAGCGGAAGCTGCACCACCGTTTCGGTCGCCTGGTCGCAGATCACCGGCGGCGCGATAGAGCAGATCTCGTAGGTCACGGTGTAGGTGCCCGCCGGCGAGTCGGACGCAAGCGTTACGAGCCCCGTCGCGGGATTGAGAGTGAGCTCTGGATCGGTCGTTATCACGGTGATCGTGACGTTCGACAGCGTCGCTGGAACCCCGCGTACCGTGTCGGATGCCAGCATGGATGTCGTCGTGCCGCCATTGGTGGCGAACGGCGGGAAGACTTCCGGATTTGCGTCGATGGCGACGACGAAGGCCGAGGCGCTGTCAACGTCGGTCACGCTCAAGGTGCCGCCAGGGCCATAGAAGCCGGTCGCCGTCGCGGTGTTGTTGACCGTTCCCGCGGTAAAGTCGGCGGGTGTCGGCGCATAGGTGGCGGAATAGGTCGTGGTGTCGGTCGCGCGCGGCGCCAACGAGGCAATCGGCCCGCCCGAAATCACGATGCCCGGCAGAATGTCGGTCAGGGTGACGTTTGTCAGCGTGACATTGCCGGTATTGGTGATCGCGAAGCTGTAGCGCACCTGATCGCCGGGATCCGGACCATCGAGGAAGTCGCTGTCATCCGCCGTCTTGACGAGGTTGATGGCCGCGGCGGCGGTGATCGGCACCACCGTCGGATTGTCGTCGCCCGCCGTAGCACCCGACAGGTCGCTAACGTTCGGACCCGATGGCGGCGTGCCGGTCGCGGTCGCCTGGTTCGTCACCTGGAGCGCATCAAGATCGGCCTGCTGAAGCGTGTAGAGAGCGGTGAAGGTCGTGCTGTCGGTCGCCCCCGGCGCCAGAGAGGCGATCGGGCCGCCCGAGATCACGATGCCAGGCAAAGTGTCGGTCAGGGTAACATTTGTCAGCGTGACGTTGCCGCTGTTCCGGATCGTGAAGGCATAGGCGATCGTATCGCCCACCACGACCGGGTTCGAAAAGTTCGGCGTCGCTGTCTTGATCAGGGTAATCGCGGGTCCTGCCGTCAACGGCGTGACAAGCGGAATGTCATCGCCGTTCGTCGTGCCGGAAAGGTCGCTAACCGGATTGTCGAACGGATCGTCGCCAGTCGCGGTCGCCTGGTTCGTCACCTGCCCTGCATCGACATCCGGCTGCGTCAGGGCATAGGTTGCGGTAAAGGTCGTCGTGTCCGTGACGCCGGGCGCAAGGCTCGCGATCGGCCCGCCGGTGATGACGATGCCCGGCAGAATGTCGGTCAGGGTGACATTGGTCAGTGTCACGTTCCCGGTATTGGTGATCGCGAAAGCGTAGGTCACAGTCTCATTCGCGACCGGCGGGTTTGAGATACCGCTGGTATCCGCCGTCTTGATGAGGGCGATCGCTGGCGCGAAGGACGGGTTCACCGGCGTTGGATCGTTTTCACCAGGTTCGTTGGCGATACCGTTGCCGCTCGGGTCCGGGTTGGTGCCGTTGTCGGACAAGTCCTGAAGCTGCGGGTTGGTGGCGGATGTCTGACCGGAGAGCGCGCCGGTGCCTGTCACCGTCGCCTGGTTCTGGTAACGTCCGCCGGACGGCAGCAGTGGCGGCTGCGGCACCGTGGGCTGCACCCGAAGCGCGATGTCGATCTGGCACGTCGCCCCCGCCGCGAGCGTGAAGCCCGAAGCCACGGTCTGCGCGCCCGCGCCATTGAAGCCGCCGTTGAGCCCGCCGCAGGTGCCGGATGGCCCGGAGAGCATCGTGTACGTGCCGCGCGCCAGCGGGTCCGTCGCGGGTGCGCCAACCGAAGCATGCGTGCCGAAGAACGGCGCGGCCCCGGCCAGCGGATCGCTGACCTGCATGGCATTCAGCGCCTCGAGGCTGAAGTTCGTGACGTTCAGACGGAATGTCACGTTGAACGATCCGTCGGCATTCGGCGTCGGCCCGGATTGCACCGCCTTGGCGATGCCGACGCGCGCCGTCGGCACCACGGCGAACAGATAGCCCGTCGCGGCGGTGTTGGAGGGGAGCGAGACGCCAGCGATCGTTGTCGGCGTAGCGCTTCCGCCCGCCGTACCGGGCGTATTGGTGCCGTTTGTCACGTTCGCGGCGGAAACCGTCCCGCGCGTCACCGTGTAGGTGCCCTGCGGCACGTAGTTGAAGACATAGCTGCCATTCGGCTGCGTGGTCACGGTCTGCGTAATCGGCGCTCCGTCGAAGGCTGTTCCGGTCAGCGTCATCGTGACGCCGCCCAGACCCGTATCGCCTGGGCCGTTGATCGCGCCGTTATCGTTGAAATCGTAGAAGACGGTGCCGGCAAGAGATGAGGAGTCGACGCCGACGTTGCCGGAATTGCTGTTGTTGGCCGGATTCACATCGAGCGATGAGGTCGCAACCGAGGCGGTGTTGGTGAAACTCTGCGGCAGGCTCGAGACCGCGATAACGCGCACCGGCACGGTTATGTTGACGACCGCGCCGCTGGTCATCGTGCCCAGATCGCAGGTAAAGGCGGTGCCGCCGGAAGCGCCCGTGCACGACGTCGCGCTGGCGCTGCCGGATGCGACGGCTGCGCTCGGATTGCCGGTAAGCTGCATGTTGGCAGGCAGCGTGTCCGAGACAAGGACGTTGTCGGCCTCATCCAGACCCGGTCCGGTGTTGTTGCGCACGACGATCACGAAGTTGAACGGATCGCGCAGGTTGACCGGGTTGGACGAGGGCGTCTTGCTGACGACCTGGACATCGGCCTTGGTGCGCACGGTGGTGTTCTCGATATCGGAGTTGTTCAACGGATCGGTGTCGAAACCCGCCGCGATCTCGTCCGATGTGATCGAGACCTGGTTCGAAGCCGTACCCTTCGCGTCGCCGCGCGCGGTGATGGTGATGACGCGGCTCTGACCAGAGGGGATCGTCGCGAAAGAGCAGGTCAGCGTGCCGCCGAGGGAATTGGCCGCTGGCACCGAAGAGCATACTCCGCCGGCCGGAACCGTATGTGACTGGTAGGAAATCAGCGCAGGCGGCATCTGGTCGGTCACGACCACATTCTCGGCCGAGGATGGTCCATTGTTGGTGACCGTCAGGCTGTAGACGGTGAGGTCGCCCACCGCGACTGGGTCGACGCTTTCGGTCTTGCCAACCTGGAGGTCGAGAGCCGGGTTGGCAACAGGTGTCGCGCGTGAGACGGAGTTGTTGGTCGTATCGGTTTCCGGCGTCGATGTCGTCACCGCGGCATTGTTCGTGATCGTCGTGCCGCGGGTGACGTTGTTGGGGCGGACCACGATGGTAATCGTCTGCTGCGCGCCGTTGGAGATGGTGCCGAGGTTGCAGATGACGGCGTTGTTGCCCGGCCCGGTGGTCGAATTCGCCGCCGGCGCGGCGGAGCAGCTGCCAGTGGAAGGCGTCGCGGAGATGAAGGTCAGCCCGGCTGGAAGCGTGTCGGTGACGGTCACGTTGTCAGCCGCGCTCAGACCGTTCGCGAGGTTCTGCGCAGTCACGACATAAGTCAGGTTCTGCCCGGCCACAGCCGTGGCCGGGCTCGCGGTCTTCTGCACCGTCACATCTGCACGCGGCGTCACCATATAGGAGGCAGTCCCGGTGTTGTTGCCGAGGTTCGGATCCGCCGTTGCGGTCGAGGTTGCATTGGCGCTGTTCGTGCGGCTGCCCGCATTGCCGCCGGGGCGAACCTGCACGGTCACGACCGGACAGGTCGACCCGGCGGTGCAGACCGGAAGCGTTGCGATGGAGCAGTTGAGGCGGCGGGTGGTCGAACCCGCCGCGCTGCTGGAACAGCTCACGCCCGAAGCGGCGTTGGCGGCGACGCTGACGCCGACGAAACCGGCCCCGGTCGCTCCGGCATTGCTGTTGATGAGCCCGGTCAGGTTGTCGGTCACGTTGACGTTTGCCGATGGCTGCGGCCCGGCATTCACCACCTCTATCGCAAAGGTCTCGATGTCGCCCGCGACTACCGAGCCCGGCGACGCGGATTTCGTCACCGAGATGTCAGCCGAATTGGGGCCGGTAGAGCCGGTGACGCTATAGGTGGCGGTATCGTTCGCCGTATTGGTGTCGGCGATGTTGGCGTTTGGTGAACTGACGGTCATGCCGTTGACAATGCTGCCCGTGCCGGTCGCCGTCGTGGTCAGTGTGACTGCGGGCGTCGTTGCGCCCGGCGCAAGCGGCGCGCCGGAGGTATAGACCCGCTGACAGGTGATCGACGCCGGTCCGACGACGCTCGCGGCAGGCAAACAGGTCCAGCCGTTAAGGCCGTAACTCGTGACGGTCAGTCCGGCAGGAAGGCTGTCGGTCATCACAGCGGTGCCGAAGAAGGCTGCATTGCCGACGTTCGAGGTGCTGATCGAGAAGTTGTAGCTGTTGCCGACCACGACCAGCGCCGGGCTTGGCCCGGACTTGTTCGCGCGCAGGTCGACAACCGGAGCGGTGATCGTCGCGCCGCCGTCGTTCGCGCTGTTGTTGGTCAGGTTTGGGTCGGCAGGGCCGGCCGAGGCGATTGTCGCCGTGTTGGTTGTCGCCGGCGGCGTCCCCGCGCTTGCCGCGGTTGCGTTGATGACGATGTTGCCGAGCGAGACGTTCGCGCCAGCCGCCCCGCCGCTGGCGCGGATGCAGGTGACGGTCTGGCCGGCGGTCGAACAGCTCCAGCCCGGCGCGGAGATGGCGCCCAGGGTATAGTTGGCGGGAACCGTGTCCGTCACCGTCAGCCCGGTCGGCGTGTCGCCGGTGTATCGCGGCGTCAGATTGAAGGTGACGGGCGCACCTACCAG
The DNA here is from genome assembly GCF_900302475.1 of Defluviimonas aquaemixtae. Taxonomy (NCBI): domain Bacteria; kingdom Pseudomonadati; phylum Pseudomonadota; class Alphaproteobacteria; order Rhodobacterales; family Paracoccaceae; genus Albidovulum; species Albidovulum aquaemixtae. The sequence continues at coordinate 561,204 of NZ_OMOQ01000001.1, forward strand.
AAGCGTGCCGCCGGGCGAGCGGCTCTTACCGATTGACACGTCGCTGCCGCCGGTGATGGTCGTGGCCGCGGTCGCGGTGTTGTTGGCCGGAATCGGATCGGTGGGTGAGACGTTAATGACGCTCGCCGCCGCCGTAACGGTGGAGCCGCCGGCTGCGGAGATCTGGCCGCTGAAGGTCCGCGTGACGCTTGCCCCCGACGCGATCGGTCCTGCGATCACGCAGGAATAGGTCGAAGCCGACTGCGTGCAACCCGACGGCGGCGTGACATTGGTGACGCCGCTCGGAATCGGGAAACTGAATGTGAAGGACGTGGCCGTGTTCGGACCGCTGTTGGTGGCGATCAGGTCGTAGCTTACCGTGCTGCCCGACGACGCCGTCGCGGGGCCGCTGATGTTCAGGCTGAAATCCGAACCGGCCTGAACGGTGGTGTTCTCGGTCGCTGCGTTGTTAGCGCTATTCACGTCGCCGGCCGTCGGGACGCTTGCCTGAAGCCCGACGGTGCCGGAGACGGTGGTCCTGACGCCCAGCGTCAGGCCAGTGGTAGCGTCGACGACGAGTGGCGGCACGTTGCAGGTCACGGCGATGCCGCCCGGACCGGCGACGCCTGTCGGTATCGGCGCACACCCGGTGATTCCGCCTGTCGCGGTCAGAAGCTGCGTCGTTGGCGGCACGACGAGATTGAGAGTCGTCGCCGGCGCGGCCCCGGTGCCGTTGTTGTCCACCCGGACGTTATAGGTGATGGTCCCGCCGGCCGCGATCGGGTCCGAACCGATGTCGTCAAGGTTGAGGACCCAGTCCACGACCTGTGCTTCGACCCGGCCCGAACCCCCGCATGTCGCCGCGAACGCGGCGAAAATCAGAACGAAACCACGAAGAACGGCCGACAACGACCGGCGACCACCAAGTGTGGGCTGACTCTCGCGATGGTTGAGAATTGCAGTTATCGAGGAGGGATGTCCACAACACCAACGACGAGCAATAGCAACCAATGCGAACAAAACACACATCCCCCACGAAGCGAATCGTACGTCGAACATCTATGGAGAGATGAAGAACGATCTCAAGCTTTTGTGATGTCGCCAAAACAGAAATTGCGTCATGCGACCCATATGAAACATAATGCTGCGCCGACCCGCTGATCCGCGCATTCTAATTGCTATTTTCCGCTCCGGGGATACGTGCGGCGCGCGGTCAGCTAATGGTCAGGGCTTTTGGCACACAATGCGTCATCCTCCCGATGGATCTCCGCAGATTCGCCGAGCTGCGCGGCGCCCAGCGCTAATTAGATCCGCGCCAAATGTCGCCTTAGGGTTGTGTCGTCTATGCCGGCACGCGCCAACCCAGTCGACGCCACTGGCGGGTCGGGGCCGCCCATACAACGGCCAATGGCCGCTATGCGCGCTTCGCACCAGTTCGATCGTCGCGCAGCATTGGTCAGATTGGGCTCAAAGCGGTCATTCCGCCTCGGAGGCCGGGGAGTGTCCCCCGGTCACGCCGGCTCGGCCAGCCGCCGTTCCCACATCGCCTTGAAGGCGGGCCTTGCGTGGCAGTTGGCGAGCCACTTGGCGACGGCGGGGTAAAGGTCGACCAGTCCCGGCTCGGCCTGGGCGTAGCGCACGATCTCGGCCATGTTGATGTCCGCCACGGTGAAGCGGCCGCCGACCATGTGGCCGTGTTCCCTCAGATGCGAATCGAGGACGGCGAGCGGGCGGCGGAGCCGTCCCGTCTCGGCGGTGATCTCAGCCTCTCCCCCGGGCGTCTTCGCCCGGCCCTCGGCATGGACGTACATGATGGCGAGTGCATGCGCCTCGATCGCGGTCATGCCGTAGAGCGCCCATTGCTCCATCAGCGCGGTCTCCTTGTCGTCGGCCGGGGCGAGCGCGCCGCCCCCCTTGCGCGCGATGTAGTGGTTCATCGCGAGCGATTCCGACAGGACGAAATCGCCGTCCTTCAGGACCGGCACCGCGCCCGCCGGGCTGACCGACAGGAAACCGGGCGACTGCGTGTTGAAAGGTGCGTTCTCGGCCTCGGGGTCGGGCAGGCGGTAGGCCTGGATCACCGGCACATGCTCGAACTCCATGTCGAATTCCTCGAGCAGCCAGAAATTGCGCGCGGCGCGGCTGCGGTAGACGCCGTAGATAGTGAGCATGGCGAGCCTCCGGATGTGAAGGGATGCCTTCATGGCTAACGCGAAGCGCGGGCGCTGGATAGTCCCCTTGGCGGTTTTGCCGGGGCTTCGGACGGGCGGCGAGGCAGGCTGAAGCGCAGACGGGCACCCCCTGATGCGCGTCAATGCGTCCGATCCGGGTTCAATCGAGACTGGGCTTGTTTTGGATGTGGAGGAGCAGAATATGCTGAAATCGATTTTCCATTCGACTATTGCGCTGGCGCTTTGCGTGACCGGGGCCGCAGCCCAGGATGCGGCGATCGGTCAGGAGATTTTCCAGGACCGCTGCGTCGTCTGTCACGGCGAGACCGGCGCGGGGGACGGGATCGTAGCCGAACTGTTCGATCAGAAGCCGCGTAACCTCACGACGCTCGCCAAGGATAACGGCGGGGTCTACCCCTTCGACGCAGTGTACCAGTCCATCGACGGCCGGCGCGAGATCACGGGGCACGGCTATTCCAAGATGCCGATCTGGGGTGAGTATTTCATGGCGCATGAGATGGCCGACCCGGCCAGCAATCCGCGAGACGCGATGGCCGTCACGCAGGGCCGAATTCTCGCCGTCGTCTATTACCTGCAGTCTCTTCAGAGCGAATAGGGCCGAAAAACACTTCCTTTGACCCGGATCAAGGCTGATTTCCGCCCTGTACTGTATGCTTCGAACTCAAGTTGAGTGGAGGATGCCGCATGGAGTCATCGCGACCGGCAAAGGGCGAGATCGAAGAGAATGAAGCTGCGAAACCTGTCAAGAGCGATGCGCCGGCTTTAGAGGCGACGGTGGATTCGGTGGATGGCGCCACGACAGGCGAAGGCGTTAAGTCGTTTCCTGTGGTGGATTCCGACGCGATCCGTCACGCCTTCGAAAGCGGCCGCTATCCCTATGCGCGCAAGATGGCGCGCAAGACCTACGAGGCTGAGAAGGCGCGGCTTCAGGCAGAGCTTCTGAAGGTCCAGAAATGGGCGCTGGAGACCGGCCAGAAATTCGTGATCCTCTTCGAGGGCCGGGACGCCGCCGGCAAGGGCGGCACGATCAAGCGTTTCATGGAACACCTGAACCCGCGCTTCGCCCGTGTGGTGGCGCTCAACAAGCCCTCGGAATCCGAGAAGGGCCAATGGTTCTTCCAGCGCTACATCGAGCATCTGCCGACCGCGGGCGAAATGGTGTTCTACGACCGTTCCTGGTACAACCGCGCGGGCGTCGAGCGGGTCATGGGGTTCTGCTCGCCGAACGAGTACCTCGAATTCATGCGTCAGGCGCCCGAGTTCGAACGGATGCTCGTCCGGTCGGGCATCCGGCTTTACAAATACTGGTTCTCCGTCACCCGGCCCGAGCAGCGCCGCCGCTTCGAGAGCCGCGAGACCGATCCCCTGAAGCGCTGGAAACTGTCGCCGATCGACAAGGCGTCCTTGGACAAGTGGGACGACTATACCGAGGCCAAGGAGGCGATGTTCTTCTACACCGACACCGCCGATGCGCCCTGGTCGATCGTCAAGTCAAACGACAAGAAGCGCGCACGGCTGAACTGCATGCGCCACTTCCTCGCCTCGCTCGACTATCCCGGAAAGGACTGCGAGATCGTGCAGGGGCCAGATGCTCTGATCGTCGGCCGGGCGACCCATGTCGTTCATGGGTCGGATCACATCCTCGGGGCATCGCTGCATCCCGAGATGCGGCGCACGCCGCGCAATTCCGAAGCCAAGCCTGCCAGCCCACGCGCGCCCCGGCGCAAGGCGCCGTCCCCGAATGGCGGTGACGCCGGCGAGAAGACGCGCTGATTTCATTGGCATCTGCCGCCCGAAATTGCGGCAGATGCCTTGATTTTAGGTGCAGTGACCGCGCCACGCGGTCGCCTTTCCGCTTACGTTGCGGCATTGCCATTCCAATCTTGGACAACTGCCTCCATGTTTGCCGCGCCGCAGCAATGCGTGCGCAGAAACGGAGCTGAACTCATGCCCGGCCCACTTCTCGCTGGTCTCGATCTGTCGGTCCGCTCTCCGGTGGACCTCGACTGCCGCCTGAATTTGGGCGCGCATCTTTTGCGGCTTGGCCCCGACTCGCGTCAGAACAGGTTCCTCAGCGCCACGTCGGACAGCGCGGTCTGGCGCTACGCCGAGACGACCGCTGCCGCCGCCGTCATCCATGCCTGGCGGCGGGGCCGCGTCGTGGGCATCGCCGAGGTCCATATCCGCCCCGGCCGCCGTCCCGTTGCTGAAATCGCCCTCTCGGTCGAGGAGGGCGACCGCGACGCGGGCATCGGCTCGGCCTTGTTCGACAAGGCGCTGAGGGAGTGCCGCAAGCGTGGCGTGTGGGAGATCTGGATCGTCTACCTGCGCACGAACGAGCCGATCCGCCGGATCTCGGAACGTGCGGGATTTACCCCGGTTCCCGACATGGACCCGGGCATCGTGCAATCCCATGTCGGCCGACCCCTGCCGCCCGAGGCTGCCGCCGCCCGCCGTCTCGACCCGCCCGGTCGCATTTCCTGAGCCCCGATTCCGGGCCCCAGCCGGCCAGTCTGGACGTTGCCCGCCGCCGGGCGTAAGGCACGGGGATGACGGAACGGCTGACATACCGTGCCCATGTGCGGGCGCTTCTTGTGCTGGGTCTGCCGCTCGTCGGCTCGAACCTCGCGCAGATGATCCTGCATGTCACCGATACGGTGATGCTCGGCTGGTACGGGGTCGAGGCGCTGGCCTCGGTCGTCCTCGGCGCGTCGACCTTCTTCATCCTCTTCATTCTCGGCGCGGGCTACTCGATCGCCGTCGCGGGCATGGTCGCCTCCGCCCTCGGCCGGGGCGACGAAACCCAGGTCAGGCGCGACACCCGAATGACGATGTGGCACTCGATTCTCTTCGGCGTCGTCGTCCTGCCGATCCTGTGGTGGTCGGGGCCGATACTCGTCCTGCTCGGACAGGATCCGGCCCTCGCGGCGCTCGCGCAGGACTATCTCAGGATCGCGGGGTTCGGGATGATCCCGGCGCTTCTCCTCAACACGCTCAAGAGCTACCTGTCGGCTCTTGAACGCACGCAGATCGTGCTCTGGGCGACGCTCTCGGGCGCGGTGGTGAACGTCGTTCTCAACTGGATGCTGATCTTCGGCAACTGGGGTGCGCCGGAACTCGGCGTGCGCGGCGCGGCGATCGCGACGCTGGTGACCCAGGTCGCAACCATGGCGATCCTGATGGTCTATGCGGCGCAAAAGCCCGAATTGGCGCGGTTTCACCTCTTTCAGCGCTTCTGGCGGCCGGACTGGCCCGCCTTCGCGCAGGTGTGGCGTCTCGGCTGGCCAGTGGGGCTCACCGGGCTCGCGGAAGGCGGACTCTTCAACGCCTCGGCGCTGATGATGGGCTGGGTCGGCACAATCCAGCTTGCCGCGCACGGCATCGCGCTCGAGGTCGCGGCCCTCGCGTTCATGGTCCATCTCGGGCTCTCGAGCGCGGCAACGGTGCGGGCGGGCCGGGCAGAGGGCGAGCGGGACCTCAGAAAGCTGCGCGACGGGGCGGTGACGGCGATCGCGCTGTCGATGGTTTTCGGGCTTGTTGTGGTCGCGGTGTTCCTGACGCTGCCGGGGCCGATCGTGGGCCTCTTCCTCGACGAGACGAAGCCGGGTACCGACGCCATTCTTGCCTTCGGTGTCGTGCTTCTGGCGGTCGCGGCGCTTTTTCAGATGTTCGATGCGGCGCAGGTCATGGCACTCGGGCTCCTGCGCGGCGTGCAGGACACGCAGGGCCCTTTGTGGATCAGCGCGGTGAGCTACTGGATCATCGGCATCCCCGCGAGCTACGTCATGGCCTTCCCGATGGGGCTTGGCGGGGTCGGGCTGTGGCTCGGGCTCACGATCGGGCTCGCGGTCGCGGCGGTCCTTCTGACCTGGCGGTTCTGGGCGCGCTGGGGGCGCGGGGTTCCGGCAGGATGGGCGGTGAAGGCGTGATCAGCCTTTCGCGCGATCCTCGGTCTGCACCAGCCGTTCGGACTTCTTCCTGACGAGCACGGTGCGCAGGTCGTGCATGGCCAGAAGGAGCACGTCCGTCACCTCTTCGAGCTGCTCGTCCGTGGCCCTCGACTGCGCCCATTGCGCGGTCAGGTTCAGATGGTCGACCGCGCGGTGGATGTCGTCGATGTCGCGCCGGGCGAGCCGTTCGACGCGCCGGGTCAGCCAGTCGCGGATGACCTCCATGTCCTTGGGCGAAAGCTCGCGGTCGCCGTGCGCCCTGACCTCGCCGTTCTTCACGTTGACGACGGCGATCTGGTCCATCTCGATCCGCCGCTGGCGGTTTTCCGTATCCACGCGAAAGACCGCCGCGCCGTTCTCTCGGATTCGGAAATAGTAGTCGGGAATATCTGACATGGCACCGGCCCCGGGGCGTTTCGGCCAAACTAGGTAGAGCCGGAACCGGTGTCAAAGCGAGACTGCGTCAGCGCTTGCGCGCCACGATGTAGCGCCGGGGCGGGGTCTTCGGGAAATCGCCGGATTCCACGATCTCGAAGCCCTGGGCCGCGATCGTGCGTTCCAGCCAGGCCGGATTGAAGAACCGGATACCGGGCCACTTGCCCAGCGCGCGCATGACCGTGCCTGGAAGCCACAGCGCGCGGAAGATCCCGCAGAGGCACGGCGTCTTGGAGATGAAGAGCCCGCCGGGTTTCAGAAGCCCGTACACATTTCTCGCCGCGTCCCCGGGGTCGCGCAGGAGGTGGAGAAGGTTGAAGGCCATCACCGCATCATAGGGGCCGTCGGGCAGGGCGCCGTCTTCAAGGCTGGCGCGCACGAAGTCGATATTGCCCACCGCCTGGTCGCGCGCCTTCTGCCGCCCGATGGCGACCATGCCCTCGGCATAGTCGCTCGCTGTCACATGGGCGACGTTCTCCGCCAACAAGAGCGCGGTGCTGCCGGTGCCGCAGCCGATTTCGAGAATTCGGTCGTCTTCATGCAGGTAGCTGCGGGTGCGGTCGAGCGTATGCTCGTAGGCGGTCGTGTCCTTGATCGGATGGGTCGCGTATTTGGGCGCGATCCGGTCCCAGAAGCTTGCATTCGTCATGGCTGTCTCCTTTGCGCAGGAGGGATAGAGCCGCGGCTCGTCAAAGGAAATTGCAGAAATTCATATTCGTTATATACAGAAATGCATGGATTGGCGATCCGTCTCCTTCGACTGGAACCAGGTCCGGGCGTTCCTGGCCACGGTCGAGGAGGGTTCGTTCTCGGCTGCCGCGCGGGCGCTCGGGCTGACGCAGCCGACGCTCGGCCGGCAAGTCGCCGGGCTCGAGGAGGGGCTGGGGGTGACCTTGTTCGAGCGGGTGGGCAAGTCGCTCGTCCTCACCCAGCCGGGACTGGAGCTTCTCGATCATGTCCGGGCGATGGGCGACGCGGCGAGCCGGATTTCGCTCACCGCTACGGGGCAGAGTCAGGCGATCGAGGGTCGCGTGCGGATCAGCGCGAGCGACTCGGTTGCGGCCTATCTTCTGCCCGCCGCGCTCGAGCGGTTGCAGCGCGTGGCACCCGGGATCGAGGTGGAGATCGTCGTTTCGAACGAGCTCAGCGATCTCCGCCGCCGCGAGGCCGACATCGCCATCCGTCATGTCCGCCCGACCGAGCCAGAGCTGATCGCGAAACTGGTCCGCGACAGCGTCGCCCATATCTACGCCGCGCCCGACTATCTCAGCCGCCACGGGCGGCCGCGCTCCGTCCGGGACCTGACCGGCGCGCTCTTCGTAGGCGTCGACCGTTCCGATCGCATGGTCGAGGTCCTGAACCGGCACGGGCTTCATGTCACCGAGCAGAACTTCCGCTTGTTCTGCACGAACACGCTCGTCGGCTGGGAACTGGTGCGGCAGGGCCTCGCCATCGGCGTGATGGTGCGCGAGATAGCGGCGCTGACGCCCGGCGTCGAGCGGATCCTGCCGGATTTCGAGCCGATCCCGGTGCCGGTCTGGCTGACGACACACCGCGAGCTGCACACCAGCCGCCGGATCCGGCTGGTCTACGACCTGCTCGCCGAGGAGATGGAGCGCTGGTAGGCGTTCAGCGCAGCCCCGCGCAGAAGCTCTGAATGCGCCGGCAGGCCTCTTCCAGTGCGTCCTCCGAGGTCGCGTAGCTGACCCGGAAATTCGGCGACAGGCCGAAGGCTGCGCCGAAGACGACGGCGACGCCGTTTTCCTCCAGAAGCGCAGTCGCGAAGGCTTCGTCGTCGGTGATCGCAGCACCCCCGGTCGAGGTCGTGCCGATGCAGCCCGAAATATCGGGATAGACGTAGAACGCGCCCTCGGGCCGCGGGCAGGTGATGCCCTTGGCCTGGTTCAGCATCGACACGACGAGATCGCGGCGGCGCTGGAAAAGCGCGCGGTTCTCGGCCAGAAAGTCTTGCGGGCCCGTCAGCGCCTCTACGGCGGCATGTTGCGCAACCGAGCAGGGATTCGACGTCGATTGCGACTGGATCGTCCGCATCGCCTTGATGAGGTCGGCGGGTCCGCCCGCATAGCCGATCCGCCAGCCGGTCATTGCATAGGCCTTCGATACGCCGTTGCAGGTCAGAGTCCGCTCGTAGAGACCCGGCTCCACCTCGGCCGGCGTCACGAACTCAAAATCGTCGAAGACGAGGTGTTCGTACATGTCGTCCGACATCACCCAGACATGCGGATGGCGCATCAGCACGTCGGTCAGCGCCTTCAGCTCGGCCGCCGAATAGCCCGCACCCGTGGGATTCGAAGGCGAGTTGAAGATGAACCACTTCGTCTTCGGCGTGATCGCGCCTGCGAGCTGGTCCGCCGTCAGCTTGAAATCCGTCTCGATTCCCGCCACGACCGGAACCGGCGTGCCGCCCGCCAGAAGCACCATGTCTGGATAGCTCACCCAGTAGGGCGCGGGGATGATCACCTCGTCGCCCGGATTCAAGGTCGCCATGAGCGCGTTGTAGAGCACCTGCTTGCCGCCCGTGCCTACCGTGATCTGCCCGGAAGTGTAGTCCAACCCGTTCTCGCGCTTGAACTTCCGGCAGATCGCCTCTTTCAGCTCGGGGATGCCGTCGACGGCGGTATACTTGGTCTTGCCCGCGTCGATCGCCCGCTTGGCGGCGGCCTTGATGTTGTCCGGCGTATCGAAGTCCGGCTCGCCCGCGCCGAGGCCGATCACGTCACGGCCCGCCGCCTTCAGCTCGGCCGCCTTGGTCGTCACCGCGATGGTCGGCGACGGCTTCACGCGGGCCAGAGTGTCGGAAATGAACGGCATTGGTCGGAACTCCGGTTTGTAATCGCCGGGGCCATGTCATAGATTGCGCGCGACTCTCCGACAAGCGACTTCAGCGAGGATGCGATGACAACCGACACGCTCGATAACTCGACCGATGCGACCGAAAACTGGTTCAGCAACGACGCTGCGACCTTCGGAGACCGCCTCGCCGCGGCGCGCGAAGCAGCCGGGCTCAGCCAGGCCGAGCTTGCCGCACGTCTCGGCGTAAAGACCCGCGTGGTCGAGCATTGGGAGGCCGATGCGAAAGAGCCGCGCGCCAACCGGCTGCAGATGCTGGCCGGGATGCTCGGCGTGTCGCTCATGTGGCTCTTGACCGGTGAGGGCGACGGTGTGGAACCGCCGGCCGAGGACAGTACTGATAGCGCGCATGTGAAGGGCGTTCTGGCCGAGATCCGCGAATTGCGCGCCGCGATGACGGCGATGACCGGACGGCTTGGCCGGCTGGAGAAGAAGCTGCGTCAGGGCAGCAGCCGGGACGCCGCGTGAGCGAAACGGGCGAGGCGCGGCTCAAGCGTCTGGCGATGCGCAGCGCGCGTCGCGGCACGAAGGAGATGGACCTGATCCTCGGTCCCTACGCCGGGGCCCATCTCGCCGCAATGGCAGAGGACGAGCTTCGCCTCTACGACGCGCTTCTGGCCGAGAATGACCAGGACCTCTACGCTTGGATGACGGGCACCGCGCCCGCGCCCGGCCACTTCGCGGGGCTCGTCGCCCGCATCGCCCGCTTCGCGGCCGATCCCGTGCGCGAGGGCCGCGCCGGCGCCGCCTGAGACGGCGCAGCGGATTTAACTGAAAGTTTGCCCTTTCCGCCCATCCTGCCGCCCAGCGAATAACGGGCGGAGAGTGTGAGATGACGATTCACGCGCAGGTGCCGGAGGGCGGCGAGGCCGGCCTGATGGCCCCATATCTTGAAACGCTGGGGCTGGTGGAGCGCTTGCACCGGCTCCTGCTCGACGTGATCAAGGACGAGTTCGAGAGGCTGGGCCAACTGGAGATCAACGCGGTCCAGGCGCTTCTTCTCTTCAATATCGGCGAGGCCGAGGTGACGGCAGGCGAACTGAAGAGCCGGGGCTACTACCAGGGCTCCAACGTCAGCTACAACCTCAAGAAGCTCGTCGAGGCGGGCTACATGCACCACGAACGCTGCGAGGTCGACCGCCGCTCGGTCCGCGTGCGGCTGACCGACAAGGGCATCGCGGTGCGCCAGGCGGTGGCGGCGCTCTTCGGGCGCCATGCCGAGGTGATGGAGAGCAAGGGCCTCATCGGCTTATCCGCGTCCAGGGAGGTGAACGGGCATCTGCGGCGCCTGGAACGCTTCTGGACCGACCAGATCCGCTACATCTACTGAGCCGGCGGCCGACACGCGGCGGATCCGCCGTGGCGGTCGAGCAGCGCCGCGCGCGGTCGCCTCGTGGCGCGGAAGCCCGAGCCATCACCCGGCACGCACACACTGGTCCTCAGCCGTCCTCGGGGAGAGGTTCGGGTGCGCCGCCGCGACCGCGTTCAACCGGCTCCGGTCTCGGCGGCGGCGCGGTGCCCACCGCGAAGCCTGACAGCTCCTTCAAAAGCTTGCGTGTCATTGCCGCCTCGAAATCCTCGAAACCGAGCGCGGCTTCCACGAAGCCGTCGGGTCCGCGGACCACCTCGACCCAGAACCAGGCGGTCAACTCGGCGATCCCCGGATCACCGCCGTCCCAGCCCTCTTCCTCGTCCGACCCGATGACGAGCGCATTGACCGTCAGCGCCGCGCCAAGAGGCGCTAGCGCGAGTTGGCGCGGCTGGGGTCCGGAATTGTTCTTGCCGTCGCCGGTCAGATCGAGCGTGTAGCGCCAGCAATCCGGCCCCCTGTCCAGAAGCGCGTGGCCGTAAAGAAGCGCCGTGCCGACGCCGGTGCTGGGCGACAGCGCCGGGCGCGGCGCGGTCCCGATCGCGGTGGCGGCGCGCAGGATGGCGTCGGCATCCGTCATTGCAGTCCAGTCGAGAATCAGGCGCTGGCTTTCCGCGCCGCTCCAGGTATAGGCCGCGAGCCAGACCGGCTTCAGCGGCTGGTCGAGCAGCGCGCTTGTTACCTTCGGATCGGCCAGAGCGCGCGCAACGCCCTGCATCTGAAGCGCATATTCCTGCTCGTCCACCGATGCCGACACGTCCAGCCCGATGGCGAGCGCCTGACGGCAATCGGCATGGGCGATCTCCGCCCAAAGCAGGGAGGCGAGGGCCGCGTATGCCGCGTTCATCCCGGACCGTCCGGTCCGCCGAGCGCGCCCATGAGCTGCTCGGTCAGCTCGCGCTCCAGCTTACGCCGGATCGCGCGGGGATAGTCGGTCTCGTCCCGCGCCACCTCGACGAAGGCGCCCGGCCCCCGGATGACCCGGGCGCGGTAATAGATCGCGATATCGGCCTCGTGCCCGCCGATCGGCAGGCCGTTCACGACGATATCGCCGAAATCCGTCTCGGCATAAACCTCCTCGGGCCCGCGCCCGTCGTTTGACCGCCCATCGCCCGAAATGTCGAGCGTCCGGGCCGCACAGTCCGGCGCCCGTGCGATCAGTGCATGGCCGTAGTCGAGCGCCGCGCCGAGCCCGGTCGGCAGCGCCGTCCCGCCCCGCTCGTGAGCCTCGATCACCGCGCGGATCGCGGCCAGTCCGGACTCGCTCCTGACGAGCGTCCAGTCCACGATCACCTCCTGATAGGCCTGCCCGCTCCATTCGTAGACCGCGAAGGCGACCGCGTCCTCGGGCTTCAGGAACGCGTCGCGGATCGCCGGATCGGCCAGCGCGGCGAGGATGCCTCGGCGCTGGATCGCGTAGTCCTCCGCATCGACCGAGCGCGACACGTCCACGCCGAGGGCCAGCGCCAGCCGGCACGCGCCGGCCGCCGGCCCCGCCGCGAGCAGCACGGCAAGCGCCAGCGCCGCCCTCACCGCGCCGCCCCGAGCCCGCCCATCACCGGCCCCTCGAGCTCCCTCAGAAGCTTCAGCCGCATCGCCCGCGCGAAATCCTCGAAATCCTCGGCCACGATCACGAACGCGCCGGTCCCCCGGATCAGCTCGCGCCGGTAGTACTCGCCGAGCTCCAGGTCCGATCCCGCGATCGCCAGCCCGTTCACCGTGACACCGTGGAAATCGAACGCCCGGTAGGCGCTCGACGGCGGAAACCCGTCATTGTTGCGCCCGTCGCCCGAGACGTCGATTTTCTTCTCGTCGCAGGCCGGCGCGTCGCGGAAATGCACCGCCGCGAAGCCGAGCGCGTAGCCGAGTGCGGTCGCCATGTCGTTCCTCTCCCGCTCGCTCGCCGCGATCGCCGCGGCGGCGGCGCGCAGGTCCTCGGCGCCCTCGATCATGTGCCAGCCGAGCATCAGGTGCTGCTGGTAGCGCCCGCTCCACTCGAATGCCGAGAGCGCTACTGGACGGCCCGGAAAGGCGAGGAACGCCGCCTCGACCTCGGGCAGCGTCAGGACATGCGCCAGCCCCTGTCGCTGCAGCCGGTCCTCCGCCGCATCGACCGAAGCCGAGATGTCGAGCGCGAGGACGAGCGCCAGCCGGCACTCCGCTCCCGCCGGTCCGGCGGCGAGCGCCGAGGCAAGCGCAAGGACCGCCGCTCTCACCAATGCCCGGTATTCTCCATGCTGGCCCAGGGCTCCTCTTTCGCGAGCGCCGCGCCCTTCTGCAGAAGCTCGACCGAGATGTTGTCGGGCGAGCGCACGAAGGCCATCCGCCCGTCGCGCGGCGGCCGGTTGATCGTCACGCCGTTCTTCTGAAGATGCGCGCACATCGCGTAGATGTCGTCGACCTCGTAGGCGAGATGGCCGAAATGCCGGCTGTCGGACGGCAGCCCCTCGTCGCCGTCCCAGTTCCAGGTCAGCTCCACCGGGCACTCGTGCTGCCCCGGCGGCGCCATGAAGACCAGCGTGAACCGGCCGCCCTCGTTCTCCATCCGGCGCGTCTCCTCAAGCCCGAGGAGCCCGTAGAACGCCATGGATTTCTCCAGATCCTTCACCCGCACCATCGTATGGAGATATTTCACCGCCATCCTCGCCTCCCTGAAGCCGCGCCCGCACGAGCCTACCAGCCGCCCCCGCCCGCCGCCAAGCGGCAAGCCCCGCCTTTCGCCCGCCGCCCCGGTAAATTTTCCGCCTCACACAGCCCATCGTGGTACCCCGCGCGCGCGCCCATAGATATAGTGGGTGCGATTCGGATGCGGGAGGACGGAGCCATGACCCTGACGAAAGACCAACAGGCCGAGATCGCGGCGGCGCGGGCCGAGACGCGGCAAACCCTGCGCGCCACCTCCGAGGGGATGGAAAAGCACCTCTACGCGGCCCACGAGGTCCTCGACCACGGGCTCGTCCGGGTCATCGACTACATGGGCGACGACGCCGCCATCACCCAGGCCGCGCGCGTCAGCTACGGCCGCGGCACCAAGGCCGTCTCGAACGACGAAGGCCTCATCCGCTACCTCATGCGCCACTGGCACTCGACGCCGTTCGAGATGTGCGAGGTCAAGTTCCACGTCAAGCTGCCGGTCTTCGTCGCCCGCCAGTGGATCCGCCACCGCACCGCGAACGTGAACGAATATTCCGCCCGCTACTCGATCCTCGACCGCGAATTCTACATCCCCGCGCCCGAACACCTCGCCGCCCAGTCCACCCAGAACAACCAGGGCCGGGGCGAGCTTCTGGAGGGCGAGGAGGCGGCCCGCGTCCTCGACATCCTCAAGGGCGACGCCTCGCGGTGCTACGACCACTACGAGGACATGCTGAGCCAGGACGGCCAGAAGGGCCTCGCGCGGGAGCTCGCGCGGATGAACCTGCCCGCGAATGTCTACACCCAGTGGTACTGGAAGACCGACCTCCACAACCTCTTCCACTTCCTCCGCCTGCGCGCGGACGCCCACGCCCAATACGAGATCCGCGCCTATGCCGAGACGATGTGCGGCATCGTTCGGGACTGGGTGCCCTTGGCCTACGGCGCGTTCGAGGACTACCGGATGGGCGGCGCGCAGCTGTCGCAGAAGGGCGTCGAGGCGCTGAAGCGGCGGCTGGCAGGCGAGACCGTCACGCAGGAGAACTCCGGCATGAGCAAGGGCGAATGGCGGGAGTTTGAAGGGGTTTGGGGGTGAGCGGGACCCAGACGCTTTTCTGAGATATTAAGAAACTCGAGAGAGCTGCAATATGTTCGTCTTTGTAAATAGACGGGCAGGGTCAACATGATGATGACAGAATCGATAATAGTAGTTCTGTTTTCCTCTGTTTGGTGATGTTGATAAATCCCTGATGGGCGCGAAAGAGTTGAAAGTATGATATTGCTTGCAGTCAAAGCTTAGAGAATAAACATCAATCCGCCTGAGTTTCTGAAGATTGAGCGTATATAATTTAACAATATTAGAAGACGCGGGTGAATGCCTCCTAGAAAGGGGTGCTAAACAGCACCCCTTTTGCTTCGCAATATGACAGTCAAGCAGCTTTGCGCCTATACCGTGACATGAAACCCAAACCCCCGAGCCCCGCCAAGAGCATTGGCAGCGCCGCTGGGACGGGGATTGGCGCCGGTACAGCGTCAAACGTCACCTCACTCAAGAAGACCCACTGGGTTTGTCTGGTGATTGATGCAGTCAAGGTGTTCGTTGTCGCACCGTTTAAGTCAAACGTGAACGAGAACGGCGTGCTCCCGGGGTTTGTCGGCACGATCTGATTAACACCATTTACCGTGACGCTAGCGGGTTGTGAAACGCCACCGACGCCGTTGGTATCGTCAAAGTAAAAAGTCATGGAATTGAAGGACAGGTTGGTCGCGAAGTTGAAGGTGATGACGGGATCGACATTTAGCCATCCCACGTACGGAAGGTGGGAACCCGCAGTGCTATTCCAGCTCTGCGTAGCAATTGTACCATCCGTAAGCTGGCCGAGCCCACCCGACAACTGATCGCCGCTTAAGGATGGGTTGCCGGAGCCGTTATACGAGTCGTCGAAGTAAGTGAAGAAACCAGAGTTGCCGTTTGGCATATCGTAGCTTGTAGGCAAGACGGTCGCAGCAGACAATGCATGTGGCGCCATGGCGCCGAACAGAGCTGCGGTCGCCGCAGTAATTTTTAGATTCATGATTTTTTAACCTTTTCAAACGGCCCCTCGCCAAGTCCAGCACTGGAGACAAACTGTGGCAAATTTCCGTTCGAAAGATGATAAGTTTCATGGATTGCGAAGACATGCAAACGTAGCAGGCCGTAGGGTGCGCATTCATTGCGCACCATCGATGCGCGTTCGCTCCGTTACGTCGCTCTCCGATCCGCACCGCGCAATCGTTGCGTTTAATCGTGAAAACGGTGCGCAATGAATGCGCACCCTACGCGATGACGCCGCCGTCGCGGTGATACGACGAATACGGCCAATCCTCGGGCCGCTCGACATATCCGTGCTTCACCGGATTGATCCAACAATAACGGACATGTGCTTGGTAATCCGCCTCGTCGCGGATGTGGTGTTCCCAAAACCGCCGCTGCCATATCCCGTGCTCGCGGCGCGCCTCATGGCTGCGCCGGCGCTCGACGATCGGCATTGCGCGCGAAAACCGCGCCTTGATGATGCTCCATCGTGTCGAAAAGTCCCGGTCGCCCACCGGCAATGTCCACAGGCAATGCATGTGATCCGGCAAGGTGACCCATGCGTCGATGGCAAACGGGCGTTCCGCGCGTGTTGCCCGCACGGCATCGCGCAAGGCCCCGACCTCCCGGACGAGGGCGTCCGAGCTTCGGTCGGCGAGCGCCACGGTGAAGAACACCGTCGCTCCGGGAACCCTGGGGCGGAGGTAACGGGACATTGCCCGATCATCGGGTGTCGATGGTTACTGCCGCGTTAATGACCGCTCCCGCTCAGCAAGCGTAGGGTGCGTGGTTCCGCGCTCTGGCGCGGGTTCACCCACCGTTCTCCGAACCCAACCACCGGCCCGGTCCAACTGACCGGGCAGCGCCCGACCGTTCGGCGGGTGTGTGGCCCACGCCACTGGCGCGACGGTCCCGCCTCACCCCACGGGGCGGGCGCTTCTCGCCCTCCCCGCCGGGCCGGGCGCCGCCCTCCGCCGCTCCCCAATCCGTAACCAAATCCCGAACGCACGGCCCGCCCGTGTAGCTACGGAGTTCCTACGCTTGTCCTACGCGGACCCGACGCATGTCAGACGCCCCGTGACAGCGCCGCCGGAATCCCGCACTCTCGCCCAATGGCCGACCTCGCCCGCTTCCACGACGCCCAGGAAACCACCTGGGACACCGCGCTGGCGGAGCTGACAGCGGGCCGCAAGCGGAGCCACTGGATGTGGTTCATCTTCCCCCAGCTCGCCGCGCTCGGGCGTTCACCCACCGCGAAACATTATGGAATTTCCGGCTTGTCGGAGGCGCGGGCCTACCTTGCGGACCCAACCCTTGGCCCCCGGCTCCACGAGGCAGCCCGCGCCCTCCTTCTCCACCCCGCCGACACCCCCGAGGCCATTTTCGGCCCCGTCGACGCGCTGAAGCTGCGTTCCTCCGCCACGCTCTTCCGCGCGGCCGGCGGAGGTCCAGAATTCCAAGCGATTCTGGACACTTACTACGACGGCACGGCCTGCCCCCTGACCGAGCTTGCGCTCGCCTGACGCCCTTTATTCCGCTGCGATCGTGCCGGCCGCGCCCATCTCCATCACCTCGACGGAGACGACGTAGGGCTCCGTCCCAACCCGCGCCGCGATCGCCCCGATCGACGGCGGATGGTCGAAGACCAGCCGCTGCACGTCGCGCCCGTCGCGCGTGACCTGGACGATGAAGCGCCGCGCCGGCCCCTCTGGCTTGGTCTTTCCCGCGTCGGTCCCCAGCTTGCGCCGCAGCCGGCCGATGAAGTCGTTGTTCTCCATGATCGCTGTCATCTCACCCACTCCCGATGACCCGTTACCCTTGTCACGGCATCATGGTGCCGACGATCCGGAAATGTGGCAAGTTTGCGGCAAAATTGGCCGGAAATTCCGGCATCCAGTCGCCCGTTCGGAAATGATCGCAGGGGTTCGCGGCGCATTGTTCACGGCATCGACGAATCTGGTCCGATCCTAGCCCTGCCAGTGCGAGATTCGGACGTCGTCCATCCAGTAGCCCGTAGGACCCGTGGCGTTGAGAAGCTGGACCGCGATCCCGACATGGGACCCGGGAAAGTCGTCTGCGTCGGGAAAGGCGCCCGCGACGCCGCCGCCGCTGTCGGCCGCGCCCGAGAGGCTCACACCCCATTGATCGGTGACGGGATTGAGGCTCACGAAGACCGCGTGTTCGCCCGTGCCGGAATAGCTGCCGATCGAGTTGCCGTTGGCGTAGACGAGCCCCTGCTCGAAATTGAGCCTCAGCGGGAATTTGTCGAAATCGACCCAGATGTTGATCTCGACCTGGGCGCCGCTGCCCATGCGGCCCGACCACGACAGGAAGACCGGCTTCGTCTGGTCGAAGATCGGCGCGGCGTACATGATCACGCGAGGCGCAGTGCGGCTGCTCGGCCCGTCGATCCTGAGCGACTGCTCGCCCTCAAGCGGCAGCGCGGTCGTGACGCTGACCGCGCCCGGGCCTTCGGCGAAGGTGAGCGAGTCGGCGGGCGCGCCGGCCGGATTGGCAAGCGGCGCGCTGCCGGCCGGATCAGCCTCAAAGTCGTCCCTGAAGATCGCCGTGCAGGCGGTTAGCGCGACGGGCAGCAGAAATGATGCGTAGCGCGGCATGGATCAGTCCTTTCGTGCGGGCCGGCGCGGGGGGCGCGATCCCGTGCCCAGCCGGCGCGTCAGAGAAGAGACAACCGCTCCCCGTTTCTGAGTGCGCGGATAAGGCCGGGATGGTCCTCTTCCCAGCTCTTGAAGCGGCGGTAGGCGGATCGGTCGAGGGCGGCGCGGCGTGGGCCATTCGCCAGCCCGAACTCGGCGCGTTCCTCATCGGACAGGAAGCGGATCTTGACCGTCTCGTAGGCCTCGGCACAACGTGCAATGTCGGCCGCCGCCAGCCGGCCGTTGATCGCGGCCTGGTCGCAGGCGTAGTAAAACGCCATAACACCGAAAAAATCGCTCATGGCAAACCCCTTTCATGCGTGGGGTGCAAAGCGAGGCATCGAAAGTACGTCGATTAATGATTCAATTAACGCCCCGCCACCCCGGGTCGGAATCCATCCAATAAAATGGTTTTCAATGGCCAAAGTGTGAACGTTCCGGCCCTTTCGCGAAAGTCCGGAATTCCTGTAAAGCGGCCACGGCCCGCGCTTACCCGCGGGCCGATGCGCTTACTCAGCCGCCAGCGCGAGCCGCAGCCGTTCACGCAGCGGACGGCGCTTCATCGTCACTGCGACGATGTAGACGCCCGGTCCGATGCGGTCGAAGATGTCGCCGAGCGTCGGCGTATCTTCGAAGTAGACGTCGTGAGTGTTTTGTCCGTCGACTGTGATCGTCACGCAAAAATGCGCATGCCGGGAAAGCGCCCGCCGCCGCCCGTTGCGCGCGCGTTCGCTCAACCGGCGACCTGTCTCGGTCGACAGCCGCTCGATCAGTTCATTCGAAACTGTCATCATGCCCCCCTGCGCGATCCCGTGAGGGCAGGTCCGCGCGGTTCTAGTTAGAAACAGGAAACTCGTGCTGTACAGAGCCGCCCACCAGCAGCAATTCGGTGCTAAATTGCCCTGTCCGATCGGTCAACCGGCGCGGAAAGGAGGTTTAGATCCACGCCGGAAATTTGCCGAAAATGCTCGGAATTCCGCCGATAGCGGCGATCGGGAGAGCGGCTTCTGGCGGCTTATTGCCGATCGCTTGTCGTGACGCAACGAAGCGTTTAGGGATGGCTCGTTGTCGGCGGAGGTGGCGCGATGATGCTTTACGGCATTGCAACATGTGATTCCTGCCGCAAGGCGCTGAAGGCGATCCGTGCGGCCGGGCGCGAGGTTGCGTTTCGGGACATCCGCCAGAAACCTCTTGGGCCCAACGAGCGGCGCGAGTTTATCGATGCCTTTGGCGAGGCCCTGATCAATCGCGCCTCTGCGACGTGGCGCGGCTTGTCAGACGAGGAGCGGGCAGCGTCGCCGGACGCGCTTTTGGAGCGACACCCAACGCTCATGAAACGGCCTGTGATCCGTAATGGACAGAGCCTGCATCTCGGTTGGAAGGCTGGCGTGCAGGAGCTTGTTCTCAAATGAAAAACGGCCTGCGGGCGCAGGCCGTAGGAAAGGTGCCAAAGGCGCCCTAGAGCAGTTTCAGATCGGACGCCGAGGAGCGGCCGTCGCGGCCGGCCTGCATCTCGAAAGCGACCTTCTGATTGTCGGCGAGGGTTTTCAACCCCGCCCGTTCGACCGCAGAGATGTGCACGAACACATCCTTGCCGCCGTCGTCGGGTGCGATAAATCCGTACCCTTTTGTCGTGTTAAACCATTTTACGGTGCCGGTGGCCATCCGCATATCCTCCGTCGCGTCGTCTTTCCCCGGGCGTGATTGCGCGGGGTCGTGCAGCCAGGTCTTCCAAGTCTTCCGGCTGCCCCGATAGCGAGGGAGCGGTAGGAAAGTCTGAATTCACGCCTGATGGATGATGAGCGATCCGGGGGAAAAATCAAGACGCATGCAACCGGTTAGCCCTATCGGCGCCGCCCCGACAGCATGCGGTCCAGCGACAGGGCGCCGCCGCCCAGCAGCACGAGAGTCGCGAGCAGCGCGATCCAGAGCGCCCTCTGATCGAGGATGAGCGCGCCCGACGCGGCGTCGAACCAGCGGCCGAGGTCGTCGCCCGCCACGCCATGGCCGACGATGTCAGTGGCGCTTTGGACGACTACAAACCCGATCATGCCGAGGCTCGCGAGGCGGGTGAATAGCCCCAGTATGATCAGTGCAGGCAAGAGGAGCTCCGCCCAGGTGCCGGCGACCGCGACCGCCCAGTGAAACCATCCGAGCTGCGAAAAGTCGTAGCCCGACGCTTCGATCGTCTTGGGGAAGATCTGGATATAGGCGCCGTCGGAGGGCTGGAAGAGCCCTGCCACGCCTTCTCCGACCTTCGTGCGGGCGGAGTTCCAGAAGTAGACCAGCAGCACTCCGGCAAAGACCAGCCGGGCGATGAGCGGCACAAGCGCGGGCGCGATTCGGTCCAGTGCCTGGGCCGCGCGGTCGTAGGGCGCAATAAGGGCGTTCACGTTGAATCTCCGGTCTTGATGTTCGCGATGGCGCCCGCGCCGATCAGGAGCCCCAGGGTCGCCGTGACGTCGAATTCTCCGGCGCTGTCGAGCGCTTCGCCCACCGTCGAGCCGGCGATGAGGCGTTCGACGAAATCACCTGCGCCCACAGGCAGGAGGCGGGGGTCGGGATCGAATTCGGGACGCACGATCAGCACGTCCTCGGCCACCGTGGCCTTGGGTGACGGCGCGCCGCGCATATTCGCCGACCAGATCGTATGGATCGGCCAGCGCGACCGCACGAGCCGCACGGGTGGTGCAAGCTCGAACCGCGCGGAGATGAGCGCGTCGGGGGCGAGGGCAGCGAGCGCGGCGGGATCGGCGGGCTCGGCGTCGGCCGCGTGATAGGACCTGCGGACTGCAAGTTCCAGCCGGGCCATGTCGGGCAGGTAGCCCAGATGCGCGACCGGTGGAAAATGTTCGAGGAAGGTCGGCATCGCCTCGCCGTAGAACATCATCAGCGGCGAGGCCGGCGGATGGGCGCGCAGGTGTTCGCGCGCCATGGCGGCGAAGAACTCCTCGCCCACGAGCTTCAGGATGACCGGAAAGGCCTGCCTGAGCGCCTCGGTCAGCGAGACGGTGACATTGTTGCGGTAGACGTTGAAGCGGCGTCCCGCCGGGCGGCCCTGCGGGTCGGTGAGACGCGCCGGCGCCGGTCGCGCGGGGTCGAGGAGCGCGGCGCGGAACTCGGACTGGTTCATGCGGCGACCCTGTCGAGAATCCGGGCGGCGCGCGCGGCCTCATCGGCGAGGACCGGCCAGTCGGGCACGTCGTTGTCCCATTCAATGAGCGTGGGCTTCGGTCCACCGGTGCGGATCGTGTGATCGTACAGCTTCCATACCGGATCGACGACCTCGGAGCCGTGTGCGTCGATCAGCAAGGGCGCGCCGGTATCGTCGTGATCCTCGTCATGTCCGCCGAGATGGACCTCGCCAACAAGGTGATGCGGGAACTGGTCGATATAGGTGTTGGCGTCGGTCTGGCGGTTCGTCGAGGAGACGAAGACGTTGTTGACGTCGAGGAGAAGGCCGCAGCCCGTGCGCTTGGCGATCTCGGTCAGGAAGTCGATCTCGTCCATCTCCGTTTCGGCGAATTCGACATAGACCGAGGGATTTTCCAGCAGCATCCGCCGGCCGACATGGTCCTGCACCTGCTCAACATGCTCCGCGACGCGGGCGAGCGTTTTCTCGGTATAGGGCAAGGGCAGGAGGTCGTTCAGGAATTCGGCATCATGCGTAGACCAGGCGAGATGTTCGGAAAAGCTTGCCGGACCAAGCCAGCCGCAGAGATGCTTCAACCGGTCGAGATGGTCGCGATCGAGCGGCGTCTCGCCACCGATAGAAAGGCCCACTCCGTGCACCGAAATCGGGAAGCGCTCTGCCAGATGGCGCAACTGCGCGAGAGGACGGCCGCCGTCGCCCATGTAGTTTTCTGCGTGGATTTCAAGCCACGCGACCGGGTCTGGGGCCTCTAGAATGTTCGAGAAGTGCTGCGGCTTGTAGCCGACGCCGGGGCGGGCGGGCAGGGTCTGTCTTGCGGTCTGGTCCAGCATCGCGTCCCCCGATCGTCTGGAGCCTCTCCGGCCAAAGCCGGAGAGGCTCGTGTCACTGTCAGCCCTGCGGCAGGTCGCGGTCAAGCGCTTCGAGCGAGCCCATGCGGCCATCCGGCAGTTCCATGGTCTCGCAGGAGCCGGCCGGGACGAGCTTCCAGGCGTTGCCCTGATAGTCCACCGACGAGGTGCCGGCGCAGGTTGTGCCCGGGCCCGCGGCGCAGTCGTTCTGACCGGCCAGCGAGACGCCGAAGCACTTCTCTTTGTCTTGCGCGGCGGCAGGCGTCGCGACATGAGCGGCAAGAGCGGCGGCGAGCGAGCCGGCGACGGCGAGGGTTTTCATGGATTGAGACATAGGTGTTTCCCTTGTTGAAATGTCGTGCGTCGTCAGAGCGACAGCGCAACCCTGCCAAGAGCCCTCTACAAATTCCATTCACGAACCCGTGGGCCACGGCGGCGTGATGAAATGTAACGGGCCGAACACACGTATGGGCGCCTTGTCAGTGCCGCCTGAGCGTGTGAAGTTTTCCACATAGAGCATTGATTTTCAGTTATTTCTTGTCCGGTGGCGCCGCGTCGTCGCTGAACTCGGCGATTGCCTGCTCAAGCGGCATGGTCTCTGTCCGGGACTCGCCGAGGCGGCGGACTGAAACAGTCCGGCCCTCTACTTCCTTCATGCCGATGGCGAGAATGGCGGGGACTTTACCAACCGAATGCTCACGGACCTTGTAGTTGATTTTCTCGTTCCGCGTGTCGGACTCGGCCCTCAACCCGGCATCGCGAAGCCGCGCCGTGACCTCGGTCACATAGTCGTCAGCATCCGACACGATAGAGGCGACTACAATCTGCCGCGGTGCGAGCCAGAACGGCATCTTGCCCGCATAGTTCTCGATGAGGATGCCGATGAAGCGCTCGAAAGACCCGAGGATCGCGCGGTGAAGCATCACCGGCCGGTGCTTGCCGCCGTCCTCGCCGACATATTCCGCGCCGAGCCGCATCGGCAGGTTGAAATCGACCTGGAACGTGCCGCACTGCCATTCGCGGCCGATGGCGTCGGTGAGCTTGAAGTCGAGCTTCGGCCCGTAGAAGGCGCCTTCGCCGGGGTCGATTTCGAAATCGTTCGTGACCTTGCGGACCGCGTTCTCGAGCGCGGTTTCGGCCTTGTCCCAGATGTCGTCCGATCCGACGCGAACTTCAGGGCGCGTCGAAAGTTTCACGTCGAACTTGGTGAAGCCGAGGTCGCGGTAGATCGATGACAGAAGTTCGATGAAACCCGCGCATTCCTGTTCGATCTGGTCCTCGGTGCAGAAGATATGGGCGTCGTCCTGCACGAAACCGCGCACCCGCATGAGCCCGTGCATCGAGCCCGAGGATTCGTAGCGGTGGCACGAACCGAACTCCGCAAGCCTCAGCGGCAGGTCGCGGTAGCTCTTGAGTCCCTGGTTGTAGACCTGCACGTGGCAGGGGCAGTTCATCGGCTTCAGCGCGTTGATGCGCTTTTCCTTGGCATGTTCTTCCTCGACCTCGACGATGAACATGTGCTCGCGGTAAGCCTCCCAGTGGCCGGAGCGTTCCCAGAGGACGCGGTCGACGACCTGGGGGGTCTTGATTTCCTGGTAGCCCGCGCGGATGAGGCGGCGGCGCATGTAGGCTTCGAGCTCGCGGTAGATCGTCCAGCCGTTCGGATGCCAGAAAACCATGCCCGGCGCTTCCTCCTGCAGGTGGAAGAGCTCCATCTCGCGTCCCAACTTGCGGTGGTCGCGCTTGGCTGCCTCTTCGAGCATCGTCAGATGCGACTTGAGGTCGTCGCGGTTCTTGAAGGCAATGCCATAGATGCGCTGAAGCTGCTTGTTGCGGTGATCGCCGCGCCAATAGGCGCCCGCGACGGACATGAGCTTGAAGGCATCCGCCGGAAGCTGGCCGGTGTGCTGAAGATGCGGGCCGCGGCAGAGGTCCTGCCAGTGGCCATGCCAGTACATGCGGACCGGCTCATCGCCGGGGATGCCCTCGATCAGTTCGACCTTGAAGGGTTCGTTCTTGCGGATGTAGTGCTCGATCGCGCGCGAACGGTCCCAGACCTCGGTTCTGACCGGGTCGCGCTGGTTGATGATCGCCTTCATCTCCTTCTCGATCGCACCCAGGTCTTCGGGCGTGAAGGGTTCCTCGCGGTCGAAGTCGTAGTACCAGCCGTTCTCGATCACCGGGCCGATCGTGACCTTGACGTCGGGCCACAGCGTCTGGACGGCCCGCGCCATGACATGTGCGAAGTCGTGCCGGATGAGTTCGAGCGCCTGGGCGTCGTCCTTAATCGTGTGAATGGCGATTTTCGCATCTTCGTCGATCGGCCACTGGAGATCGTAGTGCCGGCCGTCGACGCTGGCCGAGATCGCTGCCTTCGCGAGCGAGGGGGCGATCGCGGCAGCCACCTCGAAAGGCGTCACGCCCTTGTCGAAGTCGCGTTTGTTGCCATCGGGAAAGGTCAGGGAAATCTGGGTCATGGCCCATGCTCCTCGTCGGTTTGGCGCCCACGGAACGCCCGGTTGCGGGTATGTCGAAGCTCTATCGGGGATCGGCAAGGCGAAGTCAACGGACGCGGCGTCGGGGGTTCCACCCCCGCACCCCCGGAGGTATTTGAGCAATGAAGAAGAAGAAGGGGTGGAGATGAGCGACGTTCTGACGACGCCGGAAGGCCGAAGGATCGCCTATGACCGCGTCGAGGGCGCGGGGCCGGGCGTGGTGTTCCTCGGTGGCTTCCGGTCGGACAAGGAGGGGACGAAGGCGCTGGCGCTCGAGGATTGGGCGAGGGCGACGGGGCGGGCCTTTCTGAGGTTCGACTATTCAGGGCACGGATCGTCATCCGGCGACTTTCTCGACGGGTCTATCGGCGATTGGTTCGAGGACGCGCGCGCGGCGATCCTTTCGCTGTCCGAGGGACCCCAGATTCTTGTGGGCTCGTCGATGGGCGGCTGGATCGCGCTTCTCTTGGCGCGGGAGCGTCCGGAGAAAGTCGCTGGCCTCGTCACCGTCGCGGCTGCGCCGGATTTCACCGAGGACGGGATGTGGGCCGAGTTCACGCCCGAGCAGCGGCGGACGCTCAAGGAGGAGGGCCAGGTGGCGCTACCCTCGGACTATTCCGACGAGCCCTACATCATCACCGGCCATCTCATCGAGGAGGGGCGCGGGCGGCTCGTGCTGCGGTCGCCCCTGACGTTGCCCTTTCCGGTTCGCATGCTCCAGGGCACGGCGGATGCGGACGTGCCGGTCTCGGTCGCACTCAAGCTTCTCGACCATGCTGAAGGCGAGGATATCCGCCTCACGCTCGTCAAGGGGGCCGATCACCGGTTCTCGACGCCCGATTGCCTGAAGCTCATCCTTCTGTCCGTCCAGAAGATCGCCGCGCGATACGCCGATGCGTAGGGTGGGGCGGATGATCGGGCGCGCGCTCCTCGTGCTGGCGATCGTGATCGCGGGACTGTTCGTCTTCGGGGCGCGCGAGCCCCTGGACCTCGTGCCGCGCTTCGACGCGGCCGCTTTGCCCGACGATCTCGACGCCTATCTCGTCGCGCGCGAGGGTGTGTTCGATGATCTTGTGCCTGGGACGGAAAAACGCATCCTCTGGGCCGGTGCGCCGAGTACGCGCACCGGGTGGGCTGTTGTCTACCTGCATGGCTTCTCCGCGACCTCCGAG
This sequence comes from Defluviimonas aquaemixtae, assembly GCF_900302475.1. Taxonomy (NCBI): domain Bacteria; kingdom Pseudomonadati; phylum Pseudomonadota; class Alphaproteobacteria; order Rhodobacterales; family Paracoccaceae; genus Albidovulum; species Albidovulum aquaemixtae. The sequence continues at coordinate 587,034 of NZ_OMOQ01000001.1, forward strand.
GAGGTCAGGCCCCTGCCTGACAAGGTGGCCGGGGCGCTCGGTGCCAATCTCTACTTCACGCGATTCGCCGGGCATGGGCGGCCGGGAGCCGCGCTGACCGGACCCTCGGCGCAGGACTGGATGGTCGATTTGTCCGAGGCGCTCGCCATCGGGCGGCGTATCGGCGAGCGCGTTCTCGTGATCGCGACCTCGACCGGTGGAACGATCGCGGCGGAGGCGCTGTTGCAGCCGGACCTCGCGTCGGAGATGGACGCGGTCGTGTTCGTCTCGCCGAATTTTGAGCTTGCCGCACCGGAAGCTGCGCTTCTGACCTGGCCCTTTGCCCGGCACTGGGCCCCCGTCGTCGCGGGCGCCGAGCGCTGCTTCGAGCCGCGAAACGAGGCTCAGGCCCGCTTCTGGACCACCTGCTATCCGACGACGGCGCTGATGCCGATGGCCGCACTTGCTGCCCATGCGGGCGGCGCCGATTACAGCGGGGTGCAGGTGCCTGCGCTCTTCATCTTTTCGCGGGAGGACCAAGTCGTGTCGGCGACGGCGACCGAGAGGGTTGCCTCCGACTGGGGTGGCGCGGTCGAGATATTGGCAGTTGAGCCGGGACGTGGGGACGATCCGCTCGCGCATGTGATCGCGGGCGACGCGCTCAGCCCGTCGATGACCGCACCGCTGGCGGCGCGGATCGTGAACTGGGCGAAGGGTCTCTGATGAATCGTCAGACGGCGCGGATGTTGTTGCGCGGATTCTTGCGCTTGCGCTTGCCTTCAGAGTTGCGGTCGAAGAAATCGAGCACCAGCGGCCGGATGTTGTTCCGCCACGACTTGCCGGCGAAGATGCCGTAGTGGCCGGCACCCGGCTCCAGATGCGAATCCTTCATCGAATCAGGCAGCCCGGTGCAGAGTCCGAGCGCGGCGGCGCATTGGCCGGGTGCGGAGATGTCGTCCTCCTCGCCTTCCACAACCATGACCGCCACGTCGGTGATCTTGCCTATATCGACCTGCTTGCCCTCGACCTCGAAGCAGTTTCGCGCGATCTCGCGCTTCTTGAAGATACGCTCGACGGTGGACAGGTAGAATTCCGCCGTCATGTCCATGACGGAGAGATATTCGTCGTAGAACCGGTTGTGGGCGTCGCGCTCCCCGTCCTCGCCTTTCGCGGCGCGGAGGATCTGGTTCGAGAAGGCCTGAGCGTGCCGATCAAGATTCATCGAGATGAACGAGGCGAGTTGAAGCAGCCCCGGATACACGAGTCGGCCGGCCCCGGCGGACTTGAAACCCACGTGCTGGATAACGAGATGCTCGATCTGGCCCATGGTCAGGCGGCGGCCAAAGTCGGTGACCTCGGTCGGCGCGGCGTCGGGGTCGATCGGGCCGCCGATCAGCGTCAGGGTGCAGGGCTGCGCGGCGGGGTCTTCACCCGCGAGATAGGCAGTTGCCGCAAGCGCGATCGGGGCCGGCTGGCAGACCGCGACGACGTGGATGTCGGGGCCAAGATGACGCATGAATTCGACGAGGTAGAGCGTATAGTCTTCGATGTCGAACTTGCCCTTGCTGACCGGAATGTCGCGGGCGTTGTGCCAGTCGGTGACGTAGACGTCGCAGTCGGGCAGAAGGCTCGCCACGGTCGAGCGCAGAAGAGTCGAGTAGTGACCCGACATCGGCGCTACAAGAAGAACGCGGCGCGGCATCGGATCGCGGCCGAGCACGCCGAATTGGATGAGGTCGCCGAAGGGGCTGGCGATCAGCGACTGGATATCCACGAGATGGTCGCGCCCGTCTGCGCCGACCACGGTGCGGATGCCCCAGTCGGGCTTGATGACCATGCGCGCAAAACTGCGCTCTGTGATGCGGCCCCACGCCGACATCACCTTGAACATCGGATGCGGCACGAGTCCCCAGACAGGGTAGGAGGCCATGGCCCTGGCAGATGCGCCCAACCATTCATTGGTATTGCGGACGCTCTCCATCAAATCGTACGAATAGACACCTTTCATGGCCACTCCTTTGCCGGCGCGCGGCGAATTCGCTGCTTTCCCCGGCGGGTGCGCAACGTTATGCTGCAGCGCAGTATTCTAAGGAGGAAGATCTGCGATGACAACCGGGCTTACCGAACCCTCCGAAAATCTCGAGAAACTCAACGCCAATCTCGCCAGGGTCGAAGAGTTGACGCAACGTCTCATTCAGGCACTGGCGCAGAAGCGCGCGCCGAATCCCTCGGTCGAGGCGCCGGGGCAGGGGCTTTTCGTCAATGCGGTGAACGCCTACTGGAAAGAGGCGATGGAAAACCCGGGCAAGCTGATCGAGCAGCAGGCGACTTTTTGGGGCCGGACGCTGAAGCACTACATCGACGCCCAGCACGCGCTTGCCGCAGGCAAGTTCAGCGCGCCCGAGGATACCAGCCCGAAGGATCGGCGCTTTGCCAACCCGCTCTGGCAGACGCATCCCTATTTCAACTTCGTCAAGCAGCAGTATTTCCGCAATGTCGAGGCGATGGAGCAGGCATTGGCCGCCATCGACGAGCTTGCACCGCACGAGCGCAAGCGCGTGGAACACTTCGCCCGGCAAATGATGGACATGTTGGCGCCGACCAACTTTCTGGGCACAAATCCCGATGCGCTCGAGCGCGCGGTGGAAACCGAGGGTGAGAGCCTCGTGAAGGGGCTCGAGAACCTCGTCCGCGATATCGAGGCCAACCGCGGCGACGTCCTTGTCACGCTGGCCGATCCCGACGCCTTCGCGCTTGGCGACAATATCGGCGCGACCGAGGGTGCGGTTGTCTATCGCAACCGGATGTTGGAGCTCATCCAGTACGCAGCCACGACGGACAAGGTGCATGCGACGCCCGTGGTGATCTTCCCGCCGTGGATCAACAAGTTCTACATCATGGACCTGAAGCCCTCGAACTCGCTGATCAAGTGGATCGTCGATCAAGGCTACACGCTTTTCGTCGTCAGTTGGAAGAACCCCGACAAGAGCTACGCCGATGTCGGGCTCGACGCCTATGTCGATGAGGGATTGATCGAGGCGATCGAGGAAGTGAAGAAGATCACCGGCGAGAAGTCCGTGAACGCGGTGGGTTACTGCATCGCGGGCACCGCGCTGACCATGGCGCAGGCGGTGCTGGCCAATCGCGGCGAGAAGTCGGTCAAGTCGGCCACGTTCTTCACCACGCTCACCGATTTCTCTGATCCGGGCGAAGTCGCCGTTTTTCTCGACGACGACTTCATCGACGGGATCGAGAGCCAGGTCGCCAAGGACGGCTATCTCGACAAGTACTATATGTCGCGCACGTTCTCGTTCCTGCGCTCCAACGACCTGATCTATGGTCCTGCAATCCGCAGCTACATGATGGGCGAGGCGCCGCCCGCCTTCGACCTTCTCTACTGGAACGGCGACGGGACAAACCTGCCCGCGCGGATGGCGGTCGAGTATCTGCGCTGGATCTGCCAGGACAACCGGCTCGCCGAGGGCAAGATCACGATCTGCGGCGAGACGATCGGCCTCAAGGACGTCAAGGTGCCGCTGTTCGCTGTCGCCTGCGAAACCGACCATATCGCGCCCTGGAAGGGTTCGTTCCACGGCATCCGGCAGTTCGGTTCCAAGGACAAGACCTTCGTGGTCTCGCAGTCGGGTCACATCGCCGGGATCATCAATCCGCCGACGAAGGAGAAATACGGCCACTACGTCAACGACGCCGAGATGGGCGACGCGGACGAGTGGCTGGCCACAGCGAGCTTCAACAAGGGCAGCTGGTGGCCAACCTGGGAAGCCTGGCTGAAAAAACGGTCGGGCAGGATGGTGGACGCCCGGCCGCTTGGCGATTCGAAGCACCCGATGATGGCGCCGGCACCTGGCACCTACGTCACCGAGACGCCAATCATCTGATTTTGCTTGCAAGTTAATTTTTTCTGCAGTGCAGCATTCTGGGGTTGCATTGCTGCACTGCAGAACGTATATGTTTTCGCAGACGCAGAACGGGCCGCCGCCCAAGTCAGGAGATACAGATGCAGAAGAACCAGGATTTCACGAAGGTCATGCAGGACATGGCCGCTTCGTTCCCCTTCGACGCGAAAGCGTTTCAGGACACCTTCAAGACGTCCGCCGTCCTCGGCGAGCGGATGACCAAGGTCGCGCTCGAAGCCGCTGACAAGTCGAACGAGATCTCGTCCAAGTGGGCCAAGGACACGCTCACCAAGGTTGGCGTTCTGGCCAAAGTCAAGGACGAGCCGACCGACTACACCAAAGCGCTGACCGACTTCGCTTCGGCCGCCGCCGAAACCGCTGCCGAGAACATGGCTGCCTTCGCCGAAGTCGCGAAGAAAGCCCAGATGGAAACGGTCGAGCTGATGCTCGCCGCCGGCAAGGACTTCTCCGAAGATGCGACCGCTGCGGTCAAGAAGGCGCAAGCCGAAGTGACCTCGGCCGCCAAGAAAGCCGCCGCGTCGGTCAAGTAAGTCGAGTTTACGGTCTCCGAAACTCCTCCCTGTCGGTGAGACCGAAACTGGGCGGGCCCACGTGGCCCGCCCTTTTTCTTTGGCGGGCGGGACGCGTGCGCGGTTCCGGAAAGATGCATCGAGCCCGCCCGATTAACTCTGTCGCGCATCCCCTGCGCTGGACAAAGCCGCGCGCTCTGGCTGGTCAGGAGGAAACGGAGGTCAGTCCATGACTTTCCTCATCCGTTGGCTCGTAGCCTTCGTGCTTTTCTCGGCAACCTACAACCCGACGGGCCGGAGCTTCGCCCACTGGGCGCGGACGCGGCTTCGGCATGATCCTCGTGGCTGCGGTCGTGGCGGCGCTCGGTTGGGTGTTCGTCGATCGGGGCCTACTGAGGCTCGACAACCCTTCGCTGAACGCCTGGCTCGGCATTCTGGCGCTGTCGGTCATCCTCCGAATCGGGCTTAGCTGGAGCCATGCGCGGAGGCGCCTCTCGGGCCAGTCGGACATTGACGGTGTCGGCGACTGAGGGGTTGCGGCCCGTGCCCCATGGGCCTAGATAGGCGCGTCAGCGACACGAAGAAAGTCCCGATGGAAAACGTTCTGCTCACCGTTCTATTGATCCTCGCCCTGCTCCTTATAGGCGTGGTTCTTCTCCAGCGCTCGGAGGGCGGGGGCCTGTTGTCGGGCGGCGGGGCGTTCAGCGCCCGGGGCACCGGCAACGCGCTGACCAAGCTCACATGGGTCCTTGGCGGCGCCTTCATGGCGGCCTCGCTCGCGCTGACGATCGTCGCGGCGCGGAATGCCGGCACGACCTCGATCCTCGATGCGCCCGCACCCGAAGCCACAGCGCCTGTGTCCGAACCGGCCGCACCTGCGGTGCCCGAAGGCGATCTTCTGCCGCCGGCCGCCGGCGATGCGCCCTTGGCGCCACCGCCTGCGGACTAGAAATATACCACAACGAATTGACCCGGCGGCGAAAGTGGCCACAACACCTTGCGGTCCTGTTGCGGGCAGGGCGCGAATCTGTTAGGTCTTGAATCCCGTGATGCAGCGTCCCCGAGGGCTGCTGCTGACCCAGACGAGTTGAGGCAATCACGGGGGCATCCTGACCATGGCGCGTTACGTTTTCATCACTGGCGGTGTGGTCTCGTCGCTTGGCAAGGGGCTCGCCTCCGCCGCACTGGGCGCGCTCTTGCAGGCCCGCGGCTTCTCTGTGCGGCTGAGGAAACTCGACCCCTATCTCAACGTCGATCCCGGCACGATGTCGCCCTTCGAACACGGCGAGGTGTTCGTCACCGACGACGGCGCGGAAACCGATCTCGACCTTGGCCATTACGAGCGCTTCACGGGCGTGCATGCGCGCCAGACCGACTCGGTCTCGTCCGGGCGCATCTATTCGACGGTTCTCGAAAAGGAACGCCGCGGCGACTACCTCGGCAAGACGATCCAGGTCATTCCCCACGTCACGAACGAGATCAAAGATTTCATCCGCATCGGCGATGACGAGGTCGATTTCATGCTCTGCGAGATCGGCGGTACGGTGGGCGACATCGAGGGGCTGCCGTTTTTCGAGGCGATCCGCCAATTCAGCCAGGAGCGGCCGCGCGGCGACTGCATCTTCATGCATCTGACGCTTCTGCCCTACCTCGCCGCATCGGGCGAGCTGAAGACCAAGCCTACTCAGCATTCGGTCAAGGAACTGCGCTCCATCGGGCTTCAGCCTGACGTGCTCGTCTGCCGCTCCGAACACGAGATCCCGGAGAAGGAACGCGCCAAGATCGCTCTTTTCTGTAACGTGCGGCCCGAGGCCGTGATCCCTGCCTATGACCTGAAGTCGATCTACGAAGCGCCGATGGCCTATCACCGCGTGGGTCTCGACCAGGCGGTGCTTGACGCCTTCGGAATCTCGCCCGCGCCGCGCCCAAATCTCTCGCGCTGGGAAGACGTGATGGACCGGCTGGACCACGCCGAGGGCGAGGTCCGCGTCGCCATCGTCGGCAAGTACACCCAGCTCGAGGATGCCTATAAGTCAATCGCCGAAGCGCTGACCCACGGTGGCATGGCCAACCGGGTGCGGGTGAAGGCGGAATGGATAGACGCGGAGATCTTCGAGGCCGAGGATCCCGCGCCCTATCTCGAACGCTTCCACGCGATCCTCGTCCCCGGCGGTTTCGGCGAAAGGGGTACTGAAGGCAAGATCAAGGCCGCCCAGTTCGCACGCGAGAAGAAGATCCCCTATCTTGGCATCTGCCTTGGCATGCAGATGGCAGTGATCGAGGCCGCACGAAATCTCGCGGGTGTCACGAAGGCCGGGTCGGAGGAATTCGACCACGAGAAGGGCGAAAAGCGGTTCGAGCCTGTTGTCTATCACCTGAAAGAGTGGATCCAAGGTAACCACACGGTCGCGCGGAAAGTCGACGACGACAAGGGCGGCACGATGCGGCTGGGCGCCTATACGGCGCATCTGAAGGACGGCTCCAAGGTCGCCGACGTCTACGGCGCCACGGTAATCGAGGAACGTCACCGCCACCGCTACGAGGTGGACGTGAAGTACCGTGAGAAGCTCGAGAAATGCGGCCTGATCTTTTCAGGCATGAGCCCCGACGGGCGGCTGCCCGAGATCGTGGAATGGACCGACCACCCGTGGTTCATCGGGGTGCAGTTCCACCCCGAGCTCAAATCAAAGCCCTTCGCCCCGCACCCGTTGTTCGCAGATTTCGTCCGGGCGGCGAAGGAGGTGGAACGGTTGGTGTGAGAACACTGCGCACGTGACAAGCCAACGGTTTGCGCATCTTGACATGTCGAAGGCGGATCCGCCCTCTTTCAGAAATCGAACGACACCCGGCGCGTCAGCACCACCTTCGCGCCGTACTGATCCTCGCTACCGAGCCCGGTGATCGGCGAACTTGCCGCGTCGTCGGTCAACCTGTTCCAGGTCAGCGCGCCCTCGACACCCCAGTTCTCGTTCAGCCGGTAGCGGAGGCCGAGTTCCAGTCCTGCAGAGACCATCCCGCCGCTCGCTGAATAGGTCGGCAGGCCGCTGGCCAGCGACTCAGCCGGGGTCACGCCGAAATAGGTTGCCGCGTAGTCGTCGCTGCCGAACTGCGCTCGGGGGCCGAAGGTGACAAGCAGCCGGTCGCTGGGCCGGAACTTCACGTCCGCGCCGATCTCGCCGACGAACGCCTCGTGCCCAATCACGCCGTAGCGTACGTCGCCGAAAACCCGGTAGATCGGCTGCTCCCAGCCGAGCCCGATTCCGAGTTCCAGAGCATCATCGACGTCATTGAGCCCGGCGAGTTCGGGATATTCGCCCGCCGTCCGGTCCGCGACGTAGCGGAACGAGCCGCGCAGGCCCAGCCCTTCCGGTTCGTGATAGGGGTCGGGTGATCCGAAGCGGCGCCCGCCGAGCCGTAGATAGTTGACCCGGAACGCGAAGCCGGGGCCAACTTCGTAATCGTCCGAGCCGAAATAGCCGGGCGCCACCTGCGCCCCGAGACCAAAGGTCAGGACCATGTCGGGCTCGGCTAAAGCGGAGTGCGGCGCGGCGCAGACGAATGCGGCGGCAATCGTGGCGGCGGCCTTGCGGAAGGGGTTCATCTGGCACTCCGTACTGACAGATCGGGCAAGTCGGCCCTCTAGCCGCCAAATGCACGGATATGGCGAGTCGCGCAATGTTATTGTTGGAACGTCCTGACGTTTGCGGTGCGCGACCCAGCCCAGGCGCTTCAGCCGGGTCACGCCAAAAGCTTTTCCACCGCCTCGTTTATCTCGGCCGCCACTGCCGAAGGTGCGGGCTCGAACCGCGTTTCGTCGCCCTCCTGATACTTTCCCGTCCGAACCAGAATGGCCGTCCCGACACCCGCCGCAAGCGCGCCCGCCACATCCACTTCCGCGTCGTCGCCGATCATGGCGACCTCGGCTAACGAAAGCCCCATGCTGTCCGCCGCCGCCGCGAAAAAGTCGAGCGACGGCTTGCCGAGGATTTGCGCCTCGGCCCCGCTCGCGAATTCCAGCGCCGCGACGAAGGCCCCCGCGTCGAGACTTAGCTCTCCGTCCGCGTCGCGGAAGACGCGGTTCGCCGCCAGCGCGAGGAACGGGGCACCGCGTGACAAAGCCCGGAAGGCCGCGTTCAATGCCTCGTAGGTGAAGAACCGCCCGGCATCGCCGAGGACCACCGCCTCGGGGCCCGTGCCGGCGCAATCCGCGAAATCCTCAGCGAGGTTGGGATGGATCAGGAGATGGGGCGCGTGGCCATGCCGCGCGAGCCAGTCGCAGGCGGCTGCGGCGGGAGTGAAAAGCTCGTCCGGTCCTGCCTCGATCCCGAACCCTTCGAGCCGTTTCAGAAGTCGCGCCTTAGGCGCGCGCGTCGAGTTGGTCAGGAACCGAACGGGCAGGTCCGCATTCCGGAGTTGGGCGAGCGCATCCGCCGCGCCGGGAAGCGCCGCGTTGCCGTCGTAGAGCACGCCTGCGAGATCGATCAGGACACCCTTCACCATGGCCTAAGTGTGCGTGCCGCCCCAAAGGCCGTCAATCAGACCCGTCATTGCGAAGGGGGGGGTCCGCGGATCGTCCACGGAGTCGTCCAATTGCCGCCGCATTCGGGTTTGATGTTTCCTGCGCGGAAACCGCAGGAGTACGACGATGAAATACGTTCAGGCCATTCTCTCGCTCGGCCTCTTCGGCTGGGCGTCTTATGCGGTTCTGATCGGCAGCTTCCCCGGCGGCGACGGCGGTTCGTCCAAGACCCGCGCGCTTAACGCCGCCGTGATCTCGGCCACAGAACAGTTCGGCACCTTGCAGACTGCGGCGGGGCTTGCCGGGTTCGGCATGTTGCTCGCGCTCTTCTTCCTGCTGCGCCGGAGCGCCTGAGGCGGTCCCGGCGACTGCGCGCGTAGCGATTTTTCGATGCCGCCGGATGCGCGCAGCGCGACGGACCTTTTGCAGACCGCGCCGAAAGGTCCTATATCGCGCTTCATGTTCGGCCGACTTCTTTCCTCGCTCATGGCCCAGGAGCCGGAGCGCCTGCCTGATCCGGATGCGCGCCTCGCGCTCGCGGCGCTGCTCGTGCGTCTCGCGCGAGCAGACGAGCATTACACCGATCCCGAGCGTACGCGGATCGACCGGGTTGTAGCAAAGCGCTACGGCCTTTCGCCCTTCGAGGCCGCGAAGATCCGCGCCGAGGCTGAGGTGCTGGAAGCAGAAGCGCCCGACACGGTCCGCTTTACCCGCGCGCTGAAGGATGCGGTGCCGCACGAGGACCGGATGAGCCTGATGGAGGCGATGTGGTCGGTGGCGCTGTCGGACGACGACCGCGACCCGCGCGAGGATGCCATGATCCGTGTCACGGCGGACCTTCTTGGCATCAACGACCGCGACCGCGCGATCGCCCGCCAGAATGTCGAGAACCGAAGGAAATGATCGCCAGCCTCGCGATGTATGACTGGCCGCAGAACGCGGCCGAGAACGATCGCCTGTGGATACGAATCCGCCAGGCTCTCGCCGATGAGGGGATCGCCGCGCCCGAAGGACTAACCCGAGATGGCAGTTTGTGGGACATCTGGGAATGCCCCGCGCTCGTCCTCGCGCAGACCTGCGGCATGCCGTACCGGACGCGGCTTCACGGTCGGGTGCAACTCGTGGCGACACCCGACTACGGGCTGCCCGACGCGCCGGCCGGACATTACTATTCCGTCCTTGTGACGCGCGCCGACGAGCCGGGCGGGTTCGCGGATTTCGTCGAACGCAGGCTGGCCTACAACGATCCGCTCAGCCAGTCCGGCTGGGCCGCGCCGCAGAACCGAGCCTTGTTGTTCGGGCGCGGCTTCACGCGGACCCTGCGCACCGGTGCCCATCGCGACAGCGCCCGCGCCGTGGCCGAGCGCCGCGCCGATATCGCCGCCATCGACGCGGTGACGTGGCGGCTTATCGCGCGCCACCTGCCGGACCTCGCGGCGCAGCTCCGCCTCATCGACCACAGCGAGCCGACGCCCGGCCTGCCGCTCATAACCTCGCCGGGCCAGGACGCCGCGACTATCGCGCGTGCCGTCGGCGCCGCCATCGCCGCGCTCGATTCGGTTGACCGCACGGCAACCGGGATTCGCGGCCTGGTCGCCATCCCGTCGGAGGCTTATCTCGCCGTGCCTACCCCCGCGTCACCCACGGAAGAAGTGCCGGCGGACTGAGCTGTTCGCCGGTATTTTCCTGCCAATCCGGTTAAAAAGTGCATTGTAAACCGGCAAAATATCCGCCCTACTCTGGCCCCGGGGAGAAAACCACGTGTCGGAACTGGAAACACCGGTCATCGAAATCCGTGACCTGCACAAGGCCTATGGCCAGCTCGAGGTGATCAAGGGCGTGTCGCTCGCGGCGCATCGCGGTGAGGTGATCTCGCTCATCGGTTCGTCGGGCTCGGGCAAGTCGACGATCCTGCGTTGCTGCAATCTTCTTGAGGAAAGCCAGCAGGGCGACGTGATTTTCGAGGGCGAGAAGGTCAGGTGGCGGGGCCAGGGGCTCAACCGTCATCCCGCCGACCGGGCGCAGGTGATCCGCATCCGCACGAACCTGTCGATGGTCTTCCAGCAGTTCAACCTCTGGTCCCACATGACAATCCTGCACAACGTCATGGAGGCGCCGCTGACGGTCCTGCGCCGCGACCGGGCCGAAGTCGAGGCGGCGGCACGCAAGTATCTCGACAAGGTCGGCATCGGCGACAAGTGCGACGTCTATCCCGCGCAGCTTTCCGGCGGCCAGCAGCAGCGCGCCGCGATCGCACGGGCGCTCTGCATGGAACCTCGGGCGCTTCTCTTCGACGAGCCGACCTCGGCGCTCGACCCCGAGCTCGAGCAGGAGGTTGTGAAGGTCATCAAGGCGCTTGCCGACGAGGGGCGCACGATGCTCCTCGTGACCCACGACATGCGGCTTGCGGCCGACGTGTCGGACCACGTCATTTTCCTGCATCTGGGCAGGATCGAGGAGGAGGGTCCCCCCGATCGCCTGTTCGGACAACCGAAAACCGAACGCCTGCAACAGTTTCTGAGCGCGACTGTCGCGGCATGAAATCCCAAGCAGCTCAAGACAACCGGGAGTAACGAGATGAAACACTTGATCCTTTCCGCCGCCGCGCTGGCGCTGAGCGCCAGCCTCGCCACCGCGCAGACCGTCCGCATGGGGACCGAGGGCGCCTATCCTCCGTACAACTTCATCAACGATGCGGGCGAAGTGGACGGCTTCGAGCGGGAACTGGGCGACGAGCTTTGCGCACGAGCCGAACTGACCTGCGAGTGGGTGACGAACGAGTGGGATTCGATCATCCCGAACCTCGTCTCGGGCAACTACGACACGATCATCGCCGGCATGTCGATCACCGATGAGCGTGACAAGGTCATCGACTTCACCCAGAACTACATCCCGCCGGCGGCCTCGGCCTATGCGGCGCTCTCTGCCGATGCCGACGTGAGCTCGGGCGTGATCGCGGCGCAGACCGCGACGATCCAGGCCGCCCATGTCGCCGAATCCGGCGCGACGCTTCTGGAATACCCGACGCCGGACGAGACGATCGCCGCTGTCCGCAACGGCGAGGCCGATGCGGTGTTTGCCGACAAGGACTTCCTCGCGCCCATCGTCGCGGAATCGAACGGTCAGCTCGTCTGGGCCGGCGAGGACGTGCAGCTCGGCGGCGGCGTGGGCCTGGGCATCCGCGAAAGCGATACCGAGCTTCGCGACAAGTTCGACGCCGCGATTCAGTCGATGAAGGATGACGGCACGCTGAATGCCATGATCAAGAAGTGGTTCGGCGACGAAGCACTCGTCTACTGATGACGATTAGGGCGGGGCCGGCCGGCCCCGTCCTTCTTCATTCCGATGTTTTCATTCTGCACCGACCCAAAGTCGATCGAGGGCCTGACCTGGCTCGTGTGCTACCTGACCACGGGCAAGCATTTTCTCTTCTATACCTCGTTCGGGGTCGTGCTGGTTCTGATGCTGATCACGGCGCCTGCCGCGCTTGCCTTCGGCTTCGGGGGCGCGATGGCAGCGCAGTCACACATCCCGCCGCTCCGCTGGCTTGGCAAGGCCTACACAGGGATGGTGCGGGGCGTGCCGGATGTCATCTTCTTTCTCTTCGTGCCCATCGCGCTCGACCAGGCCTTCGAGTTTTTGCGCCACAAGGTGAAGTGCCCCGGCTGGGACAAGCCGGTCTGGCAGGGCAATGACTTCGTCGTCTGCGCCGAGGCCAAGCTGCCCCTGTCGACGAGCCCGCAATGGATGCACGAGGCCTATGGCTTCTCGCTCGCCGTGCTCGCCTTCTCGATCGTCTTCGGCGCATTCGCGGCCAACGTGATCTACGGCGCCATGCAGGCCGTGCCTCGGGCGCAGATGGAGACGGCCGAAGCCTACGGCATGACCCACAGGCAGACCTTCTGGCGCGTGCTCGTGCCGCAGATGTGGATCTACGCCCTGCCGGGCCTGTCGAACCTCTGGATGATCCTCATCAAGGCGACGCCGCTTCTCTTTCTCCTCGGCGTCGAGGACATCGTCTACTGGGCGCGCGAACTCGGCGGGTCGAAGACCTCACAATACGACTATCCGCATCCCGACTGGCGTGTGTGGTACTTCCTTGGTCTGCTCGTCTTCTACCTTACGATGACACGGCTCTCGGAAGGCGTGCTCGGCCGTCTAACGGTGCGGCTCAGCCACGGCCAGGCGACGCTCGCGGGTGAGATGCAGCGGAAGGCCGCGCGATGAGTTGCTGGGAAACCTTCACAGGCTATGCCCTGCGCTCGATCGGGATCGGCGAGCGGCTCTTGCCGCGTTCCGACTTTACGCTCTGCGAGCATTTCGTGCTGATCGGGTCAGGCCTCATCTGGAACCTGTATTTCGGAATCCTTGCGCTCAGCCTCGGCTTCTTTCTCGCCAACGCGCTTGCCGTGGCCAAGGCGAGCGCCAACCCGTGGGCCAGGGCGCCTGCCGAATGGTTCATCTTCATCTTCCGCGGCTCGCCGCTCTTCATCCAGTTTTTCCTGGCCTACGAAACCTTCGTGTTGCTGCCGCGCGCCGGGATCGATATTCCGCTCGGCTTCATGACGATCACGGTCGCAACGTCGTGGTTGTCGAAGGCCTGGGCAGGGGCGCTTCTCGTGCTCTTCCTCAACACCGCCGCCTATTCGGGCGAGATCTTCTACGGCGCGCTGCGCTCCGTTCCGAAGGGCGACATAGAGGCGGCGGACGCCTACGGCATGGCGGGCTGGGCGCGCTTCCGCCGCGTGATCTGGCCGACCATGATGCGGCTTGCCTGGCCAGCCTATACGAACGAGGCGATCTTCCTCTTCCATGCCACGACGCTGGTCTATTTCTCAGGCTTCCCAGCGTTCCAGCAAAAGGGAGATTCGCTTTACTACGCGACCTATTTCTCGGCCAAGACGTTCAATCCGTTCATCGCATACCCGGTGATCGCGGCCTATTTCATCCTGCTCACGCTCGTCATCATCTGGGCCTTCGGTCAGATCAACAAGAAGCTCAACCGTCACCTTCCGCAGGCGAGCCGGAGCAGAATTCGCTTGCGTCCGCAGATCATCCGGTAGTAATCCTCATTTGATCAAATTTTGAGCGCTGCGTTGCTTCCATAATTCTTCCCATAGCTTGAGAGCGGCGGAGCTACGGTATTATTTGATCATAAACAGGCAAGGCCCAAGGGCATGGGCAGATGCAGCCGACCGGACTCTTCGGGACCGGGCCCATGGCGGCGTCGGAGCACGGCCCCGGCATTCAGGTGCGACGATGAAGAACTGGCTCAGAAAACACCCCGAGGTGCGCACGATCCGCGTGGCCGCCGCCGATCTCAACGGTCAGCCGCGCGGCAAGCGCGTGCCGGTGCGCTTCGCCGACACGGTCGTCGAGAACGGCACGCGCTTTCCCATGTCGGTCCTCAACCTCGACATCTGGGGCGAGGATATCGAAGACAGCCCCTTGGTCTTCGAAACCGGCGACCAGGACGGCATCCTAAAGCCCACCGAGCGCGGATTCATGCCCATGCCCTGGCTCGACTCCGCGACGGCGCTGCTACCGATCTGGATGTTCCGCGAGAACGGCAAGCCTTACGAGGGTGACCCGCGCCATGCGCTCGCGCGCGTCGTCGAACGTTACAAGGCGCTGGGCTTGACGCCGGTCTGCGCGATGGAGCTTGAGTTCTTCCTAATCGACGACAGCGGCAAGACGCTGCAGGTCCCGACCAGCCCGCGATCCGGCAAACGCCGCAAGGCAGCCGAGATCATGTCGATCCGCGCACTCGACGCCTTCGATACATTTTTCACCGATCTTTACGATGCCTGCGAGGCGATGGACATTCCGGCCGACACTGCGATCTCGGAGGCGGGCCTCGGCCAGTTCGAGATCAACCTGATGCACACGGATGATGCGCTGCGCGCCGCCGACGATGCCTGGCTTTTCAAATTGCTTCTGAAGGGCCTTGCGCGCCGCCACGGTTTTGCCGCCAGCTTCATGGCCAAGCCATATCCGGAATATTCCGGCAACGGTCTGCACACCCATTTCTCGGTCCTCGACGCCGAGGGCAACAACATCTTCTCGGACGGCGGAACGGACGGCTCGGAGCGCCTGAAACACGCGGTCGCCGGCTGCATCGCGGCGATGCCCGATTCCACGCTGCTCTTCGCGCCTCACGCCAACAGTTACGACCGGCTGGTTCCCGAGGCCCACGCACCGAACGGCATCTGCTGGGCCTACGAGAACCGCACCTCGGCGATCCGTATCCCCTCGGGCAACCCGAGCGCGCGGAGGATCGAGCATCGCGTCGCCGGCGGCGACGTAAATCCCTACCTCATGCTCGCGGGCATTCTCGGCGCCGCCCTAACCGGGATCGAGGAGGAAATGACGCCGCCGCCACCTATCACCGGCAACGCCTATGCGCTCGATCTTCCGCTTCTGCCCGACAACTGGGGCGAGGCGATCGACACGTTCGAGAAGAGCGAGGCAATGCACCGGATCTTCCCCGATGGGCTTATCCGCAATCTGGTGATGACCAAGCGGCAGGAGATGCACTACATGGAAGAACTGACGCCCGAGGAGAAGACCGAGATCTATCTCGACACCGTCTGACGACGCCCGCTTGCCGACCCGCCGGGGGCGGCGCTACGTTCTTCGAAACCGGATACAGGCACGTTCATGAAGATCGGC